>NZ_LSZQ01000040.1 GCF_001580015.1 Cephaloticoccus primus
AAATATCGCTATGGAGGTGGATGGAAAGTTGATGAGTATCCGTCACTATTGGCCGGGCAAGAACTGGTGGTGCGAGTGGACTTATTATGACCTTATAGTCGCTACTAATGACCGGTGGGTTCCGATTCCTGAGGCGGGTACTTATGGCGCGGCTTTTGCCGCTTTGGGACTCGGTGCGGTGCTCCTTCGGCGAAAGGGCAGGCGAGGAGGAGAGCGGAGCACGAAAGGGGGCGACGTTGTGCAGTGCGGGGAAGGAGCGTGTGTGCGGCTTAATCGACGACGCGGAAGCTGAGGCGGTGGGCGGTGGTGACGAGCCGGTCGGGGAGGCTTTGCGTTTCCCAAAGGACCGTGCCCGTACGGCGGCTCTGGTAGCGGGCGGAGTCGCTGCGCTGGGCGATGCGGGCGAGTGAGGCGGGCAGCTCGCGCGTGGCCTGCGCCTGGTCGAGGAAGAGGCCCGCGCGCTCGACGACGGCGATGCTCAAGCCCGTGTTGCTGCGCGCCTGACGGACGAAGTCGAGGTACGCGGAGAAGCTGCGCAGCTGCGTGTTGTTGTTTATGAACTGGCGGCCCGTGACCTGGTCGAGCAGATCGCCGCGAGCGACGATGACTTCGAGCGACTTGCCCAGCCACTCGGGCGAGATCGGGATGGGGATGCGCGTGCGGCTGACCGCGCCCTGGAAGTTTCGCCACTGGATCGTGAGCGTGAGCGGCTCCCCGGGGGCGAGCTCGCTGCGCGAGAGCTGCACGGACTCGATGGTCGTGAGCGGGTTTTCCGCCAGAGGGCGCAGGCGCAGCTTCACCTCGGTGGGGAAGACGCGTTCGTAGGGGTTTTGCATGAGGCTGCCGATGCCGCGCGCGAGATCGCTGATGCCTTGCAAGGCGCCTTGCGCCCCGGCGAGGAGCGTCTCGAAACGCACGGGAGCCTCGCCCGGGAAACTGAACTCGGCGATGAGTCGCGCGCCTTCGTTGAGGCCCGCATCGTTTGAGCCGAGCGTGGCTTGTGCTGCGCCAACGCCGACTGCCAGCGGCATGAGTTGCGGGTGCGGCACGACGCTAAAATGCAGCGTGCGCGCGGCAGCAGTGGCGGTGCCATGAGCACCGCTACCGGTCGGCGCAGCGGGTACGGCATTTGCCTCGCCGTGGCGGCTTGGCGCGGTGGGCTCAATCGCGACCTCGACCGGAATCATAGGCGGGGTTTTCCCAAAAAATCCGGCGATTGCGGAGAGCCGGTCCTGATTGATCGTGCCGATGAGCTCGCCCGTGTTGGCGATTTTTACCGAGTTCTCGCTTGAGGGCAGGATCGTGACGATCTCGGCGCGCGCCATCGGTAGCGCGACTTCGCCCAAGCTCATCATCGGATGGCCAAAGGCGATAAGCCGGTCGCCCTCGACGTAGGAGACGGTGCCCGTCCCTGCGAGGGAGATATCGCCCGTAGTGAGCGCGACGGCGACGGCATCACCCGGGCGCAGCCTGTCTTTATCTGGCGCGCCGCCCGCTGCCGTTGCATCCAGTCCGCCCCTCCCGCTCCTCCCGCCGAGTGAGGAAACCCGGAGCCCGAGCTCGGCAAACTGCGGGCGCAGCCAATCGACTACCTGCGGCGAAAGCCCGCCCACGGCGAAGACGGGCGAGAGCGGGCGCAGCACATCGGCAGTCGGCGCAGTGGCGGGGGCGGACTTGCGGGCGGCGGTGGTCGTAGCAAGCGTGGGGCCGCCATTACGGCGCGCGGACTCCTCGGTTTGAGCGGCGGCGAGTTGTCGGGATTTTTCGCCAACTTCGAGCAGGTCTTCTATCGGCGTAAAACCTGCGTAGCGCACGGTCTCAAACTTCTGGACCTGATAGGAGAGCGCACCCGCGAGGCGGCCTTCGATATAGAGCGGACTGCCGCTCATGCCCGCGACGGCGCCCATGTGTTGCACTCGCGCGTCGGTGAGCAGGCAGAGGATGAGCGACTTGCCCGGGCCGAGCGCGTCGTGGATCACGCCCGTCACCTCGACCTCAAAAGGCTCGGGCTCGGTGCCGCGAAAAACCGTCCAGACCTCCCCGCGCATTCCGGGGCGGAGCTCTGCGAGCGGCAAAAACTCGGGGTTGGCCGGCTGGACTGCGGATAGGCGCGGCGGGAGGGGCGGCTCGGTCGGCGCGACTGTGGGCGGGGCAGGGGGCGTTTGTGCAGCGAGCTGCGGCAGGGAAGAAAGCGCAGCGAGGAAAACGGGGAGGAGCAGGGATCGCATTTTATAAGGGAAGGGCGGCCCGGGCGGGTGCCCCTTGGTTTGAATCGGTGAGCGGGGGAGCGCGGTCTTAAAGTAAACGGATGGCTTCGGCGATCACGTCGCAGGCGCGGTCGATTGCCGGACCCGCGTGGGCAGTGCTGATGAAGCCCGCTTCGTAAGCACTGGGCGCGAGGTAGACGCCGCGGTCGAGCGCCGCGTGAAAGAGCCGCGCGTAGAGCGCTGCGTCGCTGCGCAGCGCGCTGGCGTAGTCGCGCACCGGCTCCGCACTGAAGAAGAAGCTGAACATGGAACCGCACTGCGGGACCTGGAGCGCGATGCCTTTTGCGCGCGCCGCAGCGAGCGCGGCGTCGCGCAGTTGGCGCCCAAGCGCAGCAAGCTGTGCGTAAGGGTTTTCTTCTTCGAGCAGCCGCAGCGCAGCGATGCCCGCCGCGACGGCGAGCGGATTTCCGCTGAGCGTGCCCGCTTGGTAAACGGGGCCGAGCGGCGCGAGGTAGTCCATGACTTCGGCGCGGCCACCGAAGCCGCCGACGGGAAGGCCGCCGCCGATGATTTTTCCCAAACAGGTGAGGTCGGGGCTGATGCCTTCGAGCTCTTGCACGCCGCCGCGCGCGAGCCGGAAGCCGGTCATCACTTCGTCAAAAATGAGGAGTGCCCCATACTTCCGGGTGATGGCGCGCAGGTGGGCGAGGTAGCCCGGATCGGGCATGATGAAGCCGACGTTTCCGCAATAGGGCTCCAGAATGACGGCGGCGATTTTCTCGGGCTGCGCGGCAAAGGCGGCGTCGAGCGCGGCGCAATCGTTGTAGGGCAGGACGAGGGTTTCCTGGGCGAAGGCCGCAGGCACGCCCGCGCTGTCGGGGTGGCCGTGGGTGAGCGCGCCCGAGCCCGCCTTGATCAGCAGCGAGTCGCTGTGGCCGTGGTAGCAGCCGGAGAATTTGATGATGCGGTCGCGCCCCGTGAAGCCGCGCGCCAGCCGGATGGCGGACATCGTGGCCTCGGTGCCGCTGTTGCACAGGCGCAGCTTCTGGATCGAGGGGAAGAACTGGGTGATGAGTTCGGCGAGCTCGATCTCGCCCAGATGCGGCGTGCCAAAGGAGGTGCCGCGCCCGAGTGCCTCGGCGATTGCGGCGCGGATTTTCGGGTGGTTGTGCCCGTGGATCGCGGGCCCCCAGGTGCAGACAAAGTCGATCAACTCGCGCCCGTCACTCGTGGTGAGTGTGGCCCCTTGGGCGGAGCTCACGAAAAAGGGCGTGCCGCCAATCGCGCGGAAAGCGCGCACGGGCGAGTTTACCCCGCCGGGCATGACTTGCTGCGCGCGCTTGAATGCCGCTGCCGGCGTAGAAGCTGCGACGGGCTCTTCGGGGCTTTCATTTGGCGCGCGCTCGGCGGCGAAGGCCTCGGCCTCTCTTTCATGCGCGCGCTCGTTGGTGCGCGTCGAGGGAGTGGCATCAGGAAAGTTTTTGAGCGAGTCGGCAGCGCTGTGTTGTGCAGCGTGGGCTTCAGTTTGTGCGGCGGGAGTGGTCGTCATTGCGAGAGGCTGAGGTTGAGTGCGGGGGCGGCTTGGGCGCGTTTGTATTCGGAGCGGTCGACCTTGGCGGCGATGTCGTTGACGAGTGCCTCCGCAAAGCCTTCCGCCACGAGTTCGGCACGCGTCGCGCCGTCGTCGAAATAGCGCCGGAGCACGGCGTCGAGCACATCGTAGGGCGGCAGGCTGTCCTGGTCTTTCTGGCCCGGGCGCAGCTCGGCACTGGGCGGCTTATCAATCGTGTTTTGCGGGATGATCTCGCCCCTCCCGCTCCCCCCGCCCAGCTCGCGGTTGATCCAGCGGCTGAGCGCGTAGACCTCCGTTTTGTAAAGGCCGGCGATTGGCGCGAGCCCGCCGCACATGTCGCCGTAGAGCGTGCAGTAGCCGACGGCGGCTTCGCTTTTGTTTCCAGTGGCGAGGAGCAGCGCGCCAAACTTGTTGGAGAGCGCCATCATGAGCAGGCCGCGCATGCGGGCCTGGATGTTTTCCTCGGTGAGGTCGGGTGCGTAGCCGGTGAAGAGCGGGGCCAGGGCGGCCTCGGCGGCAGCGACGGGCGCGGCGATCTCTATCGTCTCGAAGCAGATGCCGAGGTTTTGGGCGAGGGCGCGGGCATCGTCGCGCGAGTGTTGCGAGGAGTGGACGGAGGGCAGCGAGACGCCAGTCACGCTGGCCGCTCCGAGGGCCTCGACCGCGAGCGCGGCGACCAGCGCGGAGTCGATCCCTCCGGAGAGGGCGACGAGCACGCGCTGAAAGCCGTTGGCTCGGGCGTAGTCGCGGATCCCGCCGGAGAGCGCCGCGTAGAGCTCGGGGAGCGGCCAGATCGGATGAGCGGGTTTTCCGCTGTTGGTCGAGCTGCCGTGGGCTGGGCGGCGGCGGGCGAGCGGGCCTGCGGTGGTGCGGATTTGGGCGGGGCCGGTGGGCATGGGATTTTTTAAGTGGTGTCGCGGAGGCGGTGTGGAAACGCGTGAGGAGGCAAGGCTTTGGGGGATTTCGCCGAGCTAGCAACCCGCAAGGCTTGCCGGTCGCAGCTTACGGCTTACTCCGGTTTGCCCTCCCGCCGCCTCCCTCCCTCCCGCTCCTGATGAGTGCCACCCAAAATCACATAGGCCCAAGCCAATCTCCCTGCCTCCCGCATCCGTCGCCACGGCAGCGGCTCATCCTCGCCTCCGCCTCGCCGCGCAGGCGCGAGCTGCTCGCGCAGTTGATCAGCGGTTTCGATATCGTCGCCGCAGAAGTCACCGAGCACGAAGATCCGGCGACCGATCCGCGTGTGATGGTCGCGCACAATGCCGCGCTAAAGGCCGACTGGGTGGCGGAGCGGCACCCTGAGGCCGTGGTGCTCGGCGCGGACACGACGGTTTTCATCGGCGAGCGCGTGCTCAACAAACCGGCTGGCGCGGCAGAGGCGCGGGCGATGCTGCGCGAGCTCAGCGGCCGCACGCACACCGTGTTTACCGGACTGGCGCTGCGCTGCGGGCAGAGCGGCCTGCGCCTCGAAGCGCGCGTGAGCAGCGAGGTCACGTTCAAGCCGCTGGAGGAGGCATTGATCGAAGCCTACCTCGCCAAGGTTCACACACTCGACAAGGCGGGCGGCTACTCGATCCAGGAGCATGGGGAAATGATCGTGGCCTCGCGCCGCGGCTCGCTTTCAAACATCATCGGCTTGCCGCTGGAGGAAACGAAAGAACTCCTCGTCCGGGCGCGGGTCTTGTGATGGGCTTCTCGCGATCCGCTGCCATGTACGTGCTGCGCACGCGGCTCCGGCTTACGCCTCGCGCCCCCGCGCTTTACGCCTACGGATTCACTCCGCCTCATTCCGCCTCTCCCCCTCCCAATCCTTGCTATTTCGTTAAATGGATCTCCTCGCCGAAACGCAGGCCAAGCAGCGCCAGGAGCGCGACCGCAGTCGTGGGCCGCTCCCCGAGATCGTGCGCGGCAGCGGCAAGGATCGCTCGGTGCAGATCGGCATCGCGGGGACGGTCCTCATCCATGTGTTGCTGCTGTTGCTCGGGCCCCGGTTGTTGCGCTTTGAGCACGGCAGCCTGCCGCCGGCTGGCGAGAGGAGCCAGGAGTTCAACATCGAGCTCGAGGACCCGCTGCTTGAGCAACTCGCCGGGCAAGCGCCGCCGCCCGATCCATTTAACTTTGTCGAGGTAAACCCCGATGCGCCGGATAACGAGCCTGACTCGACCGTAAACTTCGGCGCGCAAAACCAGCAGAGCGCGCAGCCCGAAGAGTCGGAGGACATGAGCGGCGACCGCCCTTTCCTCGAAGGCCAAACCGAAATCCAGACCAGCCAGATCGTCTCCGGTGAGCTCACCGAGCAGCCCCCGCCGCTGCCGCCCGAGCCGAGCCCGCCGCCGCCTGTGGAGGAAAACGAAGAGACTGCCGAAGAGCAGGCCGACTCGGCGCGGCGTGAGGAAATCCCTCTGAGCGGTTTTGAAAAACTGCCGAGTGATGGCAGCGACGGTTACGGCTCCAATGTGGCCGAAGTCCCCGAGGGCTCGGCAGAGTTTGACGAATACGTCGAAGGCGTGAAAGACGCGCCCGCGCTTACGGGGCCGCTCGGGCGCTTGCGCATCGATCCGACGCGCCCCCTGCCGAGGCCGCGACTGGAGCCGCAGAAGGTGCGCGCGCGGCCAGCGATCTTTACCGAAAACCTCGCGGGCACCGCAAACATTGGCCCGACGGGGATTGATGCGCGCTGGAGCAACTACGGCCAATACCTCCAGCAACTCATCGAGACAGTGCAGATCCAGTGGGATCGCATCCTGCTCCAGAGCCGCGTCTACCCGGGCTCAAACACTCAGGTGAGCGTGAAGTTTGCCATCAACGACCGCGGCGAAATCGCGCGGATCGTGAGCGTCGAAGGCAGCGCCGGAGAGCTCGGCAAGCAAAGCTGCGTGAGCGCCATCACTTCGCGCGCCCCGTACGGCGAGTGGACGGACGACATGAAGCGCATCCTCGGCGAGGAGCAGGAGATGACCTTTACCTTTTACTACCGGTGAGTGCGCAAGGTGAGGCCGGGTCGCCGAGGGCCGAGGCGGGGCGGGCAGGGCAGGGGAGCGACTGCGCGTGGGATTGGGCGGCGCTGCCGCTCGGGCGCGACGTCGTGCTGCTCGCGCACGATGCCAATGGCGTGGCCGCGCTGTACAAACCGGCGGGCCTGCTCTCGCACCCCAATGCGGGTGGCGACGAGCACCGCGCGCTCCTTCGCGCGCCGTACGATTTGCAGCGGGAGTGCTACGAACTGAGTTCGCCGGAAGCCGGAGTGACGGGCGAGGGGCAGGTCGTCACCAAGCAGCCCGCAAAAAAATCATCCGCTGGGAAAGCCCGCCTCTGGCTCCTCAACCGCCTGGACTCGGCGACCTCGGGCGTGCTGCTCGTGTGCCACACGGAAGGGCTGGCCGAGTCGATCCGGCGCGAGTTTCGCAACCGCTCGGTGCACAAGACCTATGTCGCCCTCGTCTTCGGAAAGCCCGCGCAGCCCTCCGCGCTGTGGCGCGACCGGCTGAGTGTAGAAAAGCGCGGCGGTCAGATCCGCACGCAGGCCACACGCAGCGGTGCACTCAGCGCAGAGTGCCGCGTGCGCGTTTTGCGCAGCGGCGCACTGCACGGCGTCGCGGGCCACAAGGCGCTGTCGCTGCTGCAACTGGAGCCGCTCACGGGCCGCAGCCACCAACTGCGCGTGCAGTGTGCGCGACGCGGCCTGCCAATCGTCGGCGATGCGACTTACGGCGACTTCGCCGCCAACCGTGCCTTCGCCAAAACACACGGCACCAAACGGCTTTTCCTCCACTCGCTGGAAACCCGCTTCGACTACACCTGGCGCGACGCGAACTACTCCTTTGCGGCCACCGCGCCCCTCCCCGAAGCCTTCGGTGCACTACTCTAAATTTCCCGCCGGCGAGGCACCGCCTCGCCACCCAATAAGCCGGTCGAAGCTGACGAGCCGCCAACGAGCGGCTCGCATAATGAGAGGGTCTCTGACCCCACTGCGCGTGGGGCGGTGGCGGGTCGCCACTTCCATTCAATTTGCGATTTTTCCCGTGCGCTGCGCGCCCGGACAAAATCGCAAATTTAACGGGCCATCCCCCAGTCGCGTTGCGACTGGGAGTGAGGCATCAAATGCGGATGGAGCCCGTACCCATTGGGGCGAAGTTTTTGGTTAACGGGTTAGCCGCCCTTTGGTCGGGCATTTTCAACTGTGCGGTTTGCTGCTGTGCGGAACGCACGGCATGCAAACCGCACAGTAAATGGGTGCAGGCACCGCCATAAGACCGGTCTGCGACCGCGCCGCCCGCGTAGGGCCATCCTGCGGCCCCATCCATGCGCTCCGTTGTTGACAGTGCGCTGGGGGCCGCGCAGACCAAGCCGCACTTCATGCAGACCGCAGTCCTTTACGTGTTTGGTTTTAGCTTCTGGCGCTTTTTTTATCGCGCCGCTGCGCACGTGGGCTGCCCAAACGCTTAAGCTGAAGACCCGGATTTTTCTGAAAAACGCTCTCTCACTTAAAAAGGCCGCCCGAAATGGGCGGTCTTTTTTTTTGGATCAAAAACCCATCCCAGACCTCAAACCAACCCGTACACCACGATGATTCTACCCAAAGCCAACTCCCTGAGCCCCAAGCAACTCCGTGAAGTTACCTCAATAGTCGGCGAGTTTGACTGCCAGATCCAGCCAATCGCCGGAGCGCTGCGCACGATCTACGCGATCGTGGGTGACGAGCGTGACGACTTGATGATTAACCGACTCGAAGGCCTAGACTACATCGACCGGATCGACCGCATCCAGTCGCCGTTTAAACTCATGGATCGCCGATCCGACCTTGCGCGGGGCCGCCTGAAAATTGGCGAGATGACGCTCGGAGAGCAGCTCCTGGTCATCGCCGGCCCCTGCACGATCGATCCGAAAAATCCAAATTACTTTTACGAAACTGCGGCTGCCGTAAAAGAAGCCGGAGCCCAAGCCATCCGCGGTGGCGTGTGGAAGCCGCGCACCAATCCCTATAGCTACCAGGGCGATAATCGCTCACTCGATATTTTGATGGAGGGCGCCCGCCGTACGGGGCTGCCCGTCGATACGGAGGTAATGGATGAGGCGCAGCTCGCCCTCGCGCTCGATGCGGGCGTGACGATCCTGCAAGTCGGCGCGCGCAACGCACTCAACTACTCGTTGCTCCGCGCGATTGGCCGCGCGATTGCGCAAAGACCCGAGGTCTCCGTACTCCTCAAGCGCAGCATGCACATGGGGCCGCTCAACGAGTTCATCTCGGCTGCCGAATACATCGCCGCCTTCGGGAATCCGAACATCATGCTGTGCCCGCGCGGGACGACGCCCACACTCGACGGCTACCGCAACCACCCCGACGAAAGCGCCACGCCGCTGCTCAAGGAGAAGACCTGGGCCGCCGTCGTCGTCGATCCCTCCCACTCGGTGGGCAAGGCGGCTTACGTGCCTGCGGCCTCGCTCGCAGCCGTGGCTTACGGCGCAGACGGGCTCTGCATCGAGTCACACATCGAGCCGCAAAAAGGAATCGGCGATGACCCGAAACAGGCCATCACACCCGAGACACTGAAAACGCTGATCTCTCAAGCCCGCGCACTGTGGGAACTGAAACGGCCCGAGGCGGCGGAGACTCAACACGCCGCTTAAAACTGCTGCGGCCCCCCGACAAGTCGAAGACTCCACTGCGCGTGGGGCAGCAAGGCGGCCCTACGCGGGCGGCGGCAGGCGGTGCCTGCACCCGTTCACTGTGCGGTTTGCGTGCCGTGCGTTCCGCACAGCAGCAAACCGCACAGTTGAAAATGCCCGACCAACGGGCGGCTAACCCGTTAACCAACGAACTTCGCCCCAATGGGTACGGGCTCCATCCGCATTTGATGCCCCTCCCCCAGTCGCGTTGCGACTGGGGGAGGTCCCGTTAAATTTGGGAATCGTGCTTCGTCGCGTAGCGACGGGGCCGATTCCCAAATTGAATGGAAGTGGCGACCCGCCACCGCCCCACGCGCAGTGCGGTCTTCATAAGAGGCTGAGCTGTGAGTCGTCGATTGCTTCGACGGTGATTTTCTTGCGTGGGCGGGCTGCTGGGGCGGGCTGGTTTGTGGGGGGCAGGGCGACTACGGCCTCTTCGCTTTCGAGGCGGGAGAGGATTGTTTTGGCGCGCTCGATTACGCTGAGTGGCAGCCCGGCGAGGCGGGCGACCTGGATCCCGTAGCTGCGGTCGGCGGCTCCGGGCTGCACGCGGCGCACGAAGACGATCTCATCGTTCCACTCCTTTACCGTGACCGAGAGGTTTCGCAGGCGCGGCAGGTGTTTCTCAAGTTGGGTGAGCTCCTGATAGTGCGTGGCGAAGAGCGTGCGCGGGCCTGCTTCCGGGTCGGCGTGCAGATGCTCGACGACCGCCCACGCAATCGAAAGTCCATCGTAGGTCGAGGTGCCGCGGCCAATCTCGTCGAGGATGATGAGCGAGCGGCGGGTGGCGTTGTTGAGGATGTTTGCGGTCTCGTTCATCTCGACCATGAAGGTGGAGTTGCCGCGCGCGAGGTCGTCGCTCGCACCGACACGCGAGAAGATGCGGTCTACAAGGCCGATCCGGCACGACCTGGCAGGCACCCAGCAGCCGATGTGCCCGAGCAGGGCGATAAGTGCGACCTGGCGGATGTAGGTCGATTTACCGGCCATGTTTGGGCCGGTGATGAGGGCGAGCTGCGCACCGTTGGAGGCCAGCTCGGTATCGTTGGGGACGAAGGCCGCGCTGCTGCTCGCGCTGGCTGTGGCGGCGGCCTCGGGCGCTTTTAGCCGCTGCTCCACGACGGGGTGGCGGCCTTCCTCGATGAGGAGCTGGTCGCTCTCATCGACGATGGGGCAGGTGTAGTCCCACTCGCGCGCGAGTGTCGCCCAGCCTGCGAGGACGTCGAGCTCGGCGAGCGCGTCCGCCGTGCTGGCGAGCGGCTCGGCCTCGGCCAGGACGGAGGAGACGAGCGCATGAAAGAGGTCTTGCTCGCGGGCGATTGCGCGCTCCTCGGAGGTGAAGATCTCCTTCTCTTTTTGGCGAAGCTCTTCGGTGATGTAGCGCTCACCGCCGACCGTGGTCTGGCGGCGGATGTAGTTTTCGGGGACGAGGTGCAGGTTCGCCTTGGTGACCTCGATGTAGTAGCCGAAGTTGTTGGTGAATTTCACCTTCAGGCTCTTGATGCCGGTGCGCTGCTGCTCTTCGGCTTCGAGTTGGGCGAGCCAGGTTTTGTTGTTGCTGGTGAGCGAGCGCAGCAGGTCGAGCTCCTGGTCGTGCCCCGCACGGATCATGCCGCCATCGGCGACATCGCCCGGGAGTTCGTCGGCCAAGCCGCGCGAGAGCAGGTCGAGAAGCTCGGGCAGGGGCGCGATTCGCGCGCTGTACTCGTCGGCGAGCTGGCCGCCCCAGTCCCCGATATCGGCGCGGATTTTTGGAAACTGCGCGAGTGAGTCGCGGATGCCCGCGAGCTCGCGCGGATTGCGCAGCCGGTTTTGCAGCCGGCCTAGGATGCGGGGAATGTCGCGGACCTGAGAGAGCGAGTCTTGAAGCTCGGCGAGGCGACCGGGCTGCGCGGCGAGCTCGCCCACCAGATGCTGGCGCCGGTGGATCTCGGCGAGTTGGAGCGTGGGGGCGCTGAGCCAGCGCTCAAGGAGGCGTGCGCCGGTGGCGCTCCGGGTGCGGTTGATCGCTTCGAGCAGCGTGCCGTCGCGGGTGCCGCGCGAAGAGCTGAAGATCTCGAGATTTCGCAGCGTGGCGGGATCGAGAAGGAGCGTGCCGCTACTGCGGTATTCCTGGAGCTTGCGGAGGTTTTCGGGGCGGGAGCGGAGGTTTTCCGTGGCGTAGTAAAGGAGGGCGCCTGCGGCACCGAGCGCAGGATGCGTGGCGGCGAGGCCGAAGCCTTCGAGATTGAGCACGCCGAGCGTGTCCATGACGGTCTTCGCTCCGGCAGCGGTCTCAAAGTGGTACGCGGGGACCTCGCTGCGGGTGCGGTCGGCGCAGAACTGGACGAGGTCGCGCAGCTCGGCCTGGCCGCTCTCGTGTGCGGCGACTTGCGCTTGCCAATGCTCAAGATCGCCCTCGGCGAGGACGATCTCGGCGGGCGCAAGCGCGGTGAGGACGGGCAGGAGATTTTCGATGCGCGGATCGCTCGCGAGCCGGAATTCGCCGGTGGACAGGTCGAGCCAGGAGGCGTGCAGGCCGCGCTTATCGTGGGCGAGCGCACAGAGGTAGTGGTTGCGGTTGGCGTCGAGCTGCGAGGCGGCAAGCGTCGTCCCGGGAGTCAGGATGCGGGTGAGCGTGCGTTTGACCAGCTTGCCGGGCTTGACGGGGCCCGACTGGTCGCAGAGGGCGACCTTCCGGCCCGCGGCGAGGAGCTTTGTGACGTAGTTGTCGGCGGCGTGGTAGGGCAGCCCCGCCATCGGGTAGTCCTGCCGCTTGGTGAGCGTGATGCCGAGGAGCCGCGAGGCGATGACGGCATCTTCGTAGAAGAGTTCGAAAAAGTCCCCCAGGCGGAAGAGGAGCAACGTGCCTTCGGGGAGGCCGCGTTTTACCTCGAAGTACTGCTCCATCATCGGGGTAAGTTTCGTCGCCGGTTTTTCGCTCATAGGTGTAAAGGGAGACGGTCGAATAAACTGCAAATGCCGCGCAAGGGCCAAAGGCCCATTATTTTTTCGAGCGAGGGCAACGGGCAGGTCGCCCAAAAGAAGAGTCGAGGAGCGCACTACGCGTGCAGCGGTGGCGGGGCGCCACGTGCCATTGAATTTGCGATTTTGCCCGTGCGCTTCGCGCCCGAACAAAATCGCAAATTTAACGGGACATCCCCCCAGTCGCGTTGCGACTGGGACTGAGGCATCAAATGCAAATGAAGCGGAAACCCATTGGGGCGAGATGAAGCGATTTGCCAGTGAATCACTGATTAACGGTCGGGCCCTTTCTACTGTGCCGCTTGTGGGCCGTGCGTTCCGCACGGCCCACAAGCGGCACAGTAAATGGGTGCAGGCACCGCCTGCCGCCGCCCGCGTAGGGCCGTCCTCCCTTCCTAGGGGCGCGAGAATCGGCGTTGCTGCTTCGGGCCACTGCTGATTGCTGGGCGGCCATGAGTTTGGCACTTTTTCATCGTGAGCTCGGCGGCGAAGTGAGGGAGGGGCGGGAGTTGAAGGAGGGGCAGCCGCCATTGGTCATTTTACATGGGCTCCTCGGCTCGTCGCGAAACTGGCAGACGGCCGGGCGCGACTTGAGCGCGGCTGCCCGGGTCTTCGCGCTCGATCTGCGCAACCACGGGCGCTCGCCGCACGCCGGGCCGATGGATCACGCGAGCATGGCGGGTGACGTGCTCGCGTGGCTGGATGCGCAAAACCTCTCCGCTCCGGTTGATTTGCTCGGGCATAGCATGGGGGGCCGCGTGGCGATGTGGCTGGCCTGCCATCACCCCGAGCGGGTGCGCCGCTTGATCGCCGTGGATACGACCCCGCGCGCTTACGTGTGGCCCGATGGGCGGCCCGAGTTTGCCGCGATGAACGCGCTCGACCTGCGCACACTCACTTCGCGCACCGAGGCCGAGCGGCAGATGGAGCCTTGGGTGAAGGACTGGGGCATGCGGAAGTTCCTCGCGACGAACCTTGAGCGGGACGAAGCGGGTCAGTGGCGCTGGACGATCAACCTGCCGGTGATCACCGCCGCGCTGCCCGCGCTGGAATCGCAAGTCCTGGCCGCGCCGGATCGCTTCGAGGGCGAGGCGCACGTCATCGCGTGTGGCCGCTCGCCCTATGTGCGCGCCGAAGATCACGAGACGATCCGCGCGCACTTCCCCCACGCGCAAATCACGACGCTGCCCGAGTCTGGCCACAATCCGCACATGGAGGCGCGCGAGCGCTTCGTCCAGATCGTCCTAAGCATTATTGCCTAAGGCGCGGCGTATGTTTGCCGCTCGCATTGGCGGGGAGGCTGCCTTGCCGTCTGCGCTGCCATGACACTTCTACAGACCGGCCCCCTCAAGTCTTGGATGTCGCCCGAAACGCTGTCGTTTAACCGGCTCCCCGCTCGCGCTACACTTTACCCCTATGCCGATGCGGCCAGCGCCCAGCGCGGCGACCGCACGAAGTCGCCCTGGTGGCAATCGCTCGATGGCGAGTGGGACTTTCGCTACTTTGAAAAACCGGAGCTGGTGCCGGAGGAGCTCCTGAAACCTGCGAACGCCATCGCGGCGCCCGCGCCCGCAGCCGATACAGGCTGGGCAAAGCTCCCTGTGCCGAGTAACTGGACGATGCACGGCTACGACCGCCCGCAGTACACCAACGTGCAGATGCCCTTTGCGACCCAGCCGCCCGAGGTGCCCGAGGCAAACCCGACCGGCCTTTATCGGCGCACATTTGGCGTGCCGCGCAGTTGGGCCGGGCGGCGCACGATCCTGCATGTGGGCGCCGCCGAAAGCGTGCTCGCTGTGTGGGTCGATGGGCAACCGGTGGGCCTCGCCAAAGACTCGCGCCTGCCCTCGGAGTTTGACCTCACGCCCTACGTTCGCGCGGGAGAAACGCACACGCTTACCGCGGTCGTCATCAAGTGGTCGGACGCCAGTTTCATCGAAGACCAGGACCACTGGTGGATGGCGGGCATCCACCGCGAGGTCTACCTCTACTCGCAAGCGGCGAGCTACATCGAAGACCTCTTCGTGCGCGCCGATCTCGATGAGTCGCTGCGCAAGGGCACACTAAAGATCGAGGGCCGCCTCGGCTCGGCGGGCGAGTGGGGCGAGCCCGGGCACAGGCTGCGCGTGCGCCTCTACGATCCTGCGGGCAAGCCGCTGCTGAGGGAACCGCACGAGGCTGCGTTTCCCACCGGCGATTCGTGGAATAATCCGCGCAAGCGGCTCGCGATCGAGATCCCCGTAAAGGCCCCGCGCCTGTGGTCGGCGGAGAGTCCCGCGCGCTACACGGTGGTCGTCTCTCTGGTCGCGCCCGATGGCAGCGAGATCGAGCACACCTCCGTGCGCACCGGCTTCCGCCGCGTGGAGATCAAATCGCGCGAGCTGCTGATCAATGGGCAGCCCGTCCTGATCGTCGGCGTAAACCGCCACGAGCACGACGACCGCCGCGGCAAGGCCATCACCCGCGAAGGCATGCTGCGCGACGTGCTCGCGATGAAGCAGCACAACATCAACGCCGTGCGCACCTCGCACTATCCCAACGACGTTTACTGGTACGAGCTCTGCGACGAATACGGGCTCTACGTGTGGGACGAGGCCAACGTCGAGGCGCACGGGTTTTACCACGAGCTCTCGGTCGACAGCCGCTACGCACCCGCCTTTCTCGACCGCGCCGTGCGCATGATCGAGCGCGATAAAAACCACCCCTCGATCATTGCCTGGTCGATGGGCAACGAGAGCGGCTACGGCCCGCACCACGACGCGATGGCCGCGTGGGCGCGCCGCCGCGATCCGGGCCGGCCGGTCAACAACGAAGGCGCGATCAACCGCGACTGGTCGGGCGGCCAGGTCGGCACCGACATCGTGAGCCCCATGTACGCGTCGATAGAAAAAATCACCGCGTGGGCCAGGGCTCCGAAAAGCACCGACCCGCGACCGCTCATCCTCTGCGAGTACTCGCACGCGATGGGCAACAGCAACGGCAGCCTCGCCGATTACTTCGACGCCTTCGATGCGCACCACGGCCTCCAAGGCGGCTTCATCTGGGAATGGGTTGACCACGCGCTCGTGAAGCGTGCGCCCGATGGCCGCGAGTACTGGGCCTACGGCGGCGATTTCGGCGACGTGCCCAACGACAAAAACTTCGTGTGCGACGGGCTCGTATGGCCCGACCGCGTGCCACATCCCGGCCTTCTCGAGTACAAGCACCTCGCCCAGCCCGTGCGCGTCGCTCTGAAAGCCAGCGTCAGGGGCAAGTCCCGTTTCGTCATCGAAAACCGCCGCTGGTTTACCCGCCTCGCCGATTTGCGCGGCGAGTGGACGCTCCTCGTCGATGGCGAGGCGATGCTCGCGGGCTCGCTGCCTCTTTTTAAAACCGCGCCGCAAGCGAAAGAGGAGTTCTCCATCGACACCTCGGCTCTCGCCCTGCCGCCCGGAGCCGAGGCACACATCACTTTCCGCTTCTTCACGCGAAAGGCCACGCCGTGGTGCGCCGCGGGCCACGAGCTCGCCTGGGAACAACACGCGCTGCCCGCCACGAGCTTTGCCATCGCCCGCCGCGCGGAGCCGCGCCGCGCCAGTGCCAAACCCGCCGCCGTCCGCGCGGTGCTTCCCTCGCGACTCGATGTGGCCCAAACCCGAACGGGCTGGACGATCAGCACGACGGGCGGCGACGCAGCGGGAGAGGTCGCATTTGAAGTGAACCGCGACTGCGGACACCTCGAAAACTTGCGCCGCGGCAAGGCGCTCCTCGCGCTGCGCGGCCCGCAGCTCAACCTCTGGCGCGCGGCGACCGACAACGATGGCCTGAAGCTCTTTGAGGATGCCATGTGGGGCGCGGCCAGTGACAAGGCACTCGCGCGCTGGCTGGCCGCAGGCTACGACCGCCTGGAGCTCACCGATACGCAAACGCGCGTGAGCACGGCGCGAGGTGGGGCGGCGGCCACGATCACGATCAGGCAGCGCTGGCTTGCGCCCGGCGCCCGGCGCAGCCTCACCCACACGCACCGCTACCGCGTCGCGCCGAGTGGTGAGCTCAGTGTGGAAAACGAATTCGCGATTGATAAGGCGCTGCCCGAGCTGCCGCGCGTCGGCGTGTCACTCGTCTTGCCCGCCGCGCTGGAGCAGCTCCAGTGGTTTGGCCGCGGGCCTTGGGAGAGCTACTCCGACCGCAAGCGCAGCGCCCTGCTCGGCGTGTGGGAGACCAGCGTCACTGCCGATTATGTGCCCTACATCCTGCCCCAGGAATACGGGAACAAAACAGACCTGCGCTGGCTGCGCCTGCACGACGGGAAACGCAGCAGGGGCGGCGGCGGAGCGCAGTTGCGCGTTATCGGCGCACCGACCTTTGAGGCTTCGGCCAGCCACTTCACCGCAGCCGATCTGTTCGCCGCCAGGCACACGATCGACCTGGTCCCCCGACCAGAAGTTTACCTCAACATCGACTACGCCCAACGCGGCTTGGGCACGGCAAGCTGCGGCCCCGACACACTCCCGCAATACCTGCTCCCCGCAGGACGCTACGCCCTGCGCTTCTCGCTGAGCGACCGCACGGACTGAGACCACCCCTGCGCGTGGGGACGGGAGGGCAGCCCTGCGCGGGCGGCGGCAGGCGGTGCCTGCACCCGTTCACTGTGCGTTTCGTGTTTCGGGCGTTCCGCCCGAAACACGAAACGCACAGTGAGGAGCTCCCCGACCTTCGGTCGCGGTCGTTGACCGCCTTATCTGGCGAGGCCCTCGCTGGGGCCTCGTCCGACGCTACACTTTTACCCGTTAACTAAAAACTTCGTCCCAATGGGATCCCGCTTCATTTGCATTTGATGCCTCAATCCCAGTCGCAACGCGACTGGGGGAGGCTCCTTCAATTTGCGATTTTGCTCGGGCGTGAAGCGCACGGGCAAAATCGCAAATTGAATGGCACGTGGCGCCCCGCCACCGCCCCACGCGCAGTGGGAGATTAGTAGTGTGCGGAGCCGGCCCAGGCCCCGCAAGGGCCGCCGCCGTTTGCTTCAGGCACTGTGAATTCGGAGCCATCCATCCGCACCAGTGGCAGGTAGTAGTTGGAGATTTTGCTCAAGTCGCCCAACGCGTAGTGGCAGACGAAGGAGCGGCGGAAGCGCGTCTTGGAGCGATTCGGCGCGGAGCCGTGGATCACGTTACCGTGAAAGAAGAGCGTATCGCCGGACTTCATGATGGCGGGCACGGGCCGCTCGATGTCCTTGGGCATGGGCACGCGCATCGCGGTGTCGCTTTCCCGGGTCGTCTCTGCCTTTGGCTCGTGGCAGATGAGGTCGAGCCGATGCGACCCGGGCACGACCATTACGCAGCCGTTTTCCTGATCGACATCGTCAATCGCCGTCCATGCGCCAATACAGGTGCCCGGCTCGACCATCAGGAAGAAGTTGTCCTGATGCATCGCCTGACCGCGCCCGCCCGGCGGTTTGAAAAAGTACATGGACTGCGTGGCGATCGGTTCGCCGCCCATGCAGACCTCGAGGATCGGGCGCATAAGCGGGTGCAGCATGTAGTGGCGGGCGCGCTCGTTGTAGCGGTGCGGGTGCATCATGCGCGGGTAGTCCTTCTCGGGGGCGCTGTGGTAGAGCTCCATCTTTCGGGGCTCGTAATGGCCCGGGACGCCCTCGGCCTGGATCTTCGCAAAAACCTGGCGGATCTCCTCGACTTCCTCCGGGGAGAAAAGCTGAGGCACGATGACATAGCCGTCGCGGTTATAATCCTCGGCCAGCTTGGGCAGATCGAATTGGGGGAACTGCGCGGAGAGCTCCGCAAGGCGCTCGTCGGAAACACCGAGAAGCTCGGTGGGGGATATGGGGCTCATGGGATTTCAGGGGTGCTGTAAACGGCGCCCCAAGTAGTCCGTTTTTTTATAAAAGACAGAACAATGTCCGAAAAAATCGCCGCAAATATTGCCCGCAAAATTGCGCACAGCTGAGGCATGGGAGAAGGCCCAGATCGCTGGCTAACCCGTAAACGCTTACGGCGCGGCCAGGCGGGTTTTCCGCTTTTTCTGGCGCGCTTGAGGGCGACTAGCGGCGGGCCCACAGGCGCATCGAGTGCAGGAGAAAATTTTCCAGAGCGGTGGCGTGATTGAGGTTTAGCCGCAGGAGGCCGACGCTGTGTTCGAGCGCGTTAATCGCTTCGGTATGCGCGCGGCGGGTGCGTGTTGCGAGGCCGTCGGCACTCGCCAATCGGGGCAGGGCAAAGGCGCGCGTGGCTTGCTCGATCTCGGCAAAAATCCGCTGGCGGATGCCGTTGGCGAGCCGCTTCTCCACGGCCTTTTGATCTTCCTTGTCGAGCTCTTCGGGGAGCTTTTCTTTTTCGATACTCCAGGCTTCGTCAGTCGCAGCGGTGAGGATGGAGTCGAAGCGGGCGACGAGGCCGTAGAGCGTGAAAACGGAGTCCGACACTTCGGTCTTGCTGCTGATGCCTTCGCAGAGGCGGCCGAGCCACGCCTGGTAATCGGCGAGCCATGCGGGCAGCCCGGCGGCGTGCTCGATGGCTTCGCCGCTCACGGGAAAGCGGAAATGCAGCACACGGCTGCGCACGGTGGGGAGCAGCGCGTAGGGCTGCGTGGTGAGCAGCAGCAGCGTCGTATTGGCGGGCGGCTCCTCCAGCGTTTTTAGAAAAATGTTGGCCGCGGCGAGGTGCATCCGGTCGCACTCGTAGAGGATGGCGACCTTGCGCGGGGAGACGCTGCCGGAGACCTGCACTTTGGCGATGAGCTCGCGGGTGTCGTCTGCGGTGATCTGGCGCGAGGCGCCGCTGGGCCGCAGCGCGAAGCAGTCGGGATGCTGCGCGGGCGGGAAGGGCGCGCTGGACTCGGCAGTGTTGAGCAGCCGGTCGGCGAGTGCGAGGGCGACTTCGCCGAGCAGGGCGAGGTCTTCGCCGTGCAGGAGCAGCCCGTGGGCGAGGCGGCCTTTGCCTATCGCATTTTCCAGAACGGCCACGCTGGGCGCGCCTTGCAGGGCGCTGGGCCAGGGAAGTGGCGTACGTTGTGCGGCAGCGGCGGACACGGGGAGCGGAGAGGCGAGGGAGGGAAGGGGATTGGGGAGTTCGCGCGGGCAGGGAGGGCGGGCGAGGGCGCAGCGGTTTTTGCACAGGCCGCTCAGCCGCTAGAGGCCGAGGCGGACTTGCACATGCTCCCAGATCGCCTGGGCGACCTGGTTGATCGTGCGCGTGCCGTCTACGAGGACGACTCGGTCTGGCATGTTTTTTGCGAGCAGCAGGTAGCCTTCGCGCACCTTGCGGTAGAAATCGATGTTCTCGCGCTCCATCCGGTCGGGTACGTCGGTCACGCGCTGGCTCAGGCGCGACAGGCTGACCTCGGGCGGCACATCGATGATGACCGTGATGTCGGGCATCACGTTGCCGATGGCGAAGCGGTTGATCTGCGCGACGGGATCGGAGGCGAGGTTGCGCGCGATGCCCTGGTAGACGGTCGAGGAGTCGAGGTAGCGGTCGCTTAAAACGTACTTACCGGCGCAGAGCGCGGGCGCGATGACTTCGCGGACGACTTGCGCGCGCGCCGCAGTGAAGAGCAGGAGCTCCGTCTCCGGGCACATCTCGTCGCCGCGCGAGTTGTGCACGAGGATGTTGCGGATCTGCTCGCCGATCTCGGTGCCGCCGGGCTCGCGCGTGGTGAGCACGTCCTTGCCCAGTTTTTGCAGGCGCGCGGCGAGCAGGGAGCTCTGGGTGGATTTGCCGCTGCCTTCGGGGCCTTCGAGGGAGATCAGGCAGCCTGTGGGTTTGGTTTCCAGTGGCATGCGGCGGAGTCTGGGCCGGCTCAGCGCCAGTTGGCGAGCAGGGTTTCTATGTTGGCGATGGTGGGGCTCTCCGCAGTGCGCACGTAGTGGCCGCTGGTACACACGCCGACGCCGAGGCAGGCCTCGGGCGAGAGGCCGAGCAGCTGGCCGGTGGCGAAGCCCGCGTTGAAGTGGTCGCCCGCTCCGGTCGAGATGAAGGGCTCGGCGACGAAGGGGCCGGGCACCCAGTACGAGCCTTCGCCGGTCGCGCAGGCGGCGGACTCCTTGGGGTGGATCACCACGGTGCCGAGGCCCAGGTAGTGGCGGATTTTTTCGGCCATGCGCCGCAGGCCGCTTTCGCTCTCGGTCTCGGTGCCAAAGCCGAGGACGGAGAAGACCTGCTGGGCTTCCTTCAGGTTGAGGCCGAGCGTCACATGCCCGAAGGCTGCGAAGCGCCCGATCCTGTCCAGCGCGTAGGCGAGGTCGGAGGGCGAGCGCTTCTCCGGGTCGCAGAGGTCGAAGAAGTAAATCCGCTCGGTCTCGGTGCCGTCGGCGGCCACGCGTTTGCGCGGGATTTTTGGCAGCACGTTGTCCACCAAGTCGATGAAGACCTCGGTGAGGTGCGAGATCATCACCCAGTTGAGCACCGCCACGAGGTCGGACTGCGCGATTGTGGCGATGTACTTTTCCTCGCCGATCACCTCGCGGATATGGGCGGGCGTGATCAGGTCCAGGCTGCTGGTCTGGCCGAGCAGCAGCTTGCCGTCGGTAAACTCCAGCGCGTTCGTCGCACCCGCCTGACAGAGGCTGAACACTTCCTTTGCGCGCTCGGTGATGCTTGAGAAAACGGGGTGCGTGTTGGGCGCGCCGAGGGCGCCGATGTAGGTGAGCGCCAGCTCGTGGGCGAGCATCGCATTGGCCATGATCGGGCCGTTGCCGCCGAGCTTCTCCATCGTCGGGTACAGCTCGATATTCGTGCTCTTGCCGCTGGCCCCGAGGATGCGGTTGCCAAACTCCTCAATCGTGCGAAACGCCGTAAAGTTGTCCCCCTGTCCAGCGCGCCGAGCTACGGGCGAGACGATCGTATCCACGAAGCCATCGAAGCCTACGAGAACCTGCTTCGAGGGCAGCTTCTGGCTGGGATTGGCGGCGCGGAGCTCGGCGAGAGTGCGGGTTTTAAAATCCATAACACGTTTTCTGATTGGAAGTAGGCAAAAGAGTGGCACGTCAGCCGCAAGCGGGGGCCCGCGGCCGACTGCCCGGCGGCGACGCTGCCAAGCGCGGGCGCGGTCGCGCAAACAGATTCCGCGCGCAGTGTGGCCCGTAGTTCTACACCGTTTTTTGTCCCTCGATCAGGGCAATTGCATTGAAGGCCCTCGCCAAAGCGCCCAACGCTCCCTGCCCATGTTCGAGCTGCCCGCCCTCCTGCTGCCTCCACTCGCTGCGATCAACATCATCGAGATTTTTTTGCAGAGCGACATCGTCGGCCAATTCATCACCGTATGCCTCTGTGTTTCCAGCCTTGTGACGTGGACGGTGATGTTCGGGAAGCGCAACGAGATGAAGCGCATGGGCGCGCTGAACCTCGCCTTCGAAGCGCGGCTGCGCGACGAACGCTCGCTGCTCGACCTGCCCGAGTCTTTCCGCCAGCGGCGCGCGATTCCCTACGGCGACCTCTTCGCCGATGCCGTCGAGAGCTACTGGCGCGCCGATGCGATTTCCCGAGAACGCGGCGACCCCGATCCGCGCGCGCGAATTGAGCACGCCGAAAACGGCCTCCAGCGCGCTCTCGCCCGCCAGACGCTGCGCTACGAGTCGAGCATGATTTTCCTCGCCTCGATCGTTACAGGCGCCCCCTTCCTCGGCCTCCTCGGGACCGTCTGGGGCGTGATGGAGTCCTTCAGCTCGGTCTCCACGCAGCAGACCGCCTCGATCCAGGCACTCGCGCCGGGCATCTCCTCCGCGCTGATGACCACCGTTGCCGGGCTGCTCGTCGCCATCCCCTCGCTCTTCGGCTACAACTACATCCTCGCGCACACCAAGCGGCTGATCACCGAGCTGGAAAACTTCGCCAGCTCCCTGGCCGACCGCATCGAGCTCGAGAGCAAATAAACCCGCACACGCCCGCCACACTTCCGCTCCCATGGCCCGCAGCTTTCGCCGCCGTCAAAATCAGCAACCCATCGCTGAGCTCAACATCACCAACCTGATGGACGTGGCCTTTGTGCTCCTGATCATCTTCATGATCGCCTCGCCACTCATCCAACAGGAGCAGACGATCCCCGTAAACCTGCCCAGCGAGTCCGAGCGCCCGCAGCCCACGCCCCCTCCCGAGCAGCGCTTTCAAACCATCTCCATCGACGCCAGCGGACAGTACTTCTGGGGCGCCCAGGCCGTCTCGCCCGCCGAGCTCTCGCAACTCCTCGAAGCCGAAGCCCGCCAGGCCGAGCCCGCCGCCATCCGCATCCGCGCCTCCGCCCAAATCGAGTACCAACGCGTCGTCTCCTTGATGGACGAGATCATGAAGCATAAGCTCAGTAAAATCAGCTTCGACACCCAGGCCGGAAACTAGGCAACACCGCAGCACACACCCACACCCACACCAACGCGCACGGCAAGCAACTCCTCCGCTCCTCGTCTCCGCTGCCTCCGATCAATTCCCCCCCGCACACACGCCCCCAAGGGAAAGTCCGCACCCACCCGCGCAAACAGCTCACCCGCTTCGGCAATTTTTTTTCGATTCACGCGTTTTCCCCCATTCATTTCGCAACACACCATGAGCGCCCCACGAAAAAACGCATTTTTCCTGTCGCTCATCCTCCATGCGACCTTGGGCGCCTGCCTGGTATTTTTCTCCTTCCTTCACAGCCGCAGTGAGAAACCGCAGCCCCACCTCTTCGAGCTCGTGGCTGGCCCCGGTGATAACTACGCCGCCCTCGAAGCGCCACTCGGCACCGACAGCACGCCCGAAACGCCGATCCGTTTTGACCTGCCCGAACCGCTGCCCAGCCCCGAGCCCCCCACACTCGCTCCGGAGCCCGAACCCGCCCCGCCCGAAATCTTCGACGAACCCGCACGCGAAATCATCCCGACCACGCCCCCAGAGCCTGCCCCAAGGCCCGAGCCGAAACCGGAAACGCGCCCCACACCCGCGCCGCCGCCTCCAAAACCGGTTGCGAAACCCACACCAAAACCTGCGCCGAAGCCCGAGCCCAAGCCCATGACCAAGGCCGAGTTCGACCGGCTGCACGGCAACAAGCCCAACCCGACTGCCGTTAAACCGGGCAACGCGCGCGCCGCCCCTCCGCGCGTTCGCCAGATCAGTACACGCGGCATCGTTGGCGGCTCCGCATCGGTGAGCACAGGCGCAGGCGGTACCGCGCTCAGCCGCGCCGAGAGCGACCTGCTCGACGCCTATATCTCCCTGCTGCGCCAACGGCTGCGCGCCGCGCACAGCAAGCCCGCCGGCCTCAGCGACCAGCTCCAGACCAAAGTCCGCTTCGCAATCGGGGCCGACGGCACACTCTCCAACCTCCGCATCATCACCTCATCAGGCAGCCGCGAGTTCGACGAATCCGTCCTCGCTGCCTTCCGCAAAGTCCGCTCCATCGGCCCGACACCCAACGGCAAAAGCGACACCTGGGAACTCACCTTCAAACTCACCGACGCCACCTAAGCCCTGCACGCAGCGACCCATAAAACGGTCAACGATTGCCCTGCGCGGGCGGCGGCAGGCGGTGCCTGCACCCACTTACTGTGCGGCTTGCTGTCGGGCGTTCCGCCCAACGAGCAAGCCGCACAGTTGAATGAACTCCCTGAACGGAGGTCGGTAATGTTCAGGCAAGTTTGAAGATTGTAAGTGGGACGAGGGAACAGGACGGCGCACCAACGAGTGCGCCGCAAAATAAGTCGGTCGAAGACCGCGCCCAAATGGGTTTCCGCTCCATCCGCGTTTGGATCGCCTCCCCCTGTTGCGAAGCAACAGGGGGAGGCCTTTCAATTTGGGAATCGTGCTTCGGCACTGCGTGCCGAAGCCGATTCCCAAATTCAATGGCACGTGGCGCCCCGCCACCGCCCCCCGCGCAGGGGGCTCAGACCCGTTCATTGGGCACGGCCCTGTTGGGCCGTGTCCTCGACTCGTTTCATAAGCGGTGCACTCGTTGGTGCGCCGTCAGCGTTGACTCTTCTTTTGGCGGCGCGGCAGCCCAAAGGAGGTGTGGCTAGGCGCTGGCGGACTTGGCTTGTTTGGCGGCTTTGATGCGCTCGCCGTTATTGAGGATGCGTTTGCGCAGGCGCAGGCTTTGTGGGGTGACTTCGAGAAGTTCGTCTGCGGCGATGTATTCGATGGCGCGTTCGAGCGAGAGTTGGGTAGCGGGG
Organism: Cephaloticoccus primus; assembly: GCF_001580015.1. Classification (GTDB taxonomy): domain Bacteria; phylum Verrucomicrobiota; class Verrucomicrobiia; order Opitutales; family Opitutaceae; genus Cephaloticoccus; species Cephaloticoccus primus. Next base: position 24,545 of record NZ_LSZQ01000040.1, read on the forward strand.
GTGAGTCCGGCGGCGACGCCCTCGCCCTGGGAGCGGAAGTTGGTGAGCTTTTTTTCGCGCACGGCGTTTACGGCGATGTCTTCGTTGCGCGGGTTTTCGCCGATGATCATGCCTTCGTACACTTTTTCACCCGGGGAGACGAAGAGCTTGCCGCGCTCCTGGCACTGCACGAGGGCGTAGGTGGTGGTCTCGCCGGCCTCGGTGGCGATGAGCGTGCCGGTGATGCGGGTGAGGACTTCGCCTGCGTAGGGGCCGTAGTTTTTGAAAAGGTGGCTCATGATGCCGCGGCCGCTGGTGGCGTTGACGACATCGATTTCCATGCCGATGAGGCCGCGCGTGGTGATGGTGGCCTCGATCATGGTGGTGCTGTTGAGCTTCTCCATGTTGGTGAGCTGGCCTTTGCGGTTGGCGAGGTTTTGCATGATGGCGCCGACGCAGGTGTCGGGCACCTCGATCCAGACGGTCTCGTAGGGCTCCAGCCGCTCACCGCCCGGGCCGCGCTGCTCGATGACGGTGGGGCGCGAGACGAGGAGTTCGTAGCCTTCGCGGCGCATGGTCTCGACGAGGACGGCGACCTGCATGGCGCCGCGCGCCTTGACGTTAAAGGTGCCCGCGCGGTCGGGCGCGTCTTCGATCTGGATCGATACGTTGGTCTTTAGCTCGCGCATGAGGCGGTCGCGCAACTGGCGCGAGGTGACGAGCTTGCCCTCGGTGCCGACGAGCGGGCCGTCGTTTACCGAGAACTGCATCTCCAGTGTGGGCGGGTCGATCTGGGTAAAGGGCAGGGCGTGTCCGGCCTCGTCGGCGGTGATCGTGTCGCCGATGTCGATGTCCTCAAAGCCCGCCAGACCGACGATGTTTCCGGCGCTGGCCGACTCGTTCTCGGTCGTGCCCAGACCGCTGAACTCAAAAACCTTGGTGATCTTGGCCTGCACGCGTTTGCCGCCCTCGGAGTGGCGCAGCACGTAGACGGGCGAGCCGACCTTTACGCTGCCGCCGAGGATTTTCCCGACGGCGATCCGGCCCACGTAGTCGCTCCAGTCGATGTTGGAGACGAGCATGTGAAAGGGATCCTCGGGCTTGGCAAAGGGCGGGGGCACGTGGTCGAGGATGGTCTGGAACAGCGGGGTCATGTCGCGCCGCTCGTCGTCGAGCTTGTACATCATGTAGCCGTCGCGGCCCGAGCCGTAGACGACCGGCGCGTCGAACTGCTCGTCGTCGGCATTGAGCTCGAGGAGCAGCTCGAGGACCTTGTCGTACATGCCCGCGGGGTCGGCGTTTTCGCGGTCGATCTTGTTGATCACGATGATGACCTTGAGGCCGTGCTGGAGGGCCTTGCGCAGGACGAAGCGGGTCTGCGCCTGCGGGCCGTCGTAGGCATCGACGAGGAGCAGCACGCCATCGACCATGCGCAGCGCGCGCTCGACCTCGCCGCCGAAATCCGCGTGCCCGGGCGTGTCGAGGATGTTGATCGTCTTGTCCTGCCAGTGCACCGAGGTGTTCTTCGCCTTGATGGTGATGCCCTTCTCGCGCTCCAGATCCATCGAGTCCATCGCGCGCTCTTCGACTTGCTGGTGGGCGCGCCAGGCTCCGCCGTCCTTGAGGAGCTTGTCGACGAGGGTCGTCTTGCCGTGGTCGACGTGGGCAATGATGGCGATGTTGCGGATATTTTGGTTCATGCGCGGCTTGGTGATCGTAGCGTTTTTTTTAGAAAAAGGGGGCGAGCCTGCCCGAGCCCGACTTCCCATAGCAAACACTTCCTCATTTTTCTGAGTGCTGCGGGATGGCAGCGGGAGACTCCCACTGCGCGTGGGGCGGTGGCGGGAGGGCGGCCCTACGCGGGCAGCGGCAGGCAGTGCCTGCTTCCATTTACAGTGCCGCTTGCGTGCCGTGCGTTCCGCACGCCGAGCAAGCGGCACTGTAGAATGAAATCCCTGACCAGAGGTCGGGTGGTCGTTGACCGATTTTATGGGCGTGGCCTCATTGGGTCGCGCTAAAACTGCGTTTACCGGTTAGCCAACGAAAATCGCCCAAATGGGTACCCGCTTCATTCGCGTTTGACGCCTCATCCCCTGTCGCAAAGCGACAGGGGGAAGTCCCGTTAAATTTGGGAATCGAGTTTCGTCGCGAAGCGACGAGGCCGATTCCCAAATTGAATGGCCCGTGGCGCCCCGCCACCGCCCCACGCGTAGTGGGAGCCTGCCGCCTCATCCCGCAGGGATCATGCTCTAATCGGCATGGAGCTCCAGCTCGGTGCTGGCGAGGCCCGGCGCGCTGACGCGCAGCGTGATCGGGCCGGGCGTTTTCCCCGCGCGGATGACGGCGAGCGCGCGGCCCTGAAAGAGCGTGCAAGACGAGTCGGTATAGCGCTCCACGCTACTGCGCACATTACCCGTGCCGAGGGCGGCGAGCTGGCCTGCGCCGGAGACTTCTACGCTGATTCTTTCATCGGCCCACAGTTGCCACTGTCCGGCGGCATCAACGGCTTCGATTTCAACAAAGGCCAAGTCCTGTCCATCGGCGCGCAGAGCCGTTCGATCCACGCTCGCGCGCAGCGCGACGGCGGGGCCGCCGGTTTTTAGGGCGAAGCGTTCGCGCTCTTCGCCGCCCTCAACGCCCACGGCGACAAGCTCACCTGCGGAGTAGGGGACGAGAAACAAGGCGCGAAACTCTTCCGCTTCGCCGGTCGGCTTCTCGCCGACGAGCTGACCATTGAGGTACAGCCGCACCGAGTCGTAGCGCGAGTACACCTCGACTTTTACGCGTTTGCCTGCGGCATGCGGCCAATCCCAAAACGGAAATGCGGGCACCATCGACCACGAAGCCATTTGCCACGGATGCTCGGAGGGCGAGTCCGCCGGATCGCCGCTCGGCGCAGGCGGATACAGGGTGACTGCGCCGCCGAGTATTTTTTGCGGGAGGGGCGGCGGCTCCTGCACGGCCATGTAGAGTTTTTTGCCGCCCGCCTTTTCGTCGTTCCAGACGATCTCGCGGTAATGCGAGACGGGCTTTCGCCAGCCGGTGAGGTCGATGTCGCCGCAGTACGCGCCGCGCCAAGGCCACGCACTCAGCGTGCCGGGCGCGTGCGGGTTGATGCCCGGGAGCCAGGAGCCGCCGATCCGCGCTTCGCCGAGGTAGTCGAGCGCCGTCCATACGAAGTCGCCCACCGCGTAAGCGTGGTCGCGCAGGGTTTTCCAGTTTTCAAAAACTTCGTACTGAAACGATTCGGTCGCCATGACGACCCGCTCGGGAGCGCGGGCGTGGTCGCTGGCGTGGTTGGCGGCCCAGTCCATGTTGCGCGGCATCGGGCGGCCCGGCTCGTGAGGGTCGCGCGGGGAGAGCTCGTAGTTGTAGCCGCCGACATCAAGCTCCGCGAAGAGCGGGTCGAGCTTTAGCCACATCGGGCCATCCTCGCGGTCGGCGTTGAGCGCGGCCGTGACGGGGCGCGAGGTATCCAGCGAGCGGACGAGTGCGGCGAGTTTTTTGGTGATTTCGAGTCCGGCCGGAGTCGCTCGCTCCATCATCTCATTACCGATGCTCCAGAAGATGACTGAAGGGTGATTCCAGTCACGGCGCATCCACGCCTCGACGTCGCGCGCGTACCACTCCCAGAAAATCTTGTGATAATCCTCGTCCGTTTTCTTGGCCTCCCACGTGTCGAAAATCTCGTCCAGCACGAGCATTCCGAGTCGGTCGCAGGCGGCGAGCAGCGCGGTGGAGTGCGGGTTGTGCGCGGTGCGGATTGCGTTGAATCCGGCGGCCTTCATGAGCTCGACCTTGCGTTCTTCGGCGCGGTCAAAGGCCGCTGCGCCGAGGATGCCGTTGTCGTGGTGGATGTTGCCGCCGTTGAGCTTGATCGACTGGCCGTTGAGCAAGAGCCCGCGCTCGGCCGACCAGCTCAGCGTGCGCAGGCCGGTCGTCACGGCGACTTCGTCCAGCAGGTCGAAGACCTGTTCATTTGGCGCGGTGTCGTTGCCACCGCGTCCGCTGCTTTGTGCGCTGCGCAACTGCGCGACGACGCGGTACAGGCTCGGGCTTTCGGGCGACCACGCTTGCGGCGCGGGGATTTTCAGGTCGGCCACGATCCGCGTGCGCGACGCGGATCCGGCCAACTCGCCCGCTGCGCTGGCCTGGGCGACTTGTGCGCCATCCAGCGCGTAAACCGCAAAGTCCAGGCTCACCGCGCCCGCGCTCTGCGCAGTGCTCACGACGCCCGCCTCGACGCGCAGCACAGCCTCGGCGTCATTCAGCGAAGTCGTCGTCAGCTTGAAGTCGTTGGTCGCGATGTGTGTCTGCGAAAACGTGTGCAGCCACACATGCCTGTAAATCCCCGAGCCGGTGAACCAACGCGACGAAGGCTGGCACTCGTTATCCACGCGCACCGCAATCGTAATCGGCGGCGGCACTGCTCCGCCCACCGCGAGCGCGGCCTGCACGGCCTCGCTCAAATCTACGTTGAACGGAATATAGCCGTAGGGCTGCTTCACCCCAGTGTGCTGGCCGTTTACGAAAACCTCGGCGTTGCAGTACACGCCCTCAAATTCGAGCACCACACGCTGCCCCGCCCAAGCCGGATCAACCGCAATGGTCTTCCGGTACCAGCCAATCCCGTTTTGGAAAAAACCGCCGCCGCTTCCGCAGGGCGCTTTCGGGTCGCGCGGCAGCTCGATGCTCCAGTCGTGCGGCAGATCGACCGTGCGCCACGCGCTGTCGTCAAAGCGGGCCGCCTCCGCGCCCGCCACATCGCCGAGCTGGAAACGCCATTGGTCGTCAAAAAGGCATTTCGAGCGCGGCCCTCCGGAAGAGGAGGGCGAGGCACTGCTGGAGGCGAGGGCGGGCGAGGCGTGAGTCATGGCAGGCGAGGGAATGGGGATTTGCGGTCGGCAGGTGGAAATGGAAGGCCGCTCAAAAAACGACCGCGCGCGACAACAGCTCCGGCACTTACGTAGTCAAGAGGCGACCGCGCCGCGGCCCCGTTTTCAGAAAATGCGAATCGCTCCCTGAGTGCTCGCCAGGCTGCCACGCGTTTCTATTCCACCGTCTACAGCGCTGGGGCGGGGGTGCCGCCCGGGCTGCCGATGCCGCCGCGCGAGGTCGCCCAGACTTTTATGCCGGCACGGCGGGGCAGGGCTTCGAGGAGATTGTCGGTGCGCTGGCCGGTCTGCGTGTGGATGAATTTGCCCGAGGCATTGCTGGAGAAGAACTCCACATTGCCGCCGAGAAAGACGACGTAGCCGCCCGTGTCGCCATAGACGCCGTCAGCCGGATCCCAGGTGCCGTCGGGCCGGAGTCCGCGGGTGAAGGCGACAGGCGTTGTGGACGGATCGCTCATCCGCAGGCCGCCGACAAACTCCCAGCTCAGCTCGCGGCCCGCGCTGAACGCGCTGTCCACGAGGTTGCGGTTTTGCGGGTTGAGGAGGGCGGCGGGCACCTCCCCGTCAAAGGCCGGATCGAGCGCCGAAAAGTACATGCCGGGTTCGCTGAGGGCTCCGGCGCGAGCGAGCAGGCCGGGCCACAGGAAAACGCCTTGGGCCGCGCTGAGTTGCCCCGGGAGGTCGGGGTTGGGGAGCCGGTCGTTGTTGTCGGCGGCGTAGTTGATCGCGGCTTTTATGATTTGGCTCAGGTTGCTGGCATCGACGATGCGCTGGGCCCGCGCGCGGGAGCCGCTGAGGGTGGGGATGATAATCGCCGCGAGGATTCCGATAATGGCGATGACGGTGAGCAGCTCGATGAGTGTGAAGCCGCGTTGGCGCTTCATTGGCGGGCGCGAGTGCGCACGCGACGCGCACGCAGTATTTCGGTGGGGGATTTTTTTTAGAAAGCTCATGGGGAGAGGTGGGGGCGGGCGGGGCAGCGAGGGGGCACTTGGGCAAACTGTCTTCCCGATGCGATTTGCGCACAAACCGATATTTTGTGCGGCACGTGCATGGCGCGCGGACTCGACAAGGCTTTCGGAGCTCTCCTAGCCTGCACGCCTTTTGCTTATGAAAATTTACCTCAATGGGCAGTTTGTGGATTCCGCTGATGCAGCGATCTCTGTTTTCGACCACGGTTTGCTCTATGGGGACGGAGTGTTCGAGGGCATCCGGCTTTATGGCGGAAATGTGTTTCGGCTGGAGGAGCACCTGGAGCGCCTGGAGTACTCGGCGCGAGCGATCATGCTCGACATCCCGCACACGCGCGCGGAGCTCAGCGAGATCGTCTGCGAGACTTGCCGCCAAAACGGGCTCACCGACGCGTACATCCGGCTCGTCGTCACGCGCGGCGTGGGAGACCTCGGGCTGGCGCCTTGGACCTGCCCGAAGCCTTCGGTCTTCGTGATCGCGAGCAAGATCTCGCTCTACCCGCAGGAGTATTACGACAACGGCCTGGCAATCGTCACGGTGCCCACGCGGCGGATCGGCCCCGCTGCCTTGCCGCCGACCGTCAAATCGCTCAACTACCTGAACAATATTTTGGGCAAGATCGAGGCCCGCCAGTTTGGCGCGCTGGAGGCGATCATGCTCAACGAGCAGGGCTACGTCGCCGAGTGCACGGCGGACAACATCTTCATCGTGCACAAGGGCGAGCTGATCACCCCTGCGATCTCTCACGGCGCGCTAAAGGGGATCACGCGCGACGCCGTCCTCGACATCGCCGAGGAGCTAAAGGTGCCGCTGCGCGACAGCTCGATGACCCGCTACGATGTGTGGTGCGCCGATGAGTGTTTCCTCACAGGCTCGGGCGCGGAGGTCGTGCCGGTAATCGCGCTCGACGGCCGGCGGATCGGCGACGGCAAGCCCGGGCCGATCACGCGCGAGGTGCTGGCCTCTTTCCGTCGGCGCGTCCTCGTCGAAGGCACGCGCATTTAACAAACCTCCTGCCACTGCGCGTAGGGGTGGGAGGGTGGGGCCCTGCGCGTGGGGCGGTGGCGGGTCGCCACTTCCATTGAATTTGCGATTTTGCCGCGTGCGCTGCGCGTCCGAACAAAATCGCAAATTTAACGAGACCATCCCCCTGTCGCGTTGCGAGGGGCGTAGCCCCGTTCCATTTGGCGAGCCGCTCGTTGGCAGCTCGTCAGTTGCCTCAACCAAAGCGCGAATGGAGCGTAAACCCGTTTGGGCGATTTTTTGGGTTAACGGGAAAATGTTGCCCTGACGCGGCGGCCCGGTCTGCGACCGCGCCGCCGCGCAAAATGAAGCGGTCAACGACCGCGGTCCAACGAGGTCGCGCCCATGGAAAGGCTCGAAGATCCTGTCGCAACGCGACAGGGAGGAGTCCTTTAAATTTTGGAATCGGCTCCGTCGCTACGCGACGGAGCCGATTCCAAAATTTAATGGCCCGTGGCGACCCGCCACCGCTCCGCGCGCAGCGGAAAACAAACGGGCCTGTGCGCACGCGCTTGTGCCCGCTTGTCGCTCCTGCGCTGTCTCAGCGTGCGACATTGGCACGGGATTACTTATGCCTGTGCTCTTGCTAGCCTGTTACAGGTTGGCATCTTGCGCGCAAAGCTCCTCCTCCCTATGGCCCCTCCTCTCAAATGTGATCTGTGCGACAATCCGGCGACCGTGCACTTGACGCAGATCGTCAACAACAAGGTGCACAAGGTCGACCTCTGCGAACACTGCGCGAAGGCCAAGGGCGTCACCGACCCGAGCGGTTTTTCGCTCTCCGAGCTCCTGCTCGGTGCGGCGGCGGGTAACGCCGTGGCTGCCGCGGCCCAGCCGCCACCGCACACGCTGCGCTGCGAGAAGTGCGGCTACACGGAGCTGGAGTTCAAGAAGAGCGGCCACCTCGGCTGCCCGGATTGCTACGACACCTTTGAGCCGCTCATTGAGGGGATGCTCGACAAAATGCACAAAGGCACGGCCCACCTCGGCAAGGCGCCGCAGCGCGCCATCGAGCGCCAACGCCTCCACCAACGGCTCACCGAACTCAACGACGCCCTGAGCGAAGCCATTAAGACCGAGCGCTATGAAGACGCCGCCCGCTGCCGCGATGAAATCAACCAAGTCAAACAGACCTACGGGGAAGAGCCGGCGCGTTAAGCCGCTGACGCTTGAGGGCCTCCTTGACTCGCCCTCGGAGCTCGCCGCCGATGCCAGCGCGGGCAGCGTGTCGATCGTGCTGATGACGCGCATCCGCCTCGCGCGAAATCTCGCGGCGACGCCCTTCCCGGGCTGGGCGCGCGACGAGCAGCGCGAGGAGGCGTACCAGGCCTGCTGCGCGGCGCTCACTGCGATCCCGCTGATGAAGCGCGGCCTCAGCGTCTCTGTGGCGGAGCTCACGGAGCTGGAGAAGCAAATCCTCGTCGAGCGTCACTTGATCAGCCGCGAGCTCAGCGAGGCCAAGCGCGGCGCCGGCGTCGTCATCAGCGCCGATCAGGCCCTCTCGGTCATGGTGAACGAGGAGGACCACCTGCGCATCCAGGTCCTGCGCGGCGGCTTCCAGCTCAAGAAAGCGTGGAGCGCGATCAACGAGCTGGATTCCGCCCTCGAAGACCACCTCAACTACGCCTTTTCGGAAACGCGCGGCTACCTCACTGCCTGCCCCACAAACTTGGGCACGGGCATGCGCGCCTCGGCCATGATGCACCTGCCCGCGCTCGTCATCACTGGCCAGATGGAGAAGGTCGTCCGCGCGGTAAACCAACTGGGGATGGTCGTGCGCGGCCTCTTCGGCGAGGGCTCGGAGGCCAGCGGCAGCATTTTCCAGATCTCGAATCAAACGACCCTCGGCGAGTCCGAGTCGGGCATCCTGAAGCGGCTCGGCAGCGTGCTGGAGACCATCGTCGAGCACGAGAGCAACGCCCGCCAGCGCCTCCTCGAAGCGCAGGCGAGCAACCTCTTCGACAAGATCGGCCGCGCCTACGGCATCCTCCACAACAGCCACCTGCTCAACTCTGCGGAGGCCATGAACCTGCTCTCGCTCATCCGCCTGGGCGTCGATCTCGGCCACTTCCCCGAGGCTGAGCGCGCGCGCGTCGACCGCCTCTTTATGGAGACGCAGCCCGGCCACCTCCAGCACACGCAAAAAGGGGAGATCGAGCCCATGCAGCGCGACCTCCTGCGCGCGAGTCTTTTGCGCACAGAGTTTGCCAACGTTTCCGCACCCGATTTCAGTCGCGCCTGAGACTCGGCGACGTGCCCTCCCGCCGCCCCCGCCGCCGCGCCCTCTCTGCCGAAAACCCATTTTTTAAAAAAAACGCCCGAAGAAGCACCGAAATCCCAACCATTGCCGCCATGTCCCAAGACCCGACGAACAACCTAACCCCGCGCGCGCAGCAAGTCATCACCCTGTCGAAGCAGGAGGCCGCCCGCTTCAAGCACAACTACGTGGGCTCCGAGCACCTGCTCCTCGGCCTCATCAAGCTGGGGCAGGGCGTCGCCGTCAGCGTGCTGCAAAAGATGGGGCTCGACCTCGAACCCGTGCGCGCCGAGGTCGAGAAGCAAGTCGGCACCGGGCAGGATGGCCCCAAGTCGCCGGATCAGATCCCCTACACCCCGCGCATGCGAAAAGTCCTCGCGCTCGCGGGCAAGGAAGCGAAGGCGCTGAGCCACTCTTACGTCGGCACCGAGCACCTGCTCCTCGGCCTCCTGCGCGAAGGCGAAGGCGTCGCCGCCCGCGTCCTGAAGTCGCTCGATATCGACATCGAGCGCACCCGTCAGGAAATCCTGCGCGAGCTCGATCCGGAGTTTGCTTCGGACGACTCGATGGAGCCGGGCCTGGTCGCAGCCGGAGTCGGCGGCGGCGACGATCGCCGCGACGTCAAGACGCCCGCGCTAAAAGCCTTCGGGCGCGACCTCACCGAGCTCGCCCGCAAGGGCGAGCTGGATCCCGTAGTGGGCCGCGCCGAGGAGATCCGCCGCGTCGTCCAGATCCTCTGCCGCCGCACCAAGAACAATCCCGTGCTCATCGGCGAAGCGGGCGTGGGCAAGACTGCCATCGCCGAAGGACTCGCCCAGGAAATCGCCAGCGGGGCCGTCCCCGACATCCTCGCCGAGAAGCGCGTCATCACGCTCGACCTTGCCCTGATGGTCGCAGGCACCAAGTACCGCGGCCAGTTCGAGGAGCGCATCAAGGCCGTGATGGATGAGATCAAGCGCGCCAAAAACATCATCCTCTTCATCGACGAGCTGCACACCATCGTCGGCGCGGGCGCAGCCGAAGGCGCGATGGATGCCTCAAACATATTCAAGCCCGCGCTCTCCCGCGGGGAGCTCCAGTGTGTCGGCGCGACGACCCTCAACGAGTACCGCAAGCACATCGAAAAAGACTCCGCGCTCGATCGCCGTTTCCAGAGCGTAAAGGTCGAGCCGCCCAGCGTCGAAGACACGATCACCATCCTTAAAGGCATCCGCAGCAAATACGAGGAGCACCACAAGGCGACCTTCACAGACGCCGCGCTCGAAGCGGCCGCCAAGCTCTCCGACCGCTACATCACCGGCCGTTACCTGCCGGATAAGGCGATCGACATCATGGATGAGGCGGGCTCCCGCGCCCGTATCGGCTCACTCGTGCGCCCGCCCGATATCGATAGCCTCAACAAGAAAATCGAAGCCGTCTGCTCGAAGAAGGAAAAGGCCATCGCCGGACAACAATTTGAGGAAGCCGCCAAGTACCGCGACGAAGAGAAGACGCTGCGTGCCAAGCTCGAAGAAACCACGACCGCGTGGCGCAAGGAGCGCGACGAGCACCGCGTAAAAATCGACGAAGACCTCATGATGCAGGTCGTCTCCACATGGACGGGCATCCCGCTGAGCCGGATGGAGAGCAAGGAGACCCAGAAGCTCCTCTCGATGGAGGCGGAGATTCAGAAGGTCGTCGTCGGCCAGGACCTCGCTGCCTCGGCCATTGCGCGCGCGCTGCGCCGCTCCCGCGTTGACCTCAAAGACCCACGGCGGCCCATCGGCTCCTTCCTCTTCGTGGGCCCCACCGGCGTGGGGAAGACCGAGACCGCCAAGCAGCTCGCCTCCCAGATGTTTGGAAACCAGGACGCGATCATCCAGATCGACATGTCCGAGTACATGGAGAAGTTCGCCGTCTCGCGGCTCGTCGGCTCGCCCCCGGGCTACGTCGGCTACGACGAAGGCGGCCAGCTCACCGAGGCCGTGCGCCGCAAGCCGTACTCGGTCGTCCTCTTCGACGAGATCGAAAAAGCGCACCCCGACGTCATCCAGATCCTGCTGCAAATCCTCGAAGACGGCCGCCTCACCGACTCGCTCGGCCGCACCGTGGATTTTCGCAACACGATCATCATCATGACCTCCAACATCGGCGCTGCGCTCCTCCAGCGGCAGACTTCGATGGGCTTTGCCGCCGCTGCCGCTGATCCCAACGATGCGGAAAAAATGCGCGAGAAGGTCATCGAAGAGGCCAAGCGCGTTTTCAAACCCGAGTTCCTCAACCGCATCTCGGACATCATATTCTTCCGGCCACTGGAGAAGGCTGACCTCGTTAAAATCGTCGAAATCGAGCTGGAGAAATTCAGCAAGCGGCTCGTCGATCGCAGCATCAAGATCGAGTTTAGCGCGGCGGCTAAAGAGCTCCTCATCGAAAAGGGCTACGACGAAAAATACGGTGCCCGCCCGCTGCGCCGCGCCATTGAGCACAGCCTCGAAGACCCGCTCGCCGAAGCGATCTTGCGCGGCGAAATCAAGGATGGGGGCCGCGTGACCGTCGATAGCGACGGCGAACGCCTCCTCTTTAAACAAAGCGCGGCAAGCAAAACCGGCAAAGCCGCCAAGACAGCCGCCGCCGAGCTCGCCTCATAGCCCCAAGATAAAGGGGCGAAGATGACGGAGCACAGTGGCAATGGGTTGAGGACGAGCCGCCCGCCAGAAAGGGCCGAAGCCGACGGCGCACCAACGCGTGCGCCGCCAAATAAACGGGTCTGAGACCCCGCGGGGGGCGGTGGCGTGGCGCCACGTGCCATTCAATTTGCGATTTTGCCCGTGCGCTGCGCGCCCAAGCAAAATCGCAAATTTAACGGGACATCCCCCAGTCGCGTTGCGACTGGGAAGGGAGCTTCAAATGCGGATGGGGGCGTAAACCCATTTGGGCGCGGCGAAAAAGTTTACGGGTTAAATCTCCGACCCGACCGAAGGTCGGGGAGCTCCTCACTATGCGGTTTGTGTTTCGGGCGGAACGCCCGAAACACAAACCGCATAGTGAACGGGTGCAGGCACCGCCTGCCGCCCCACGCGTAGTGGAGAAATAGGGGACACCGTCCCCCGCCGCCCGTGCAGGGCTACTCTCTTGCCCACGCGTTGAGGAGCGCCGCGAGATTAGGCAGGGAGATAAAGTACTTACTGGGCCTCAAACTGGGATTTTGGGGTCAAAAGCTGCCCAGCTTTTTGCAATAAACTACGTAGAATAATCTTTGTAAGATACGTACTAATAGTCAGTTCCTTGGCCCATGGATGAAGTGAAATACTTATTTATGGACAAAAAATGCCAGTACGGTAGCCGTGCTGGCCTTATGCATTTCGTCGGCTCCTGCGTAGTTACCCCCCCCCCACCATCGCGTTGTAAATTAACTACTTACATAAGTTTATTTACCGCGTGTGCAGCAATTGCCGTACTTGCTGCGCTAACTCCGCAGACTGCCAGTGCGCAGATTTTGCCTCCGAGCACCGTCGTGGAATGGAGCGGAGCGGGCTCAAACAACAATTGGGGCACTGGGGCCAATTGGGTGGGCGGCAGCGTTCCGGGAAGTGGAGCCGACGTGCTTTTCGGCGACTTGCCCAGCGGCGGCACCCTCCCGCCCCCCACTGATGAGAGCGCGATTGTGCAGACTGTCGCTCTGGGAAACGTCGACCGTTCGCTGCGTTCGCTCTGGTTTGAGGCGGGGCTCTGGTACACGCTGACGGGCTCGGGCCAGCTCACGCTTGGGCAGGGGCTCGAAGACAATGGGACTCTGCTCGTGGTGAACAGTCCGGGCCTTCAGGCCCAGTCAGAGCACAACATCGAAAATCGCGTCCGGATCACCGACGTCGGGGGCTATGGCCGGATCGAGAACTACTCTGAAGGCGGTTTACGAATCGGTGGCACTTTTGACCTTAATGGCAGAAGCGTCCGGATCGGCGGCACGGGCGCGACCCACCTTGCCAACACGATCAGCGGAGCGGGGAATATCGAGGTGGGCCCGGCAGGAGGCTTCAGCACTCAGCCGCAGCTCATCCTCAGCGGCAGCCAGCCGCAGTGGAACGGCTCGCTCGTGGTAAACAGCGGCGGCTTCGCCATCCTCAAGACCTTCCAGGCGCTCGGCTACGGCGGCGAAAAACGTGTCTACGACGGCGGCTCGCTCGCCCTGCGTTCACACCTCGAAATGGGGCTGCATTATGACCCTCCCGTAAATGCTCCCGACCAGCCGTTGCTCATCACCGGTGCGGGGATCACACGCCGCGCGGAGACCGAGCAGATCGGCGCGCTCTACAACGACGGCGGGGAAAACCGCTTCGACATGCGGGTCGAGTTCGCGGGCGATACGCTCTTTGGTGCGCGCGGCGACCGCGAAGGCGGGCTCACGCTGGGCGGGCGTGTTTATAACGCAGGCGAGGGGCGTTTCATCAAAGTCGGCCCGGGGCTCATTGCGCTGGGCAACTCGGCGACGGGGACTGGCGCCAACAGCTGGAGCGGGGGCACCGTTATCCGCGGCGGCGTCTTGCGGCTCGGCAGTGCGGGGGCACTGCCGACGGGCACCAACCTCGTCTTCGAGGGGGGCATCCTGGAGCTCGGCGACGGCGACTTCACGCGCGGCCTCGGTACGGGGAATAATCAACTGCGCTGGGCCGGCTCGGGCGGCTTCTCTGCCTACGGCGCCGACCGCAGCGTGACGATTAGCGGTGCCCCCCAGTTCTACTGGGGGACGACAGATCCCGATCTGACTCCCCACTTCCTCAAAGACGGCGACGCGCTCCTGCTCAGCTCCCGCTACGCCACGCACAACATCACGTTCACCAACCATGTCCAACTAGGCAGGCAGGCGCGCGAAATCCGCGTCGAGCGCGGCGTGGGCAACGCCCATGCGATCATGTCGGGGATGGTTTATGGGTTTGCCAATAGTGCCATTCGCAAAACAGGCCGTGGCCTTCTACACCTCTCCATTCTTGTGGGTGGTGGTGGGGAGTCACCCCAGCGGATGATCATCGAAGACGGGGCAGTGAGGTATCCGCTCTCTTTTGGTCTTTATTCCAGTAACTACAACACCCGGCTGGCTGGCGGTGTTTTGGGGATCGAGGGAGACTACACCCGTACCCTTGGCCCAAATGATGGCCAGATCCAGTGGATCGGCTCCGGCGGTTTCGCGGCCTATGGCGGCGGTACGCGTACCGTGACGTTCACCGGCCAAGGCGCACTCCCTTGGGGAGGAGGCCGTTTCGTCGGGGACGAGCAGGAGCTGCGTTTCGGCCACTACACCGCCGACGGCACGGTCTCGTTTGCACACGCAATAGACTTGGGGAGTAATAAGGTGCGCGTAATCCGGATCGAGCGCGGTAGCGCCCCAGAGCGAGCCGATGTGCTCCTTGGGGACACAAAAGGCAGCTCGGACTTGTGGTTGGTGGGCGATGGCCGGATCGATTTCAGGGGTCTCATCGGTTTAGAGAGTTCCGGCCCCACCCTGAATATCTTCGGTGCCGAGGTTCGGATCCACGGCCAAGGCCACCTCAGCAGGGAGACGATTACCCTCCGCCACGGCGGCACGCTATTTCTCGACGACTTGGGTAAGCACGACTCTGAGAGTGGCGGGCAGGCCAGTACCAACCGCATTCGTGACGATGCGACCCTTCATCTACAAGGAGGCACGCTGGTTTACCGGCGCGCAAATCACAGCAGCGCTTCCGAAAAGATAAAGGCGGTCGCGGTCGATGCGGGTGAAAACAGCATCATGCTGTTCCCGACCAATACGGCTGAGGGTGAGCTACGCGCGGAAACGCTTGTGCGGGGCACCGGCTCGCGTGGCACGCTGCACTTCTGGAAGCTCTACTCCCTGCTGCGGCTCGATACCTCGGCCAGCGGGCATGCCATAAACGACTCCAAGGGTACAGGGATCATCCCTTGGGCCGTTTTCGCAGGAGGCGCGGGAGGCTGGGCAACCGTCGTTCCCAATGGCACGGGCAGCGCCCTCAAAGCTCTGGATGCTTACGAAGTCGGGGCAGAGAGCGGCTGGGCCGCAGCGCACAACGTGCTGACCAGCGGCGGTCAAATGCTTGGGGCGAATCGCACGATCAATTCGCTGATTCTGGGCGGCGGCGATCTCGGCCTCGGCAGTGGTTCGGGTAACGGGCATACCCTCACGATCAACTCCGGCGGGCTGATCGCCATCAACAACGGGACGAGGGGCATCAACGGCAGCGGCCAGATTACGACGAGTAACAGCCGTCCATTCTACGTTCACACGTTTGGCAACCTGACCTTCGGAGGGAGTGCGCGTTTCAGTGGCGGCATGGATCTGGTCAAAAGCCAGTCGGGCACGCTGACGCTCGACAGCAACGTCACCCACACAGTCGGAAACGTGTACATTCACCGCGGCATTCTGGACCTGAAACGCGGCACGCTCTCGGTAAACGGCCGGATCTGGATCGGCGACGGCTCGGGTCGCTCTGTTCTCGTTCCGACTCTCACGGGCAACGCCATCCTCAAGCTCGCGCCCAACCGCTGGAACCAGATCGTGAAAACCGGTGGTGGCTTGGCCTCAATCACGCTCAACGGGACGCCCTACGATCCGCGCGGCCCTGAGTACGGCGGCGCGCAGGCGATCCTCCAGATGGGCGGCAACACCAAGCAATCGCTCGCCAACCTGCACATCGAAAACCGTGGGACGATTGACTGGGTCGGCGGTGAAGTGGGCCGGGCCAACATCCTGTGGATCGATACGCTGACCTTCAGCAGCCCCGACGCGCAGCTCTTCATCCGCAACTGGTACGAGTACGAAGACATCCTGC
>NZ_LSZQ01000041.1 GCF_001580015.1 Cephaloticoccus primus
GCGAAACCACTTCGACCGCTCGTGGCTCCCGAACATCGTCTTCGAAGGCTACCAAAACTACGAGACAACCTGGAAACCCTACGACAACAACTACATCCAGATAACCCCCTTCGGTATCGTCCCCGAACCCACCACCTACGGCGCCATACTGGGCGCAGTAGGCATCGGCCTGTACCTGTTCCGTCGCAAACGGAAGACAGGACGGCGCACCAGCGAGTGCGCCGCCAAATAAAATGAGTCGAAGACTCCCGCTCCGCGCGGGCGGCGGTGGCGGGGCGCCACGTGCCATTGAATTTGGGAATCGGCTTCGGCGATAAAACGGGTCTGCGACCCCGCCGAAGCACGATTCCCAAATTGAAAGGACTCCTCCCTGTCGCGTTGCGACAGGAGAAGGAGCTTCAAATGCGGATGGAACCCATTGGGGCGCGGCGAAAAAGTTTACGGGTTAAACTCCCACCTGAGCTCCGGTCAGGGAGTTCATTCAACTGTGCGGCTTGTTCGTCGGGCGGAACGCCCGACGAACAAGCCGCACAGTAATGGGTGCAGGCACCGCCTGCCGCCGCCCGCGTAGGGCCGCCCTCCCGCCCCCCCACGCGCAGTGGCGGTTCGGGTGTTATCCGCGGGCGACGCGTTGGATAAAGGCTTGGGCGGCGGGGGAGGGGCTTGCTGCGGTGCTCCAGCCGGCGACGAGGCGGCTTTCGGGGGCGGGGCCGCTTAGCGGGCGAAAGAGGATGTCTTCGGGCAGCGTCTTCGCCTCGGAGGGGGTGATGAATGTCGCACCGAGACCGGCGCGGACGAGCCCGATGGCGTTGGCGCGCGGCCAGATCTCGTCCACGATTTTGAGTGTGATGCCTGCGTGCTCGCAGGTGCTGAGGATGCGGTCGTAAAACCCCGGGTTCATATGCCGCGGGAAGAGCACAAAGGGCGTGTCGCCGAGCTGGCTCAGGTGCAGCCGTTTCCGTTGGGCGAGCGGATGCGCGGCGGGCAGCAAGACGCCATTGGGCTCGCGCAAGAGCTGGCGTGTGCGAATCCCTTCGGGCTTTTCCTGCGAGGGGTGAAAGAAGCCGCAGTCGATTTCGCCCGAGTGGAGCGCGTCGATCTGCGCCGCGCTGGGGGATTCGGCCAGGCCGACGCGAATCGCTGGATGTGTCTGGGAAAACGCGCGGATGATCCCGGGCAGGACGGTCGCCATCGCCAGTCCGGTGAAGCCGATGCGCACCTGGCCGACTTCTCCGGCACTTACGGCGGCGAGCTCGGCCGGGAGCCGCTGGAGCGTGCCGAGCAGCGGCAGCAACCGCTCGAAGAGTGCGTGGCCGGCGGCGGTCAGCTCTACGCTGCGCCGAGTACGCACAAACAGTTCGCAGCCGAGGGCCTGTTCCAGATGGGCGATCTGGCGGCTGAGCGCGGGCTGGGCGATGCCGACGAACTCGGCGGCGCGGCTAAAGTGCAGGAGTTGGGCAACGGCAAAGAAGCCCGTGAGTTGCCTTAGCTCGTAGTCGAACTGATACTTTAAAAGCATTAAAATGGTAAAATTAAGTATTTTGGAGCATGGCAAGAATCCGCTATCGTTTCCGCCTCGCCCTTAACCGATGCAGCACATTTATAACCTGAACTACTATGCAAACGCCTAAGTCCCTCTTTGAAAAAGTCTGGGAAGCGCACGCGGTGCGAAAGCTGAAGAATGGGCAAACCCAGCTCCTGATCGGTACGCACTTGATCCACGAGGTGACGAGTCCGCAGGCATTTGGAATGCTGCGCGACCTGGGGCTACGGGTGGCCATGCCGCAGCGCACGTTTGCGACGGTCGATCACATCGTGCCGACTGATCAGCGCACCGAGCCGTTTAGCGATCCGTTGGCCGATCAGATGATCAAGGCACTGCGCAAAAACTGCGCCGAGCACGGCATCACTTACTTCGACCTCGGCTCGGGCAAGCAGGGGATCGTCCACATGGTGGGCCCCGAGCAGGGCATCACGCAGCCGGGCTCGACGATTGCTTGCGGCGACTCTCACACGAGCACGCACGGGGCTTTTGGCGCGATCGCGCTGGGCATCGGCACCAGTCAGGTGCGCGACGTGCTCGCGACACAGACGATGGCCCTGAGCCCGCTCAAGGTGCGCCGGATCGAGGTCACGGGGCGGCTGCGCCCGGGCGTGTACGCGAAGGACGTGATCCTGCACATCATCCGCACGCTCGGCGTGAACGGCGGGACGGGCTACGCCTACGA
Source organism: Cephaloticoccus primus (assembly GCF_001580015.1). Lineage (GTDB taxonomy): Bacteria > Verrucomicrobiota > Verrucomicrobiia > Opitutales > Opitutaceae > Cephaloticoccus > Cephaloticoccus primus. The sequence goes on from NZ_LSZQ01000041.1 coordinate 2,229, forward strand.
ATATGCGGGCGAGGTTTTCGACCGCTTCTCGATGGATGAGCGGATGACCGTCTGTAACATGTCGATCGAGGGCGGCGCGCGCGTCGGCTATGTGAATCCGGATGAGACGACCTTTGAGTACCTGAAGGGCCGGCCTTACGCCCCGAAGGGCGCGGACTGGGATCGCGCCGTCGCGCACTGGCGCTCGGTGGCGAGCGACCCGGGCTGTGCCTACGACGATGTCGTGGTAATCCGCGGCGAAGACATCGCTCCGACGATCACCTGGGGGATCAACCCGGGGCAGGGGATCAGCATCGAAGAAGCGGTGCCCGACCCCGCGCATGCGAGCAGCGCGGACGAGCGCACGAGCATTGGCGAAGCGCTCGCCTACATGAAGCTGGAGCCGGGCGCGCCGATTCGCGGCACGCGGATTGATGTGGCTTTCCTCGGCAGTTGTACGAATGCGCGGCTTTCCGATTTTCAGGAAGTCGCACGCTATTTACCCGGCCACCGCGTGGCGCCGGGGGTAAAGGCAATCGCCGTCCCGGGCTCGCAATTGGTCAGTGCGGTTTGTGCCGAGCTGGGCATTGATCGCGTGTTTCGGGAGGCGGGCTTCGAGTGGCGCGAGGCGGGCTGCTCGATGTGCCTGGCGATGAACCCCGACAAACTCGTGGGCGATCAGGTCTGCGCGAGCTCCTCGAACCGCAACTTCAAGGGCCGCCAGGGCAGCCCGACTGGCCGCACGCTGTTGATGAGCCCCCTCATGGTGGCGGCGGCAGCGGTGACGGGCGCAGTCGCCGATGCGCGCGAGGTCTTCTCTCTGCGCGAGGCGAGCTGAGCTGGCCAGTGCCTTCCCCGGACTGACCGCGGTACACTTACTCTTCCTCTCTCCACTCCCTCCTTCCCATTTTATGGCACTTGAGAAAATTTCTACGATAACGGGCCGCGCTGTCACCGTGCCCGGTAACGATATTGATACCGACCGGATCATCCCCGCGCGCTTTTTGAAGTGTGTGACCTTTGACGCGCTGGGCGAGGGCCTCTTCGCCGATGATCGCAAGGCCGCTGAGGGGCAGCATCCGCTCGACAACCCGATTTACGCAGGGGCCAGCATCCTGCTTGGCGGCGCAAATTTCGGCTGCGGGAGCTCGCGCGAGCACGCGCCGCAGGCGATCAAGAAATTCGGGTTTCGCGCAGTCGTGGCCGAAAGCTTTGCCGAAATATTTTTCGGCAATGCGACCAACATCGGTCTCGCCTGCGTCAACGCCGCGCGTGCGGACATCCAGACGCTAAGCGCAGCAATCGCCGCCGATCCGACGCTGGAGCTCACGGTCGATCTGGCCGCGCAGCAGATCCGTTTTGGCGAAAGAAGCGTGCCGCTCACGATGCGCGAGGCCGCCCGCGATGCCCTGATAAATGGGCGCTGGGATCCGATTGCCGAGCTGCTCGAAGGCAGCGATGCGGTGGGAAATACGGCGGCAGGCTTGCCCTATGTGAGCGGGTGGTAGACAGAAGTTTTTGAACTTTTCCCCGTGCGGGTATGTCCTGGCGCGGAACCGTTTCCCTCCTGCTTCCCCCCCTTTCCTCATGACGATTCTTGCTGCTATCGAAGTTTTCACGGGCGCGGGCCTGCTTATTTATCCGCTGGGGCTCTGCTCGGCGGTGGCGGTTTACATCCTCTGCGAGCGCGGCTTTGCGCTGCGCCGTGCCGCAGTCATGCCAGCGGACCTGGTCGAAGCCGTGATCGCCAACCGCACACTCACTGGCGGGCGGCATACGGTGCTGGCGCGGATCGTCGAGTTTGCCGAGGCGCACCGCGACGACGAAGGCGCCGTGCGCGCCTTCGCGCGGCTGGAGATTAACCGCATGGAGCGCGGCATCCCTTATCTCGACGTCATTTACGCGGCCGCGCCGCTGATCGGCCTCACGGGTACGGTGACGGGGCTGCTGCGCGTGTTTTCGCAAATCTCGCCCGAGACGGGCTTGCCCGATCCGGTGGCTTTTACCTCGGGTGTCGCGCTCGCGCTTTCGGCGACGGTTATCGGGCTGGTGATCGCGATTCCTGCGCTGGTCGGCGGCGGCTGGCTCCAACGCCGGGTGGAGAACTATGCGGCCCAGCTCGATGTGCTCCTTGAGCGGATCTTGAAGCACGGCAAAACTGCGCAAGCCGCCTTGCCCTCTTCGCAGGGCGCCGCTCCGTCCGCAGCTTCGGCAACCGCGACGCCCTCCGCCGGATGAACTCGTCGCTCTACACCAAGCGTCGCGCCCGGCCCGAGATGAACCTCGTGCCGCTGATCGACGTGCTCGTGATGCTCGTCTTCTTCGCGTTTGTGACGATGCAGTTCAAGTCGGCCACGACGCTCAACATCACCGTGCCGCGCGTGCAGACTTCGGGCACCAACCAGTTTGAGGGCAAGGTCGAGATCGGCATCGATAAGGAGGGCAACATCTCCTACAACGGCCGCGCTACGAGCCTCGCCGACCTCGATGCGCTCTTGCAGGAAGTGAAGCGCGTGAACCGCGATACGCCGATTCTCGTGCGGGCGGACGAGACCAGCCACTTTGGCGCGGTGACTCAGGTGTGGGATGCGTGCCGCCGTCTCGGCCTCAACAAGGTCGTCATGCAGACGCGCCGTTAGCCCGGGGCTTGCGGAATCCTGGCGCTGCGCTCCTGTCGGGAAATGAAGATCGTCATCACAGGTGTTTCGCGCGGGCTGGGCCGCGCCTTGGCCGAGGAGTTGATCGCTGGCGGGCACAGCGTTTTCGGCTGCGGGCGCTCGGGCGAAGCCATCTTTGAGCTGCGTATGGCGTATCCCGAGCAGCGCTTCGCAGTCGTCGATGTGGGGCTCGACAACAAGGTCGCGCTCTGGGCCGCCGATGTGCTCGGCAGCTACGGCGCGCCAGACATCTTGATCAACAACGCGGCGCTCATGTGCCGCAGGGCCCCGCTGTGGGAGCAGGGCGACGAAGAGCTTACCCGGCTGCTCGACGCCAATGTGCGCGGCACGGCCAATGTCATCCGCCACTTCGTGCCCGCAATGGTCGCGGCCCAGCGCGGCGTGATCGTTAACCTCAGCTCATCGTGGGGCCGCGGTGTCGCGCCACATGTGGCACCTTACTGCGCGAGCAAGTGGGCGATAGGGGGGCTCACCCGCGCGTTGGCCGAGGAGCTGCCGCAGGGCATGGCCGCCGTCACGCTCGACCCGGGAGTGATCGATACGGATATGAATCGCGGCAACGAGTCGGGAGCGGCGGGAGGGGCGGGCGAGCTTCTGCGACCTGCTGATTGGGCAAAACTTGCTACGCCATTTATCCTCAAACTTTCCCTGATTGATAACGGAAAAGCGCTCACGCTCGGCGAGTAGTAGCCAATTGCGGACAAAAAGAAGCGAACTTGGGGATTTACTTGTTAACCCAAAAAATCGGCCAAGCAGGAAAACCATTCGGGAGATTTTTTTGGGTTAACGAGTAAATCCCTGGCCCGACCAAAGGTCGGGCATTTCTTACTGTGCGGTTTGCTCGGTGGGCGGAACGCCCACCGAGCAAACCGCACAGTAAGCGGGAGCAGGCACTACCTGCCGCCCTCCCGCCCCCACGCGCAGTGGCAGCCTTGGGCCGTTTTTGAGGTGCGCGCGCGGCGTGCATGTCGAGCGTTGTATGGCAGCGTGTGCAGCCTCTAGCGTTTGCGGGCTTGAGCGCCGAAACACCCACGATCGCCTACCTGTTTACCACCTTTCCGAAGCCCACGGAGACCTTTCTCCAGCGCGAGGTCACGGCGATGCTCGCGCGTGGGGCGCGGCTGCGGCTCTACTCAATGTGGGGCGGTGGCGGCGAGTTTCAGGGCGTGCCCGTGCAGCACTTCCCGAAGTGGCGGCTCTTCACGCTCCTGTGGTGGATCCCTTACGAAGCCGCGCGTCGCCCGCTCGTTTTGTGCGAGATCTTGCGCGGTCTTTGTACGCGGCTCGCTCCCTCGTGGATAAACTTCTGGGAAAACATGCTGGGCGCGGGCTTTGCCTGCCTGCACGCGCGGCATTTCAGGAAAAACCCGCCCGCGCTGATTCACGCGCCTTGGGGCGGGGCACCGGCGAGCGCAGCTTGGCTTTTGTGGAGGCTGGATGGGTATCGCTACAGCGCCGCTGCGCATGCCTACGATATCTACGAGCACGGCGGCGATTGGTGGCTGCGCGAGAAGCTCGCGCACGCGTACTTCGTCCACACCTCCACAGAGATGGGCCGCCGCGAGTTGGTTAAGCGCGGAGTGCCCGAGGCGAAGATCGTCTGCATCCGCCGCGGGCTCGCTGCGCTGCCGCCCCTCAAGCCGCTGCGCCGGGAGCGCGCGCATACGCCGCTGCGGCTCGTGTGCGTGGCGCGGCTGGTGGAGAAAAAAGGGCTGCGCCACCAACTCCAGGTGTACGCCGGCCTGCGCTCGGCGGGCACGCCGTTTGAGGCGCGGATCGTGGGCGAGGGGCCTTTGCGCGGAGAGCTCGAAGCCCTCGCGGCCCGACTTGGCATCGCCGATGCCGTCCGGTTCACCGGACATCTGGCGCACGCCGCCGTGTGGGAAACTCTGGAGTGGGCCGACATCCTCCTGCACACCGGAATGGTCGCGCCGAGCGGTGACCGCGATGGGCTGCCCAACGTGATCCCCGAGGCAATGTCGGTCGGTACACTCGTGGTTTCATCGCTGGCTGCGGCTACGACCGAAGCGATTGCCAATGAGGAGACAGGACTGGTGGCCGCTGTGCGCGATACGGGTAGCTGGCTGGCCGCGCTCGACAGGTTGCGGCGCGACGACGCACTGGCCGGGTGCTTGCGCGCGAACGCGCGGGCCTGGGTCGAGGAAAACTTCGATGCCCACAAAAACGCTGCCAAACTTTTCACCCATTTCGAGGAGGCGATCCGTCGCGATGAGCAGTAACGCATCCGCATTGATGAGGATCTGGTACGACTGCACGAAGTCCGCGCGGGCCGCGCATCGCTCGGGCCTCCAGCGCGTGGCGGGGCGGCTACGCGACGAACTGGGAGCAGTTTCTGGCATCACGGTCTTGCCGAGCTCTGGTCTGGAATGGGCGGAGGCCGCGCGGGCACAACAGCGCGAGCGCGGCAACTCGGACGGGCAGGACTGGTTTTTGACGCCCGAGGTTTTCGCTCCGGCGGAGCGCCCGGGTTTCGCGGAAATCCTCGCACAGCGGCCTTGCCCGATGGCGGCGATTTTTTACGACGCGATTCCCCTGAAAATCCCGCACGTGACCTGGCCTGCGAGCGTGGCGCGGCATCCCGCCTACATGAAAATGCTGGCGAGCTTCGACCTCGTCCTGGCCATATCCGAAGCGAGCAGGCGCGAGCTGCTGGAGTATTGGGACTGGATGGGCCTCGAAAAAAGGCCACCCGTGCGGGCGATTTCGCTGGGAGCCGACTTTGACGGCTCGGTGCGCATCAGCGCCGCGAGCGGGCCCACCCAGCCGCCTGTTTTGCTCTGTGTGGGCATCCTCGAACCGCGGAAAAACCAGACGTTTTTGCTGGAGCAGGTTATCCAAAAAGTGGGAGCGGATTTTGAGCCCCACTTCGTGGGCCGGATGAATCCGCACTTTGGAAAGCCGATTGCGGCGCAGCTCGCGCGTGCGGCACGCGCGTCTCGGGCTTCCGGTTGGTGCCGCCTTTTGAGGCGTGTTACTGGAGCAGGTCGGAAAGGCCGGTCGGAGGCGCGGGTTTATTATCACAAACACCTGAGCGACGAGGCGCTGGTGCAGCTCTACGCGCGGGCGACGGCGACGCTGTTCCCCACAATCGCCGAAGGCTGCGGCCTGCCTGTGCTCGAATCGCTGTGGCGCGGCCTGCCTTGCTTGTGCAGCGACTTGCCCTCAATCCGCGAAATCGCCGCGGGCGGCGGCGCGCTGCTCCTGCCTCCCAACGGGGCGGATGCGTGGGCTCGGGCGATTCGCGAAATCGCCGAGGGCGGCCCGCTCCTGGAGCGCCTCCAGCACGAAGCCCGCGCCCGCCCGCTCCCCACTTGGGCGACGACCGCTCAGCAGGTCGTCGATGAACTCGGCGCATGCGGAGCAGTCGTGTGATGGGGCGCTGCGAGTTTTGGAAAAAACACGTTGCCCAAAAAAATCGCCCAAACGGGTGGCCCCTCTCTTCTTTCCCCGCGGCCTTGGCTCGTTTGCGTTGAGGCGAAAGTCGGGAGGCGGGAGCGGGCTTTGCTTCCGCCCTCAGGTCGCCCGCCAGGTGAGGATGCGGAAATGCTAACGGCCGACGCCGACTTTCTTGACGGCGTAGGCCATCGCTTCGGCGATGCGCTCGAGTTGCTCGTCGGTGTGGAGCGCGGAGATTGCCGTGCGGATCAGGTCTTTGCCCGCAGGCACGGCGGGCGCGATCGACATGATTGTGAAAATGCCTTTCTCTCGCAGCGCTTGCCAGAAGGGGTAGACGCGCTCCTTCGAACCGAGGACGATGGGGACCGCGGGTGTCTCGCTGCCCCAGGTGTCGAGGCCGAGCTCGTCGAGCATGGCGCGGTATTTGCGCGTGTTGGCCCAGAGGCGTTCGCGGTGCTCCGGCTCGCGTTGCATCAGGTCGAGCGCGGTGCTCGCGATGGCAGCCTGGGCAGGGCTGAGTGCTGCGCTGAAAATGGTCTGCTTCGAGTTGGTGCGCAGGAAGTCGATGACTTCGCGCGAGGCGGCGACGAAGCCGCCAGTGCTGCCGAGAGATTTTGAAAGGCTGCCGCAAACGATGTCGATTTGGCCTTCGAGGCCGAAGTGGTTGGGCGTGCCGCGGCCGTCTTTGCCGAGGACGCCGAAGCCGTGTGCATCGTCGAGGACGGTGAAGCAGTGGTGCGCCTCGGCGAGCGGGACGAGTTCGGGCAGACGGCAGATGTGGCCCTCCATCGAGTAGACGCCTTCGAGGACGAGCATCTTGGCGGCGTCGGGAGCGGCGGCCTCGAGTGCGTCGCGCAGGTCGGTGGGGTTGTTGTGCGCGAAGCGCTCCACGCTGGCCATTGAGAGGCGGATGCCGTCCCAGAGACTGGAGTGCAGGTTCTTGTCGGCGAAGACGAGGTCACCTTTTTGGGCAAAGGCGGCGACGCTCGACATGCAGGACAGGTAGCCGCTGCTGTGCACATGGCAGGCTTCGCGGCCGAGGTGGGCGGCGAGCTTTTCTTCGAGCTCGATATGGTAGGCGCGCGAGCCGTTGGCCGAGCGGGCGCCGGTGGGGCTGGCTCCCCAGCGCTGCATGGCGGCTTGCCCGGCCTCGACGACGCGCGGGTCGAAGGACAGGCCGAGGTAGTCGTTGCTCGCGAGCATGATCATGTCGCGCCCGTCGAGCCGGACGGTGCTGCCGCGCTGCTCCTCGATGACGTGGTAGTAGGGATCGTACTTGAGCCGCATCTTCGTCGCGTGATCGTCGCGACAACGGTTGAGGAGCGGCTTCTTGTGCTTGGAGAAAAAGGGCAGGGAAGGCAGGGCCATTGGGAAAAGCGCAGGAGGGTAGCGTACGTGTCGGGCGGGCTTCGACCCTTTATTTCTGGCGTGACCTGTTGGTTGTCCTTTCGGGGGGGGGAGCGAGGGGGGCGGGGCGATTCGTCGTTTGCGCGGTCTTTTATTTCGACGTTCGAGCAAGGCTAGCGGGGCGGCTGTTAGCGACTGCGAGGGGGAAGCGTATCCATCCAGTTGAGGAGCTCGCTTGTGTAGTCGGCCCAGTTGCGGAAGCAGCGGGTGCGCGACTCGGCGGCGAGTTTGGCGCGGTATTCTGGACTTTGAAGCAGCGCATCGATGGCGTCGGCGATGCTGGGCGCATCCATTCTGTCTAGCGCGAGAGCACCGCCGCCTCGTGACACTTCGCCGAGTGCGCCGCGGCCTGAGCAAATGCAGGGGCGTCCCCGTGCGAGGCTTTCGATGACGGGCAGCCCGAAGCCCTCGATGAGCGAGGGGTAGACGGTGAAGGCGCACTGCGCGTAGGCAGTCTCGACTGCGGCCCGTGAGGCATGTCCGGCGTAGTGGAGTGGGCGACCGGCGGCCTGGAGGGCGGCGATTTTTTCGAGCGCGGCACGGCCTGTTTCGCTTTGGGCAAGCCCGATGATGTGGAGCTTAAACTGCCTCCCCTTTGCCCATAGCATCTCGGCTGCGTCGAGCAGCGCGAGGTGGTTCTTGCGCCCCTCAATGCTGCCGACTGTGAGGACCGTCGGCGGTGGGTCGTCGCCAGTTTGGGGCGACGGGGGCGCTGGGAGCGTCGTAGGCAAGCTCACCCCGAGCGGGATCGCGATGACCTGTGGCGTGCGAGGCGCACCGAGCCAGCGGAAGTAGTCGCGCAGCGTTTGCGCGGAGTCCTCGGAGTTGGCCGCGATGCCGTCAAACTGAAGCAGGGCGTGGAGATAACCGGGGAAGAAGGCGACGGTTTTCGCCGGGCTGAGCTCAGGGAGCTTTAGCGGAATCGCATCGTGAAAAATCGCGACCTTCGGGCCCGGGATTTTGAAGAGGGGGGCGTAGCGCGTGAGGTTGGGGTTAAAGAGCTCAGGAACGATTAACCCACTGCGGATGGGGAGCGGGCGCCCCTCCTTGGTAGCTGTGGTGTTGGGTGCGAACTGGCTTTGGGGCGCCAGTGATTCTTCAGCGTCGGCCACACCGACGGCCAATTGTACCAGTGCCTCTTCTCCCGCGGATGGGCTGAGCTGCCTTCGTAGCCGCTGCCAACGTCCGCGCCAGCGAGCGTGGAGCGGCCACCGCGCGCTGCGCTTTGTGGATTGGCCTCGGCTCTCGGGCTTACCTGCCGCGCTATGTCCGGAGCCACGGCCCGCATCCGGGCTCAGGTTTGCGTACTCCCACGCCTCAAGCCTGCGCCACTCCCCCGCGTAGCGATCCCAAGTGATGGGCTGCGCCGCGTGGCGTCTGGAAAGCTCGTCATAAAGCGCCCGGCAAACCACCTGAATTCCCGTCTGAACTCGAGTGTGCGCCGTGTGGGTGAGGTCAATCAGGTGCATGAGTTTTGCTGCTAATCAACTCAGGGAACGATTTCCCCGCTCTGCTGTCTCTACCAAAAGACAGTAGTTGGCGACCTTATGCGAGGTCGCAGGCGGCTGTTTAGAAGAAGCAACCTCTAAAATGGGTCATAAACTGAATGTTCCTCAGGGATGAAGTTAATCATACAAATTCCGTGTTTTAACGAAGCCAAAACGCTGGCTATCACTTTGGCTGATTTGCCGCGTAAGGTGGCGGGGTTTGACGTTGTTGAGTGGCTCGTTATAGATGATGGCAGTGCTGATAATACGGTTGCTGTTGCGCGTGAAAATGGGGTGAACCATGTTGTACATCATACCCGTAACAGAGGTCTGGCTCGCGGATTCATGAGCGGGTTGGATGCCTGTTTGCGACTTGGGGCTGACGTTATTGTAAATACCGATGCCGATAATCAGTATAATGCGGCGGATATTCCAGCATTGATTGCGCCAATCTTGGAGGGACGGGCCGACATTGTAGTGGGGGAGCGCCCCATAAAATCGATTACGCACTTTTCTCCTATCAAGAAATGCTTGCAAAAACTAGGCAGTTGGGTAGTGCGAGTTGCGAGCAAAACGAGTATTCCCGATGCACCAAGTGGTTTTCGCGCAATGAGTCGCGTTGCGGCTCAACAGCTGATGGTTTTCAATGATTATACCTATACGCTGGAGACCATTATTCAGGCTGGGCAAAAAAATATGGCGATTACCTCGGTGCCAGTCCGGGTAAATGGCGATTTGCGTCCCTCGCGTCTGGTAAAGAGCATCCCTTCTTATATAAAACGCAGCATTGCCACAATCGTGCGGATTTTTATTATCTACCGCCCTGTGCGATTTTTTGGCAGTATTAGCGCGCTGCTCTTCGGTTCAGGGTTAGTGATCGGGCTCTGGTTTTTGTCCCTCTACTTTCGTGGCGAAGGAGATGGGCATATTCAGGTGTTGATTTTGGCTGCAGTACTGCTGGTCACAGGCTTTCAAACTTTCTTGGTCGCCTTGCTGGCTGATTTACTTGCGGCCAATCGAAAACTACTGGAAGAGGTTCGCTTTGATATAAAATCGCGTATTTAGGTAGATGGAATTTAATAATTGTGAATCTCGACACTTTACATAAAAATAATAACTGACATGAAAGTAGCAGCAGGAATGGCCGAGGGCGGCATCGTCGTCGGAAATACTTACGATAAATATGGCTCTCGAAACCCCATAGTACGCCGGATCATGATGGGCTTTTCTGACACACTCTCTAGCCTTGTGGAGAGAGCTAGCCCCATTGATATTCATGAGGTTGGCTGTGGAGAAGGGTACTGGATTCAGCATTGGACTGCTCAGGGAATCCGCGCTCGTGGCAGCGATTTTTCTGAGAAAGTGATTTCTCTCGCCTCTGCGAATGCTAAAGGAAAGGGGATCCCTGAAAATGCCTTTTTAGTCCGCAGTATTTATGATCTAGAGCGGGGCAGGGATAGTGCCGACCTCATTGTTTGCTGCGAGGTCTTGGAGCACTTGGAAGATCCTCTGGCAGGGATTACGTCGCTTCAGCGCATTGTGACGAACCATCTGATCGTTAGCGTGCCCAGAGAGCCTGTTTGGCGAATGTTGAATATGATGCGAGGCAAATACTGGGGGCAGTTAGGAAATACCCCAGGTCACCTGAATCACTGGTCCTCTTCTTCATTTATACGATTTATTTCGCAATACTTTAACATTGTGGAGATCAGAAAGCCATTCCCCTGGACAATGCTCCTATGCCGAGCAAAGCACTGAATCCCACAGTATGTCATCATCTTGGAAGCGTCTCTTGAATATAGCAGGTGGTGCCTTGGGCTTGTTGGGCGTTGTTTTTGTTGTTTTTCGACTAAGGCACTATGCGGGAGAAATTGAATTTAGTCGATTTGGAAGAGGGGATTGGGTTGGAATTGCTTTCCTATGCTTAAGTTATGGAGGAAGTAACTGGTTTCTCTCGAAGGCATGGCAAAAGCTGCTCTTCTATTTTAAAGTTCCGATCGAAATTAGGAGGGCGGTACGTATTTATGGTCTCTCTCAATTAGCCAAGTACGTCCCCGGTAATATCTTTCACTTAGCAGGGAGGCAGGCGTTAGGAACTGCCGCCGGATTACCTTCTGGAGGCTTAATCAAATCGACCTTTTGGGAGCTTGGGCTTATTGCCGTAGCTGGTAGCCTATTTTCTCCACTACTTGTGCCATTACTTTGGGGGGCGACTCCGTATCTCTTTTCATTGGGGCTTTGGGGAGTCGTACTGAGCAGTGCCTTGTTTTTCATACGGCGGATTTTTTCTGCCGAAGTGAGTTGTGCCTTATTATGGCACTGTGTGTTCTTTGTCGTATCAGGCTCTGTTTTTATTGCCCTACTTGGCACTGTCTCTTCCATCGATTTTCCTGCGCCACTGTGGCCTGCTCTGTGTGGGTCTTACGTTATTTCCTGGTTGGCCGGTTTTATTACACCAGGGGCACCGGCAGGGGTAGGTGTTAGAGAGTTTGTACTGCTTTTTCTGCTAAAGGGGTTGGTTACAGAGTCTGATTTGCTCTTGGTTATTGTTTTGGGTCGTGCTGTAACCGTGGTGGGAGATGTTCTATTTTTCCTTGGTGCCTTACTTATCCGAGATTCGGGCAGCCGGGCTATTGTCCGCACTGCCTAGGTAGTGTAGTCATGAGATTCTGTAAGAGCTTTCATTTTGCTCATAGAGGGCAGATGAAAGCGAGTTATCATCGTCACGATTTGACGCTGATAATTCCATCTCATCACCCCCTCTAACCACACCAGCTCCAATTATAAAGCTTTTACCAAATCTCGCGACTAGACACCTTAAGAGAATGTGAGTTTCGACTAAATAGGACCTCTTCTCGATAGATAAATAACACTAGGGTGACCTCATTTACTAGCCTTAGCAATACGTGTAGAGTCCTTCGGGTCGTCTCTGCGGGTTTGAGATCCGATAATAAAGTGGTTGGCGCGGGCGAGGGCGGAGTGGGTGCCGAGGTCGAACCAGGTGGTGTCGGGGGGGAGGGCTTCGGTGTGAAGCTGGCCGCGTGTTAAATACAGGCGGTTGAGGTCGGTGATTTCTAGTTCGCCGCGCGGCGAGGGTTTTAGAGTTGAGGCGAGCGCTGGTGCTTGGGCGTCGTAAAAATAGAGTCCGGGGATGGCGTAGTTTGATGCGGGCGCGGGTGGTTTTTCTTCGAGTGCGAGGGGCTGTCCTGCGTCCGAGAGTTTGAGTATGGCGTAGTCGCTGGGGGTATCGACCGGGAGATAAAAGAGCGTTGCTCCTTCGTCACGAGCGGCGGCCCGAGCGAGTGTTTCCTTAAGTGCAGGGCCGCCATGAAAGAGATTGTCGCCGAGAATAAGTGCAGAGGGTTCGGCACCCGTGAGGAAGCCGCAGTGAGCGGCGATTGCGAAGGCTTGGGCGATGCCTTCGGGGCGGGGTTGCTCGGCGTAGTGGAGGTGCAGGTCAAACTGTGAGCCGTCACCCAGTTTCGCCTGGAAAGCGGGAAGGTCGCGGGGGGTGGAGATGAGAAGAATCTCGCGAATCCCGGTGGCTATGAGTGTGGCGAGCGGGTAGTGAATCATGGGGCGGCCGCCCACTGGCAGGAGATGCTTCGATGTGTGTTGCGTGAGCGGGTGTAGTCGCGTGCCGCTGCCGCCGGCGAGGAGGATGCCTTTGCGTTGGGGCTGCATCGGAGTGAGCGGGGGACGCGTTGTGCGTTTTTTCAGGCTGAGCCGCTATTGCGGCACGATGGTGGTGCCGAGTCGGCGAAGCGCGTCGCCGTGTTTGAGAAGCGGCTGCCACCACGCGAGATTGTCGAGGTACCACTGGAGGGTTTGGCGAAGGCCGTCAGAGAGGGAGTAGCGGGGTGCCCAATTGAGCGCGTCTCGGGTTTGGGAGGTATCGAGCGCGTAGCGGAGGTCGTGCCCGGGGCGGTCGGTGACGAAGCGGATTTGCTCGGCGTAGGACACGCCATCGCTGCGTGGGCGGAGTTCGTCGAGGAGTGCGCAGAGCTGGCGAACGAGGTCGATATTGGGCAGCTCGGTACCGCTGCCTATGTGATAGGTCTCGCCGATTTTTCCGCGATGGAGGATGGCGGTGAGGGCGGCGACGTGGTCGGCGACATGGAGCCAGTCGCGGCGGTTTTCCCCGGTTCCGTAAACCGGAATAGGCTCGCCGTGGAGGGCTTTCATCAGGGCGAGCGGGATCAGCTTTTCGGGGAACTGGTAAGGGCCGTAGTTGTTGGAGCAGGTGCTGACGATGACGGGGAGGCCGTAGGTGTGCGCCCACGCACGGGCGAGGTGGTCGGCTGCGGCTTTGCTGGCGGCGTAGGGGGAGCGCGGCGCGTAGGCTTGCGCCGTATTTACGGCGGTCGCGTCAGGCGAGAGTGAGCCGTAGACTTCGTCGGTGGAGACATGCAGCAGGCGAAAGTTTTCACGAGCGGTGCTGCCGAGATTTGCGAAGTGGGTGCGTGTGGCTTCCAGCAGCGCGAAGGTGCCACAGACATTGCTCTGAACGAAGGTGGCCGGGGTATCGATTGAACGGTCGACGTGGGTTTCGGCGGCGAGGTGGATAATCCAATCGGGCTGAAATTCTGCAAAGTGTGTCCGCAGAGTCGAGACGTCCGTGATGTCGGTTTGTGAGAAACGGTAGCGCGGGTGCGCAACAAGATCGGCGAGCGAGCGGGGATTGGCCGCGTAGCTGAGCTTATCGAGGTTGAGGACACTGTGCTCGGTCGTCGCGAGTAAATGGCGAATGAGATTGGTGCCGACGAAGCCGGAGCCGCCCGTAACGAGGATTTTCATGGGAGCGCTCAACTTTTGCCCAAGCTGAGCGTGCCCGTCAACGAAGTCAGCTGGCTCGCCTGATGCTTGGATCCCGTCTCTCAAGAAGGCCTGCCGGAGTACCCGGCTTTGCGCGGCGTCAACCCGCAGTTCACGACTTTTTCCGGGCGACGAGAAGCAGGCTTACGCCAAACAGGTTGGGGATACGCCACATGGAGGTGGTGACAAAGATCCATTTGAGCAGAGCGTTTAGCCAACGAGGTGGGATGCGGTACTCGGCACGGTCTCCGCCCTCGACCTTGGTTGGTTTGCGATCGAGCCGTAGTTTTCGAACGAGCAGGGCAGGGATGAAGGCGAGCGTATTGGTGTAATTGATATGTAGGATTTCCCAGTTTGAGTCGGGAAAGAGTGCGAGGAGGCTGCGTCGATTGTAACGGCGGAAATGGTGTAGCGAGACGTCCCAGTCGCTCCACAGCAGCATGCTCGCAGGGACAGTGATAACAGCGATGCCGTCGGGTTTGAGCAAGCGGTGAAAGCTGCGCACGGCACTGAGGTCGTCCTCAATGTGTTCGACGACATCAAGTGCGGTGAGGTAGTCAATTGAGGCATCGGGCAGGGGAACCTCGGGGCTGGTAAGCGCGATCACTTGTTCGGGACGAAAGCGTTTGTGCAGGAGTTCAAGTGCAGGCTCGTGATCGTCTAGCACGAGTACGCGACAGTGCGCCTCCATCTCAGCTGCGAATAAGCCGGTGCCTGCACCGCAATCGAGAAGCACGTCATCTTTTTTGGGAGGACGAATTTTAAAGATCCAGCGACGGACGAACTCTCGCTTGGCAACGTTGTACCAGTGCGTCTTCTCCGTGCGCTCCATGTTGGCGTATTCGTTAACTTCCATCGGCTGTGTTTGACTGGCGGAGTATTGGGAGGCGGGAGAGGCTGGTTGCCTAGCCTAAAATCTTCATGCTTGTGGGTGAGTCGCGCAGCGGGTTGCCTGTCGGCATGCATCGGTCGTCGCGTGCGTTTACCTTGATCGAGCTGTTGGTGGTGATGGCGATCCTCGGGGTGTTGGCAGCGGTGATGGTGAGCGCGGGGAGCTGGGCGCTCAGGCGGGCGGATATTTCGCGGGCGAGGGGCGAGCTTGCGGCTCTCGCGACTGCGCTTGAGCGCTACAGACGCCAACACGGTGATTACCCGATAACGAACGGCGAGACCCGCAGCGCGGAGCTGCTGCAAGCGCTCGTCGGGCTGCGCGGGCCCGGTGGGGAGCGCCTCAATCCACGCGGTCGCGCACTGATCGACCTCGGGCTTTTCACGACGGGCAACGATCTGGATCCGCTCACGAGTGAGGCGGCAGAGCTCGTCGACCCTTGGGGGAATCCCTACGTTTACTTTTACAAGGAACCGCCCGATTCTTGGCGAAACTCGGGCTTCGTTCTCTACTCGGCTGGGCCGGATGAACGGCACGCCCCCGCGCTGCTGACTGGGGGCTACCCGCAACCCGATCTCGATGAAAACCGCGACAATATCTACGCTGCGCCGTGACAGGGTGGGCACGCGGATGCGCTCCTCATCCGGTAACCGGATTGAGTCGGCGTGTTGTTGCGCCATCCACTCCATGCGGGCGCGGCGGGCTGCAGGGTTCACGTTAATCGAGCTGCTGGTCGTCATTGCGATCATCGGGATTTTGGCGGCGATTTTGATACCGACTGCGTCTGGTGTTCGCAGCTCCGCGCAGCGCGCACGCACGCGGGTGCAGTTTGCGCAGTGGGCGGCGGCGATTGAGGCATTCCGCCGCGAGTATGGGCACTACCCGCAGTTTGACCCGTCGCATAAGGTGAATGGTGGTGCGTCCGCGTCCGGCGAGCATCTCTTCCACGACATTCTCGCGGGGCGGCGGCGCGATGGGCAGCCGATTGCCGGCCTGGCTCTCGCGCAAAATCGGCGCCGGATGGCATTTCATTCTTTTGGGCAAACGGAGCTGGGAGGCGGAACGCAGCCCGCGCTTGCACTGATCTGTGACGCGCAGGGGAACACCGATATCGCTGTGCTCGTGGACCGAAATCTCGACGGGCGGATTGATGCGGCGGACTATCCTGTGCTGCCTTCAGTGAGTCGCGAGGGAGCGCTGATCGGCGCGCCCGCGATTCCGCCGAGCGGGCTTTCGCTTCCGGTCGCATTTTATTCGGCTGCGGCGAATGCCACAGTGGCAGCGCCCGAGTTTGTTGTGAGTTGGTGAATGCAGCGTCCTCGATTGCTCGCTCTCCAAATGCACGCGTCCCGCACATCCTTATCGGCTTCCTGCCCGACTCGCCGCCCGCGCGCTGCGACGGGCTTCACGCTGATCGAGCTCCTCATGGTGATCGCCGTCCTGGGGATTGTGGCGGGGATTGCGTTTTCGAACGTGGGCGGATCCGGGAAGGCCACTGCGCTACGAAGCGCCCAGGCGACGCTGGCCAATGCGCTATCTGCTGCGCGCCACCGCGCTTTGGCGCGCGGCGTGCCGGTGGCGCTCGCGGTTCACGACGACCCGGGCAATCCGTCGCGCTATCGGCGGATGGTGGCCGTGGTCGAATCGATCCAGACTGCGCCCGAAGTGGTCACCGTTTTTGAGCTGCCCAAGCACGCTTACGTGCTCCCGCATCGGAGCCGATTTCCAGAGGCGTTGCGCGAGCCGGGCGACTGGGCTGGTGGGAGCTCCCAAAACCTCCTCGGCTCCACGCGTTTTCTAAATCCCGGCGGCGTGATCAGCGTCGCGATCAATAGTCCGACAGCGGAGCGTTGGGAGTATGCGCTCGTCACCGCGCGCGGTACTATGAGCGGCAGCGGCGCCCTCATCGTCGGCCTCGCGCAACCCGCCGTGGGCGGGCCTTTCCCGATACGCTTCGAGTCGCCCGAACGCGTTCGCGGCATGTTGGTTTCCCAATACGGTCTCGCCCGCATGATTGATGGGCGCGAGGGATTCTAGTGAGGGTGACGAGTGCCGCCGCGCCCCGAAGCGAGACCTGTGCAAAGACTCAACGCGCTCTCGTCCCACCACTCGCGATGACACCCAGCTCCGCACACGCATACCGAAAAGCTTTCGCGCTTCGGGTTTCTCCCGCTTGGCGCGATACCTGCGGCTTTTCGCTGGTAGAAGTCCTCATCGCGATCGGCATCGCAGGCGGGGCGCTTGCAGTCCTCCTTGCGCTGCTTTCCGGACTTCTGCGAGCGGCCGAGGACAATGCTGATTTGCAAACCGCGCTGCGGCTTTGTGCTACAATCGAGGCGCGCCTTTACGAGGACATGGGCGGGAGTTTTCCCGGTGCGCTTGGCGCGGCTCCGGCGGGCCGCGTTTACTTTGCCGATAAGGAGGGCGCCCACCTGCGCGGCGAGCTGGAGAATGGCTCGTCGTCGCTGCCGCCGCCTCATTTTTATATCGAGATAAAGCCCTTCTCCGCGGCACCGCTGGCTTATGAAGCGGGCCGCGCGGTGCTCCCGCTCCAGGTTCGTGTGTCGTGGCCTCACGCGGCGGTCGTCGCAAACTCGGGCCAAGCGGGTAATGCCCAATCGACCGAATTCGTTCTGTCGCTCACTCCGCCATGAGCCCGCGCACTAAAGCGACCGCAACATTACACAAGGGCGCCCGCTTCTCCTCGGTGCCGCGCTGTGTGTTCCGCCGCGTTTCGTCGAATGCGGCCTTCACACTGATCGAACTCCTCGTGGCGATTTCTGTTTCCGTTGTGTTGGCGGGCTTGCTCGTGGTCGTCACGCGCGGTGCCCTCGATCTTTGGCAACGGGCCCAAGACCGCAGCACGGCCAGCGTACAAGCGAAGACCGCGCTTGGCCTTCTCGTCAGCGATTTCCAGTCGGTCCTCTACCGTGCAGAAGGAGAGCCGACGATTGCGCTCAATCTCGTCAACGCGGCCAATCTTGGCGCGCACAACTGGCGCACTCGCGAGCCATTGCTCAAGCCCGATACGGTCGCCTTGTTCACTGCTGCTGAACCGCCGGACCCGCTGGGCCGCACCCACATGGAGCGCAGTGGGGCGTGGCTGCGGCTCATCAGTTTTAACCACGGGCCCGAGGGCACTCGCCCACAAGCGATCAGCTATCAAATCGCTCGTCGTCCCGTCTCCGGCTCCGTCAACGCCAGCCCTGCGCCACCGATCCGCTACACGCTCTTTCGCCACTTCGCGACGCCCGAGCTCACCTTCGCCAGCGGCTATGACATCACCCACTACGACAGCCACCTAGCGCGGCCTGCGCTCGATCAAGCGCTCTGCGACAACGTCGTTGATTTTGGCCTGTGGTTCTACCGCCGCGAGAGCGGCGGCGCGCTCACACTGCTTTATCCCAAAAACTCCGGAGACCGGGATTTCCTCGCGCGAGGCGGCGGGGCAGGGCGCTTCCCCGATGTCGTCGACATCATGTTGCGTGTCGTGAGCGAGAGTGGAGCAGCCCGCCTGGAGCAAATGGAGCTCGGGCAAGTCGTCCGCCCACCCGAGTACACTAGCGACGACGAGTGGTGGTGGGCCGTCGTACAGGCCGAGTCGCGCGTCTACGCCGAGCGAGTTTCCCTGAGCCGCCCCCGCGGGCTGTAGCCGATGATGTCTCGCACCGATACTCCCGCAAGCGGCTCGCATCTCCCGACTCCAGGTCGCGCCGAGAAAACACGAGGCTTCGCGCTCGTTCTCGTGCTCAGCCTGCTCTCGATCCTCGTCGTTGTCATTTATGCGATCTCGCTGATTGGTCGGGTGGATGGCGAGATCGGCGCGACCGATTCCTACCACTTGCAAGCACGCCAAAACGCGCTCCTCGGGATGCGCCTCGCGCTCGCGGAGCTCCAGCGCACCGCGGGCGACTCAAGCGCTATCACTGCGCCCGCCTCCATCCGTCGCCGCAGCAGCAGCACGCCTGCCTACCCCCAGCTCCTCGGCGTGTGGGCGGCAGGGAGCTCCACAGCGGTTCCGACCAATTGGTTCGTCAGCGGAAATTTTGAAGCAGCTGGCCCCAGGCAAATCACGCCCGACTCGCTCCTGACTGCGGCCACCGCGATTACTCTTGTCGGTCGCGGCACGGTCTTGGCCGAGCGCGATATGGGGCGTGCCCACCGCGTGCCCATTGGTGATACGCAAGGCGGCTACGCCTTCTGGATCGGTGATCAAGGCGCGAAAGCCGCGCTGGCCGTTGCTGCTGAGCGAGCGCCGCTCGCGCCCAATGGGCGCGCACTCCTCAGCGATCCGCGCCGAGACATTTCCGGCTTTGCCCACCACTCGCCTCAACGCGGCCAGCCCCTCATCTGGGATGACCTCAGTTACCTGATCGGCAGTACGACCAATATGAAGCCGCGTTTTCGCAGCTACAGCGCCAAGAGCTATTGGGCGGAGGGCGGCGTACTTCGCGCGGGTCTGTTTAACGTCAACACGAGCGACCCGATTTCCTGGGAGGCAGTCCTGCGCGCTTACGAACACGCGCGCGATGTTGACGCCCCGGCTCTCACCGAAAGCGACGCCCGCTTCCTCGCCGAACAGATCGCCGCCAACCTCGGCCCTAAACAAGCACCCGGGAAACCGCAGTACGGCCCCTTCTTTTCAATCGCGGCCTTCTGGGACAGCGAGCTGGTACAAGAGTCACTCGAAGCCGCGGGCATTACCGAGCTCACGCAAGACGAACTCCGCAACGTGCTGTGGCCCATGCTGCGCGTCCGCTCCGATACCTTTCTCATTCGCGCTTATGGCGACGCGCGTAACCCGGCCTCCGCTGCTGGCGCCCTCGGCTCGCGCGCGGCAGCCGTCGCTTACTGCGAAGTGCTCGTGCAACGCAGTCCGCAACCCGATCCACTCGGCAGCGGGCAGCGGTTCACGCCCCTGTACTTTCGCTGGCTCCTGCCCGAAGAGATTTAGAAAAAAACTTGAGCTCGCCGCGTGAAGCCGCTGCCTTCCTCGCCTCCCCACTTGCCAGGGTAGCTCAGTGGTAGAGCAGAGGACTCATAAGCCTTTGGTCGCGGGTTCAAATCCCGCCCCTGGCACCAAGGTTTTGCCGAGCAGGCCGGCAGGCGTGTGAGTTCCCCCCCCCCACTTGACCGCAATGCAGCCTGCCGGACCCGCCGGTCAGTCGATTACCTGAACCTGTAGAATCTGTGCCCATGCAAAGTGAATTTCTGTTTCCTGTCCCCAGTTTGTGGGGGGAGCGCGAGCGGCCCCGCACGGCGCGCGAATGGGAGTACGCCCGCAAACCGGAGTTGCTGGAGCTGTACTCCTCGCAGATTTATGGGCGGACGCCGGAGGGGGGCGGCGTCGCGAGCGTGGAGACGATTTCGCAGGATACAGGGGCCCTCGCCTGTCTGGCGACGATGACGCAGCTGAAGATCCGTTTCTGGGGACCGCGCGAAGGAACGAGGGCGGCGACCTTGCTGCTCTACACGCCGAATGCCCAAGCTGCGCTGGGGCCGGTTCCCGTGCTTGTTGGGCTGAATTTTATGGGCAACCACTCCACGACTGCGGATCCGACTGTTTTGGTGAGCCCGGGGTTTCACGATGAGGGCTATTGGAAGACGATCGCCGCAGATCGTGCCGCGCAAGAAAGCTACTGGTCGGTCGAGGTCGCGCTCAAGCGTGGCTACGCGGTGGCGACGATGCATTGCGGCGAGCTGGAGGCGGATACGCCCGGCGCGGGGCCTGCGGGGGTGCGCGGCCTGTTTAACAGCGAGGCGGAGTTTGCTGCGCCGGCTCCCGATATGTGGGGCACGATTGGCGCGTGGGCCTGGGGGCTCTCGCGGATTCTGGACGTGCTGGGCACGCTGCCCGAAATCGATGCGACGGCGGCGATTCTCCACGGGCATTCGCGCTTGGGGAAGACGGCCCTGTGGGCGGCCGCGCAAGATCCGCGTTTTGCGGCGGTGATCAGCCACAGCTCCGGCGGCGGCGGGGCGGGGCTTTTCCGCCATGAGAAATGTGAGACGGTGAAGGGACTCAGTCACTATTTCCCCTACTGGTTTACGCCGAATTTCAGGAACTACATTGATGCCCACGAAACGCTGCCGATTGATCAGCATCACTTGCTGGGGCTGATCGCACCGCGGCCAGTGCATGTGGCGAGCACGACGGCCGACGCGCATCGACCGGATTTTTTCAGCGCGGTTTATGCGAGCCCCGTTATGGAGCTCTACGGCCACCGCGGGATATTGCCGCCCGAGCTGGCAACGCCGGGCGTCGATCTTTCGTGGCAAGAAGCGCAGAGCGTGCAGCTACCCGAGGTGGGCCGCAGGATCGGGCAGCGTTTGTCGTTTCACCTGCGTGAGGGCTGGCACGAAGTGAAGGCCGAAGACTGGAAGCACTTCGCCGATTTCTCTGACGCAAACGTCCGCAGGTAGTAGGTGAGGGGGGGGCGGCGCATCCGGTCGGCCCACTTGACCGGATCGCGGTGTCGACCTAACTCTGCGCTCAACCTTTTCCGCTTATGACAACGCTCACTCCGCCTCCCGCCCCGAAGAGTTACCTTTCCGAAGAAAAACGAGAAGAGATCCTCCGCGAAATGGGGGAAAACATCCTCTATGTAGAGGAGTCGGCAGGAGCCCGGGAAGCAGGAGACTTGCAGAGCTCTTGGGGCTGGTTGGCTCGGGCTAACTTACCCCACTACAGCTTGATGCGGCTCAAGCTGAACTATGGTGCCGAGTTTATCCGGAAGTTTGGGTTCAAAACCGAACCTGCTGAGGTAGCCTACGGCAAAGACTGGCTGGAGCGTGACTACACGCCATGACCAAAGACTCCTTGGCGGCTCTTGATGCCCTTCTGATTGAAGAAGAGGCTGTTATTCTGGACTTAAGAAAGACCAGACTAGCACGTAGACTCGCTGCCAAGCGGCGCAGCTTGCTTACACACATCAGGGACGTTGCCCGCAGTGGTGACTTGCGGCTTATGGTGCTGACCGAGCTCGCGATCCTTAAGGGCGACCTGTTGCGCTATGCGAATAGCTCGGAAATGGCGCGTAGCTTACGGCGGGCGATTGAGGAGCTGGGCGCGGTGTTGCGGCATCTCAATCTCATCACCGATCCTGCGAAATACAGCCTGATCGACCAAGGGCATAGCCTCGCCAAAAAGCGCGAAAATGGATTGCCACTAGATGATGCCCGACTCGCTCTTGGCAGCCATTTGACGCGTCTGCGCAACATGGACAGGGCGCGACTAGAGGAGGAGGAAAAGGAAATTATCGATACCCGAAAAGCGCTCGTTGCCGCAGCACTCAATGGCTACGTTGAGCGGCAAGTTCGGGTGCTCGGAGCCTCCGCGGAGGTTCCATCTGCTGCGGGATAGTGGGCTGAGTTTAGTTGGTGCTGGCTGATTGCGAAGGCGCACCATTCCTTGGCCGTGCTTTGCAAAAGTCGTGTGTCGCTAAATCTAGGACGGTGGGTATTTCCGGACGGGTGGGGCGGTTTACGGGTTTTCCCGTAAACCAAATAAATCGCCCGCATGGGTAAGCCCTTTGGCGTAGGCGCGGGGAGAGCGTGGTTTTTGCGCGGCTTGGTTGGCGTTAGCGTTTTGTTGGAGGAGCGGTGTAGCTGGGGATCGTAAATCGGATTTGGCCTTCGGCATCGTGTGGAGTTTCGCCGACGGCGGCGCGAGTCGCGGCACCGTTGCGCAGGGCGGCGAAGCCTTGGTCGAGGAGTTTGATCATTTTGAGGTCGCGGGCCTTGGAGCTGGGGGCGCCCATGATGACGGCGATCACGCGTTGTCCGTCGCGCTCGGCAGTGGCGGCGAGGCAAAAGCCAGCGCTGCGGGTGTAGCCGGTTTTGAGCCCATCGACGCCGTGCACTTTGCCCAAGAGGTGGTTGTGGTTGCGCATATCGACTCGGCGTTTGGGGTCGCCGGGGCGAAAGCTGCGCCGCTGCGTCGAGCTGTAATCGAGGATGCTCGTGTGGCCAACGAGGTAGCGGCAGAGTGTGGCGATGTTGCGCGCGGTGCTGAGGTTTCCAGCGGCGATATCGCGTTGTGCAGGTGGGGAGGGCGGCAGGCCGTGGGGGTTGTGAAAGCGCGTGAGCGTGAGGCCGAGCTCGGCGGCGCGTGCGTTCATCTGCTGGACAAAGGCTTCGACTGAGCCGCTGGCTGCGAGTGCGAGGGCGTGTGCGCAGTCGTTGGCCGAGTGGAGCATGAGAGCGTAGAGCATTTCCTCGACCGGGAAGACTTCGCCCTCGCGCAGCCAAACTTGCGTGCCGCCTACGCGGGCGCTGGCGGCGGTGACGCGAACGGGGGAGTCGAGCCGGAGCCGCCCGCTGGCGAGCGCATCGTGCACGACGAGGAAGCTCATGAGCTTGGTCATGCTCGCGGGCGGTGCGATCCGGTCGGCCTGATCTTCAAAGAGTACGGCTCCAGTTTGAGCGTCGATGACGATGGCGCTTTTATAGGGCGGTGGAGCTGGCACAGAAGCCGCTGGGGAAGCCGATTTCGGTGCTCGTGCTTTGGTCGCGGCCGCCTTGGGAGTGGGGGCGATTTTCTTGGCGCGTTCGGCTGCGTGTACGGGCGCGATGCTCGCCAGCGCGAAGAGCCCGCAGAGCAGTAGCAGGCCGAGTGCCCACGTGTGACGCATCGGGCGGCGCGAGCACGGCTGCTTGCCGCCGCATGCTTTTTCGTCACGCCTCATCACTCGGCTTTCCCCTCCGTCGTCGCAGCGGCTGTTGCAGCTTTTGCTGCGGTGCCGACCTGTTCAAGCGGCAGCGCGTGGAGTTTGAGCTCGGGGTTTTTCTCTTCGAAATAATTTAGCGTCCACTCGTTGGGGAAGAGGACGATGGGCTGCTCAAACTTGTCGTGCCCAAAGCTCACGCCGCTGGCGACGACGATTGAGCTGAGGTCGGCGAGCCGCGGGTGCGGCTCGATCCAACGCAGCAGCGTCCACGGTGCGGGGCTGAGCCGGGAGTCGGCCTTGTATTCGGCGCGCAGTCGGTGTTGCACGACCTCGAACTGGAGCGTGCCGACGGCGGCGATCAGCGTCGTGTCTGACGGCGCGTTGCGCACGTGGAAGGACTGCACGACGCCTTCCTGAAGGAGCTGTGCGAGGCCGGCGCGGTATTTCTTGGCCTCGGCGGGACTGGCACTGGACAGGTAGGCGAAGACCTCGCTCGGGAAGCGCGGGATCTCGTCGTAGAAAATGCTGCGATCTTCGGTGAGCGTGTCGCCGATGCCGAACTCGCCGTGGCCGACCAGGCCGATGATGTCGCCCGGCCAAGCCTCATCGACTGTCTCGCGCTCCTGACCGAAGAGCTTGTGCGAGGAGGAGAGCCGCACGGTCTTTCCCGTGCGCTGATGCGTGACCGTCATGTCGCGCGTGAAGCGTCCTGAGCACACGCGCACGAAGGCGATGCGGTCGCGATGCTTGGGATCCATGTTGGCCTGGATTTTGAAAACGAAGCCGGAAAACCTTTCGTGCGTGACGGGCACTTCGGCCGCACTCGTCGGCGCGGGGAGTCCGGGCACATGGCGGCTCACGGAGCGGCGCGGCGCGGGCGGCACCGAGTCGCGCAGGAAACCGCGCAAGAGCAGTTCGACGCCGAAGTTGTTGATCGCCGAACCGAAGTAGACCGGGCTCTGTGCGCCCGCGTGCACCTGCGCGAGATCGAAGGCGTGGCCCGCGCCGTCGAGCATGGCGAGCTGCTCGGTCGCCGCAGCGAGGCTGTGCGCGTCGAGTTGCGCGCGGATCGCGTCGTCCTCGATTGAGGCGACCTTGACGGGGGCCTTGTACGCGCCGCCGCCTGCTACGCGCTCGAATAGGTGGAGCTGCGCGTCGAGCCGGTCGTAGACGCCGCGAAAGGTGGGCCCATTGCCCAGCGGCCAGTTAACGGGCGAGGCTTGGATGCCGAGCACGGTTTCCAGCTCGTCGAGCAGCTCCAGCGGGTCGCGCGTGGGGCGGTCGCACTTGTTGATAAACGTAAAAATCGGTACACCGCGTCGGCGGCACACCTCGAAGAGCTTGCGCGTCTGCGCTTCGACGCCCTTCGCGGCATCGATGACCATGAGTGCCGCGTCGACAGCGGTGAGGACGCGGTAGGTGTCTTCCGAGAAGTCCTTGTGCCCGGGCGTGTCCAGCAGGTTGACGGCGCAGCCCGCGTACTCGAATTGCAAGACGGTGGAGGAGATCGAGATCCCGCGCTGCTTTTCGATCTCCATCCAGTCCGACGTGGTGGCGCGTGCGGCCTTGCGGTCTTTCACCGAGCCAGCGAGGTGGATCGCGTTGCCGTAGAGGAGGAACTTTTCGGTGAGGGTCGTCTTGCCCGCGTCGGGGTGCGATATGATTGCGAGGGTACGGCGTCGGGCGATTTGCTGAGCGGGTGACATTTGGCGAAAGCCATGATCCCCAGCACAAAACCTCAAACGGGGGAAGTGTCGTTTGGAGTTTTAGCCAAAACGGAAAGTGCCGCTCAGGAGCTCAGCCTTTGTGGAGCATTGTAGGAGGGAATCCGGCAAGGGCCTGCTTGGCCCAGCTCCAAGAGCGCGAGTCGCACTGGCCCCTGGACTAGTTTTGTGGGACAGGGATTTCGGCGAGCTCCGACACGCCCAGCATGACGAACATCGACATTATTCCCAAGCCGATGAAGTAGACGATGGGGGAGACGCAAATCACGAGCAGCATGGGGATCAGGCCGCTAGTGGCTTCGCCCTTGCACATGACGATAATGGAAAGGATGAAGGTGGCCAGGCAGAGCGCGCTACCCACGGTGCCACTCAGACCAGGAATCGGGAGTAAGTAAAAAGCCCAGGCTAGGCCGAGGCAGATCCAGGTCGCGCGTACCGGGGCGGTGTTATTGGAGGAAGCCATGATGGGAAAACAGGGAGAGGAGAAGCTGAAGTGGGGGAGGGCGTCTAGCTGGAGAAAACGCGCAGTTGTGTAGCGTGAGAGTGGCTGCCGGCCGGCATGCATACAGCTCCCCTGAGCACCGCTCTCGTGTCTGGCGGAATTCGCCCGCGCGGGTTTCCCAAGTAGAGCCAGGGAGAAGCGAGCGCCGCTTTGGCTTACGTTCCTGCGCGCTTACTGGGTGACGCGGACGGGGATCGTGAGTTCGCCGCCTTCGTAGCCTTTCAGGAAGAGGCTGCCGGTGCCGGAAGCGCCGCCTTGCACGTTGATTGTGACAGAGCTTTGGCCGCCGGGGACGATCACTTCGTCCATGATGACGCTCTCGGGGATGTCGGTCGTGACGTCGAGGAGCAGGCCGCCGAGCGGCGCGGGGTTGGGCAGCGTAAAGGTGAGCGGCTGGCTGGAGCCGGTGCGCAGACTCAGCGCGGAGGGCGTGACGCTGAGCGTGCTGCCGTCGATGCGGAAGCTGCCCAGCGGGGTGGCGCCGCGCGCGCCAGAGAGTGCGACCTGGTAGCTGCGGCCGGTTGCGAGCGCCGGGACGAAGAAGCTGAGCGAGCTGGGCGACTCGTAAGCGCTGCGCACGGGCGCGCCGTCGAAGCTCACAGTGTCTTGCGGGGTGAAGCCGCGGCCGATCACGCTGATGCGTGCGCCGACGGGCCCGCGGTTGGCCTCCAGCGAGTAGACGTAGCGGCCGGCGACGCTGGCGCGGCTGAGCTCGGTGTAGCTCTCGGCTGGGACGTTGCGGTCGTTGCTGCGAATTTCGTAGTTAACGAGGAAGTAGTAGGCAAACTCGTTGCGGCCCGGCGCGAGCGGGTAGTCGTATTCGTAAAAACCGCTGCCGCTCTGGCTGGGCTTCATGGGGTGGCGCTCACCGTCGATGACGATGTGGGGCGCGACGCTGCCGGGGACGATGCGTTTGCGTTTCTCGTCGACGCGCAGGGTGATGGTGTAGATGCGCGAGGGATTCTCGGTCATCGAGCTGGGCGTCAGGTTACTCAAAACCACATCGTTGCACCCGGGGACGAGGGCGAGTAAGCAAAGGGCACTGATCCACAGGAACAGTCGGCGCGCGAGAGTGGGACGAGAGTTTTGCATTGGTTTTCGCAAGGGGCCAGTCAGTTAAAGCAGCGAGGTAATGAGTGCGGCTTTACTAGCGCAAGGGTCTAAGCCCCCTTTTTTTGCGGGAGCGCCAGCGGTGGAAAACTGCCGCGGCGGCTCCGGGGCCGAGGCTGCGCCGCCGATATCGAGGCCCGAGCTGGTGCCTAGGCTTCCGACGGCGGTTGGCTCAAGCGCAGAGCCCCGCCAATCGGTCGGCTTCCCGCCGCCGCCACTGGGGCTGTATGTGCATGTGCCGTTTTGCGCATCGACCTGCGATTTTTGCGCGTTCTATCAGGTGCGGCCCACGGCAGCGGATGTGCGCGACTACTTCGCCGCGCTGGAGGCCGAGGCTGCGCTTGTGCAGTGGCCGCGCGCGGCAAGCACGGTGTTCTGGGGCGGGGGCACGCCCGGGCTGCTCTCGCCCGATGCGCTGCGGCGACTGGGCGAAATCACGCGGCGCTATTGCGTGCACGGAGATGCCGCTGACTCGGGCGGCGACTTCGAGTGGACGGTGGAGCTAGCCCCGGCCTCGGTGACGCAGGCGCGGCTCGCCGCGCTGCGCGAGGTGGGCGTCACGCGGATCTCGATGGGCGTGCAGAGTTTTCAGCCCGCGCTGCTCGATGCGCTGGGCCGCCAGCACTCGCGCGAACAGGTTTACCGCGCCTACGAGCGAATCCGCGCAGCGGGTTTTGCGAGCGTGAACCTGGACTTGATGTTCGCACTCCCCGGGCAGACGCAGGCCGAGTGGGAGGCCGATGTCGCCGAGGCGGTCGCGCTAGCGCCCGATCATCTCTCGACGTACTGCCTGACTTTTGAGGAGGACACCGCGCTGTGGCTGAAGCTCTCCCAGGGGCGCGTGAAGCTGGATGCCGAGCACGAAGCGCGGCTCTACGAGCGGACCTGGGAGCGACTGGCGGCGGTGGGCTACGCGCAGTACGAGGTCGCCAACTTCGCGCGGCCCGGGCACGCGTGTCGGCACAACCTGAATACTTGGGCGATGCACGAATGGGTGGGACTGGGGCCCGCGGCGGCTTCGCAGCACGGGGGCTGGCGCGGCGCAAATATCGCGGACTTGCGCGGCTGGGTGGAGCGCGTGCAGCGCGGTGGGAGGGGCGGGAGGGGCGAGCGAATGACCGAAGATCGCCTGCGGCTGACGCCTGCGCAGCTCGCCGAGGATGCGTTTATCTTTGGGCTGCGGATGAATGCAGGCGTCTCGCTTGAGGCGTGGCGCGCGCGTGCGCCGGATGCGCCTTGGGCACAGGTGGAGCAGCTCGCGCAGCGGCTGATCGCCGAAGGGCTGGCAGTGTGGGCGGGGCAGGAGGAGCGGCCGGAGGGGAAGGGCGAGCGGCTGTGCCTTACCAATCGCGGCCGGCTGCTGGCCGACGCCGTCGGTCTGGAGATGATGGCGGCCTTTGACGTGGAAGCCGCCTGACACGGAGGCTGAAAAACCGTAGCCTCACCGCCCAACGAAGCGTTCGAAAACGCGCGGCCTCGCTGGGCCGTAGCCCAAGCTGCATTTTACCGGTTAACCCAAAAAATCGCCCCAACGGGTTTTCGCTTCATCCGCGTTTGGTGTTGCCTGCCCTGTTGCGAAGCAACAGGGGGGGGGAGGCATTCTAAATTTGGGAATCGCGCTTCGGCACGTAGTGCCGAAGCGCGATTCCCAAATTGAAATGGCACGTGGCGCCCCGCCACCGCCCCACGCGCAGTGGAGTCACCCGTGCGCTCCCTGTCTCTGGGCCTTCCTTGACGGTCAAGCGGAGCGGGCATCAGTGTGTCGGCCCCCAAGGTTTACTCCAAATGATCCGCAGCATTTTTATTTTCGCTTTTGCGGTCGTGGTGGCTGTGGCGTTTTGCGGTGGCGGTTGTGCCTCGTGGCGCAAGCCCACACCGCCCCCTTCGGCGGTGGCACGCTTTTTCCTGGAGGCCGATGCCCCGCAGGCGGGAGTGGAGCTGGTGCTGCCCGTCAGCGAAGTGGTGCTGCGTGTCGTGCCCAAGCCGGTGATCAGCGAGTACGACATCGCCGAGGTCGCGGAGGTGCAGGTCGACCTCGGGCGTTGCCTTGCGTTTCGGCTGACGGGCCCGGCGGCGCGCGATCTTTACAGGATGAGCGTGTCGCAGGGCGGGAAGCGGCTCGTGCTGTTGATCAACGGGCAGCCGCTGGGTGCGCGCGTGCTGGATGGCGCGATTGAGGGCGGCGTTTTGTTTACCTTTGTGGAGCTGCCCGACTCCGCGCTCTCCGAGCTGGTGCGCGAGCTCAACGCCACCGCCGCGTTCATCCAGGCCCAAACGGCGAAGGCCAGGTAACCGCCCGCGCGATAACACGATGATGAGGCGGCTGCTAATCTGTTTGGCGTGCGTATGCGGGCTGTTTTCGGGCGCGGCTGCGCTCGCGGCAGACAGCGGCAACCACTCGGTGACGCCGCTTGAGCTGCACTGGCCGACGCCGCATCCGGCCTGGGCACAAGGGCGGCCGAGTCGCGATTTTTTGCAGCCCACTGTTTCGGGAAATCCATTGAGCGGCAGCTACGGCAGCGTGCGCAACGGGGGGACGCGTTTCCACGAAGGGATCGACATAAAACCCCTGCGACGCGACGCGGCGGGGCTGCCGCTGGATCCCGTGTTTGCCGCGATGTCCGGTGTGGTGCGGCACGTGAATGCACAGCCCGAGCACAGCAGCTACGGGCGCTATGTCGTCCTCGAACATCCGGCGCACTCGCCCGCGGTGTACACGCTGTACGCGCATCTCGCCTCGGTCGCGGCGGACATCCGCCCGGGTGCGCTTGTGGCGGGCGGGCAAGTACTGGGCCGGATGGGCCGCAGCGCGGGTGGCTATGTGATACCGGCGTCGCGCGCGCATCTGCACTTCGAGATCGGGCTGCGGCTCAGCGACGCCTTCCCCGCGTGGTACGCCAGCCGTGGCTTCGATAGTCCCAACCATCACGGACTTTACAACGGGATGAACCTGATGGGCTTTGACCCGCTGGCATTTTTCGAGGCGCAGCGCGCAGGCCGGATTGTGACGATGAGCGACTGGTTTGCGCAGATGCAGCCTGCCGTAAGCCTGCGAATCGCTACGCGGGCGACGCCCGATTTTGTGCGGCGTTATCCGGCACTCGTGCGCGGGCAGGGGCGCGGCGGTGCCGCAAGCGGCTCCCGCTTGGGCGAGCAAGCCGGTTGGCAGATCGACCTCGACCCCAGCGGCATCCCCTTTCGCTGGACGCCGCTAAGTGCGGCGCAGCTCGGCGCCCGGAGCGAAGGAGAAATGCAGATCGCCTCGGTAAACGAGGCTCTGCTGGCGACCCAGCCCGCCAAGCAACTCGTGCAGCGGCAGCGCGGCGAGTGGCGCCCCGGCCGCGATCTAATTTCGCTGCGCGAGCTTCTGTTTGGCCCGAGCAAACCGGCAACTCCACCCACTACGCACAGTACCTCCACGACCGCCGCGCCCGCGCCTCCGAAGCGCGACCAGCCCTAGCCCCAATGCGGCGAACGCCGCCCCGTAAGTGGCAGGCTCGGGGACTGGGGTGATTTGCCAGTAGTCGTCGTAGCCTTTCAGGTAGTGCCGCGCCCAGCGAACCTTGCCTTTGTAGCCCTCAAACTCGATTTGACCGAGGACCGGCGGGACGGCCTTGTCGCCTTTATTACGCTTCACGAGCAGGTAGTCGGAGCCGTCGTCCCAATTGCGAATGAGAAGCTTGGCCTTGGCGTCGTTAAAACTGAGTTCGTCGAGGAAGAGGATGTTACCCGTTCCGGCAAAATCGATTGTTCCGCGGTTTTCGATATGCAGGTTTTTGAGTCGTTGCTGTGTGCCGCCGCCAAGTCGCAAAACGGCTTCGTCACCCGCTGGCCCATAGGGGTTTCCATTGAGTGTGATTGAGGGCAGCCCTCCTTTGGGCGCGACGATCGGGTCTTTGCTCTTTTTGGGGAGCACGAGCTCGTCTCTTCCCGCGCCGTCGCCCACGATTATTCTATCTGAAGCTTCAATACTCCCTTTGTTTACCACCACCCTGCCTTGGTGGATTCTCATGGTGTGAAAGTAATGCCGCGCAGTGCTGTTTATAAAGAGTGAGCCCGATCCGCTTTTTATCAGGTTTCGACTTCCTGTAAACTGAGAGGATCCAGCGATAGTGAGGTTGCTGTAACTATGAATATAAATCGGACGGTTTGCGCTGGTCGTGATGCGACCAGCTCCACTGAGCGAATAGTCACCTCTTCCTGTGGTCAGGATTCCGCCGGATCCTATTTCGAGCGTTTTCCCATTCAGGTTTAGAGATAATTTAGCAGTACCCTCCGACTCAAAGCGAAGCGAGTTGATCGTCCGATTTGCGTTGAGGTTAATAGACTTTTTCAGGCTGACATTACTCATCCCGTTCCACTCGTTATCGGGGCCTGTGTCGTATTGATCCAGGGCGACCAGGTAGCGGGTGTCTCCGTCTGTGATTATGCTTCCCCAGCCTTTTCCTCCGACTGTGACCCAGGGAATGATATTTCCTACCAGCTCGAAGGTTTTATCAATAGGTGTTCCCGCATTCCAGCGTATATGGGTTTTTCTGAAGTTTGCAGTAAAGGAAGTGTTGGTTGTGACATTGAGCGTGGCCTCATTTTCTCGTTTGGTATCTTTGTGTAAAATGAGGCTGACTCGGTCTGTTTCGTTTCTTGTAACTATATCTATCACGTTGGCTCCTCCAATGAGATGAAGTGAGCCAAGCCCTTCTCCATTGCCTCCTTCTTTGGGGTTTCCTACATATCGCAGAGTTCCTGCCGATAGGGTTATGGAAGTCCTGCCGCCGATTCGGTCTACATCAACGGGATGCTCCTCCAAGTTTAAGATGCCTCCATTTTCGACCACGATTGTGGCGTAGTTGGTGATCTTTCCTTCATGATGAAAGTGAAGCTCGCCTCCACGGACAAAGATTTTTCCGATGAAGTCGGGACTGGCTGCGGAAAGGTCTACGCGGCCTTCGCCAACGATATTGAGGATCGAAGAGGCGTTGCCGGTGATCGGGCCGTCGATCTCAACCACTTTTCCCTTGGTGGTCTTTATGGTGTGGGTACCACTGATAACGAGTTGTGCGCGTGCTGGAATTACGGCGAGGGCGAACCCTACGATAAGTGCCAGTACGGCGTTGGGGGATTTGAAATTGCTTAAACGCGCATCCAAGCATTCTGCATTCTGCATTCTGCAAAAGTGCGGCCTCTACCACGAAAGGAGTTTTACGCAAGTAGGAATACGTTGTTTATTCGTATATTCCGCAGAGGGCCCCGTTTCAATTTATTTGCACGACTGGTGGGAGTACTCAGCGCATTTTTCCGCTGGTTGTGCGGGGGGGATACGCGGTCGTGGATTTGCGATCAGTAGGGTGCGTGCCAAAGCCGGCCAAAGATTGGGCCCAATAAACGGGTCTTTGGGGCCTTAAAAATCTGGCGGCGCGTGGGCGGGGCTGACGTGATGCGCGGGCTATGATTGTGGGCGTCCACCCTTTGGCCGGTTTCGACAAGCTCTTGCACTACCGCGTGCCGGAGCGGCTGTGCGGGAGCGTGGGCGTGGGCTCGCTGGTGCGTGTGCCGGTGCTCAATGCGCTGCGGCTGGGTGTGGTGGGCGAGGTGGGGGCGCCGAAGAATTTTCCCGTGGCGAAGCTCAAATCGCTGGCCGAGCTCGTGTATCCGTTTCCCGCGCTGACGCCGGAGCTGCTCCGGCTCGCGCAGTGGATGGCGCGCTACTACGCGGCCTCGCTCGATAGCATCATCGAGACGATGATCCCTGTCGCGGTGCGAAACGGCGCCGCGATCAAGGAGGAGGTGCTGTTGCGCGCTTTGCCGATGCCCGCCGTCTGCGGCGAAGGCTCGCAGAGCCGAGCGGCAGGCGGCGGGCGCGCGCTGGGGCCGCAGCAGGCGCGGGTGTACGCGTTTCTCGAAGGGCAGGCGCATCCGCAGCCGAAGGGCGCGGTGCTTCAGCGGCTGGGCGTTTCGGCCTCGGTCGTGGCCGGCCTTATCAAGCGCGGGCTCGTGCGCGAGGAGCGGCGGCGCGTGGTGCGGCATGCGTACGCGGATGACTGGGCGAGCGGCGAGGTGGCCGCCGCGCAGCCTCCGGCGCTCAATGCGGAGCAGGCGGCGGCGGCGAGCGCGATTGAGGCTCGTCTGGACGGGGGCGGCTTCGGCGTGAGCTTGCTGCACGGCGTCACCGGCTCGGGGAAAACGGAAGTTTACCTGCATGCGATTGACCGCGCGCTGAAGGCGGGCGGCGGGGTGATTTTTCTCGTACCAGAGGTCGCGCTCACGCCGCAGACGGTGGCACGCTTGCGCGCGCGACTGGAAGCGATTGCGCCCGGGCATGCCTGCATCGTGTGGCACAGCCACCTGAGCGAGGGCGAGCGCTTGGACGGCTGGCTGGCGCTGGCGAGCGGCGAGGCGCGAGTCGTGGTCGGCGCGCGCTCGGCGGTGTTTGCGCCGGTGCAAAACCTGCGGTTGATCGTCGTCGATGAGGAGCACGAGCCCGCCTACAAGCAGGACGAGTCGCCGCGCTACCACGGGCGCGATGTGGCGGTGTACCGCGCGCACCTCGCGCGGGCGCACTGCGTACTGGGCTCGGCCACGCCGTCTCTGGAGAGCTACGCCAATGTGCAGGCGGGGAAGTACGCGCTGCTGGAGCTCAAGCAGCGGGTGGACGACCGGCGGCTGCCCTTCATCGACGTGGTCGACATGCGGGTGGAGATGATGCGCTCGCGCGGGGCGGCGATTCTCTCGCAACGGCTCGTGCACGCGATGCAAGACCGCTTCGAAAAGCGCGAGCAGGTGATCCTCTTTATCAATCGGCGCGGCTACTCATCGTCGATGATTTGCCAGGACTGCGGACACGTCGAGGAGTGCGAGCATTGCAGCATCGCGATGACCTACCACCGCACGGATGAGACGCTGCGCTGCCACTTGTGCGGTGCGCAGCGACCCGCGCCAGTGCGCTGCCCCAAGTGCGGCAGCCCGAAAATTCGCTGGCGCGGGCTCGGCACGCAGCGGGTGGAGGAGGCCGTGCGCCGCGTGCTCCCGCGCGCCCGCATCGAGCGGATGGATACCGACACGATGGGACGTAAAAACCGGTTTCGCGAAGTGCTGGGCGACTTTCGCGCGGGAAAAATCGACGTGCTCGTAGGCACGCAGATGATCGCCAAGGGGCTGGACTTCCCCAACGTCACGCTCGTCGGGCTGGTCGATGCCGACATCTCGCTGCACATCCCGGACTTTCGCGCCAGCGAGCGCACCTTTCAGCTCCTCGTGCAGGTGGCGGGGCGAGCCGGGCGGGGCGACCTCGCGGGCGAAGTGATCGTGCAGACCTTTACGCCGCAGGCCGAGCCGATCCAGTTTTCGCGGCACGCGGATTTTGCGGGCTTCAGCGAGGCAGAGCTCAAGCTGCGGCGCGATTTCAAGTACCCGCCCTATCGGCATTTGATTAAACACCTGTTTCGCGGCCCCAATCCGGAGAAACTCGCTTTTTACGCCGAGCAGTGGGCGCGCAAAGTCGAGGCCGAGCTTGGTATGAAAAGCGGTGGGAACGAGAGGCAGGGCGGCGAGGGCAGGGAGCCCGCTGCGGTAATCGCAAGCGGTGAGGGCAGCGAGAACGGGAGTATCGAATGCGGGCCAGATGCCGCGGCAGCCGCGCGCGGGCAAAGCAGTGCGGGTGAGCCGAATGTTGCGCCAACCGCAAGTGAACGGGGCAGTGCGACTGGGCAAGGTGGCGCAGAGGGTGCCGCAAATCCGCGCGGGCAGAGTGGAGTAGATGGGGGCGGCGGCAGCGAATCAAGGAACGGGAGTGAGGGGCAGAGTGGGCGGGTCGAGCTGCGCGGGCCTTCGCCCTCGCCGATTGAGAAGGTGAAGGATCATTACCGCTGGCAGCTCTGGTATTTTACGGAAAACGTTTCCAAAACCGTCCCCAAACTCGTGGCCCTGCAGCAGGCATTCCCCTGGCCCAGCGACATCATCCAGGTCCTCGACGTCGACCCCGTGAGCCTGGGCTAGTTTACTGCCAGAGCTAAGAAATAAGGCAGCTTTTTGAGGCCGAATGGATTTTAGTTGGTTGGGCCCCAAACGGTGGGGTTAAGCCTAGAAGATGCGCTAATCCCAAACTCTGCCCCAAACGGTTGGCGCACGCTGCGTCATATTTAGGCGCGCGGCGATCTTCTTGAGCCTTCCGACTGTCCGCTTGGAGTTGTGAAAATAAACAAGATCACAGTCGGGTATATTTTAATAGGACTCACTTTCTTTTCCTATGTTTTGCTAAGAGCAATAAGGGTGGGGGTAACGTATGACGAAGTGGTGACTTTGCAGGAATTTGTGCCCCACTCGATTTACAATATATTATTTGAAGCACGCCCCATAGCTAATAACCATATTCTTAATACAATATTGATTAAGGCTGTTTTTTTGTTTGGTGCTCAGTCCCTATTTTTTGCACGAGTTCCAAACTTAATTTCCTTTTTGCTCTATTTGTATTTCTCCTGCAGGATTCTATCAAGGGGTTTGCCTGGGTTCTACGGTATCGGGTGTTTTGTTCTTTTGATTTGTAACCCCTTTATGCTAGAGTTTTTTAGTCTCGCGAGGGGGTACGGATTGTCGCTTGCGTTTATGATGGGAGCCTTGTGTTTCGCTTCTGATAATATAAGGAGATTCTCAACT
Source organism: Cephaloticoccus primus (assembly GCF_001580015.1). Lineage (GTDB taxonomy): Bacteria > Verrucomicrobiota > Verrucomicrobiia > Opitutales > Opitutaceae > Cephaloticoccus > Cephaloticoccus primus. Next base: position 37,555 of record NZ_LSZQ01000041.1, read on the forward strand.
TCTAGCCTTTGTAAAAGCTTAGCTTTAGGGGCGCTTTCGGTTGTTAGTATATTTTCTATGATTTATTTCGAGATAGCTTTGATTGTGGTCTTGAATATAACTATCTTTTTGAGGAGAGATTGGTCAATCTTTAGAAGATCATTAATTTATAGTTCCTTGATTGGTGCTGCATTGCTTGCTGCGATTTCTGTGCCAATTTTCCGATTGGAGAAGTATAATGGGCTGGCGTATGGTGGAAGTCGAGGGTTTTATAGCGATACGCTACTGTCACTTACTAGATATACTCTGGGTAATTTTGAAGCATCTTATTTTGCTCCATACTTGCTGAACTCATTCTTGTGTATTAGTATAGCTGTTGTAGGTATTTCCTTTTCCAGAAAGTGGAGGACTTCGCTCTCGTGGCTATTTGTCGGTGTGGCTGGTTTGTCTGTTTTGCTAATTATCTGCGCTCACTCTCTCGCTGGGGTTAAATACCCAATAGATCGAGTGAGCTTGTTTTTGTACCCACTCATGATGCTCTCGCTTTGCTTTTGCTTATGTGGCCTGGGGCGCTGGATTGGTACGGGGTTGTTAGCTGTGCTAGTGCTGGCCCTTTCTTCAAATTTTACCCTACGGGCTAATTTTTACAAAACCACGTTGTGGGATTTCGACTCTCATGCATCTCAAATACTGGAGCTGATTAATGGCATGGGGCGAGCAGAGGGGCGGGTTATTGGATTGAGGATTGTGAATATACTGGGAAGGTCAGTATCTTATTATGCTAATAAAAATAGGTATGGTTTTGTGAGAATTTTGGATAAGCATGATGCCGTTGAGGAAATCAAAGAAGGATATTATTTTCTGTATTTTTCACGAAATGTATTTCCTGATTCTGACTTTGTGAGGCATGATAAGGATAGGCTGCCTAAAGGGCTCTCGGAGGGAGATATTTTTATTGAATATCCTGAAGAGCAAATAATAGTTTTCAAGGACTTGAAGGGAGGGCTGCCTGACTATTAATTTTTACCATCGAAAAGGTGAGCCGAGAGTCAGGCGACTCACTGACTTGGTAGGCAGGCGGTTGGCAAACTGGATGACAACTTTAATGGCCTTCAGCATGATTCGAGGGCCGCCGCCACAGTGGGACTGGAGCCTGTGGTAGTGGCAACACTTTTTGAGAGAGAGTTGCTTGGGCATCGCCAAGCCTGTGCCGAAAGGTGTGCGGGTTCGAGTTTCTTCTTGGGGAATTGAACTTAAATTGCTTATTAATAGTTAAATAGGTAGATTAAAGCTGTGCGGTTATGAGTACGACGCCCCTTTGTAAGAGCATGTTGATAGCGGGCCGGCGGGATTTTATTTAATTTTTGCGGAGTTTTGTCTTGCTATCCGGAGGATGAGCCCTTTCACTTACGTCGCTTCCCTTAGTCCGCCCCATCCCCCAAATGATGACACGATGCCCAATTGTGCCTGTGCTGTGCCCAACCTTTCCGCAGTTTGCTGCGCATTTTGTCACGCGTATCGCGGCAAAAGCTCAGCCTTCCCTGAATGTCGGTCGCATCGAGCGAAGGCGGGAGTATAACCGCGTACTCGTGAGTCGAAGCGTGGAACTTCATGACCGGCTGGCTGCTCTTATCCTTCCTATGAATCTTCACCTAGTTGCACTCGACTTTGTTTCGTCAACTCCTAAACCCTGAACCGTAATTATGAAAACAAAAACCTCACGACGGAAGTTTCTCAAAAAAGCTTCGGCTGCCGCTGCCGCCTTTACCATCGTCCCCCGGCATGTGTTGGGTGGATCGAGCTTCGTTGCTCCCAGTGAAAAATTGGTCGTGGCTGGTATCGCTGCGGGACGTCGAGGCGCTGGCGATCTCCATAACTGTTACAAAAGCGGCAAAGTGGAAATCGGCTACCTGTGTGATGTGGATGAAGCTGAGGTTGCTCTCGGTGCCAAGGGCTCCCCTGATCCGGAGCACTACAAGAAGGCGAAGTATTACGCGGACTTCCGTGAGATGCTCGATAAGGAGCAGCGCCACATTGATGCGGTGTGTATTGCCACACCCGATCATAATCACGCGATCCAAGCCTTGGCAGCGATGCAGCTAGGCAAGCATGTGTACGTGGAGAAGCCGATGACTCACGATATCTGGGAGGCGCGCGTCCTGACAGATGCTGCCAAACGCTACAAGGTGGTTACCCAGATGGGGAACCAGGGAGCTTCTGATGATGGACCGCGTCTGGCTCGCGAGTGGTACGAGGCTGGTGCGATCGGTGATGTGCACACTGTCTATGTTTGGACCGACCGTCCCGTGTGGCCGGCAGGTATTCACTGGTCCAGCCCCAATGCCACTATGCCGAAGGATTTGGACTATGTGCCCAACTATCACATCCCCAAAGAGAAGAACTGGGACCTATGGCTAGGCACTGCTCCTTACCGAGATTTTGTGGACCGGTTTAATTGGCGCTGCTGGTGGGACTACGGTACGGGCTCAATCGGCGATATGGGCTGTCACTTAATGGAGCTCCCCTTTAGCGTGCTAGGGCTACAAGAGGTGCAGGAGGTGCACGCCTCTGCTGGCACGGTGTACAAGGATCACTTCCGCCGCGACGAGTTCTTCGATAGCGTTCCACCATCCTCATATGCCACTTTGCGCTTTGCTAAGACCTCTCGCACGCAAGGGCCGGTGACTCTGTATTGGATGGATGGAGGAATAACGCCTCCTATTCCTGATGAGCTTGGCCCTGATGAGCCTTTAGGCTCCAACGGCGCTCTGCTGGTTGGCACTAAGGGAAAGATCTTAGCTGGCGTTTATGGTAGAAATCCCCGGTTGTTACCCACGTCACGACAGGTGAAGGTGCCGCAGAAGTATCCGCGGGTACCATTGGCAAGTGGAAACGTGTGGGGCCCTGGACACGCCGCCCAGTGGGTAGAGGCCTGCTTGGCCGGATACGGCAAGAAGGAGCTGAGCTCCTCCTTTGATATTGCTGGACCGCTTACTGAGGCCGCACTATTGGGTAACTTGGCCATTCGCACGGCGAACATGAAGATGGAAGGTCGCGGTTTCGGCCGGGACTTCAAGTTACAATGGGACAGCAAAAACATGCGCGTTACCAATTTCGACCTTGCCAACCAGTTCGTGAAGCGGGAGTACCGCCCCGGCTGGGAAGTGAAATACAAACTCTGAGTTGGTTTTTGCGGCGGTGGTCATATGACCACCGCCGTGACACGGCCGGAAAATATGACTATAATGGCATTGAAACTTAAGAAATAGATGATATGCCCTATTCGTTAACCTTTTAATATAAAAAGGTAATGCGTTATTTGGGGGAACTCGAAGCTAAGTGAATCGTACTACGTCCGAGGCGTATTTGAAGTGAGTGAGGCAGAGGAGCCTTGGAGAAGTCCATTGTTTTTGATTTGCTCAGGAAGGGCGACTGCGTCTACATTGAGATCGTCTTGAATGCTACAAAGGCGACCCTATTACGGTCCGACCAAGGATAACGACCGATACTAGCGTCAATCCATACCGACGGTTGGCACGATTATCAAGGGCGAGTCGAGCTGCGCGGGCCCTCGCCCTCGCCGATTGAGAAGGTGAAGGATCACTACCGCTGGCAGCTCTGGTATTTTACGGAAAACGTTTCCAAAACTGTCCCCAAACTCGTGGCCCTGCAGCAGGCATTCCCCTGGCCCAGCGACATCATTCAGGTCCTCGACGTCGACCCCGTGAGCTTGGGCTGAGGGGAGGCGAGGGGCGGGGGGCTTTGCCAATAAAAGAGTCTGTGGCCCTGCTTTGCGCGACTTGGATGGGAAGCTCGTTCTGGTTTAGCTGCTGCGCAGGGGTCGCTTCGCGAGGATTGTGAACCGGTAATTGGGAGCACCCGTTGGGGCGATTTTTTGGAGTTAATGAGTTTCGTTGCGATTTTTCGGTCGTGGTAGGGGGCGTGGTATTCGGGAGAGCGAGGAGTTCGGGGGGGGAGGAGGGGAGAGCGGGGATTGACGAATTTGGCAGCGGGCAGAGGAGGCTAGGGGGAAGGGGATCAGGGCGGAGGCGCTATCTAGTGAGAATTAGTTTCAAATAGATCATTGACTTGAGAGTTGGTCTTAATAGCTGATCTCCCCGCATCTGAAATCCCTGCGACTCCCCTGCCAATCCCTGTTGATTTACAAGCCATGAGCTATGCTGCGATTATCCCGACGAGTTACGCCCAATGGCGCGTTTGCATTGAGCAGCGCTGCCGCCAGCCGTTGACGCGTGAGTTTTGCGAGCGCCGCCTCGCGGCGCTGCGTGATGCGGCGGATTCGCACACGCGGGATTTTCGGCGGCTCTACGGTGAGTCGCATTTGGCGGCGACGGTTTCCTGGTTCGAGCGCGCGCTGGCAGAGGCTGTGTCCGCTCCGGCTGGCCTCGTCTCAGTGTCGTCCGGTTTGGCGCCCCACGCGGGCTGATCGCCGATGCCAACGCGCGGCCCGCCTTTTGCCCGCCCGACGTCCGCCTCCCCACCTCCCTGTTCCCTCAATTTTCTGATCATTCGCTAAAATCCCAGACCCACAACCATGCTCCAGATCGACCGCCTCGTTAAACGCTTCGGCAGCCACACGGCTGTCAACGGCCTGACCATCTCAATCGCCCCGGGCGAGCTCTTCGCGCTGCTCGGCCCCAACGGCGCTGGCAAGACGACAACGATCAATTGCTTGCTCGGCTTCATCCAGCCTGACGAGGGCCAGGCGGTGATCGACGGGCTAAGCGTCGTCCAACAGCCGCTGGAGACGAAGCGGCGGCTCGCCTACATCCCCGAGCAGGTAAATCTCTACGGGCACTTCACGGGCTTGGAGAATCTCGCGTACTTCGCGGAGTTGGGCGGGCATCGCTATGCCGAATCGCGCTTGCACGATTTTTTGGCGGAGGCGGGGCTCCAGCCCGAGGCGCACGAGCGGCGCGTGAGTGGTTACTCGAAGGGCATGCGCCAAAAAGTCGGCATCGCGATCGCACTGGCGAAGGAGGCGAAGGTGCTGCTCCTCGACGAGCCGACGAGCGGGCTCGACCCGAGCGCCTCGCATGAGTTTAGCCGTTTGCTGGGCCGACTGCGTGAGCGCGGCGTCGCGATCTTGATGGCGACACACGATCTGTTTCGCGCGAAGGAGGACGCCACGCGTGTGGGCATCATGCGGCATGGCTCGCTGGTGCGCGAGCTGACGGCGGCCGAGATCAGCCACACGGATCTGGAGAAGCTCTACCTGGAAACCATGCGTGACTAGGCCGCGGCGAGCTCCCGGAGGAGCGCGCACGCGTGCATGCCTTTGTGGCCTCTACATTGCACCGCACGTAGCCGCGCCCTCCGCCGCCCCCCCCCAAGGCTCCTTCCGCACAGGGGCCGTCTCGTTTTTCCCCCGCCTGTTTCCTCCGCTAACTACGCCGCTTTACTCCACCGAAGACTCCCACTTTTCCCATGATTTCCACAATCGTACGCCACGAATTTAAAGGCGCACTGCGCGATGGCCGCTTCCGCTGGGCGGGCATTATCATCGCGCTCCTGCTGCTCGCCGCCTTGTTCGCGGGTTGGTCTTACCACCGCGATATTTCTGCCCAACGCCGCGAGGCCGCACACGCCGAGCAGCACCGCTGGCTAAACCAGCCTGAGAAAAATCCTCACTCCGCAGCGCACTACGGGGTTTACGCATTCAAGCCGCGGCTCACGCCCGCGCTGATCGACCCGGGGGTGGAGCCCTACGCGGGCGTCGCTACCTGGATGGAGGCGCACCGGCAAAACGACGTGTTGTATCGCCCCGCCGAGGATGCGACGGCGGCCCAGCGTTTCGGCGACCTGACGGTGGCGCTCGTCCTGCAACTGCTCTTGCCGCTGCTCATTGTAGCGGTGGGCTTTGGCGCGGTGAGTGCGGAGCGCGAGCGCGGCACGCTGCGCCAAGTCTCTGCGCTCGGGCTCTCGCCTACACGTTGGCTTTTCGGAAAAGCGCTCGGGCTGGCATCGGCTTTTGCGCTGCTCGCAGTGCCTGCGCTGCTGTGCAGCGGACTGGTGCTCGCCGCGCTGCAAGACGGGGCTACTGAAAACGCCTGGGGCCGCTTCGGGCTGCTGGCGCTCGTGTACCTCGTTTACCTTGCGGTGTTCTTGTTTCTCACGCTCGGGGTGTCGGCCAGTGTGCGCAGCTCGCGCGCTTCGCTGATCATCCTGCTCGGCGTGTGGATGCTCAACGGGCTGCTCGTGCCGCGCACGCTCTCGGAGCTCGCCGCCAGTCGCCATCCGGTGCCCTCGGTCGCCGAGGTGAAAAACAACGTCGCGCAAAAGCAGCAAGACCCCGAGTACGCCCGACGGGCGCGCGAGATCTGGGAGCCGCGCGTAATCGCGAAGTACGGGCTCTCTGGCGTGGAGGAGCTAAACGGCCTTTCGTCGCGCGGGCTGCAACTGCTGCGAAGCGAGTCAGCGGGCTACCTCGTTTTTGACGAAGCGTACGGTGAGCTTCACGACCAGATCGAAGCGCAAAATGCCTACCAACGCGCCCGCTCGTGGATCGCGCCGCTGGCTGCGCTGCAACCTCTCTCGCGGGCGTTGGCCGGGACGGACTTCGCGCATCACCGCGCTTTTATCGAAAGCGCCGAGGCCTATCGCCGCGTGATCCAGGACACGATGAATGAGGACATCCTGCTCAACGACGGCAAACAGGGCAGTGGCCCGTATCTCGCGGGCGCCGACTTGTGGGCCAAGGTGCCGCCGCTGGTCATCCCGACGCCCACGCTGGGCGACGCGCTGCGCGGACAGTGCGCTCCGCTCGTCGCGCTCGTCGCGTGGTTTGCCGCGACCGTCCTGTTTTTCGTTACGGCGGCGCGCCGCCTTCGCGCGCTCTAAACGCCTCACGGTCTCTCATCCCGTCACCCATTTCTCCCCAACCCGTTTTTTTAAACGACCATGAACTTTCGATTCTTCTCCTGGGAACTGCGGCATCTGCGCGCGGAGCCGACCTTCGTCGTCGTGCTCCTGCTGCTCGTGGCGCTCTGTTCCGTAGCGATTTCAAACGGCGCCTCGCGTTTGCGTGCGCAGCAAGAACGCCAAGCCGCCGCGCTGGCCGAGATGGATACGGCGGCGGCGGCGACTGCCGAGCTCGCCCGCAAGCTCGATAGCGGCGAGGCGACGACGCCCAGCTTCTCCGATCCGCGCACGGCTGCCGGTTTTGCAGGGCGGCGGATGGTGGCCTACACAGTGAAGCCGACCTGGGCGCTTGCCGCGCTCTCTGTTGGCCAGAGCGACTTGTACCCGAGCGTGCACAAGCTGGCGCTCAACTCGCGCGAGAGCGCGCTCACCGCAGCCGAGTACGAAAATCCGCAGCGCCTGCTGATCGGAAGCTTCGATGTGGCCTTCGTCGTGATCTACATCGTGCCGCTGCTGCTCCTCGGGTTGACCTACAACCTCGTCGCTGCCGAGCGGGAGCGGGGCACGCTGCCCCTGCTGCTCTTGCAGCGCGGCACGGTGAACCACGTCGCGTTTGGCCGCGGGCTTTTCCTCGGCACGCTCGTACTGCTCGCGCTCGTGGTGCTTTTGCTTGCCGGACTGGGCCTGTCGGGCGTGCTCGCACAGGTGAGTGGCGCGGCACTCTTTGGCTGGCTCGCGGCGGCTTTCTTTTACGGGCTGTTCTGGGTGGCGCTCGCGGTCTTCGTTGCGAGCCGCGGCGGAGGCTCGGCCACGAACGCCGTCGTCCTCGCGGGCGCGTGGCTCTTGTTTACGATTATCGTGCCCTCTGCGGTCAGCGTGGCGGTAAAGGCGATTTACCCCGTGCCTTCGCGCATGGCGTACATTGATTCGCAGCGCGTCGTCACCGAGGAGTCGCGCAACCGCCAGAGCCAACTCCTCGCCGCTTACTTCGAGGATCACCCTGAGCTGGCCTCGGCCGAGACGCAGGCCGCAGTCGCGGCGGGCACGCAGGCGAATCCGCGGCTCATCGCGCACCTCGGTTATCAGGAGCAGGAGCGGCTACTCGCGCCCGTGCGTGCGCGCTACACCGAGCAATTGGAGCGCCAGCAGGGGCTCGTCGATACGCTCAAGTTTCTTTCGCCCGCGCTGCTTGCCCAGTCCGCTTTTAACCAGCTCAGCGGCACGGGCATGGAGCGGCATCGCGATTTTCAACGCCAGTCGAGCGCCTTTCACGACACGCTGCGCGACTACTTCCAGCCCAAGATCATCGCGGGCGAAGCGTTTTACGATTACGACCAGGTCCCGCGCTTCAGCTTCGACGAGGAGGCGGCCCCGGCACGGGCCGCCCGCAGCGCGACTGCGCTTTGGCTGGTGCTCGCAATCGCCACCGCACTGCTCCTCGCCGCCAGCCTACCCGGGCTGCGCCGCTACACTCCGACCGCCGCCGCTGCCGAAGGCGTGTAGGGCGTGCCGGGTTAGTCGCAGCTCTGCTGAGTAAGTGCGCTCCATTTTTCCGGTTCAGTTTGTCGGGCGTGTCGCCAGCGAGCGCCGCGCCCACTGATCCGTTTGCAACCGCCTAGTTACCCCGACGCATCCAGTCGGGCGTGGGGTTTCCCATGCCCGGAAACGTTAATCCCCAACGAAGTCGGGTTATGAAAAACACACACAACAAGAACGCGCTTCCCGGTAAGCTCGGGAAGCCAGGATTCCTCATCGCAGCAGTCGCCACGGCCTCGCTGTGCGCTTACGCTCAGGCGAGTGATGCCGACGCATCAGCCGCGGCCGCCCGCGGCCCCGCAGCGGATGTGCAGGCCGAAACTATCCACGATCTCGACGCCGTCACGGTGACTTCGACTCGCACGGCACGCCGCGCCTTCGAGGTGCCCGGGATGACCTCCGTCGTGGATCAGAAGAGCCTCGACCTGAGCCAGCCGCAAAACGTGGGCGACACCGTGCGCACGCTCCCCAATGTGGAGATCACAGGCGGCCCGCGCCGCAACGCAGAGACGCCTACCATTCGCGGGCGCAGCCAGGAGCACGTCCTCGTGCTCGTCGATGGCATGCGCCAAAATTTCAACCAATCGCGCCGCGGTCGCTTTTACCTGGAGCCCGACATGCTCAAGCAAGTCGAAGTCGTGCGCGGGCCCAACTCCGCCCTCTACGGCAGCTCTGCCCAAGGCGGCACGATCGCCATGCGCACCAAAGACGCGCTCGACCTGCTGGAGCCGGGCCGCAGCACTGGTGCGCGCGTAAAGGCGGGCTACGCTTCGGTAAACGAAGAGAGCTTTTATAGCCTCGCCGGTTACGCGGCGGCGGGCGGGCTCGATCTGCTCGCCATCGGCAGCTATCGGGATGGCGGCGACATCCGCCTGGGTACCGGCGACGATCTGGAGTTTAGCGGCAGCGAGTCGAAGAGCGGCCTTTTCAAGGCCAGCTACAAAACGGCCAATGGGCAGACACTCGCGCTCTCGGCGGATGTCACGCGCGAGGAGAGCCGCCAGCCGAGCACGCCCAGTAGCACGAGCACCAGCAGCATCGTTGACCGCACCGCGAAGACCGACAGCGCGCAGGCGCGTTACCTGCTAAACCCGAACAATAGCGACCTCATCGACCTGGAGCTCAGTGCCTACCAGGTCGAGACGGGCAACTACGACATCGGCTTCACCGCCAATCTGATCGACCGCGACGAACGCCGGATCGTGAAAACCACGGGGCTCAGCCTTATCAACCGCAGTCGCATTGAGCACGCCGCGCTCGGCCGCCACAGCCTCACTTACGGCATCGAGTATTTTAAGGACGAGATCACCCAAGTGCGTTGGGACACTGGCGCACCGCAGCCCATCCTCTGGAATCCCGACGGGAAGATCGACTACCACGCTGTTTTCGCACAGGATGAGATCGCGCTCACCGAGACGCTCAGCCTTATCCCCGGGCTGCGCTACGATAAGTACAAGGCCGGCTCGCCCCAGGTCGCGCACGAGAGCAGCGACGACTTCCTCGCGCTAAAAGTCGGTACCGTTTACCGCCCGCGCCCGTGGTTGTATTTCTTCGGCCTGTACTCGGAGGGCTTTGTCGCGCCCAGCCTCGGCCAGCTCTTTCGCGGCGGCACACACTTCCGCCGGGGAAGTCGGCAGCAAGATTTCGCAGGAAACCTCGATCTGCGTTCCGAGAAATCCGAAAACTACGAGGCCGGTATCGGGCTGGAGTTTCGCTTTGAAAACCAGGCCCACTTTCAGGCGAAGCTTTCGGTCTTCACCCAAGACGCCCGAAACCCGATCACCACCGAAGTGCAGATCCAACCCAGCGTGCCGCCCGAGCTCGCGGCGGTCGGCGTTACCCAGTACGAGCTTTCCAAATACATCAACCTCGGCGGGGCCGACTACGAAGGCGCAGAGATCGAGCTCGGTTACTCGACACCTGCCTGGTACCTGCAAGCTGCGGGCTCGACGATGACGGCTCGCGAGAAAACCCGTCCACGCAGACTCGACACGACGCCAGCCGACAAACTCACGGTGGGTGGCGGCGTACGCATCGCCCGCGCGAAGCTCACGCTCGGCGGTAACGCGCTCTTCGTCGGCAGCCGCGCGTCCAAGGTCGATCGCGAATCGTATATGACACCCGGCTACGCTGTTTGGGGCGCTTACGTCGTGTGGCAACCCGAGTTCCTCGGGCCGCGCACCTCGCTCAACCTCAACGCGAACAACCTGTTCGATAAAGCCTACGCCCGTAGCGAGCGCGACCTGTTCTCCTCCGGCCGCTCCATCCAGACCAGCCTGACAGTGAGCTTCTAGAGGCGTCACAGATAGGCCCTCGGTATATGGGGATAAACCGCCTCCCTCATCAACAAGGCGCACGTGAACGAGTAACAGGTGTAGTGATGCTGACTTGTAGCCAGTATTACAAAATTTACCTTGTCATAAGAAAGGCAGCGCGGATGAAACCGCTGCCTTTTTGATGCACACAGCAAACCTTCCCCCCTTTCAGTCAGCTCACCGCGCAGGGACGCTCAGGCAGGCCCTCGCCGTTACGGCGCTCATGGCCACTGCTCTGGGCTCGCCCTTTGCCCATGCCACTAGCCGCGCCGGAGGGAGCATCGCCGAGCCGCCTTCTGATGCCCTTATCAATCTGGATGCGATTACGGTGAGTTCGACGCGCACGGCCTGGCGGGCCTTTGATGTGCCGGGGATGACCTCGGTCGTCGACTCGCGCGCACTGGATCTGCTCCAGCCGCAGAGTATGGACGACATCCTGCGCGCGCTGCCCAATGTGGAGCTCTTTGGCGGCCCGCGCCGCACGGCAGAAGTACCGCGCATCCGCGGGCGCAACTCCGAGAATGTGCTGATCCTGATCGACGGCATGCGCCAAAACTACGGCGGCGGGCATCGGGGGCGTTATTTTATCGAGCCGGACCTGCTGCGCTCGGTCGAGATCGTGCGCGGGCCAAACTCGGCACTCTACGGCAGCGGTGCGCAGGGCGGCATCCTCTCGATGGAGACCAAGGATGCGTCGGACTTGCTGCTCCCCGGACGACAGTACGGTGCAAGGCTAAAGACTGGCTACACCTCGGCCAACGACGAGAGTTTCGCTGGCGCAGCGGCCTATGGAGCGAGCGGACCAGTGGAGTGGCTGGCCTCGGTCACCGCGCGCGATGGTGGCGACATCCGCCTGGGTACGGGAGAGGACTTGCCCTTTAGCGGCAGCGAGCTGCGCGCGGCTATGTTCAAGGCGACCTGGAGGCCGAGTCCGGGCCAGTCGCTCTCGCTTGTGCATGATACGGCGCGCGAGGAAAACGTGCAGCCGACGAATCCGCAGGGCAGCAGCTTGAGCAGTATCGTGAACCGCAAGACCAAGGTCGAGGGCAGCCGCGCGCGCTACGTGCTGCACCCGGGGCAGAGTGATTGGGTCGACCTGGAGGCGGTGCTCTATCGAGTGAAAACGGGCAACCGCGACCTCGGTGTTTCGGCGAGTTTGGTGGATCGCGACGAGCGCCGTTCGGTGCAGACTACGGGTTTCAACCTCATCAACCGCAGCCGCCTGGAGACCCCATTTCTGGGCAAGCACAGACTCGCCTACGGGGTGGATGTTTTTGGCGATGAAAATGTGGCTCGCCGCTTCGATACGGGCGTGGGGCTGCCCATCCAGACTTCGCCCGAGGGCGAGGTGGACTACGAAGCGGTCTTCATCCAGGACGAGATCGTGCTGCCCGGCGCAGTGACCCTGATCCCGGGCCTGCGCTACGATAAATTCAAGTCGAAGGCAGTCACCGAGGCCTTCTCTTCGAGCGATGACGACCTCTCGCTAAAGTTGGGGGTGATCTGGCGTCCGCATTCGGAGTTTTTCGTTTTCGGGCTGTATTCGGAGGGGTTCCTCACGCCCGATGTGGCGCAGATTTTCCGCACGGGGCAGCACTTCCGGATCGGGTCGCGGCAGCAGGATTTTGTCCCGAGCCTCGGCCTCAAGCCAGAGACTTCGCACAACTATGAGGGCGGCTTCGGCTTTGAGCGAAAGCTCGCCAGTGGCGCGCGGTTGCAAACGAAGCTCTCCGTCTTCCTCCAGGATTCGCACGACACGATCTCGCGCGAGGTGATCATCCTGCCGGTGCCGGCTGAGCTCGCAGCGGTTGGCATCACCCAGTACGAGCACTCGCGCGCGGCCAATCTGGAAGGCGCGGAGTTTAAGGGCTCCGAGCTGGAGTTTGGCTACACGACCGAGACCTGGTTTATCAACGGCGGGGCCTCGACCTTGAGCTCGCGAATCGACGGTACGGGCAAGCGTGTGAGCACGACTCCGGCCGACAAATTTTCCGTACAAGGCGGCAAGCGATTTGCTGCCGCGCGGCTCACGCTTGGTGGCAGCGCGCTTTTGGTGGGAAACCGCCGTTCCAAAGTCGAGGAGCCGCAGTACCAAACGCATGGATATGCGGACTTTGGATTTTTCGCGGTTTGGCAGCCCATAAGCGGCTACCCTGAGGCGACGGTAAACCTGACTGCCAGTAACCTCTTCGATAAGGCCTACGCGCGCGACGATGTAGGCCTCTTCGCGACTGGCCGCTCCGTGCAGGCCACGCTTACGGTGCGCTTTTAGCGGAGTCTGCGACTCACTTTATTGGGCGTGTCGCGCGCTGGCGACGCGTCCGTCAACCTGGCCTGCGAAACTCGCGTGCCGCTCTTTTCAAGAAATCTAAACCTCCCGGCTTTCCAGCCAAACCTTCCCCTCCTTCTTCGTGAAACCCTTCCTGAAAAAACACCTCTTCTCGGCGGCCCTCCTGGTCGCGGTACTTGGCATGGTGCGGCCTGCGGCTGCGCACCACCTGTGGCTTTATGCAAGCCGCTACGATGTGCCGCGCCTGGCAACGGCTCGGCAATGGGGCCAGTGGAAGCCGGACAGCATCGTGCTCTTTGGTTACGGCGATTACTATCCGCTCCACGACCTGCTGGAGCCGGAGCGCGTGGCCTCGTTTACCCGCTACTCGGCCAACGGAGATCAACAGCCAGTCGCGCTCGGGGAGGGGTCTTTCCTCGCCTCGCCCCTCACCGTTTTTGTGCCCGGTGCGCACATCGTCGCGGCCGAGCTGCACCCACGCTTCGTCTCGCGAGTCGGCGAGGAGCACCAGCATCACTACCTCTTTGTCCCAAAGGATGAAGTCATGGAGGGGCTGCCAGTTATCCGGAGCTACGTGTACCACAACTACGCCAAGGCGCTTTTCCAGGTGGGCCCGAGCGAAGAGCGCCCCCAGGACGCGGCCCTGCTCGCCCGCCCGCTCGGCCACACGCTGGAGATCGTTTTGCTGAGCAATCCGCGTACGGTGGCGGGCGCACCGAACGCGGGCTCGGGCACCGTTCGCGCGGGCGTTGACTTCGCTGTTTTGTTTGAAGGCCAGCCCCTGGCTGACGTGACCGTGCGAGCCAACCACCTCGGGCTACCGGCCAGTGCGGAAGGCGCGACTGCGCTTGTGGAGCTCGACGAAGCAGGGCGGGGGAGGCTCACTGCGCCGCGAGCAGGCGTCTGGCAACTGCACCTCACGCACCGAATCCCCGCGCCGCCCGAGTTGTCCCTCAAAGCCGCCGCACTGACCTACTCCGCCAGCTTCACCTTCGAAGTTCCTGCGCCTTCACGCTACTGAGCCCAGGCCAAGTTGGTCGATCAACCAAGCCGCGTCGTGTGATCGGTGCGAGTGCTACGCGGGCTGTTTTGAAGGCTGCTAACGGCGATGCCGCGGATATTGGAAGCGCCTTGGCCCGGGGCTTTTTCTCGGGGCCCGTCGACATCGGTTTCGAGGAGCCTTGACCAAGGCAATTGCAGCCAAAATGAGGTTCCTCATCTTCCCGGAAAATAGCCCTCATGAGGAGGGCTGTCTCAATGGCTTAGGCGTTTTCGACCGGGTTCAGGTGGTGGAGGATGAGTTCCTGGAGGGTGGCGAGGAAGAGGTAGCAGACGAAGGCGCGGCGCAGGGGGGCGGTGAGGGCGTCGATGCTGATTTCGCCCGCTTCGAGTTCTTCTTCGCTGAGGCCGCTCAGTTGGTTGCGGTGTAGTTGCAGGCGCACGGCCGCCGTGGCGCGGAGCACGGGCTGTGCGTTGCGCGAGTCCAGGTAAACTACTCCTTCGGAGATAAACGTTTCGCCGAAGAGGCCGAGCAGGGTGTCCAGGTCGCTTGTCTGGCTTTTTACGACATCGGCGCGCCAGAAGTCGCGCAGGTCGTCGGGCAGGCTGGGCAGGTGTACGGCGGGCGAGGGCTCGGCGCGCAGTTGCTGTGCAGTTTCGCGCACGACGTCGAGCAGCGGAGCGACGACTTCGACGCTGAGGCGTACTTCAATCTGTTTCATATTCCTCGCTCTCAAGCACGGTGGTCAGCTGCCACTGTTGCAGGGTGTAGGCGTAGGCTTCGGCTTGCTCGCGTGCGCCGCTCCATACGACTGAGCGGCCTTTTTCGTGAACTTCGAGCATGTGCTTGCGCGCCTGGATTTCGTCGAGGCCGAGTACTTTGCGAAATACCATGACGACGTAGGACATGAGATTTACCGGGTCGTTGAGCACGACGACGAGCCAGCGGCTGGCGTGCTCCAGCTCCGTGAGCGTTTCGCTCGCGGGTGAGGGCATGGGGAGTGTCTCCACTGCGGCATTCATGATTTCATCAATTTCCGAAAAAACTCCGGCAAGCCGTGGCGGCCGTATTACTCCGCCGAAGTGGCCTCCTCGCTCGCGCGTTGCACTTCGCCAGCGATTACGGACTGGGCTTCGGCGACTGGCACTTTTCGCGCGGCGGCTTCGTGGCGCCACTTGAGCTCGATCACGCCTTCTTTCAAGCCGCGTCCGCCGACGGTCAGGCGCAGCGGGATGCCGATCAGGTCGGCGTCCTTAAACTTCACGCCCGGGCGCTCGTCGCGGTCGTCCACGAGTACGTCTGCACCGGCTCGCTCGGCGGCGGCAGCCAGCGTTTTCGCCATCGCGGTAGCGGCCTCGTCCTTCGGATCAAGCAGCGTTACGATGACTTGAAATGGCGCGACGGCCCACGGCCAGCGGATGCCATCGGCATCGTGATCTTGCTCGATGAGTGCCTGCATTGAGCGGCCAATCCCGATCCCGTAGCAGCCCATGACCATCGGGTGGCTTTGCTTTTCGGCGTCGGTGTAAACCGCGCCGAAGCGCTCCGAGTACTTCGTCCCGAGCACAAAGATGTGCCCGACCTCGATCCCGCGGCGGCTCTGGAGCGGTTGGCCCGAAAGCGGGCAAGGCTCGCCGGCATGCACGCGGCGAAAGTCGCCGAACCGCGTAATCGCCAGGTCGCGCGCGACGTTCACATGGCGGAGGTGGTGGGCGTCTTCGTTGGCGCCGGTGGTGCCATTGCCGATTAGCCGGATCGCGTGATCGGCAAAGATGCCTGTGAGTGCAGCGGGGTTTTTGATCGTGCCGCGCACCGCGCCGAGGCTGCCGGGCTTGGCTCCCATAATGGGCTCAATCTCTTCTGGAGTCGCCGGGCGCACGAGCGTGAAGCCGAGTGCGCCGAGCTTGGCTTCTTCCAGCTCGTCGCAGCCGCGCAGGATGACGACGAAGGGCTGCCCGTCGCCGATGTAGACGAGTGTCTTGAACTGCGCCTCGGCCGGCACGCTGTAAGGCGCAGCAGCAAGCGCGGCGATTGTCGCGACGCCCGGGGTGGCGAATTTCTCGATCTCGCCGCTCGGGGGCGCGTCGCTCAGGTCAGCAGGTACGAGCGCGCTGGTCGCCTTTTCGCGGTTGGCCGCGTAGCCGCTCGCCTCGCAGTAAATGATATCGTCGTCGCCGACTTCTGCGGGAGCCATGAACTCGTGCGAAAAGCTGCCGCCCATGACTCCGGTATCGGCCTCCACGGCGATGGAGAGCAGGCCGATCCGCCTGAAAAACGCTTCGTAGCCTCGCTTCATCGCCTCGTAGCTGCGGGCCGCGCCCGCTTCATCGGCGTCGAAGGAGTAGGCATCCATCATGACAAACTCGCGCGTGCGCATCAGCCCGTAGCGCGGGCGGATCTCGTTACGAAACTTGGTGGCGATCTGGTAAAAGTTTTTCGGCAAATCGCGGTAGCTGCTGATCTCGTTTTTCACCAAGGGCGTGATGACTTCCTCATGCGTGGGGCCGAGCACGAGCTCGGGCTCGCGTGAGGGCCGCGCGGCTGCGCCTGCGCTATCAGCGCGAAACATGATCTCGCGGCTCGCCGCCCAGCGCGGGCCGTTTTCCCAAAACTCGGCAGGGTGCAGGTGCGGCATCCAAAGCTCGATCGCGCCGGCTCGATCCATCTCCTCGCGACAGATCTCGGTGAGCTTGCGCATCACGCGCTGGCCCAGCGGCATGTAGGTGTAGAGGCCCGCACTGAGTTTACGCACGAGGCCCGCGCGGATCAGCAGTTTATGCGAGGCGATCTCGGCATCGGCGGGGCTCTCTTTGAGGGTGGGAATGAAAAACTGCGACCAAAGCTTCATAGGCGGGGGAGAAAGTCGCGCAGGCAAGCGGCCCTCCGCGCCCTGAGCAAATGTATTTGCCGGAGCAAAAGCCTCTGTCGTTACTCACCGACTTTCCATGCCGCCGCCGCCCTCCACCTCCGACAAGAAACGCTCCGCGCCAGAGCCCTGGCCGATGAAGTGGATCGTCCTCGCGCTGCTCCCCTGCCTAGCCGCCTATACCTTTGTGACGCTCCAATACCGCAAGCCCGGGCACGCCTTTGAGCCCTACAACGATCTCAAGGCGAGTGCGCAAATCCACCAGCTCCTCGAAGCCGGGTTTCAACGCATCCCCCTCGAAATACGCGACGCAGCAGACTCGCGCCCGCTCAACAAAAAGCCCGACTTCGCCGACCACGCTGAAAACCCCGCCAACGCACGCACGCTCTACGCGCTGATAACGCAAACCGCGCGCGGCGGACTTCCCGAAGACCTAGCCGCCGCACTCATCGACTCGCCGCACTTGCCCCGCACCATAAACACCTCGCTCGGCCCTGCCGACCTCTACGAAGGCGGCGACCTTGTCTTCAAGATCCAGTTTTACGCGAGCTCCGAACCAGTTGCGGCGCAACTCTACGTGCGCGAAAACCAGGCCTTCGTGGTCGTCGAGCTCGCCGCCCCCGAGCCTCCCGAGGACGACTACTCGCCACGCCGCACCGCATACCGAAAGTGGCTGATCGCGCCCTCCGCGCCGCTCAAGCCCGGCCGCTACACCGGACTGCTCGTTGGCGCCGAGCAGTCACTGCACTGGGATGTGCGCGTGCACTGAACCGCTGCAACTCTCCCTCACACGCTTCTACCGCCGCCCCGCAACCCCTCGCTGCACTTCTCGCCATGCCGACACCTGCGCTCGCCACCACCATCAAACCCACCGACCTGCGCGGGATCCTCCAGTACGTGCCGCGCTTCCAGGGGCAGATTTTCGTCATCGCCTTCGACGGCTCGATCGTCGCCGACGAGAATTTTGGCAACCTGCTCGTCGATGTCGCCGTGCTGCGCAGCCTCGGGATCAAAGTCGTGCTCGCCCACGGCATCGGCCAGCAGCTCCGCGAGCTCTCACAGCTCCGCGGCATCCCGATCTCCGATGCCGAAGGCAGCGGCATCACCGATGCGCCCACGCTCGACCTCGCCATCCGCGCCTCGTCCCGCGTCTCACACCTGATCCTCGAAGGCCTGGCGCAAAACAACCTCAAGGGCGCCACCACCAACGCCGTGCGCGCGCTGCCGCTGGGCATCATCCGCGGCGTCGATCAGCAATTCACTGCCAAGGTCGACCGCATCGATAAGGGCTTCATCCACTCACTCATCGACCGCGGCGTGATCCCGGTCGTAGCGCCTCTCGCCTTTGGGCCCGACGGCCGTTCGCTGCGCGTCAACTCCGACCTGCTTGCCGCCGAGCTCGCCGAGGCGCTCCACGCGACGAAGATCATTTACCTGACACCGCAGCCCGGGCTCTCCATCGGTGGTGCCGTGCAACCGCAAGTCGCGGTTGAAGCGCTGCGCAAACAGCTCGACGAAGCACCTGAGCAAATCGCCGAAAGCGGCCGCTCGAAAGCGCGGCACGCTGTCCACGCCATCGACAACGGTACCCCGCGCGTGCACATCGTCGATGGCCGCCTGCTCGACAGCCTGCTCAACGAAATCTTCTCCAACGAAGGCGTTGGCACGCTCATCTACGGCAACGATTACCAGCAAATCCGCAAGGCCACCCGCCGCGACGTCCGCTTCATCTATAGCCTCACCCGCAGCGCCGTGAAGCGCGAGGAGCTCGTCCAGCGCACCCAGCAAGCGATAGATAAAACCATCGACCAGTTCTATGTCTTCGAGATCGATGAAAACATCATCGCTTGCCTGAGCCTCATTTTCTACCCCGGTACGCCCAAGCTCGCCGAGCTCGGCGCCCTCTACGTGATGCCCTTTTACCAAAACCACGGCATCGGTAAAAAGATGGTCGAGTACGCCTGCCTCATGGCGAAGCAACAGGGGGCCGCGCAAATCCTCGCGCTCTCCACGCAAAGCTACGGCTTCTTCACCAACAACCTCGGCTTCAGCGAAGTGGACAAATCAATCCTGCCGGAAACGCGCCTGCGCCAGTACGAAGAAAGCGGCCGCAACGCCAAAGTCCTCGCCCGCACCCTGTGAGGGCGGGCGGAGCCGCCGGGCCCCGCGCGTTATCTCCGTTAGCCGCGTTATTTGTGTGCTGCGGTGAAGGGAAGGCTACAACTGCGCCACGGTTTGGGCGAAGGTGCGGAGGTCGGGGGCTTTGAAGAAGGCGGTGCCTGCGACGAAGGTATCGGCTCCGGCGGCGCGGCATTCGGCGGCGTGGGCGAGGTCGATTCCGCCATCGACTTCGAGCCGCCACTGCTGGCCGTTATCGCGGCGCCATTGGTCGAGCGTGCGGAGTTTCGCCAACATCTCGGGGCGAAAGGCCTGACCGCCAAAACCGGGCTGCACGGTCATGACGAGGACGAGGTCTACGCGGTCGAGCAGATGGCGCACGGCTTCGGCGGGCGTGTCGGGGTTGAGCGCAATCCCGCATTGGCAGCCGAGCGCGCGAATGCGGGCGAGTGCGGCGGCGTGATCGTAGTCGGGCTCAATGTGGATGCTGATGAGGTTGGCTCCGGCTTCGGCAAAGGCGCCGAGGTAGCGCTGCGGCTCGGAGAGCATCAGGTGCGTATCGAAGAAGAGGGGGGGCGCGGCCGGGGCGGCTTTTTCGGCGCGGCGCAGCGCAGCGAGCGTTTCGGGGCCGAAGCTGAGGTTGGGCACGAAGTGGCCGTCCATGATGTCGAGGTGCAGCCAGCGCAGGTCACACTGGGCGACACGCGCCGCACTTGCTGCGAGGTCGGCGTGGTCTCCGGCGAGTATTGAGGGCGCGAGAACGGCGCGGTGGAGCGGGGCGAGCTCAGGCGGCTGTGTTTCGTGTGCGGCGGTGGGCGCTCCGCGTGTGGCGTGTGTGGCGCACAAGCCTGCTGCTGCTGCGCCCGCCTGTCTGTTTTCGTTTACCATGTGTCGAGGACAGCATGTAGGGCCTTATCCGCAAGATCCTGTGCGAGGAGTGGCAGGGCTTGGTACTCGGCTTGCTGCTGGCCGCTATCGATGAAGATGTCGCGGCGGACTTCGATTGGTCGCGCGCGGAAATAGGTTTTGGCCGGCGTCTCCGCGCCTTCGCCTGCACGCAGCGTGAGCTCGGCGAGGAGGACGACGCTGAGCTTTCGCGCCAGACCGGTGTCCTCGGGATCGGCGGTGGCCGTTTCGCGGCGGTAGCTGCGGACTGTGATTTCCAGGACGGCACCCGCCGTGGCGGGATGAGCGGCGAGGGCGACGCGCCCATCATTTGCGAAGGCTTCGCGAACGGCGCCGGTGATAACGGCCTCCGCTTGCGGGACGAGTGCCCGCATTTTTACGGGCGCAACGTGGAGCGTGCTAAACGCCAGCGGAGCTTCCGCGCCCGTACCGAGCCGGTAGCCCATGCAGCCGCTGCCAAGGAGCGCCAGCCCAACCGCAAGCGCGAGTGCCGGGAGCGGGAAGCGCAAGCGACGACGCATAGAAAGGAAGGGCGGGAGGGAGGGGGGCGTTGGTGTGCGCGCGAGAGACGTCGTGTTTGTTAGAAAAACAGGAAACGTTTCTTCTTCTTCGCGCCACCTGCGCTTCCCGCTCCGTCGTTGTCGCTGGGTTGGTGTTTGGCAGCGGCGGCATCGACTTTGGCGAGTTGCGCGCGGGCGTGCTCGGCGATGTCGGAGTTCGGGTAAATGGTGATCGCCTCGTTATAAAACACCCGGGCTGCGGTGTAGTTGTCGCGTTTCTTGAAGTAGAAGTCGGCGATCTTGATTTTGCTCTGCGCGAGGACGGTGCGCATCTCGTCGAGCCCTTCTTCGGCGCGGGCTACGCCGGGATCTCCGGGGAAGAGGATGAGGAAGTCCTCAAAGTAGGTCGCCGCTTCTTGTGTGGAGGCCTGGTCGTACTCGGGCCCATCGACGAGCGAAGCATGCGCCTCGGCGAGGCGCAGGTAGGCATCGGGCCCGAGGAGGCTGTCCGGGTAGTTGTTGATCATCCGGTCGTAGGCATCGATGGCCTCCATTTCGTTGCCGAGGCGTTGGTGCCCGCGAGCGATGTTCATCATGGCGAGCGGCGCGTAGTCGCTGTAGGGGGCCTCCCATACGACGACCTCAAATTGTTGCACGCCTTTGCCGCGGTCGGTGAAGCCGGGGAAGAAGCCCCACCAGCGGTTGCGCGCGCCGTCGAGCAGGGCGCTGGCGATCTGGTACTGGCGGCCGATGATTTCGTTAAAGCGGTCGGTGTTGGGGTAGCGGGCGATGAGCTGCGAGTAGGCGTCGAAGGCCTTGTTGTACTGCTTGCGCTGCAGGTACAGATCGGCTCCGCGGTAGAGTGCTTCGGGGGTGTAGATGGAGGTCGGGTAGCGTTTGACGACGCGGGCGTAGCGTTTGGCGGCTGCGCCTTTGCTCCCGCGCTCTTCGGCGCGGCGCGCACTGTTCATCAAGGACAGCGCACTGCGGCGGTCATCGAGCGAGGAGAGGCCCGGGGGCGCGCCGCTTGCGGTCTGCCAGCCGGTGTCCGGATCCCAGGTCAAGTTAACGGCGCGCGCGTCGCGCTTGAAGGGGGAGGCGAGCGCGAGTACGGCCAGTGCGGCGATCAGGAGCGGGAGTCGGCGGCGCGGAGCGGAGAAAATCATGACAAAGTGGAGCGTGTGCGGGCGGGCGCGAGGATGGGCGCGATTGAGCGGATCGCCTTACTCTGAAGGCGTTAAAAACTCACCAGCGAACCAGCGCCGAACCGTAGGTCAAGCCCGCCCCAAAAGCGACGAGTAGCGTAACGTCGCCCGGGCGGATCCGGCCGCTGCGGCGGGCTTCGTCGATGGCGATCGGGATGGAGGCTGCCGAGGTGTTGCCGTAGCGATCAACGTTTACAAAAAAACGCTCCAGCGGGAGTTGGAGCTGCTTGGCGACGGCTTCGATGATCCGCTGGTTGGCCTGGTGAGGGATGATCAGCCCGATGTCGTCAGACGTGAGTCCGTTTTTGGCGAGGATGTCGCGAGCGGTCTCGGCCATGGCGCGCACGGCGAGTTTGAAGAGCTCCTTGCCCTTCATCTTGATAAAGTGATCTCCTGCGGCGATTGACTCGGCGGTGGGCGGGTGGGTGCTGCCGCCCTTGGGGACATAAAGCAGGTCAAGGCTATCGCCGTAGGCGCCGAGTTTGACGTCGATCAAGCCCGCCCCGGACGCGTCACTGGGGCCCAGGACGACTGCCGCGGCGCCGTCGCCAAAGAGCACGCAAGTCGTGCGGTCACTCCAGTCGATGATCGTAGAGAGCTTTTCGGAGCCGATGAGCAGCGCGCGCTTGTAGCGGCCCGACTGCACCATCGCCGCTGCCGTATCCAGCCCGTAGACGAAGCCCGAGCAGGCCGCGCTAAGGTCGAAGCAAGCGGTGGTGTGCGGGAGCCCGAGCTTGTGCTGCACGCTGCAAGCCGAGGCGGGCATGGTGAGGTCGGGCGTGACGGTGGCGAGGACGAGCAGGTCGATCTCGCTGGCGGCGATCCCGGCGTCGGCCAGGGCCGCGCGTGCGGCGGCGACCGCCATGTCGGAGGTCGCTTCTTCGGGGCCTGCGACGCGCCGCTCGCGGATGCCGCTGCGGGTGACGATCCACTCGTCACTTGTTTCGATCTTCGCCGAGAGCTCGGCATTGGTGAGCACGCGGGTTGGCGCGTGTGCGCCGGTGCCGAGGATGCGGATGGAGGGAGTAGCCATTTACTGGGGGGAAAGAGGAGTGGAGAGGACAGAGGCGGCGCGCTGCACGTCGGCCTCGATGTGTTGGTTCATTTCGGCGCTGATGATCTCGCCCGCAGCGCAGATGGCGGCGCAGATGGCGAGCCGCTTGCTGGAGCCGTGGGCTTTCAGGATGTTGCCCCGCAGGCCCAGCAGCGGTGCGCCGCTGTGTCGGTCGGGGTCGATCCGCGACTTGAGCGCGGCAAAGGCCCCTTTGGCCATGATCGCCCCGGCCATGCGCAGCGGATTGGCGCGCAGCTCGGCTTTGATCGTAGAGGTGAAAAACTTCACGAGCGATTCCCAGCTCTTGAGCATGATGTTACCGACAAAGCCGTCGCACACCACGACATCCACCGGCTCTTCTGCGGCGAAGACCTGGAAGCCCTCAATCGGCCCCGCGTAGTTGAGGATGCCCTGCGCGTGGGCGGCGCGCAGCAGCGCATGCGCCTCGGTGGTCAGCGCGTTACCCTTACCTTCCTCAGTGCCGATGCTCATGAGGCCGATGCGTGGTGTGGCCTGCCCGAGGCGCACGCGGCAGTAATGGCTGCCGAGGATGGCGTTGTGCAGCAAGTGCTCGGGGCGCGCCTCGGGATTGGCCCCCGCGTCGATGAGGACGAAGCTGCCGCCCGCGCGCGGGACGACCGCTGCGAGCGCCGGCCGGGCGATCCCCTGCATGGTGCGTAGCCGTAGCGTGCCGCCTGCCATGAGCGCGCCCGTGTTGCCGCAACTGACGACGACGCTGGCAGCTCCGTCTTTGACGAGCTCGATTGCCCGCAGCATCGAGGAGTTCTTTTTGCGCCGCAGCGCGAGTACCGGCTTGTCATCCATCGTGATGACCTCGGGCGCATGGTGCAGCGAAAGCCGCTGCCCATCGATTGGCAGCGAAGCCTGGGCCAGTAGCGGAGTGAGCTGCGCCTCATCGCCCACCAGCACAACCGGGTTGAGCGCGGGCTGCTGCGCGAGCGCGAGCTTTACGGCAGCGACGACCTCCGCCGGGCCGAGGTCCCCGCCCATAGCATCAACGGCGATGCGTCGGGCAGCACTGTCGCGGGACGAAGTAAGCATCGTAGCGGGGCGATGCCAGGTGATTTTCTGGGCGGGCGAGCGCGGGCCTTGGTAGTGCCCCGGGCCATTATCGGGCCTTGGGCTGGCCCGGACTAGACCTCGACGTTGAGCACCTGCCGCCCGCGGTACATGCCCGTCTTCGGGTTCACGTGGTGCGGGCGAAAGAGACTTCCATCAGTCGGGTCTTTGGCAAATTCAGGCGCCTGGAATGCGTTAGCGGCGCGGCGGTTAGCGCTACGGCGCTTGGATTGCTTACGTTTGGGTTGAGCCATGATTGCGTGGTTTTAAGAGCTGTGTTGCGCGGAGTGAGGCGGCCAGTTTCTGGCGTAAAAAGGCGCGGACTTAAGGGAGTGAGCCCCCGCAGCGTCAAGCGCTATCCCTGAAGTCGGGCTGCTGCAGGTAAGCCAAACTTTGGGCGCAGGCGTTGAAGACGGTTTCGGGGCTGAGCTTGCGCACGCAGTAGCTGCGGTAGGAGTCGTCCTTTTGGCAGGGCGTGGGCGTGTCGGGCAGGCAGGTGCAGGGCAGGGCGGTTTGCAGGACTTGATGGCCTTGGCCGAGGGGGCTCCAGTTGGCCGCATTTTGGGAGCCAAAGAGGGCGACGACGGGCGTGCCGACGGCGGCGGCGAGGTGCATCGGGCCGCTGTCGTGGCAGAGCATGAGGTCAAAGCGGCTGCACAGTGCGGCGAGTCCTCCAATGGAGAGTGCTTCGTCGATTAACACGAGATGTGATTGCGCGGCGGCGCGGATGGCTTGGGCAGTGCCGCGCTCACCTGCGCCTGCGACGAGGAAAACCTGGGCGTCGAGCTCGTCCTGGAGTCGGTCGCAGACAGCGGCGAAGCGCTCGGCGGGCCAGACCCGGTATCGGCTGCGGCTGCCCGGATGGACGAGGATGCGGGGCCGCTGCACTGCCGTGTGAAAGGCGCGGCCTGTGTCTGTGGGGCCGCCTGGTGAGGCTGGCGTTGTTGCGCTGTGCGGCGCCGCGAATCTCTGCGTGTGGGCGAGATCGGCGGGGCGAGGGGGCAGGGAGACTTCGCGCGTGCGGATGGAGACGCCGCTGGCTGCGATTAACTGGAGGTACGTTTCGGTGATGTGTTGGGAGCAGAAGTCGCGCTCGCGAAGCTTGACACTCCCTGTGTAGGCCCAGCGATGGCGGAAGGTCTGCCCCTCGCGTTCGTAAGTCAGGCGGATGGGCGCAGCGGTGAGGCGGGTGACGAGTGCAGTCCTATCCGAGTTGTCGAAGTCGAAGACGTGGGTGAAGCGGGTGCAGCGCAGCTCGCGTATGAAGCGGGGCCACTGCGTGAGCTTGGCGGGGAAACTGCGCACGCGATCCACTTCCGGGTGGAGCGCGGCGACGGGCGCGTAGGCTCGATCGGCGAGCAGGGCGATTTGCGCGGTGGGCCAGTGGAGCCGCAGGTTTTTTAAAACCGAGCCGAGCAGCACGATGTCGCCCAGGTAGCGGCGGCGGATGAGGAGCAGGCGTGGGCGATCAGGGGGCGTCTCCTGTGCGCGGGCTGGGGTGGTGTCCGCGCTGGATGGTGGTGGTGGCGAGTGGGGCGAGCTCGTGTGTTGTTGGTGTGGTGGCGGCGGCTCGGTCTGGGTCATGTATCGCTAGGCGGTGATGGTGCCGCGGTTATCGGCGGCGGCGTGAGGGCTGGTGGTTTGTTGATCGTAGAGGCTGCGGTAAAGTGGGGTGTTTGCGTAGAGCTCGGCGTGGGGGCCGCTGGCGACGAGCCGGCCCTGGTCGAGGACGAGAATCATGGAGGCGTCGCGGATGGTGCTGAAGCGGTGGGCGATGATCAGTACGGTCTTGCCGACGACGAGGCGTTGGAGCGCGTCCTGGATCATTTGTTCGCTCTGCGCGTCGAGGGCGGAGGTCGCCTCATCAAGGATGAGGATCGGCGCATTTCGCAAGAAGGCGCGGGCGATGGCGATGCGCTGTTTTTGCCCACCGGAGACGAGGGCGCCGTGCTCGCCGACGTTGGTATCGTAGCCCTTGGGCAGGTTGCGGATAAACTCATCGGCGTGTGCGGCGGTGGCGGCGGCGATGACTTCTTCGCGGGTGGCGTCGGGGCGGCCGAGGAGCAGGTTGTTGTAGATCGTGTCGTTAAACAGGACGGGCTCTTGCGAGACGATGGCGATGTGGCGGCGCAGCTCGGCGAGCCGCAGTTGGCGGATGTCGGTGCCGTCGATGGTGATCGCGCCCGAGTCGATGTCGTGGAGCCGCAGGATGAGGTTGACGAAGGTCGTCTTGCCGCCGCCGCTGGGGCCGACGAGCGCGCAGGTCGTGCCTGCCGGGATTTTTATGTCGATGCGGTCAAGGACGGGCCGCGGCGCATCGGGCGCGTAAGAGAAACTGACGTGCTCGAATGCGATTTCTCCGCGCGGCGTTGCGGCGAGCGTGCGGGGATTTTCGGGATCGGTGATCCGCAGCGGTTCGCGCAGGATGGGCTCCAGCCGGTCGAGCGCGGCGGCTCCGCGTTTGAGCTCGGAGTTGAGCGCGCCGAGTTTTTTAACCGGTTCGTAACAGAGGTACAGGGCGGTGAGTACGCCCATGAGGCTGCTGAAGCTGATGCCCGTGCGGTAGGCAAAAACGAGCGTGAGCGCGATGCCGAGCGCGGAGAGCACTTCTATCGTGGGGTTCAGCGCGAGCGCGTATTTTACGATCTTCATCTGCGCGGTGAGCAGCGCGCGGGAGGCTTTTGCGAAGCGCGTGGTCGCCAGTGCTTCGAGGCCGAAGGCGCGGACCTCGCGCGCGGCGCCGAGGTTTTCGGTGAGCAGCGAAGAGATGGAGCCGATTTGCGACTGGGCTTGCTGGGCGCGCTTCAGGACTTTGCGGCCCACGTAGCGCACGGGGAAAACGCACAGCGGCACGATGGCCATGCAGACGAGTGCAAGCGCGATGCCCTCGGTCGTGAGCGCGGCCCAGATGACGTAGCTCAGCGCGCCGACCAGCGAGAGGGGGTGCTTCACGCCCTCGCTGGCGAGCGCCGTGATCGTGTACTGGAGCTGATTCGCATCCGAGATCGCGCGCGAGCTGAGGTCGCCCTTTTGATAACGCTGCAAGTAGGCGAGCGGGAGGTGCTGGAGTTTTGAGAAATAATCGACGCGCAGCGCCTCCAGCACGCGCGTG
Organism: Cephaloticoccus primus; assembly: GCF_001580015.1. Classification (GTDB taxonomy): domain Bacteria; phylum Verrucomicrobiota; class Verrucomicrobiia; order Opitutales; family Opitutaceae; genus Cephaloticoccus; species Cephaloticoccus primus. The sequence goes on from NZ_LSZQ01000041.1 coordinate 64,398, forward strand.
CCGATGCCCTGAAACAGGTAGGCGCTGAGGTAGCCTGCTGCCCCGCGCACGAGAAAGAGCGCCGGAATCAACAGCGCCAGCCGCGCGACTTCGCCCAGTGCCATCGTGCGTTCTTCGCTGTCGAAGATGGGGCCAAAAACAGTGGGCAACAAGTAGGGCAGCCCGAAGCCATTGGCCGCCGAGTACAGACACAGCGCGACGAGCGCGAGAGCGAGCTTGGCGCGCAGCGGGCGCAGGTAGCGAAAGTAGGGGCGGAAGCGGCGCATCGTCGGGGGGGGAGGAGGGGAGCGAAAAGGTTTTGGTGCGGTGCCAGCGGCTAGTCTTTTGCGCTGCGGCTATCGAGTGCGTCGCGCAGGCCGTCGCCCAGAAAGTTGAGAGAGAACAAGGTCACGGAAAACAGCGCTCCCGGGAAGAAGAGCAGCCACCAGAACTCCTCCATTTTTTCGGCGCCATCTTTGATGAGGACGCCCCATGAGCTGAGCGGCGGCTGCACGCCGAGCCCCAGAAAGCTGAGGAAGGCTTCGAGCAGCATCACCGCCGGAATCGTGAGCGTAGTGTAAACGATGATGGGCCCCAGCGCGTTGGGGATCATGTGACGAAAGATGATCCGCCGCTTGCTCAGCCCGAGCGCGTGGGCCGCCTCGATAAACTCCATTTTCTTGAGCGAGAGGATCTGGTCGCGCACGATCCGCGCCATCGTGAGCCACTCCACTGCGCCGATGGCGACGAAGAGCAGCACGATGTTTCGGCCAAAGAAGACCATCAGCAGGATAACAAAAATCGTAAACGGCAGCGCGTACATGATGTCTACGACGCGCATCATCAGCGCATCGAGCTTGCCGCCGAAGAAGCCCGCGACTGCGCCGTAAACGACGCCGATCGTCAGCGCGACCAGCGTTGCGCACAGCCCGACGCCGAGGCTGATCCGCCCGCCCACGAGCAGGCGTACCAGCAGGTCGCGCCCGAGCGTATCGGTGCCCAGCCAATGTGCGGCACTCGGCGCGCTGGCGCCCAGGTCGAGATCTTGGGCCTCGTAAGTGTAGGCGCTGAACAGCGGGCCGAAGAGGCAGGCCAGCGTGAGCAGCAGCAGTGCGCCACCGCCGAAAACAGCCAGCTTGTTTTTCGCGAGTCGCCGCCATGCGTCGCGCCAGAGCGAGTGGGCTGCGGCCTCATTATGTGGGAGCTCGCCCGTGGGCTGCGGGGCCCGCGCAGCGCTCCCGGCTGTGGGCGCGGACTGTGGTGTCGTTGCGTTGGTCGGCTTCACTCGAATTTGCGGCGTGGGTTGAGCCAGACTTGGGCGAGATCGACCGCGAGGTTTAGCGTGACGATCAGCGTCGCGTAGAGGATCACTGTCCCGAGCACGAGGGTGTAGTCGCGGTTAAACGCGCTCTGCACAAACTCGCGTCCGAGGCCCGGGATCTGGAAAATCGTCTCGATCACAAAAGAGCCCGTGAGGATGCCCGCGATGGCGGGCCCGAGGAAGGAGACCACCGGCAGCAGCCCGCCGCGCAGCGCGTGCACCCGGAGAATGCGCGCTGCCGAGGCGCCCTTGGCCTGCGCAGTGCGGATGTAGTCCTGACCTAAAACTTCGAGCATGCCGCCGCGTGTGAGCCGTGCGATGTAGGCCGCATAGACGAGCCCCAGCGTAAGCGCGGGCAGCACGCGATCCGTCGGCCCGTACCAGCCCGAGGCGTTTACCCAGCCGAGCTTGATTGCAAAGAAGAGCACAAACAGCGGCCCGAGCACAAAGGTCGGCACGCAGATGCCGATCATGGCGACCGAGCTGCACAGGTAGTCGGCGAAGCGATTGCGCCGCACGGCCGCCACCACGCCCAGCGGCAGCCCGAGCGCGAGTGCGATACCCAGCGAGAGCCCGCCGAGCTCCAGCGAGACGGGGAGCTTGTCCGCGATGATCTCGTTTACGCTGCGGCTCGCGTACTTGAAAGAGGGGCCCAGGTCGCCGTGCAGGACGAGCTTGCCCATGTAGTCGAGGTACTGTCGCCACAGCGGTTGATCGAGGCCGTAGTGCGCTTCGAGGTTGCGGAGGACTTCCGGCGTCACCGCCTTTTCTGCGGTGAAGGGCCCACCGGGCACGAAGCGGATCATGAAGAACGTCGCCGTGATGATCACCCAAAGGACGACGACGATTTGCAGCGCGCGGCTGAGGATGAAGCGGGTCATCGGCGGGTTATGCTGTTTTCTCGTAAACCGAAAAAATCGCCCCCGCGGGCAGGCCCGATTTTCTCGACGTTTCGCACGCCGTGCATTGCCCGCGCCCGTGCGCCTTGTCGCCCCGGGCGATTAGCGCGGTATGGCGGGCGGGCGGAGTGGGGCGAACGAACGGCAGTTGGGCTTCCCATGCGGGCGATTGGTTTGGGTTTACGAGTCGCGGCTCACTGAGCGTTTTCGATGGAGATGTATTTGTACGGATGGATGTCGATGAGGGTGGGGTAGTAGCCTTTTACGCGCGGGCTTAGGAGCACCTTTTTCACGTAATAATGGACGGGGATGATTGGCAGCTCGTCGATCAGGATGGCGTCCATTTGCTGGTAGTAGCGGTAGCGCTCTTCATCGTTTTGGGCGGCGAGTGCGGCGTGCAGGAGCCGGTCGTATTCGGGCGAGCCCCAGCCTGTGTTATTGTTGCCGTTACCGGTTTCCCAGATCTCTAGGAAGACATGCGGGTCGATGTAGTCGGCGACCCAGCCACCGCGCAGCAGCGTGTAGTCGCCCGTACTCTGGCGGTCGAGGTAGACCTTCCACTCCTGGTTCACGAGCTCGACCTCCACGCCGAGCTGGGTCTTCCACATCTGCTGGACGGCCTCGGCGATGGCGCGGTGGTTTTCCGAGGTGTTGTAGAGAAGCTCGATTTTCGGGAGGCCGCGGCCTTCCGGGTAGCCGGCTTCGGCGAGGAGCGCGCGTGCTTCTTCGAGGCTGCCGCTGAGTTGCGCCTCGGGGAAGTAGCCCGCAGTGCCCGGGTAGCTGACGGCGTAGGCAGGCTGCTCGCCGCCGCGCGTGACGTTGCGCACGAGGCTTTCGCGGTCGATCGCCAGCGCGAGGGCGCGGCGGATGCGCTTGTCGTTGAGGGGCGGGCGGGTGACGTTGACGCGGTAAAAGTAGAGCGCGAGCAGCGGGTCGCGCCGGAGTAGCTCGGGGTGGTCGCGCGCGTAGCTGGGGATTTTCGAGTTGGGGAGCCCGTCGGTGAGGTCGAGCTTGCCGGTGCGAAACAGCCGCTCGTCGGCGGCGATATCGTCAGTCGCGTAAAAGTGGATCTCGTCGAGTTTTACAGTTTTGGCGTCCCAGTAGTGCGGGTTGCGCTCGACGACGATCCGCTGGTTGGGCGACCACTCTTTGAGGCGAAACGGGCCGTTGCCGACGAAGTGGCCGACGCGCGTCCACGGCGTGCGCTTCTCCTCCACCGGGCCGTATTGGGCGATGACCTTTACCGGCACCGGCCACCAGGAAGAGTGGCCGGCGATGATTTTGGGCAGGTACGGTGTGGGATTTTTCAGCCGCACGACGAAGGTGCGCTCGTCGGGCGCGGCGAAGCCCACCTGGGCGAAGTCGCTGAGGCGGCCCTCGTAGTAATCCTTGGCGCCGGCGACAAAGTTGTAGACGAGGTACGCGTAGTTGGCGGCGAGCTTGGGCGAGAGGAGCCGGCGAAAGGAATCGACGATCTCGCTGGCGAGCAGCGGCGATCCGTCGCTCCACTTGAGCCCTTCGCGCAAATGAAACGTGTACGTGAGCCCGTCGGCGGAGACGTCCCAGCGCTCGGCCATGCCCGGGACGGGTTCGAGGCTGCGCGGGTCTTGGCCGAGCAGGCCTTCGGAGAGTGCCATGATGATCTTGTGCTCGGGAAAGCCGGTGACCGTTTGCCCGTCGATGTCCTGCGGCTCAGTGCCATTTCCCACGCGGAAAACCATCTTGGGCGCGCCGTCGGGGCGGAGTGCGTCGCGCTCCTGCGCGCCGCGTTTTTCGCCACCGCCGCAACCTCCAAGGGTAAACGCCAGCGCAGAGAGCGCAGCACACAAGAGTGAGGACCGAAACTGCCGGAAATAACGCGTCATGAAGGCTGCAGACTGTGAAGCACCGCCATTCGCTCCGGCAAGGCACCTTCGGGGTGTTTTTGTCGGTATAGATTCGTACCGTGACTGGGCCCTCCCGTGTTAGCGGGAAAGCGCTTGCCGCGTGGGGCCTCCTGTCGCCGCTGACCCGCCACTTCGAATTAGCGTGGCCAGGAACGGCAGAAAGGTGAGGGAGGCCCTCTCTCCACGGTCGCACCAGTTCAAACTGTGGGGTGGTGGCAGTGTGGCGCTGACGTTGCGCTTAGGCCGCGCGCGATCCGGTGCGCAGCCCATCGACGTGTACGCCGCAATTCCTAATAAAGCGGCCTGCAAAGGAGCCTGCGACTAAAATGCTCTGCGAGCTTGGCGCGGATCGTCGAAGCCGACTCGGGTCAGGCCGCTGATCCGATCAAAGCCCTTGTCGTTGCTCAGGACAGGCATTCTGAGCTCAAACGCGCAAGCGGCCACCCAGATGTCGTTTTGTTCAATGCCGTAGCCCGACACCCTCAGTTGGTGGCAAATTTGGCTATAGTACTTGCCCGTCTCCCGTGTGATCGGGTGGATGCGACAGTCGGGCAGGATGTCTTTAAGCCACTGTTCGAGTTTGGCCCTCTTCTTGGAGTGCTTAAGCCCACATTCATATTCACCAAGCACCACAACAGGCAGGACGACTTCCGCGGCATCAGCAGTGATAGCCTCCACGCTTGGGAATTTATCCCCCCAGCCAGAAAGCGCGTTGGTGTCGTAGATCATGCCGGGGCTTGGTTTCGCCACTCCAGTGGCACTGAGTAGGTATCGTCCATCAGGTCCGAGATCCAGATGCCCTCCTCGCGAAGGCCGTTAAGTGTCTCGGATGCGGCCTTTCTTCGGGCGACGACCTCGGGCGGTGGTGGCGGGCCCAGCGTGCGCGGGTCGAAGGGGCCCATATCTACGCCGTTCACGTAGTAGCGCAGCCCGTTCGGCTTGCGCCGGGCCTTTTCCTCAATCGCCTGGGTGAGGAACTCGGGGAGGTCGAGCTCGTACTTGGCCGCCCCCTCTTTGGCGAGGGCGGCGACCTCTTCGGGAATCTCAATTGTCGTAGTCATGGGCGTGCGTGGGACTGGCGGGTTGCGGTCTTTGAGATGGATGCTACTGCAACTTGGGGAGCGGTCAAGCAGTGGAGGGGCTCTCTTCAGGTGTTTGCGCGTGGCGGCGCGTTGTGCCTCGGTTTGAGGAAAACGCCTTGTTTTCTTCTACATACAGAAACGCCTAACCCCAACACCCCAAAAATCGCTCCACAAGTCGAAGGCTCAGGTGTCGAAGAAATCGACCAATAATCTTTGTTATAGTTCACTAGATGGATAGCGTTTCGGTCGTAACCTTCAAATTCCATTTTCTTGAGCGCATCATTGAGATGCGCACTATCTTTGCGAACGAGAAGGAAATCACGCCCTTCCTTCCAATAGCGTACTGCAAGGGTTCCGCCGTCTGAAATGATGAGGTCATCTAGATATAGGAACCTTTGGGCATCTCCTCGGAGACTGGGTCTGCCAAAATTGACTATACCATATTTCTCTACTCTTATTTGATGAATAGTGTTGGTGATTGATCTGTTATTGTATTCAATAAATCCTATGGATCCGCGTTTGAGAGTGACCATTGATATAGTGGAGAATTGATTATCCTCATCTAATCGAATAGATCCACTGTCTTCTGCGATAATATTTCCTTAGATGGCTATTTTGCCCCTATTTTTCCCTAGGCCAATGTGGTTGTTGGCTCCTGATACTATAGCATCTCCTGTATATGTATTAGACTCGTTCCCTCTTATCACGAGTACGGCAGCACCTGTGTGTTTTCCTGATACGTGTAATCCAATGCGTTTTGTAGAGTCTGCGATAATAGAATCAATTGTAATTCCTCCGCATTCACCTATTCCCGAGAAAAATCGAAGGCCTATGAAGTCTACACTTGATGTTATTTTGCCTTTCCCGGTTATTTTTCCTGAAGTAGATGGCTCGATATCAATCCCTCCAGAGTCGATTACCATTGTGTGACCGTTGAGATTGGTAGTAGATTCTTTAATTATTTTTAGTGAGCCCTTGAAATCACTATCCAGTATCCAGTCTTGTGAGACTTTAGTTCTATCTCCGGCGGGTCTATAGCTCTCTATATTATTAAGTACTTCTACAGGGGGGGGGGATGTACGCAGGTGACAGAACTATACTGCACAGGTAGGCCGTGAATGGTGCCAGGACTTTATTAAGTTTCATAGGAGCGATAGGTTCCCTATGTCGTTCGTCCCGGATGGAACGAAATCGGATACGCTAAACTTGGCTACTCATGCTGGATTTTAATTACGCCAAGCTAGTTTGCGGGGACGGGTTGCGAGCGAGCAGCCAGATAGGTAACCCGGTTAGTGACCATTCTTCAGGTGTGCTCGTCTTCGCCTTCGTTCAGGGGGCGTTGGTTGGCGGGCAGGTGTGTGGGCAGGAAGAAGTAGTAAAAGCCGAGCCACCAACTGCGCGAAGGCCGGTAGAGCAGGACGGGGATGCCGATGGCGCCGATGCCTGCGAGGATGAGCGTAGCCGTCCAACTGAAAACACCGCGAAATGAGAGGATCGCCAGCGGGAGCATGTACCCAAAGAGGGTTACGGCGTAGCTGAGCGTGAGTGCGCCGAGGAAAAAGCCCTCCTCGCGCTCAAGCCGCACTCCGCAGTGGGAGCAGCTTTTGTTGAGCTCGAAGAGCGAGCCTTTCTTGAAAAGCGTCTTCGCTCCGCAGTTGGGGCAGCGGTTGGTGAGACCCCTGATGAGGATTTGCCTGCGGCTGACCTTTGGGGAATCCAATGGGGAAGGGGAGGGAGAGGTGGTGCGTGAGGGTTTGTTTGAGGGCACAAAAAAGCTCCACCGATTTTGCGTGGAGCTTGCAACCTTTGAGCAGTTGACGGCACGCGCAATTGGCGCGCCGCCAGATGAGGAGTGCGCTGCGACTCTCAGGCTCCCAATTGGTAGCGGGTGAAGCGGCGGACCTGGATGTTTTCGCCGATCTTGGTGATCAGCTCGGTGAGCTTTTCCTTGATCGTGATGTCGGACTGCTTGACGAAGGGCTGCTCGAGGAGGGCGACGGTCGAGTAGTATTTGTCGAGTTTGCCTTCGACGATCTTCTCAATCGCGGCGGGCGGCTTGCCCGCAACTTGCGCAGTGGCGATTTCGCGCTCCTTGGCGACGTCCTCGGGGGGCACTTCCTCGCGCGTCACGCAGACGGGGCTGGCGGCGGCGATCTGGAGGCAGAGGTCTTTCACGAAGGCTTTGAAGTCTTCGTTGCGGGCGACGAAGTCGGTCTCGCAATTGACCTCGATCAGGACGCCGACTTTTCCGCCGACGTGGATGTAGCTCTCGATCAAGCCTTCCTTGGTCGCACGGTCGGCCTTTTTGGCGGCGGAGGCCGCGCCTTTTTTGCGCAGGATCGTGGCGGCCTCTTCGGCGTTTCCGTTGGCCTCGGTGAGGGCTTTTTTGCAGTCCAGCAGGCCTGCGCCAGTGGCGATGCGCAGGTCATTGACCATCTTTGCGGTAATTGGGTTACTCATTGTTTTTTAAAGGGTTATTCGGTTTTGGCGAATGCGTGTGCGACTCGACTCACTCGCGACTTACTCGGCGGCGGCAGCAGTAGCAGCGGCCTCCGGTGCGGGAGTCTCAGCAGGGGCTTCACCCGCTTCTTCAGCAGGAGCGGGAGCTTCAGCGGCGGCGGGTTTCTCGGTGGTGTCGATGCCGACAGCGGCGGCGACGGCGGCTGTAGCCGCCTTCAGGTCGGCGGCCCCGCGAGCGGCGCGGCGACTGTCGCGCTGGGAGAGCCCGTCTTGCACGGCTTCGACGATCGTCTCGACGATGATGCGGATGGACTTCACCGCATCGTCGTTCCCCGGGATCGCGTAGGTGAGCCCCGCCGGATCGGAGTTGGTGTCCACGAGGCCGATGCTCGGGATGTTGCAGCGGTTGGCTTCGGCAACGGCGATTTTCTCGTGCAGCACGTCGACGATAAACATGGCCGAGGGCATGCCCTCCATGTCGAGGATGCCGTTGAAGTTGCGCTCCATGCGGCCCATCTCGCGCTTGATGGCGGCTTCTTCCTTGGAGGAGAGCTTGGCGAGCTCGCCGTCGGTCTCCATCTGGCGGTATTTGCGAAACTTGGCGATAGAGCGCTTGACTGTCTCGTAGTTGGTCAAGGTGCCGCCCAGCCAGCGGTCTACGCAGTAGGGCATGGCGACGGAGGTCGCGGCCTCGCGGATGATGTCCTGGGCCTGCTTTTTGGTGCCGACGAAGAGGACGTTGCCGCCGTTGGCGACGATGTCGGTCAAGAAGGCGGTGGCTTTTTTGAGGGCCTCGTAGGTTTTGCCCAGGTCGATGATGCTGATGCCTTGGCGGTGGTCGAAGACGAAGGGCTTTGAGCGCGGGTTCCAGCGTTTGGTCTGGTGCCCGAAGTGCACGCCGGCGTCGAGTAGGTCCTTGGGGGTGATGTTCATAACGGTTATTCCTGATCTGTGTTGGCCTTTAGAAACACAGGTCGGCCAAATGGGCCGCCTTGCGATCATCCAGGAGGTTTATGTTGCGTCAGTTGCTAGCTGACAAAGAGGCGGGAAAACACAGGGGCGTTCGGGCGAGGGCAAGTGCGTTTTTGGCGAATTTCCCCCCAATGGGCGAGCAGCCGGTGCAGCGGGTGCGAATGTTTGCGCCAACGGGCAGTGTGCCGCAAACGCTCCCGCGCGCCGCGCGAATGCATTCGTAAAACTCCCCGCAAATTTCCCTGAAGAAAGCCTTTGACAGCGGCGGCGCGACTTCCCAGCTTCTGCCCTCGCAGGGTGGAGCAGTCTGGTAGCTCGTCAGGCTCATAACCTGAAGGTCCTTGGTTCAAATCCAAGCCCTGCATCCAATTTCCCAAAACCCTCCCGCCTCTCTCTGATCGCTTACCGACAAAGAGGGGCGGGAGGGGTTTTTGTATCCGCTCCCCCCGCCCGTCCGCTCTCTGCCCCGAAGTCGCCCGCGCCCCTGTTTTTCCATGTTTGCCTGGCTTAAACGGTTCTGGCGGAGGCCGCCCGCCGCGCACTCGACTGGCGAACGAGGCGCCTTGGGCGAACGCTTGGCACGCGAGCATTTGAGAAAAATGGGGCTGCGGATTCTGGCGACCAATTGGCGCAACCCGCGAGACCGGCGCGGGGAGATCGACCTCGTGGCCCTCGATGGGCAGGTGCTGGTTTTTGTGGAGGTGAAAACGCGTGCGGCGGGGGCACTCGTCGCCGGTCATCATGCGGTCGATGCGCGCAAGAAACGCGCCTTGCTCTGTGCGGCTCGCGCTTATTTGCGGGGATTGGACGAGCCACCGCGCAGCGTGCGTTTTGACGTCGTCGAGGTTGCCCTGCCGGAGTCGAGGCACGGAGTGGACGGCGAACAACGTGACGGGCCGATCCGTGGGCCGAGTGCCTCACCGCCGCTCTCGCCAGCCCTGCGCCATTTTAAAAACCTGCCGCTTTTCCCCAAAGGGTTTTTGCCGCGCAGTCGTTGACCGGCTCATTTTGCGAGGCCCTCGTGTGAGCGGGCAAACGGGCGGCGAGTCGTTGTCGGGTCCCCCTTGGGGCACCCGCGCCCGCACGCAAACTAACACCCGCACTGCGCGGAATAAAACGCGGTTATACACGCCAACAGGCCTTGCTTATTGGGAGGCGAGACTAAGAAATCCCGCCTTTTTCCAAATGGCTGATTCCTCGCGACACCCCTTTCTTCACGGACTCAGTAAGCACCGTGGTGCTCCGCCGACCGTTGTCGTCATCTTTGGCGCATCGGGCGACCTGACCGCCCGAAAGCTCATCCCCGCAGTCTACAACCTGGGCTTGGACAATCTGTTGCCGACGGACTTTCACCTCGTAGGCTACGGGCGCAAAGAAATCCCCGACGAAGCATTCCGTAGCCTCGCTGCGGACTCGGTGCGCGAGTTTTCGCGCCGCGCGCTTTCCGACGAAGTCTGGGAGCGGATCGCTGCCAACACGACTTACGTCGCTGGCGCTTACGACGATCTCGCAGCCTTCGACCGGCTGGCGCGCCACCTGGAGGGGATCGAGCGACAGGTCGGTCGCGACGTGCAGGTGCTCTTCTACATCTCCACGCCGCCTTCGGTTTTTGCACCGATTCTGGAAAACCTGGGCGCGGTCGGCCTCGCGCAAAAACACCTCGGCCAGCCGCACCACACCAAGGTGATCATCGAAAAACCCTTTGGCCGCGACCTCGCCTCCGCGCAGTCGCTCAACACGACGGTGCGCTCCGTTTTCGAGGAACACCAAGTCTACCGGATCGACCACTACCTCGGAAAGGAGACCGTGCAGGACTTGCTCGTGCAGCGTTTCTCCAACGCGATTTTCGAGCCGCTGTGGAATCGCAACTACATCGACAGCGTGCAGATCACCGTGGCGGAGGAGGGCGGCGTCGGCACGCGCGGCGGCTACTACGAGCAGAGCGGCGCGCTGCGCGACATGATCCAGAACCATACCATGCAGCTCCTCGCCCTCACCGCGATGGAGCCGCCCGTCTCGCTCGATGCCGAGGCGATGCGCGACGAAAAGGTGAAGCTGCTCAAGGCGATCCAGCCGCTGCGGCTCGGTCCGGGCGGTGACGTGGCCCGCGCCCAATATGCCGCCGGCATGCTCGGCGGCCAGCCGATCAAGGGCTACCTCGACGAGGGTGGCATCGCGCCCGACTCCAGCACCGAGACCTACGCCGCGCTGCGCCTCTCGATCAACAACTGGCGCTGGCAAGGCGTGCCCTTTTACCTGCGCTCGGGCAAGCGCCTCGCGCGCCGCGTCTCCGAGATAGCGATCAACTTCAAGAAACCGCCGGGCACGCTCTTCGCGGGCAGCGAGCAGTTCAACCTGGCGGGCAACACACTCGCCTTTCAGATCCAGCCCGACGAAGGCCTGAGCCTCGTCCTCAACGCCAAGATCCCCGGCCTGCAGACGCGGATGCAGCCCGTGAAAATGAGCTTCCGCTACGCCACGACCTTCGGCTCCAACACGCCCGAAGCCTACGAGCGGCTCGTCCTCGATGCGATGGTGGGCGACGGCACGCTCTTCATCCGCGGCGACGAGGCCGAGACCTCCTGGCGGCTGTGCACCCCGCTGCTCGAAGACTGGGCAGCCAGCGGTCGCGAGGGCATGGATAGCTACCCATCGGGTGGCTGGGGACCGCCGAGCGCCGACGCGCTACTCGCGCAAAACGGACACCACTGGCGGCAGCCTTAAACGTGCTTTCGCGCCCTGCTTCCGCTTTGCCCGCCGAAACACACCCACTCTGTTTTCCGCTGCTCGCCGCTCCCGCTCCTTTTCATAACGTCTGCCATCCCCGCCCGCTGAAACGATGACTTCCGTGTTTGACGCCCTGCCTGGCGTGGAAATCCCCCCAGGCGAAATTGCCAAAAAACTCGCCCACATGTGGAGCGCGGCTGAGGCGCAGAGCGCTGATTCGGGGGCGAGCCCCGAGGGCGGACAAAACGCGGCGGACGGCGGTTCGGCTCAGGCTGCCGCTGCCTCCTCGAGCGGCGCGGACGACGCTACGGCGACCCAGGTCAACTTCGTCCTGCACCTCGGGTTGCCCACGACGCCAGCGGACGCGGTTGAGCAGTTTCAGACCCTGCTGCGTTTTTCCAAACGCTACCCCAGCCGCATGGTCATCCTCTGCCCGCAGTCCGATGCCGAAGACAAAGGCGGCATGGAGATCCGCGCCAAAATCTACGGCGAGTGCCACTACGGGAAATCGCACAGCGACAAACGCTGCGTCGAAGTCGTGGTGCTCGACTACTCGCGCGCCGCGCGCGGCTTTTTGGAAAACCAGGTCTCTATCAGCCTCTCCACCGACCTGCCACTCTACTACTGGGCACACCGCTTTTCGGCGAGCTCGCGGTTGGCCGATTACCGCTTCCTCCTGAGCCGCGCCGAGCGTGTGCTGATCGACAGTGCGACCGCACCCGAAGACGCGCTCACCTACCCGTGGCCGCGGCTCGAAGCCCTGCGCGACCTCGCCTATGCGCGGCTGTTGCCCGTGCGCCAAACCGTCGGCCAGTTCCTTGCCGGATACGCACCCGAGCTCATTGTCGCGGGGCTGCAAACAGTCCGCGTCCGCCACTCCGCGAGCCTGGCTGGCGAAGCGCGCGTCATTAGCCAGTGGCTGCGCGAACGCGTCGAGCACTGCCAGGCGGCAGGGCAGGGCGGCAGCAGCCGCCAAAGCGGCGACTCCGCTCCAGATTCGGATACTCAACCCGCGGCTAAAAGCTTGGGTGCAGAGTCCAATAGCAGTGGCCAAGGCTTACCCTCGCCTCGCTACATCCTCGAACGCGACGCCAGTGGCGAAAGCGACGGAATCACCATCGAGTTTCAGTACGCCCAGCCGGAGAAATATTTCCGTTGGACAGGGGACTTTGGCCGCAGCCACGCCTGCTTCGCCGCCAGGCTCGACGACGCGCAAGCCCAACTCGACGCCCCGTTAAAACCGCTGCCCCCCGAACTCGCCCTCAGCGAAGCCATGTTTTTCTAAAGGGGGGCTTCCACTCTTACTTGGAGGTGGCAAGGAGGGCCGGGCCGCTTCTGCGAATTGGGCTGGGTATGTTGCCCCCGACCAAACTTTCATCCTCTGGCAGGACATCTCGCTACTGCATCCTGTGCCCGTGCGACGATGGCCTTGAACAGGTTGCCGGCCCGATCATCGATGAGTTCAATCTGCGGCCATGCCCGCAGTGAGCGCAGCAGGCCGCTACCCAATCCGCGATAAGGCAGGAGCTTGGCGGCAAAGGACGCCAGGATGGGGTTGCGCATATTGGAGTTGCCGGCCTTGATGTTCTCGATCGTCAGGTTGTTAGGTAGGTGGCCGGGGCTGATGATTTCGACCCGATCCGCAAACACCAGTACACGGATCGGCGCGCTGACGAAGTAGTCGCGGTGAATGAGGGCGTTGGCGACCAGCTCTTCCCAGACGATGCGTGGAATTTCGGGCTGGCCCTGGGAGTTAAACCCCTGTTCGCCTTGGATGGCGCGGGTGTTGGCAACAAGGAACCCCAGCGTCTGCTGGAACACGTCGGCCAGCTTGCCGGTGATGTCGCGGCTGTCGATGTAGCGTTCTCAATCTGGGTGCCGACAAAAGCGACCGCCTTGACGATGAAGGCGGGCAGTGTGTACTGCGGCGTTTTGGCAAACAGCAGGCTGCCTGCCACATTGAGCTGCCCCTGGTTCATCAGGTTCATGTTGCTCAGCAATTGCGGCAACGGCTGGTGATGCTGGGCGAGCGGCTCACCGAATTGCTGCTCGAAAAAGGTTTCGAAATAGGGCATATCCACATCGCCCGCGCCCAAGCCCGCTACGGGCGTTTCGTCGGCGTGCACCAGACCTGCCTGTTGGAACAGGCGCTGCAATTCCTCGCGCGAGGTGGCGCGGCGCTTGTCGGCACCGTTCTTCACCCAGATAGTGCCGTTTTTGTCCATATAGGGCTTGCTGACGCCTTCGGCAATGGTGACCACCATCACGATGCCATTTGGGTGCGGCACATTCTCGGTGAGCGGGTTCACGGCAGGACGCACGACCTGTGAGGCCACGTTGGCGATGAGCATGTTGAGACGGGCAACATCGGTGCCGGATAGACCGCGCACCGAACCGTCGTCGTTCACCCCAATGAAGATGCGACCACCAGCGGTGTTGCTGAAGGCAACGATCTCTGCTGCCAAGGCATCGGCATTGTTCATGTCCGTCTTGAACTGCTGCCGACTGTCCTCGCCCCGGCTGAGCAGGTCGATCAGCTCTGTGGTTTCCATAGGTTGTAGACCTCTTTGCGACGGTTGAAGGCTTCCTGGCCTCCTTCCATGATGTTGATGATGGCGTCCTGCACCGGGCGAGCGTCGATACTGCCGCTTCGCGTGGCGACCTTCTCGTCTTGGTATTGGCAGGCGTGTACCTGTTCCGCGTCACCCAGTACCGGGAAGTTGGCGTTGTGGGTGGCGAAAATGAATTGGGCGTGAGGCTTCATTTCCCGTAGCAGCTTGATCACATCGTCGTAAATGGTCTGGTTGTCCAGATCGTCTTCCGGTTGGTCGATGATGATCACATCGTTCTGGCGCTGGCTGAGCACGTACAGCAACAGCGCCGAAGCGCGCTGCCCGAGAGAGTGATGCTTCAACTCTTTGCCGCGATAGCGGATGACAAAGCGGTTGGGCACCTGCCAGGTGACAAATTCAGCCAGGTTCTGCATGAAGGTCCTTTCGAAGACCTCGGGGGTGCTGCCCGCCTTCGCCAAGGCCTCCGGTAGGGCACGCAACAGGCTGCCGAAGTCGGCGTAATCTTCCATAACCGCGCGCAGGGTGGTTTCGCGGATGTTGCTGCCCTTGAAGAGCTGCTGCATAAAGTCGATGGCGGCTTCCTTGTCGCCCTTGAAGTCCGCTTCGATCTGCAGGGCGGTGTGGCCAGCGTTCACGCGGTCCAGCTCTACCTTGATGGTGTTGAACTCGCGCAGCCATTGTTCATTGAGTTTGTCGATCTCGGCAAACAGCGCGTCGCGAATGCTGGTCTGCTGGGATTCCTGCTTGGCCAGTGCCTCCAGCATTTGCTCCGCCTTGGTTTTGCGCTGCTGCTGGGTCAGGAAGTCGTCCGGCTGAATGGCTGTCATGCCGGTTTGCTTGAGTTCCTGGGTTAGTTGGCGCTCAACTTGTGCGAACTCCTCCTGAAGGTTCTTTCTTGCACCTTCAAACTCGCTCTGCTTGGTCTTGAGGCGCTCCGCAATGGCTCGCGCGTCTTGCTCGATCTGCTTGAGCTGATCGACCTTGGCCACGAGGCTGGAGAACTCGACGTACCAGGCCGCGAAGAAATCCGGGTTCTGCCTGGACACGTAACTCGTCGCGTTGCGCAACTCGTCTTCATGTTCGGCAATCAATTGCCCTAAGGCGAGGAGGAATCTGTCTGCCCGCTCCTTCATGCGAGCGAGTGCAGTAGCGTCCTGCTGGAAGCCGAGGCGCTTTTGGAGCTTGTCGGCGACGCCGTGCTCCGCAAACTTGGTCAGACGGAAGTTGGCATCATTTAGTTGGGTCTCGAAGTCGCGCTTGAGTTCGGCGGTGTTGCCGAGCTTGAGCCAGCGCTGCGCCGCATCACGCACGCGCTGGCGTTGGGTTTCGATGTCGTCACGCAGCGCACGCAGCTTCTCACCCACCAGCTTTTCCACCAGATCGGTCTCGAAGCCTTCTCCGGTGCTGGAAAGGTCTTTCTGCCCGAAGTAGATCGGGTGACGCAGCACGGTTTCCCGGATCGATACACCGGGCTGCAATTTGCCATCCAGATAGACGTTGGGCGCTTCGCGGAAGATGCGCGAGATGGTGAATTCTTGCCCGTACACATCACAGGCTGTCAGCGTGACCTTGCCGCCACTGCCAAGGGTATGGCGGATCAATTCGTCCTTGTATCTGGTGTCCTGCGCCTTTTCGCCACGAGGAATATCGAGGGCATAGCGCAGCGCTTCCAGAATGGATGATTTGCCGCTGCCGCGGATACCGATCAAGGTGTTGAGTTCGGAAGAGAAATGCAACACCTGCCCGTCGAGAATGCCGCCGTTGAAGCGGATGCTGCGGATGTACGACGCTTGATGCTTGGGTGGCTCCATGGCGACCCGCCCAGCGGGATCGCTCAAGGCAAATTTGACCGCCTCGAAGGACAGCTCGCCCAGCTTCAGGTAGCTAGCCTTGCCTCGACCGATTTCATCGACACTCTTGGGGTCGCTACCTTCCAGTTCGGCGGGGTACCAGCTCTGTAGCCAGCTTTGAATCTTGGTGCGGCAGGGTTTGTCTTTGCCTGCGCCGTCGTGCGTGCGTACCTTCTGAAAAGCCAGCGTTCTGCGGCGGAAGAACTCGTTTTGCCCCAACTCAGTCAGCCGGCCGCCATCCAGCTCCGCCCACAGGCCACTCGGGGCTTCGACATGGGCAAAGACAAGGAAGAAGTCCCGGTGATAGCCTTCCAGCTTCTTGATCGTCTCCAGAAGCGACCAAGAGGTGCGCCCGTTCTCCTGCTCGTACTGTGTGGGCGTTTTGCCTTCGAATGCGCTGGTCAGGAATGGGTTGATGTAGTTGTGTTTATCGATCCATTCGTCGGAGAACACAATAAGTGTGTGGATGCCATTAGCCCCATCATTGACCGACAACTCGACGCCTGGCAGCAGCGCAATACCCTTCTTCTGGGCCGTCTTGCGCAGTGCTCTGAATTCTTCGAAGTCGAACTTGTTGTGGTTGGTGATGACGCCCAATCGGATGCCCGCTTTCTCCAACCCATCCACATAGTTGCTGTTGTAGAAGTTGTCATCACCCGTGAACTTGAATTCACGGTCCGCTCGGGTATGCAGATGAAAGTCTGCGCGGATCCACTGCGCCCCTTGCGTAAAAATCCCCCCCATTATCGTCCCTCCTCATAGACTGCCAAATTGGCGATGCCTTTACCAATTGCAGCAGGTTCACCGTTTGAGGGATTCAGCCCTAAGCCGTGACTGTGCGCGTATTCCCGCACCAGAGTCTCCACCATTGAGGTCACCGAGCGGTGTTCAAGCTCTGCTGCCGAGCGCAGAAGTCGTTTAATTTCGACCGAAGTACGAATGGAAAGCGTTGTGTCTTTCAGACGTGGCATGACGTAATTTGCTTAGTTTTCGAGGCAGATGTACTGCCTTCATAAGAAAAAGGCAGTACAAACTTGATAACAACAGATCAAAAGGGAAACACAATGGCAATGATGGCACGGATGTGGATGGTACGCGGTGAGGGGGGCAGGCTTTATGATGCTTTTCGTGAGCGCGGCGTGGCCGCTGTCGGTTGGCGCCACTTGGCCGCCCACGCGAAGCCGGGGATGAGCCGCAAGCAGTTGATTGCGCTGTATCAATCTGCCGATCCTCAAGCCAAACCGGGGACGGTAGTTTCGGGTGCATCCCAAGTCTGGCGTTTCCTTAATGACATCCAAGACGGCGACTGGGTCGTCACTTATTCTCCTGCCAACCGACTGTACTCGATTGGTAGAGTGGCTGGCCCAGCCGGGCATCGCCCCGACTGGGCTGAGCAAGGCATGCCGCTGGCGCGCGAAGTGCAGTGGCAAGCGCAGGAACTCTCGCGTGACAGTCTAAGCACTGGCACCAAGAACAGTCTGGGGTCGACTCTGACTTTGTTTGAAGTCCCCGCCAAGGCGGCGGCTGAGATACTGGCCGCGCTAAAAGGCCACCCAACACCGACTGTAGAAGAGGATACCGCGGTTATTACCGATGACCTGCTGGCCGACATTGAGTCCCAAGCCTTGGAGCGCATCAAAGATCGGGTAAGCGAACTTGACTGGGACGATATGCAGCAACTGGTCGCTGGTATCCTGCGTGCTATGGGCTACAAAACCCAAGTCTCGC
Organism: Cephaloticoccus primus; assembly: GCF_001580015.1. Taxonomy (GTDB): domain Bacteria; phylum Verrucomicrobiota; class Verrucomicrobiia; order Opitutales; family Opitutaceae; genus Cephaloticoccus; species Cephaloticoccus primus. The sequence goes on from NZ_LSZQ01000041.1 coordinate 81,875, forward strand.
CGTCGGGTGCCGATCGGGGTAAGGATATCGTCGCTTCGCCTGATGGCTTCGGTTTTGAACATCCGCGCATCGTTGTGGAGGTGAAGCATCGCAAAGAGCAGATGGGGAGCCCGGAGATCCGCGGCTTCCTCGGGGGCCGTCACAAGGATGATCGCGGGCTGTATGTCAGCACGGGAGGTTTCTCGAAGGATGCCCAGTATGAGGCTGACCGAGCGGCGATCCCCTTGGCCATGTGGACGCTGGATCATGTGGTGCGGGCGCTGATTGAGCACTACGATGCCACCGATGCAGAAACCAAACGGCTTGTACCGCTGAAGCGGCTGTACTGGCCTGCCTGAGCCGTTTTCGATTGGGTTTATTCGTGAGACGTCGTTGCCGGCGCGGGGCTTGGTTTTCGATTCGAGTTATGCGGCCGGCACCGCCCCCTTTCGCGCTTGCGCGAAGGGAGCAGCATGCAGCGATGCCCCCCCCCCGAGGAGTGAGCCGGTATTCGCTCACTCTGCGGTGAGGACGGCGTAGCTGCGTTTGCCTTTGCGCAGGAGGAGGTGTTTGCCGAAGAGGAGGTCGGCGGGGGTGACGTGGCGGGTGGGGTCGGTTTCGCGGCGGTTGTTGAGGTAGATGCCGCCCCCGCTGATGTCTTTGCGTGCCTGGCCTTTGGAGCTGCACAGGCCGCTGTGGACGAGGAGCTCGATGAGTGGCGCGCCGCTTGTCTTTTCGGCGGTTGCCGCAATGGGCGCGGTCGCGCCAGCGGTGTCGCTCGCCGTGCCGCCGCCGCTTCGGGCCGGGGCTTCAAGTGCAGTTTTGGCGAGGTGGGTAGTGGGGACTTCGCCGACGACGTCGCGGAAGGTTTCTTCGCTGGTGTCGCCGATTTCGGCGCCGAAGAGGATGGCGCTGGCTTTGATGGCGGCTTCGACGGCGGCGGGGCCGTGGACGAGGGCGGTCACTTCGCGGGCGAGGGCTTTATGGGCTTCGCGCGCGCCGGGGTTGGCAGCGTGGGCGGCTTCGAGTGCCTCGATTTCTTCGCGCGGCAGAAAGGTAAACTTGCGCAGGTATTCGCAGACTTTGGCGTCCTCGGTGTTGATGAAGAATTGGTAAAATTTGTAGGGGCTGGTTTTCTGGGGATCGAGCCAGACGGCGCCGCCGGCGGTTTTGCCAAACTTGGTGCCGTCGGCCTTGGTGATGAGGGGGAAGGTCCAGCCCCAGGCGTGGGTGCCGAGTTTTTTGCGAATAAGGTCGGTACCGGCGGTGATGTTGCCCCATTGGTCGGAGCCGCCGATTTGCAGCTCGCAGTCGTGGGCGTGGCGCAGGTGGTAGAAATCGTGGGCCTGGAGGAGTTGGTAGCTGAACTCGGTGTAGCTGATGCCGTGCTCGCCTTCCATCCGGGCGCGGACGGACTCTTTGGCGATCATGGCGTTTAGGGAAAAGTGCTTCCCGACTTCGCGCAGAAAATCCAGGAAGCTGATCGGCGTCGTCCACGTGGCGTTATCGACGAGTCGTGCGGGGTTGGTGGGCGAGTCGAAGTCGAGCAGGCGGGCGAGTTGTTGTTTGATGCAGCCGAGGTTGTGGGCGAGGGCTTCGGGGGAGAGCAGGTTGCGCTCGGCGGATTTTCCCGAGGGGTCGCCGACCATGCCGGTGGCACCGCCGGCGAGTGCGAGCGGGTGGTGGCCGGCGAGCTGGAAGCGGCGCAGCGTGAGCTGGCCCATGAGGTGGCCGACGTGGAGGCTGTCGCCGGTGGGGTCGAAGCCGCAATAAAGCGTGATCGGCTGGCCGGTTTTGAGGCGCGTGTCGAGCGCGGGCAGGTCGGTGCAATCGGCCAGGAGGCCACGCCATTGCAGGTCTTCGATCAGGTTCATCGGGGAGGGAATCGTCGTAGTTTCGGTAAACGGGAAGAGCTGCGAGGTGGGCGGCGATTGCGCTGGCTTTCAACCAAATCTTATGGGGCGGAAACGCCGCACAGTATCGCAGCTTCTATGAGGAAAAACGGTTTGTAAGTGGACTACTGCTTTCGCAACTTCGCCGCCGCCCTGACTGGGGGGCGGCGCGCGGAGCTCGCCACTTGGTGCTCCGAAAGCACGCGCGAGTTTTTGCGCTACTACCACCACGCTCCGCGCCCTTTTAATTTAATCACACCACTTCCACAAACCGACATTCCTGCCTCGCAAAGCAAAACACGATGAGCCGCACGCTTCCCAACCCGTTTAACACTCGCAGTACATTTGAAGTCGGTGGCACGCGCCACGCGCTCTACTCGCTGCCCGCGCTCAAGGCTGCGGGCTTCGCGATTGATCGGCTGCCCGTGTCGATCCGCATCGTGTTGGAGTCGCTGTTGCGCAACTGCGATGGCAAGCGCGTGAGCGAGGAGGCGGTTACGCAGTTGGCGAGCTGGGCGCCGAAAGCGGCGCGCACGGCGGAGGTGCCCTTTGTCGTGGCGCGGATCGTGTTGCAGGACTTTACGGGCGTGCCGCTCCTGGTCGACCTAGCGGCGATGCGCGCGGCGGTGAGCAAGCTCGGTCGCGACCCGAAACTCATCGAGCCGCTCGTGCCGGTGGACCTAGTGGTTGACCACTCCGTGCAGGTGGACTTCGCGGGCTCGGCGGAGGCGCTGGCGAAAAACCTGGAGCTGGAGTTCACGCGCAACCGCGAGCGCTACCAGTTTCTAAAATGGGGCATGCAGGCCTTTGACACGTTTAAGGTCGTCCCGCCCGGGATCGGCATCGTTCACCAAGTAAATCTCGAATACCTCGCGCAGGGCATCCTCAGGGATGCGAGCGGCACCTACTATCCGGATACGCTCGTCGGCACCGACTCGCACACGACGATGATCAACGGGCTCGGCGTCGTCGGCTGGGGCGTGGGCGGCATCGAGGCGGAGGCCGGCATGCTCGGCCAGCCCGTGTACTTCCTGACGCCCGACGTGGTGGGCGTGCACCTCACGGGCGCGCTCAAAGAGGGCGTCACCGCGACCGACCTTGCGCTGACGATTACCGAGCTGCTGCGCGCGAAAAAAGTCGTGGGCAAGTTCGTCGAGTTTTACGGGCCCGGCGCGCGTGCGCTGCCGCTCGTGGATCGTGCCACGATTGCCAACATGGCCCCCGAGTACGGCGCGACGATGGGCTTTTTCCCCATTGATGAGGAGACCTCGCTGTACCTGCGCGGGACGGGCCGCAGTGAGGCGCACGTCGCCACCTACGAGGCGTACTACAAGGCCCAGGAGCTCTGGGGCATCCCCGAGAAAGGCCAGATCGACTACTCGGTCGATGTGGAGCTCGACCTCTCGACCGTCGTCCCGAGCGTCGCCGGGCCGAAGCGTCCGCAAGACCGCATCGAGCTGCCCGCGCTCAAGGAAAACTTCCTCAGCGCATACAGTCGCCCCGTGGCCGAGAGCGGTTTTGGCAAGGCTGCCGATAGCTACGCGCAGCGCGCGACCGTGACGCTGGGCGGCGGCGGCTCCGCCGATTCGGCTGCTGCCGAATCTCCCGCGCGCGCCGAGATCGGCAATGGCTCCGTCCTCATTGCGGCGATTACGAGCTGCACGAACACCTCGAACCCCAGCGTGATGCTGGCCGCTGGCCTTCTCGCGAAAAAGGCAGTCGAGCGCGGCTTGAGCGTGAATCCGGCAGTGAAGTCTTCGCTCGCGCCCGGCTCGCGCGTCGTCACCGACTACCTTAACAAAACCGGCCTCACGCCGTATCTCGACCAGATCGGGTTTCAGACGGTGGGCTACGGCTGCACGACCTGCATCGGAAACTCGGGCCCGCTGCATCCGGCGATTGAGGAGGCGATCCTCAGTAACGACTTCGTCGCGGCGGCGGTGCTCTCGGGCAACCGCAACTTCGAGGCCCGCGTTCACCAGAGCATAAAGTCAAACTTCCTGATGTCGCCGCCGCTGGTCGTCGCCTTTGCGCTGGCGGGCCGGGTCGATATCGACATGAGCCGCGAACCGCTCGCCAAGGACCGAGACGGCCGCGACGTATTCCTCAAAGACCTGTGGCCCAGCTTGCAGGAAGTCCGCGACCAGATGTCCGCCGCGCTCAAGCCCGAGGTGTTTAAAACCCTCTATGCGGACTTCGCCTCGCAGAACCCGAAGTGGAACGAAATCCCCTCCTCGACGGGAAATATTTACGAGTGGGATGCCGCCTCGACCTACATTCAGGAGCCGCCCTTCTTCACCGATTTCGCGCTCACACCCGGCAGCGTCAGCGAAATCAAAGGCGCGCGCGCCTTGGGGATTTTCGGCGACTCGGTGACGACCGACCACATCTCGCCCGCCGGAGCGATCAAGAAGACCTCGCCTGCGGGGAAGTTCCTGAGCGAGGCCGGGGTCGAGTTTGCGGACTTCAATTCCTACGGCTCGCGCCGCGGCAACGACCGGATCATGACGCGCGGCACCTTCGCCAACGTGCGGATCAAAAACCTGATGCTCGGCGGCGAAGAGGGCGGTAACACCCTGCTGCAACCCGAGGGCACCAAGCTGCCGATCTACGACGCGGCGATGGCTTATCGGGAGCGCGGCGTGCCGCTGATCGTCCTCGCAGGGCAGGAATACGGCACGGGCTCCTCGCGCGACTGGGCGGCCAAGGGCACGCGGCTGCTCGGCGTGCGCGCGGTCGTCGCCCAATCCTTTGAGCGCATCCACCGCAGCAATCTCGTCGGCATGGGCGTGCTCCCGCTCCAGTTTAAGGAAGGCACCAGCGCGCAGACGCTCGGGCTCGACGGCAGCGAAAGCTACGACGTCGTCGGGCTGAGCGCCGATGTGAAGCCGCAGCAGGATCTCGCGCTGCGGATCACGCGGGCCGACGGCACGGCGCAGGAGATCCCCGTGACCTGCCGGATCGATACGCCGATTGAGGTCGATTATTACCAGCACGGCGGCATCCTCCCCTACGTGTTGCGCCAAATCCTCGCCCAGAGCTGAGCTCCCTCCCTCCTGAAAAACCGCTACGTAAACAAAGCCATGACTCAGCCAACGAAGCGCTTTTTTTTCCGCAAAAAATCAGCATCACTCTGAGTCATGGTCGAGACCGGTAAGCCCGTTTTCTTCGTGGATGTGCACTCGGATCCCGTTGTCATGCGGATCGAGGGCCGCGCTTCTTTTCAAAACAGCAGCTGCTTGCGCGACTTCGCCACCGAGATGCTCGCGCAGGGCAAGACGCGGCTCGTGATCGACTTTCAGCACTGCACGAGCATGGACAGCACTTTCCTCGGGATCCTTGCGGGAGTGGCACTCCAGTTGCGCCAGAAGACCAAGGCCAGCGACCCGCAACCGCTGATCCTTGCGCGCGTCGGCCAGCGCAACCTGGAGCTCATCCGCAACCTCGGCATCCACCGACTCATGACCGTGGATGCGGGCGACTTCAAAATGAGCTTCGACAAGTGCTCGCGCCCGCTCACCCAGCAGGAGCAGGACGAGCTCACCAGCGCGCGCGTGGCCCTCGAAGCGCACGAAAACCTGATCGCTGCCGACGAGGGTAACCGCAGCAAGTTCCAGGACGTGCTCTCCTTCCTGCGCAACCGCGTCGAAAACGGAAGTCTGTGACCAAGCTCTAGTTCGCCCAAAGAAATACCTCGAAGGCGGGGCGCTGTGCTGCCAGATGACTGCGCTGTCTATGGTTGTGTTTCTCCTAGGGATTCTTGTTGGCGGCTCGGCGGTATCGTTTGCGCTGTATCGCACGCGAAAGCGCGAGGCGCTCCTGGAAGAGGAGAAGCAGCAAGTCGTGCAATCGCGCGAGCTGGTGGTCGATTTCATGCACCACATGGTCGAGGCGCTCGGCGAAGGGCTCGGCCAAAACGAGCTGCGGCAGCGGATCGTGCACGCGGCGATTCTGTGTTCGGGTGCGCTCAGTGCGGCACTCTTTGAGCGAGAGGGGAAAGGGCAGATGCGAGGCGTGGCCGTGGAGGGGCTGTTCCCGCCGCACCGGCCACTGCCGCCCGCGACGGTTGAGAAGCTCACGACGCGCGCGAAATTCATCGAAAGCGTACTGCGCGGCGAAACCTTTCCGGACGACGAAGGCATCATCGGCGCAGTCGTGCAGACGGGCGAAGCGCAGCTCGTCGCCGATGCAGCGAGCGATCCGCGCATCGTTCGCCACCAGGACCCCGCGCTAAAAGTGCGCTCGGTCATCGCCGTGCCACTCGCGTTTCGCGGCGAGCTGTTCGGTGTCCTAGCCGTCGCCAACTCCGCCGATGGCCTGCCCTTTAGCGCGGCAGATTTTACGCTTATGCAGTCGCTGGCCGAGCAGGCCGCGCTCGCGCTGCACAACCTGCGCCTGCTCAATTACCAAATCGAGAAACAGCAGCTCGACCTCGACCTTTCGCTCGCCAGCGGCATCCAGCAAATGCTGCTGCCCACAGAGATGCCCAGCGTCCCGGGGCTCGCGCTCGATGCGCGCTACACGCCTGCGCAAAAAGTCAGCGGCGACCTCTACGACCTGTTCCTGCTCTCGCCCACGCGCCTCGGCGTAGTCGTGGCCGATGTCTCGGGCAAGGGCATCCCCGCCTCGCTGCTCATGGCGATTTGCCGCACGCACCTGCGCCAGATCGCGCCGCGCCACGACTCGCCCGCCGCCGCACTGTGCGAGCTCAACCGCGTGATCGGCAGCAACCTCGTCGGCGGCATGTTCATCACACTGCTCTACGCGGTCATCGATCTGGAGCAGTCCACAGTCACGCTGGCGCGCGCCGGCCACGAGCTGCCGCTCTTCTTGCGACAAAACGCGATCAGCGGCGCGCCGACTGCCGAGTTCGTCGGCTCCGAGGGAATGGCGCTGGGGATGATGCCGCCCGAGATTTTTGACGCAGTCATCGCTGATCGCAGCGAGCCCTTCCGCCCGGGCGAGACGCTCATCCTCTACACCGACGGGCTCACCGAAGCGCCCAACGAGGATGAAAAAGAGTTTTCCGGCACGCGCCTGGCCGATGTGGCACGCACGCTGCACCGGCGCAGTGCCCACGAGCTGGCAGACGGGATTCTCGAGGCGGTGAACCGCTTCACTGGCGGCTCCCCCCAGCGCGACGACCTTACGCTGCTCACCGTCAAGCGGGAGGGCGGTGGCGGGGCGGCGTCCGCTGCGGCGTTTACTTGTTAACCAACGAAAATCCGCCCACGCGGGTTTCCGCTCCATTCACGTTTGATGCGTCGCTTCCTGTCGCAACGCATCCTTTCCTGCTGACTGAGGGGGCAACGCAAGTGATTCCATCATACTGAGCAGCCGAAATCTGATTTGCCCAAATCGGCCCACGCCATCAGGCGGGGTGACGCGTGCTGCGTGTTACATCTTGTCGCGAGAGCGTGAGCGGAAGTGCCACCGGCACTTCATAAAAAACGAGTCACCTGCCCAATAAACGCTCGAAGCCACTGCCGCTCTGGCCAGCCTTGGGCTTATGTCCACCGCCACTGCCGTTTCGCCTGCTACGCCGCCTGCCGCTTCCGCTGCGCCTCGCCAAGCCAGCACAGCGAGTGCGACCGACCGTTTTTCGTTCCCCGATGCGAGCGGCCATTTTGGCAACTACGGCGGCGTTTACGTGCCGGAGACTTTGATGACGACGCTCCAGGAGCTGGAGACCGCCTATCTCGAAGTGCGCGAAGATCCCGAGTTTCAGGCCGAGCTCGCCCACCACCTCGCCGAGTTTGCGGGGCGCCCGACCGAGCTCTACTACGCGAGCCGCCTCACCGAGTACTGCGGCGGCGCGAAGATTTACCTCAAGCGCGAAGACCTGCTGCACACCGGCGCGCACAAGATCAACAACGCCCTTGCGCAGGCGCTGCTCGCGCGCCGGATGGGCAAGAAGCGGATCATCGCCGAGACGGGCGCGGGCCAGCACGGCTGCGCGACGGCGGCGGCCTGCGCGAAGTTTGGCTTGGAGTGCGTCATCTACATGGGCGCACACGACATGGAGAGGCAGGCGCTCAACGTCTTCCGCATGCGGCTGATGGGCGCCGAAGTGCGCGGCGTAGAGGCCGGGCAAAAAACGCTCAAGGAAGCGATTAACGAAGCCATGCGCGACTGGGTGACCAATGTGCGCAGCACCCACTACATCCTCGGTACCGCCTACGGCTCGCACCCGTATCCGATGATGGTGCGCGACTTTCACCGCGTGATTGGCCGCGAGGCGCGCGCGCAGATCCTCGCCCGCGAAGGCCGCCTGCCCGACGAGCTCATCGCCTGTGTGGGCGGCGGCAGTAACGCGATCGGGCTGTTCTTCGATTTTCTTGAAGACACGCAGATCGCCATGATCGGCGTCGAAGCGGGCGGCACCGGTCTTGAGCGCGGTGAGCATGCGGCGCGTTTTGCCACGGGGCGCTTGGGCGTTTTGCAAGGCTGCAAAACCTACCTGCTCCAGGATCAGGAAGGGCAGATTGAGCTCACGCACTCGGTCTCGGCAGGGCTCGACTACGCCGCAGTGGGGCCCGAGCACGCCTTCTACCGCGAGCGCGGGCGGATCCAGTTTGCCTACGCGACCGATGATGAAGTGCTGGAGGCCTTTCAGCTCTGCTCGCGGCTCGAAGGCATTATTCCTGCGCTGGAGAGTAGCCACGCGCTCGCGCATGCGGTGAAGCGCGCCCGCGAACTCGGCCCCGGCAAGCTCCTCGTCGTCAACCTCTCCGGTCGCGGCGATAAAGACGTGGAGCAAGTCGCCGCCCTCCTCGGGCAGCGCGGGTGACGAAGTGGGGCGGCGGCGCGGCTGTGCACCGCAGTGTGTGGCATGCGTGGCCCGGGAATAACGAGCGCTGCCGCGCACGCCTGCCGCACCCGCTCAAAAAAATCGCGGTCCGCCACCGCGCCCCAGTAAAAGGACTCTTGGCCCCGGCCCCGACTGCGCTTCTCCTGCGCGTATGAAAAGCATGACTGGCTACGGCCGTGCCACGGCGACTTTGGGCGGGATGACGTTGACCGTCCAGGTCAGCTCGGTGAACCGCAAGGTTCTGGATATTTCGCTCTCGCTGCCGGGCGACTGGGACGCCCTGGAGCCCGAAGTTCGCGAAGCGATTCGCAGCATCGCTGCTCGCGGAAAGGTGCACCTGCGCGCGGAGCTGAGCGGGCGAGCACTGACGGGAGAAGCCGGCGCGGCAGCGGATGATCGCGCGGCGGCTTGGGACGAGACGGCGATTGCGGCTACGCTCGGCCAACTACGCGAGCTGGCCCATGCGCAGAGTATCCCCTTTACGCCGACCGCCGACCTGTTGTGGCGGATTGCCAGCGCACAGGAGCAGTCCGCCCCCGCGATTTCGATAGAAGACCCGCTGACGCAGGACATTATCATGGCGACGATTGATGACGCGCTGCGCGCCTTTGCCGCGATGCGCGCGAAGGAGGGCGAGGCGCTCCTTGTCGATTTTCTGGGCCGCCTGGAGCAGATGCAGCGCCTCGTCGAGGCAATCGCCCGCCGCGCGCCCGAAGTGCCGATTGCCCACCGTGAGCAACTCCTGCGGCGCCTGGCGGAGTCTGGCCTTGATCTCGACCCCGAGGAAGAGCGCGTACTCAAGGAAATCGCACTTTTCGCGGATCGCTGCGACATCACCGAAGAGCTCACGCGCCTGCGCAGCCACCTTGAGCAGTTTACCGCGCTGCTGCGCAGCGAAGGCGAGATCGGGCGCAAGGCAGAGTTCATCCTTCAGGAAATTGGCCGCGAGGTGAACACCATCGGCGCCAAGGCCAACGACCTCGAAATCGCCCGTCAGGTGATCGAGCTGAAAAACGAGCTCGACCGCCTCCGCGAACAAATCGCCAACGTGGAGTAGGGAGCTGGCGGGGAATAAACACTCCTTGCTGGGTGAGCACTGGTGCTTAGCGTCGAGCCCGTAACGAGACCAAGCCATGCCCGTGATCCAGCTCCCACCCCGAAAGTTCGTGAGTCGTACAGTGCCCGCGCTTTCGGTGCTGGCCTCCGATGAGGTCTCAACAGCCGAGGCTGCACGGCTTGTGGAGATGCCAGAGGACGAGCTCGTTTTTATTTGGAAGCGAAGCGGCTTCCCCCTCCTCCGCACCGATCAGAAGGAGACGAGACTCAAGTGGAGGGACCTGTTACTCTTCCAACAGCAAATGCAGCAAGATCGTGAGGAAGACGGGCGGTCGGGCTGGGGGAAGCTTGTTCGAGAGTTGGATGCGGAGGGCCTATACTGGTGCAGCGATAAACAGTGAGAGTGACTGGGGGTGCCCATCGATGAACTCGGATCGAAAGGGACTTCCGGCTCATGAGCGCGCCGTTTTCGATGCCTGTTTGCTAGCGGATCTCCCTGTCGCCGACGTACTGTTGAGAGCGGCAAAGTGGTGTCGCTCCTCATTCACCCCTGTCTGGAGCGACTCCATTTTAGAGGAAACCTATCGGACACAGACCCAGAAGTTTGCTCACCCTTGGCCATCAGAGCGGGCGAAGGGCTTCCGGATGACTCTCCAGAGACTTTCCTGACAGCCTTGTTTGTGGCTGTGAGAGGTGGATCTCGCAGTGTACAAATCACGAAAAGGATAGGCACGTGCTGGCCTGTGCGATTGAGGGGAGGGCGCGGACGATTGTGACTTTCAACTTGAGGGATTTCAGGGCCGCAGATCTGGAGAAGTGGCAAGTCCGGGCGGTCCACCCACAGGATTACCTACTGGAGCTCTACGCGATAGATGTTCCGGGTGTCATGCGGAGCTTAACCGCGGCAGCCCAAGGTCGAGCCGTCCCGTTGACTGTGCCGGAGTTCTTGCGACGCTTGGGACGCTCGCTCCCGAAGTTTTCTGAAAAACTCCTTTCAGAGGCAGGGTGAGAGGCTCGTGCATTTCCCCTTGGAGGAACCAATGCAGATCAAGGCCGCCCATCGCTACGGGCCTCGGTGTTGAGCGAGTGCCAGAGGTAGAGGATGACGCCGATGCAGATCGCCGAGTCGGCTACATTAAAGGTCGGGTAGATGTAGCTGCCGAAGTGGAAGTCTAAAAAATCAATGACGTGGCCGTGCTGGAGCCGGTCGACGAGGTTACCGACGATGCCGCCGCAGAGCAGGCCAAAGGCGAGTTGGGCGCGGCGGGCGCGCAGCCCCAGGCTGAGCCGGAAAAAGTAAATCGCGCCCAAACTGACAAGCGCGACTCCTGCCAGTAGCGTGCTTTTCCCCGAGAGGATGCTCCATGCGGCGCCGGTGTTTCCGACGTGCACGAGGTGGAAAAAGCCGGGTATGATCGCAATCGAATAGTCGGGCCCGTAGCTGCCGAGCGGCATTTGCGCGATGATCCACCACTTGGTGGCTTGATCGAGGGCGAAGGTGCCGACGGCCAATACGAGCAGGAGACGATACGCGGAGATGCGCTGCCAGCGGGAGTGGAGGGGCGGCGGCGGCGGCGATCCGACCTTGCGCGAGGGAGCGTGTTGTCCGGCAGGCATGTTTCAGAGTGAGTGGAGAAAGTGAGCGCGTGAGGGAGCGGCAGCGGGGAGGGGGGCGCAGGCGCAAACAAACTGCGGCAGATGGGGGCAGGTGCTGCGTATGTGCGGACGGGCTGGCGTATGGTGAAAGAGAGAAAGGCCGGTCCGCGCACAAAATGCGGGCGGGCTCGACAGCGAGGGGGCGGGAGGGGCGGCCTGCGCTGCTGCCCCTTAATCGCTATCGGCATCCATGATTTTGCCGCCGTCTTCGCTGCCGAGCTCGCCGAAGAGGCCGGCCTGTGTGCGCACGCGGTAGCGGTTGCGCTCGATTTCCTTTTGCGCTTCGGCGGAATAGCGGGTGAAGGGCACGGCGAGGAGGCGGGGTTTGGCGATGGGTTTGCCGGTGACTTCGCAGATGCCGTAGGTGCCGCTGGTGATCCGCTTGATGGCGGCTTCGATCTCGGAGAGCGCCTCCTGCTCGGAGGAGACGAGCGAGAGGGCGAAGTCGCGGTCAAAGGTATCGGTGCCCGCATCGGCCATGTGCTGGCCGTAGGAGGAGAGGTCGCCGGCATCGTCTTTTGAGGAGCGCTTGAGTGTGTCCTCCGAGTGCTGGTCGATCTGGCCGGTGAGGTGCTCGCGCAGCTCAACAAGCAGCTTGTAGTAGCGTTTGAATTTTTCGGGCACGAGGGCGGCTTCGCGCGGCTCGGGGATGCTGCTGGCGGCGTCTTTGCCGTTGGGGTTGAAGCCCAGGATGTCGGCCAGTGAGGCCGCCTTGATGTGATTGGGCTTGGCGGCGGGGGCGGCGACAGGGGCTGCGGTGCCAGTGGCTTTTTTAGTCGTGGCGAGGCTCGCAGGCTTCGACGGCTTGGAAGGGGAGGGCTTGGGTGTTTCGCTCTTGGCAGCGTTGGACTCGGCGATGGCGCGCACCTCATCGAGCGAGAAGCTGATCGGGCGCGCGGGCGGCGTGCGCAGGGCGGCCTTCGCTGGTGAGCCTCCGCCATTGGACGTGCGCAGCGCAGCCTTAGCTGCCGAGCCACTACCACTGGGAGTGCGCAACGTGGCCTTGGTTGCCGCTGAGGCTCGCGGATTTGTCGCTGGTGCAGTGTGACTGCTGGATGTGCGCGGCGTGGGCTTGGTCGATTTGGAACCAAGCGTTGCCGGGCGGCCGCTGGCGAGGCCGCTGGGAGCTTTGGTGGCTTTGACCGTAGCGCGTGTGTTCGAGGTTGTGGGCTTAGGAGCCGTCGCTTTGGCAGAGCCCTTTTTAAGGGAGGGAGATTGGGCTGCCGTTACCGCTTTCTTGTTGGCCGCGCTCTTCGTCCCTTTTTTGGCCGGGCCGACTTTTTTCTTTGAGGCGGCGGGAGTCGCTGTCTTCGCGGCCTTGTTGGGGGCTTTGGCTTTCGGCTGTGCTGTCGATTTTTTTACAGCGGTGGAGCTGGGCTTCGCCGAGCTGCGTGCTGGTTTGGCCTTTGATGCGGTCGGCTTGGACGGCGCTACAGCTTTGGACTTGGGAGCCGTCCTGGCTGCTTTTGCAACGGGCTTGGGAGCGGTTTTGCCGACGTTTTTTTTCGGAGCAGCCGAGGGGGCGGCCTTGGTTTTCGCAGAGGGCTTTACCTTGGCGCTGAGAGCAGGTTTGGCGGCAGCGGACTTCTTCACCTTGGGCGCTGCTTTTGCCGAAGCGGTTTTCTTGGGTGTTGATTTTTTGGGAGCCGCTTTGGGCGCTGCCTTTTTCTTGGAGTTAGCCATGAGGAATCGTCGTTGAGGGTTTCGTTAAAGAGGAGGGGCGTTTGGGGGTTAAGCTGCGTGGGCGGTTGAAAGGGCTTCGGTACAGCGCGGACACACACCGCTTGCAGGATCGAGCGCGGGCTCCCAACGCCAGCAACGTGGACAGCGCACGAGCCCGGCTTCTTCGCCGGTGCGGACGAGAATGCGAAGGCCATCGCCGGACGGGGAACCGGCCTCGGCCTCCGCGGTGGAGGAGTCGCCCGCTGCGGTTTCGAGCGCGACTTGGGAGACGATAAAGAGCTCGGGGAGCGCCTCGCGGTAGCGTTGCAGCATGGCGAAGACCTCATCGGCGGCGCGGCCTGTAATCGTGATGACGGCGTCGAGCGATTTGCCGAGCTCGCCCGCGGCGCGGCGCGGCTCGATTTGCTGCGAGACTTGCGCGCGGACGCGGAGCAAGCGCTCGAACTCGTCTGCGAGTTTTTCGTCCCGCCACTCGGCGGGAGCACTCGGCCAGTCCTGGAGGTGGACGGAGTCGCTGGTGTACTCGCAGCCCGCCGTCGCGTAGCTCCAGGCTTCGTCGGTCGTGAAGCTGAGGATGGGCGCGAGCAGCCGGACGAGCGAGTGAAAGAGGTGGTAGATCGCGGTCTGCGAGGAGCGGCGCAGCGGGTGCGCGGCACCGAGCGTGTACAGCCTGTCCTTGAGGATGTCGTGGTAGATGGCCGAGAGCGTGACGGCGCAGAACTGGTTGCACAGTTGGTAGACGCGGTGGAACTCGTAGCGCGAGTAAGCGCGCGTGCACTCGTCGATCAGGGCGGCGCACTGGTGGAGTGCCCAGCGGTCGAGCGCGTCCATCTCGCCGAGGGGCACGGCGTCCTGGCCGAGCCGGAAATCGAAGAGATTGGAGAGCTGGAAGCGAAAGGTGTTGCGGAAGAGCCGGTAGGCCTCGCCCACGTTTTTCAGGATCTCGTCGTCCACCGGGATGTCGTCGCGGAAGTCCTGCGAGGCGATCCACAGCCGGATGACGTCGGCGCCGTATTGGCCGATGTAGGCTTCGGCAGTTTGCGGCTTTTGGTAGCTGCTGCTTTTGGAAATCTTTTGCCGGTCTTTATCGACGATGAAGCCGTGGGTGAGGACGGCCTTGTAGGGCGCCGCGCCGGAGGCGATCACGCTGTTCCAGAGCGAGGACTGAAACCAGCCGCGGTGCTGGTCGCTGCCCTCAAGGTAGAGATCGGCGGGCCAGTGCGTGCCGCCTTGGCCGCGGCGCAGGACGGCGGCCTGGGTGGAGCCCGAGTCGATCCACACGTCGAGAGTGTCGCGTCCGCAGCGAAGCTCGCTGGCGGGCGGCCAGTGCGCAGGGAGCGCGACGCCGTCGAGCAGCTCGGCTGCGCTGAGCGCGTACCAACAATTGGAGCCGTGCCGGGCCACACGGTCTGCGACCGCGCGGACGACATCCGCATCGAGGTAGGGCTGTTTGTCGGGGCCGTAAAATGCGACGAGCGGGACGCCCCACGCGCGTTGACGGCTGATGCACCAATCGGGGCGCGACTCGACCGCACCGCGAATCCGCGCTTCGCCCCAGGCGGGAATCCAGCCACCCGCCGCCGCGATTTTACCGATCTCGGCGAGCGCGATTTTCCTCGGCGTGGGCGCAGTCCCTTTTATCGGGGCGTACTGCGCGTTGGCGGCGCGTCCTGCGTTTTTCTCTTCGACGGATGCTTCTTCTGTCGCCGCGTGGTTCACCGTTTGTGCGGCGGCGTCTGTCGCATCGAGCGAGACGAACCACTGATCGACGGCGCGAAAGATGATCGGCGTCTTTGAGCGCCAGCAGTGCGGGTAGCTGTGCTCGTACTTGGCCTTGGCCAGGAGTGCGCCGGACTCGGCGAGTTTCTTCAGGACGGCGAGGTTGGCTGCCGAGGGCTTCCTGGCCTTGGCGTCTTCGGCGGTCTCGAGCGTGCTCAGCCCGACGAGCTCGGCGGGGATTTGCCCGTCGTCGAGGTAGCGGCCGTCGTCGCCCACGGGGCAGTAAATATCGAGGCCGTATTTGAGGCCGGTCTGGTAGTCTTCGGCGCCGTGGCCGGGGGCGGTGTGGACGGCGCCGGTGCCGCTCTCGGTGGTGACGTAGTCGGCGAGGACGATAGGTGAAGCGCGGTCGATGAAGGGATGTCGCGCGCGCAGTCCTTCGAGTTTTGCGCCCTCGAGTGTCGCGACGATGGCAGGCGCGGGCTCAAGCTTGGCGGCGGCGGCGACTGCCCCCAAAAGCGCCTGTGCAACGATGAGCCGCTCCGCGCCCGTGTCGGCCACGGCGTACTCGACCTGCGGGTGCAGCGCGATTGCGAGGTTGGCGGGGATCGTCCACGGCGTGGTGGTCCAGATGACGACCGAGAGCGGCTTGTCGGTGGGGAGGCCCACGCGCTGTGCTTCTGCGGCGGGGATGGGAAACTTTACCCAGATGGCGACCGAGGTGTGCGGCTTGTACTCGATCTCGGCCTCGGCGAGCGCGGTCTCAAAAGGAATCGACCAGTAAACGGGCTTCTTGCTGCGGTAGACGAGGCCCTGCTCCACGAATGCGGCAAAGGTGCGCAGGATATCGGCCTCAAACGCGGGGGACTTGGTTTTGTATTCGTTGTCCCAATCGGCGAGGACGCCGATCCGCTTGAACTGCGCCCGCTGCGTGGCGATCCACTGTTCGGAAAATGCATCGCAGCGCGCGCGCAGCTCGGCGGTCGTGAGCTCCAGATTCTGTGCGCGAATCTCGGCACTGACCTTTTGCTCGATGGGCAGCCCGTGGCAGTCCCAGCCCGGGACGTAGGGCGTGCGGTAGCCGCTCATCGACTTGAAGCGGTTTACGAAATCCTTGAGCGATTTGTTCAGCGCGGTGCCGATGTGGACGTCGCCGTTGGTGAAGGGCGGTCCATCGTGCAGGACGAAGCTTTTGTCGCTGTGCGCGCGCTTGCGCTGCATCGCCGCGAAGAGGTCGAGCTGCTCCCAATGCTTGAGGCGCGCGGGCTCGCGCTGGACGAGGTTGGCCCGCATGGGGAAGTCTGTTTTGGGGAGTAGCAGAGTGTCTTTCAGGTCTTGGGCCATGTGAGCGGAGCGCGGAAGGCTAGGGTGGGGGAACCCCTAGTCAAGGGAGGCGACGCGCCTAAATTGTGGGCCCGCTCTGCGCGCCGACCAGCGAACGGGCGGCTCCGGAAAAATCGTGTCTGCTGCTTGCGCGCACGCACCCGCCATCCCGCGCGCGCTCCGAAGCGCGCGGGCCACGCTTGCGCCACTCGCTACACCGGCTCCGCCGCGCCCAAACCGCGTTGAAAAGTGTCTCTGATGATTTGCTCGGCGTAGGCCCACAGAGCGGGCGCGCCTGCGGTGATTGTGGCGGCGTTGCGCTCGAAGATGCGCTCTTGGGTGATGCCGTGTTTTTGCCAGGCGGCGCCATCGGTCAGGCAATTCAGGAGTATCGGGTTGAGCCGATCACAGGCGGCGGCGAAGCGCGCCTCCGGCGTTTTCTGCGCCTCAAACTCATCCCATAACGCGCGGTAGTCGCGCGCCTGATCTTCCGGCAGGAGCCCGAAAATGCGCTCGGCAGCGCGCGCTTCGCGCTCGTGTTGGGCGGCGCGGGCGGCGGTGTCGTAGGCGAAGGTGTCGCCCGCATCGATTTCCACGAGGTCGTGGATCAGGGCCATCTTGATGACGCGCAAGACATCGAGCGTCTGGCCGTACTCGCCCGCGGCGTGCTCGGCCAGAGTCATCACCATGAGCGCGAAGTGCCAGGAGTGCTCGGCGCTGTTTTCGGCGCGGCGGCTCTGGCTGAGCAGCGTCTGGCGGGTGATCTCCTTCAGCTTATCGGCCTCGATGATAAACTGCATCTGCCTGGCGAGGCGCGCGGAGGGGGAGAGATCGGTAGACATTTCCCCGCCGAGTAAGTTTTGCGCGCTGGTTCGGGCAAGCGGCTTTGCGTCGGGCACAGGCTTGCGGAGCGTTTTGCCGGCAAGCCCCGAGCGAGCGTACAAACGGGCCCAATGCCCCCCCACCAGGAGGGGGTATGATTGTGACTCGCGGTTTTATTTGCGTTTGCCGAAGCGCAAACTCTAACTCGCCGCCTTTTTCCTGAAAACTGATGAAAATCCTCGTCGCCGACAAAGTCTCACCCAAGGGGGTCGAATACCTACGCCAGCAGCCCGGCCTAAGCGTGATCGAGGCTTACGGCTCCTCCCCGGAGCAAGTCCTGGAGCTCGTGCGCGACGTGCACGCGATCATCGTCCGCAGCGAGACCAAGATCACTGCCGAGGTGATCGCCGCCGCGCCGCTGCTCAAGGTCGTGGGCCGCGCGGGCGTCGGCGTGGATAATGTCGATGTCGAGGCGGCGACTGATCGCGGGATCATCGTCATGAATACGCCCTCGGGAAACACGATCGCGACCGCCGAGCTCACCTTTACGCACATCCTCTGCGGAGCGCGGCCCGTGCCGCAGGCTGCCGCCTCAATGCGCGAGGGGCGCTGGGATCGCAAAAACTTCTCGGGCGGCGAGCTGTTCCGCAAAACGCTGGGCGTCGTCGGCCTGGGCCGCATCGGTGGGGAAGTCGCCAAGCGCGCCCAGGCCTTTGGCATGCGCACGATTGCCTACGACCCGTACCTCGCGCCGAGCCGCGCCAAGGCGATGCAGGTCGAGGGCGTCTCGCTCGATGAGCTCCTCGCGCGGAGCGACTACATCACCGTGCACATGCCGCTGACCGAGGCGACGCACCACATGATCGACGAGGCCGCACTGGCGAAGTGCAAACGCGGCGTGCGCCTCTTCAACTGCGCGCGCGGCGGCATCATTAAAGAGGCGGCGCTGATCGCCGGCCTCCAGTCCGGCCAGGTCGCCGCCGCCGGGCTCGACGTGTTTGAAGACGAGCCGCTCGCCAAAGACAGCCCGCTGCGCTCGCTCCCGGGCGTCACGCTCACGCCGCACCTCGGCGCCTCGACTGCCGAAGCGCAGGAGAGCGTGGGGATCGAGGTCGCCGAGCAAATCGCTGACGTGCTCCAGGGGGGCGTCATCCGCAATGCGGTGAACATGCCCTCGCTCGACGCGGCGGCGCTCAAGATCCTGGGGCCCTACATGGAGCTCGGCCAGAGCCTCGGCGCGCTCGTCCAGCAGCTCGGGCCCAAGCAAATCGCCTCGCTCAACATCACTTATTGGGGCCGCGTGGTCGACCTCGACGCCAACGCGATCACCCGCGCGATCCAGCGCGGCTTCCTGCGCCAGATCAGCGGTGAAACGATCAACTATGTGAACGCACCCGTCGCCCTGAAGCGGCTCGGCGTGCAGTCGAAGGTTCTCAAGTCCACCGATGAGGTGGACTACACCGAGCTGATCTCTGTCGAAGCCGTGGCACCCGACGGCAGCAGCGCGGCCGCCAAGGGCACGCTCGTGGGCAAGACCGGCAAGTCGCGCGTCGTCGAGATCAACAACCGCGAGGTCGAGGTCGAGGCGGTGGGCAAGCTGCTCATCATCGAAAACCACGACCAGCCCGGCATGATCGGCTACGTGGGCAGCCTGCTCGGGCGCGACGGTGTGAACATCGCCAACATGTCGCTCAGCCGCATGGAGCCGGGCCAGACTGCGCTCATGGTGATCAACCTCGACAGCGAGCCCAGCGCGGCGACTCGCGCCGAGCTCAAGGGAAACCCCGCGATCAAGCTCGCGAAGTTTGTGCAGATATAAGGGGGGCCAATTCCCGTGCCGCAATCATGAGCCTGCTCTTCGCCGTTGCCGTTCTGGGTTACCTCCTCGGGGCGATCCCGTTTGGGTATCTCGTCGCGCGGGCCAGGGGCGTGAACATCTTTGAAGTCGGCAGCAAAAATCCGGGCGCGACCAATGTCCGCCGCGTCCTCGGCTCTGGCGCGGGCAACCTCGTCTTCGCGCTCGATGTGCTGAAAGGCGCACTGGCGGCGAGCTGGGCCCTGCACGCGCACAGCTCCGTGACGCTTAACGCGGCGGCCTTCGGCTTTCCCGGGCTCGGTACTGTCGAGGTTGCGGGCACCAGTTGGTACCCGCTCGGCGTGGCCGGCCTTTTCGGCGCGCTGCTCGGCCACAGTTTCTCGTGCTTCACAAAATTCCGCGGCGGCAAGGGCGTGGCGACTGGCGCGGGCGGCGTGTTGGTGCTCGTGCCTTTTGCGGGCTTCATCGGCGCGGTGGTGTGGCTCGCCACGTTTTACGCGACGCGCTATGTGTCGCTCGCCTCGATGCTGGCGGCACTCTCGCTGCCGCTCTCGACCTGGGCGCTCGGTCGCCCGGGCTGGCTCGCCGGCGTCACGGTGTTGATCGCCCTCTTTGTTATCTACCGCCACCGCGAAAACTGCCGCCGCTTGCTGAGCGGCACCGAAAACCGTTTTACGAAAAAGAAGGCCGCTGTGCCGCCGTCCCCACCGCCCCGAAAACCAGCCTGACTTACACCACTGCGACGACTCTCCCCATGAGTAACCAAGATACGGATCTCCCCGCTTCCCCTAATGCTGCGATCAACATCGGCCTCTGCGGTTTTGGCACGGTGGGGCAGGGCGTGTGGAAGCACCTCAAACGCGACCGCGCCGAGCTCGCGGCCCGCCTCGGCGTGCCGTTGCGCATCGCCGCCATCAGCGTGCGCGACCCGCAGCGCCCGCGCGCGATCAAGCTCCCCGCCAAGCTCCTGCGTGCTGACCCACTGGAGGTCGCCACCGATCCCGCGATCCCGATTGTATGCGAGCTGATGGGCGGCACCGCACTGGCGCGGCGCGTGACGCTGGCCGCGCTCAAGGCGGGCAAGATCGTCGTCTCGGCCAACAAGGCGCTGATCTGCGAGCACGGCGCGGAGATCTTTGCGACGGCCCGCAAGCACGGCGGCCACTTTTTCTTTGAGGCGAGCGTTGCCGGTGGCGTGCCGATCATCAAGGCGCTGCGCGAGGGCCTCATCGCCAATCGCTTCCCGCAGATTTACGGCATCCTCAACGGCACCTGTAACTACATCCTCACGCAGATGGAGGAGCGCGATGCGCCTTACGCCGAGATCCTCGCCGAGGCAAAGGCGCTGGGCTACGCCGAGGCCGACGAGGCGCTGGACGTCCAGGGCTGGGATGCCGCGCACAAGGCGGCCGTCCTCGCGTGGCTCGCGCACGGCCTCTGGGTGCCGCCCTCGCGCATGATCGTCGAGGGCATTGAGCGCGTGACCCCGGCGGACTTTAAAAACGCCGCGCAGCTCGGCTACAGCATCAAGCTGCTGGCGATCATCACGCGCGATTTTTCGACCGAAGAGCTTTCCGTAAAAGTGCACCCCGCGCTGCTCCCCGATAGCGACGTGATCGCCAGCGTGAACGGCGTTTACAATGCGATCTCCGTTACCGGCGACATCGTCGGCACGACGCTCTACATCGGCAAAGGCGCGGGGCAGGACGCCACCGCCAGCGCGGTGATCAGCGACATCGCCGATGCCGCCGCGCTGCTGCGCAGCGGCCGTTGCGCGCGGCTCCCCTCCGAGCTCGCACCGCTGCCCTCGGCGGCGGCGGCCCCGTCCACGGTAAAGCTCGCGCCACTGGAGCGAATCGAGGGCCGCTACTACCTGCGGCTCACCGTGCGCGACGAGCCCGGCGTTCTCGCGCGGATCGCCTCAGTCATGGCGCGCCACGCGGTCAGTATTTCCAGCGTGTTGCAGACGCCCTCCGAGTTTCCGGACATGGCCTCGCTCGTCCTCACCACGCACCAGGCCAACGAGCGCGCCATGCGCGATACCCTACGCCAGCTCGCTCGCCTCTCCATCGTCAGCGGCGCGCCGCTGCTCCTGCGCATCTGCGAGTTTAAGACCTGAGCAAAACTCGCCCTGCGCTCCCGCCCGCGCGCAACATCCCCCCATCCCTCCCCGTTTCCCCAGTCCCACTTTTTAGAAAAAGAAGCCCATGCCACGCATCGTCCAAAAGTATGGCGGCACCTCCGTCGGTGACGTCGAACGCATCAAAAAAGTCGCCGAGCGGATCAAGGCCACGCGCGAGCGCAGCGGCGGAGTCGTCGCTGTGGTCTCGGCCCGTGCGGGCGTGACAAACGAGCTGCTCGCCCGCGCCCACGCCGTCAGCGAAGAGCGTCCGCGCGAGCGCGAGCTCGACCAGCTCCTCGCGACCGGCGAGCAGGAAACCTGCGCGCTGATGGCGATGGCCCTGCACGGGCTCGGTGTCGAGGCCGTCAGCTACACGGGCGCGCAAGCCGGCATCCGCACGGATAGCGTGCACACCAAGGCGAAGATCAAAGTGATCAACCCCACGGCGATTGAGCGCGACTTGAGCGAGGGGCGGGTCGTCATCGTCGCCGGCTTTCAGGGGATCAACGAACACGGGCACACGACCACTTTTGGCCGCGGGGCCTCCGACCTCAGCGCCATCGCGCTGGCCGCCGCGCTCAAGGCCGACAAGTGCGAGATCTACACCGATGTTGATGGCGTTTACACCGCCGATCCGCGCGTCGTCTCAAACGCGCGCAAGCTCAACGAAATCGCCTACGACGAAATGCTCGAACTGGCCTCCTCGGGCTCGAAGGTGATGATGTCGCGCTCCGTCGAGCTCGCCAAAAAGTACAACGTCGTTTTCGAAGTCCGCTCCTCCTTTAACTACAACCCGGGAACCATCGTGAAAGAAGAAGTCGCCTATATGGAAAAAGTCGTCGTGCGCGGCGTGGCCGTCGATAAAGACCAGGCCAAGGTCATCGTGAGCAATATTTTGGACAAGCCCGGGAGTGCCGCCCAGGTCTTCCGCGCACTGGCCGATGCCAATGTGAATGTGGACATGATCGTGCAAAACGTGGGCCGTGGCGGCGTCGCCAACCTCACCTTCACGGTGCCGCAGGGCGACTCGCGCCGCGCGGTCGAGACGCTCCAGCCGGTGTTCAAGGCGATCGGCGGCGGCGAGGTCGCGATCGAGGAACACATCGCCAAGCTCTCCGTAGTCGGCGTCGGGATGCGCTCGCACTCTGGCGTGGCCGCGACGCTTTTTCAGACCCTCGCCGCAGCGGGGATCAACATCGAGATGATCAGCACCTCGGAGATCAAAATCTCCGTCGTCCTCGAGCAGGATCGCGCCGACGAAGCCGCGCGGCTCGCCCACGCGGCCTTCTACCTCGACAGCGAAGACGGCCAGCCGTCCTGAGCTGTGCGCCCATTTACGCGCCGCAGCCGCCGTTTTCCTTTCGCCCAAAATCGCTTGTCACATCCTCCCGTTGTCGCCGCCGCGCTCGCGGCTCACTCCCGCAGCCGCGCAGCCGCCCCCACGCGAACGCACACTGATACACCACACCATGCGCTTCATCTCCACGCGGGGCCTTGCCCAGCCGCTCAGCTTTTCCGATGCCGTCGCCACCGGGCTGGCCCCCGATGGCGGGCTTTTCCTGCCCGAGAAATTGCCCGACCTGTCCGCGCAGTGGCCCCCGATGGCGGGGCTCGGCTACGCGCAGCTCTGCCATGAGTTCATGCGGCACTTCGCGACCGACATTCCAGAGGAAACGCTGCGCCGCCTCGTCGGAAAAGCGTACCAGGGCTTCGACCACGCGGAGACCGCGCCACTCGTCGCGCTTGATGCGCGCACCTACGTGCTGGAGCTGTTTCACGGCCCCACACTCGCGTTTAAGGACTTCGCGATGCAGCTGCTGGGGAATCTCTACGAGCACCAGTGCGCGCAGCGCGGCGAGTCGATAAACGTCCTCGGTGCTACCTCGGGCGATACGGGGGCGGCGGCCATCCACGCGCTCCTCGGCAAGCCCGGCACTGCCATTTTCATCCTCTATCCAGACGGGCGAGTCTCGCCGCTCCAGGAGCGGCAAATGACCTGCACGGGCGCGGATAACGTCTTCGCGCTCGCGATTGACGGCTCCTTCGACGACGCGCAGGCCGCGCTCAAAACGATCTTCGGCGACACCGCGTTTCGCCTCAAAAACCGGCTCTCGGCAGTGAACTCGATCAACCTCGCGCGGGTGCTCGCCCAGTGCGTGTACTATCTGTATGCGTGGCTGCGGCTGCCGCAGGAGGCGCGCGCGAATGCCGAATTCGTCGTCCCCACGGGCAATTTTGGCAATGTGCTCGCGGGCTGGCTGCTCCAGCGGATGGGCGTGCCGATCCCCGCCTTTAAGGTGGCGACCAATCAAAACGACATCCTCTACCGGCTCTTCACGACGGGCGAGTACCGCGTGGCCGATGTGCAGCCGAGCCTCGCCCCATCGATGGATATCCAGGTCGCCTCAAACTTTGAGCGCTTCCTCTACTACCAGCTCGGCGGCGATGCCGCGCGGGTGCGGGCCGTCATGGCCACCTGCGCAAAAGACGGCGTGTACCGCTTCGACAAATTCGAGCACAGCACCTTTAGCGCGAGCCGTTGCAGCGATGCCGAGATTCCCGGGATCATCGCCCACGTGCGCCGCCGCTATGGCTACCTCGTCGATCCGCACACCGCCTGCGCGTTTAAAGACCTCTCGCCCGAGAAGGTCAGCGTCGTGCTCGCGACGGCCAGCCCCGCCAAGTTTCCCGAAACGATCCGCGAAGCCATTGGCGCCGAGCCCAAGCACCCGCGCCTGGAAGCCCTGCGCAAACGCCCGATCCACAAGCACAAACTCCCCGCGAGCGTAGAGGCGATCACCCGCTTCGTCGAAGCCCACGCGGTCTAGCCTCCACTGCGCGTGGGGCGGGAGGGTGGCCCTACGCGGGCGGCGGGGTCGCAGACCCTTTTATTTTGCGAGCCGCTCGTTGGCGGCTCGTCGGGGTCGCCACTTCCGTTGAATTTGCGATTTCGCCCGTGCGCTTTGCGCCCGACCAAAATCGCAAATTTAACGGTACCTCCCCCAGTCGCGTTACGACTGGGGATGAGGAATCAAATGCAGATGGAGCGAAAACCCATTTGGGCGCGGCGAAAGAGTTTACGGGTTAAACTCCTGCCCGACCGGAGGTCGGGAGTTCCTTACTGTGCGGCTTGTTCGTCGGGCGGAACGCCCGACAGCAAGCCGCACAGTAAATGGGTGCAGGCACCGCCTGCCGCCCCACGCGCAGTGGACTATCGGTTTACTGCGTGCGCAGTGCGGCCTGCATGAGTGGGGCGATCTGCTCCGCGCTGATTCCGCTCCAGATTTCCAGCGCCTTGGCCCCCTGATGGACGAGCATGGCCGCGCCGTTTGCGGTGGGGGCCCCAAGTTCGCGAGCCGTGCGGAGGAGTGGCGTTTCTGGTGGATTATAAATCATGTCGTAGACGCTGATTGGGCGGGGAAGCGTTTTCAGGTTAATCGGCGCAGCGTCGCCCTCGTGCAAACCGAGTGCCGTTGCGTTGATGACGAGCGCGCCCTCTGGAAAGTGGGGCGGTATAGCGTTGGCCGGAGCGAATCCGTGCAAGTCGGCTTGCCCGGCCAAGGGCCGCAGCGCATCCAGCAGGGTTTCCAGATTTTCCTGACTGCGATTGGCGATCCATAGCGCGGGACAGCCGCGCTGCAAACACTCGACTGCCGCGCCGCGCGCGGCGCCTCCCGCGCCCAGCAAAAGCACGGGCTGCGCGCCCAAGTCGAGTCCCAGCGCTTCGCGCACCGCCGCGGCCAGCCCGTAGCCATCGGTGTTAAATCCGCGCCAGCCTGCTTCCGTGCGCAGCAGCGTATTGACGGCCCCCACGGCTCTGGCGGGCGGGTCGATCTCGGCAACTTCTCTCAGTGCGAGCACCTTGTGCGGCACCGTGAGGTTTAGCCCGCGAAAACCGCGCGCATGCAGCAGCCGCAGGGCCCGCGCCAAATCTTCGGGCGCAATGTCGAAGGCATGGTAGCGCCAGTCGCCAATGTGCACGGCCTTTGGCGAGACTGCACCGCTCCGCGCAAGTGCCGCCAGCGCGCCATTGTGCATGCGCGGCGACAGCGAATGCGCAATGGGATGGCCCAACACCGCCAGCGAGTTTGGCGAAAACTCGCCCTTCCCAGTCTCAAGATCGGCGAGCGTCAGCACCCGATTCGTATCCCTGAAATCATTCATCCGCCACAGCTAGCCGCAGCCTTCCTTCGCCAACAACTGCGGAAAGTGGAATATTGGCTCCAAGGTGCCGGAGGGTACCTTCCGCTTGCGGGCAAATTTGCGCCTAACCGTTGCGCTGTGGGTCCTTGATGCGAGAACCCTGCGCGGCCAAGGGATCGGCCTTTCGGGCGAGCGCATCTTCCGCATACCGCCGCCCTCAACCAAAACGGTCTGCGACCGTTACCCGGGGTGGGGGTCGAACCCACAAGCCTTTAAAGGGCGGCAGATTTTGAGTCTGCTGCGTCTGCCAATTCCGCCACCCGGGCAATCGAGTTGCGAGGGCGCGCAAACTAGGCGCGCGCGAAATGCTGTAAACTCGAAACTGGTTAGTTTCGCAGGAAGTCCCCAGCGTGGCGCTTTTCTCCTCATGGCTGCCGACCCGATCCGCTTTTTTAACCGCTATACCCAAGCGCTCGAAACCGAGCAGGTTTTCGGGGAGAAGTGGCTGCGCTTTGCCTACGGAAACCCGCTGGGGCGGGCCGGAGTGTGGCTGCTGGCGCGGCGCAAGCTTTTCTCCGCCTACTACGGGTGGAAGATGAACAAGCGGCGCAGCCAGTTGCGGGTGCTGCCCTTCATCACGGAGTACGATATGGACGTCGAGGAGTTCGCCAAATCGGCCTTCGACTACCGCAGTTTTAACGAGTTTTTCTACCGCGCGTTGAAGCCCGAGTGCCGCCCGATTGCGGCAGGCGAGGGCGTGGCCGTGTTGCCCGCCGACGGGCGGCACCTCGCCTTTCCCGATGTCGATGCGGCCGACGGGTTTTACGTGAAGGGGGCGAAGTTCGCGCTGGCCGAGCTTTTGGGAGACGCCGACCTGGCGAGCGAGTTTGCCGGTGGGGCGATGCTGATCTCGCGGCTCTGTCCGGTGGATTACCACCGCTTTCATTTTCCGGTATCGGGGCA
Source organism: Cephaloticoccus primus (assembly GCF_001580015.1). GTDB lineage: Bacteria > Verrucomicrobiota > Verrucomicrobiia > Opitutales > Opitutaceae > Cephaloticoccus > Cephaloticoccus primus. The sequence goes on from NZ_LSZQ01000041.1 coordinate 107,860, forward strand.
GCCCGCTGCGGCGCGGTTGATCAACGGCTGGCTGTACTCGGTGAGCCCGATCGCGCTGCGCCGCCGGATCCGCTACCTCGTCGAAAACAAGCGGATGCTCACGCTGATCGAGACCGCAGCGTTTGGCCGCGTGGCGATGCTCGAAGTCGGTGCGACCAATGTCGGCAGCATCCGGCAAACCTATGTGGAAGAGCGCACCGTCACCAAAGGTGAAGAGAAAGGCCTCTTCGCCTTCGGCGGCTCCTGCGTGATTACCCTATTTCAGAGAAACCGGATCACCTTTGCCCCTGACCTCGTAGAACAAAGCGCAGCTTGCACCGAAACCTACGCCCACATGGGCGATGTGTTGGGCACGGTGTATTAAGTAAAGGTACATTCAGGTGAACTTATGATTGGCTACAGGTATGTAATGAGTTTATTTGCCTGTAATTAGACTTGATTGAGGGATGGGGAATATGGGGTGAGTACCTATATATATAATAATAAATTCATTTCCTCATATCTGTTTTATACTATACTTTCCCTGTCGACCGTTATTAGCTGTCACAGCTCCCCTCTCCCCATAAGTGTGAGTTATTTAAATACCGATAGTCAGCTAGCTATTATTGGGAAAGAAGGGATTGTTGACCCTGGGTATAACATTAACCTGGGAGAGGTGACCTCAACTGAGGATTTTATTAATGTATTTTCTAACAGAGAGAAAGGTGATGATCATTTTTGGGTTAATGCTATTTTTAGAGATCATCCTTCCCATAAGGTTGGACTGCGTTTTGTGAAAAATGGCGGGAGGCCTGTTTTTCTATATTTAGTAGGCAATCAAAGTAATACCTTTACAGGAGATGTGATTGTTGAGGGGCAGGCCGTCGTGGACTTTGTGAAAGGCGGAGGAGCGAGAGGGGCTAATGGTAATTTGTTCGCAAGTAACGGGGGGACTATTGGTGTCGGCCTTAGTAATCAGATTTCCAGTAAGTCCCATATGAATTTAAGAAATAGAGGAAGATTTGTTATTTGGGGCTTAGGCTCTATAACTAGTGATACCGTACAAAGTCTTAAGAAACTGACCGTTGATGAAGGGCGAGGTGTTGTTGAGTTTTCACGGTTATATAACCATGATAGAAGATTTCTGTACTTGGATGATTTGATGATAGCTGATGGGGCGGGGCTGGATATTCGGGGCTGGGAGGAAGGTTTCAGCTATTTACTTGTGCGCAAGGACAGCAAGCACCTCGCCGATGCACTGAAGAAAATAACATTCGATGGCTATCTGCCCGGTCGCGTGCACTTGGAGGACTTTAACAAAGACTATTGGCAAATCTCCGGCACTCCCGAGCCCGCTACCTATGGGGCGATTTTTGCGGGGGCCGGGGTGGGCCTGATTGTCTGGCGGAGGCGCAGGTGGTGCGGGAGGGCACGGGCTGAGTAGCGCCTGTGGGAGTACGCCGGTGGCCCGATTTTTGTGTGGGGGCAAAAAAAAAGAGGCGCGTCCGATTCGGACGCGCCTTTTCCTTTCTTTTGGGCGGGAACGCGCTGGAGGGCACCAGTGCGCGTGCTTGGCTCGTTTGCTTCTTGCTCAGCCCTTGACGGCGCCGCCGGTCAGGCCAGCGATGAATTCGCGCTGGAGCAGCAGGAAGATGCACATGACGGGGGCGATTGAGACAATCGTGCCGGCCATGATCAGGCCGTAGTCGGTGCCATAAATTCCCTTAAGACTGTTGAGCGCGACGGAGAGCGGCTGGAGGTCGGGCGACTGGAGGATGATCTGCGGGCTGATGAAGTTGTTCCAGGTGCCCATGAAGCTGATCATGAGGTAGGCTCCCATCATCGGGCGCACGAGTGGGAGCACGAGGCTGAAGAAGATGCGGGCTTCGTTGGCCCCGTCGATGCGGGCGGCTTCGAGGAGTTCGCTGGGGATGCCGTTGAGCATCGCTTGGCGAAAGAGGAAGACGCCGAAGGCGGGAGTGATCCCGGGGAGGATGAGGCCGGTGTAGGTGTTGAGCAGGCCGAGCTGGTAGAGGAGCTGGAAGCCGGGGGCGAGGAGCAGCGGCCCGGGGATGATGAGCGCCACGAGGACGACCATGGTCACAAACTCGCGCCCCTTGAAGTGGAGCTTCGAGAGCGCGTAGCCGCCCATCGAGCAGAACAGGACGGTGAGGCTGGAGGTGACGGAGGCGAGGAAGAGCGAGTTGAGCATGGCTCGCGAGATCTTCAGCTCGGTGAAGAGCCGCACGAAGTTGTCGATCGTGATGCGATCCCAGCCGATGCCGAGGAAGCCGTCGCCCGCGGGCAGGAAGAGCGTGGCGGCGTAGTCGAACTTGGTCTTCAGTGCCCCCGCGAGCATGTGCGCGAAGGGGATCAGGGTGATGATGGCGAAGATGACGAGCAGGACGTAGACCGTCACCTCCGCGATTCGTTTTACTTGGGAAACGCTCATAAATATCAGTCCTCCTTGCGCTTGAGAATCAGGCGTTGGATGTAGGCGATGCCCATCAGGATGAGTGCGAGGACCCAGCCGATGGTGCTGGCGTAGCCGAGGTCGCCGGTCTGGAAGCCGGTTTGGTAAAGGTACATGACGATGGTGAGCCCGCGGTTATCGGGCCCGGCGGAGTCGCCGAGCATGATCCAGCTCAGCTCGAAGAGCTGGAAGCTGCCGATGATGGACAGCAGCGTGACGAAGCCCGCCACGGGAGTGATCTCGGGCAGCGTGATGTGCCAGAAGCGGTTCCACGGGCCCGCGCCGTCGATCTCGGCGGCCTCGAGCAGCTCCTTGGAAACGTTTTGGAGGGCGGCGAGGAAGTAGACCATGTTGAAGCCCGCATACATCCAGGTGGAGGCGATGATGAGGGCGGTCATGATGTAGTTTTGCGTCCACGCGAAGTCGGGATCCCAGGCGGAGGTGATGTTGTGGAGCATCACGTTGAGCAGGCCGGTGCGCCGCTCAAAGATGGGCGCGAAGAGCATCGCGACGAAGGGCAGGCCGACGAGCGAGGGCGCGAAAAAGGTGAGCCGAAACAGGGCGCGGCCTTTGAGCCCGGGGCGGTTGAGCAGGACGGCGAGGCCGAGGGCGATAGGGAGCTGGAAGACGAGCGTGCCGACGGCGAACTTGATCGTGTTGGCAGTGGCCTTCCAGAAGAGCGGATCGGTGAGCAGGAACTTGAAGTTGTGCAGGCCGACCCACTGGGAGTGCCCGGGGCCATAGGTCTGCTGCATGGCGAGCACCATCGAGTGAATCAGCGGCCAGACGGCGAAGAGCCCGAACAGGCCGAGGAAGGGGAACAGAAAAACCCAAGGGGCGTAATTCCAGCGAGTAGTCATGAGTGGGGGTTCTCTCTCTTAGACGGGGTTATCCCACCGATCCCTTAACGCCGCAGGGGGGCTTGCGCGACGAGTCGTGGGGCGGCGTCTCGCGCTGCGTTATCCGGGGCAATAAATGCAGAGCGACCAGTGGGGCGGTGGGCTGACATAAATTAAACTAAGCGGGGGTAGGGTGGGGTAGGAGCAGCAGGCTTGGGGAGCGCTGCGAACGTGGCAACTTGTAGTTGACCAGTAATATTTCTTAGGGGCCTGAGGGGTAGGCGGTAGAGGATGTGATTGGCACGTTTTGGGGAAGCAAAAAATGCAGCGACGGAGCCGGGGCCTCCCACACTAATCCACTGCGCGTGGGGCGGTGGCGTGGCGCCACGTGCCATTGAATTTGCGATTTTGTCCGTGCGCGGTGCGCCCGAACAAAATCGCAAATTTAACGGGACATCCCCCAGTCGCGTTGCGACTGGGAATGAGGCCTCAAATGCGGATGGAGCGCATACCCATTTGGGCGAGTTTTTAGGTTAACGGGCAAATGTTTCTTTGACGCGACGGCCCGGTCTGCGACCGCGACGTCGCGCTCAATAAAGCGGTCGAAGACCGTGCGGCTTGTTCGTCGGGCGGGACGCCCTGACAGCAAGCCGCACAGCAAATGGCAGGGGGCACTGACGAGCCGCCAACGAGCGGCTCGCAAAATAAAAGGGTCTGCGACCCCGCCCCGCCACCGCCGCCCGCGTAGGGCCCACGCGCAGGGGGAGGCTCTCACTCTTCCAACAGGAGGTTGCGCGACATCAGGCGGGTGAGCTCGGCCTGGCCTTTGGCGAGGAGGCGCAGGGCCTCGGGCTTTAGCGCTTCGGCATCGTAGATCGCGTGTTGTTCGGCGTAGTCGCGCAGGGCCATCGCGGCGATGCCGATGTATTGCTCCGCGCTCGTGGTGTAGGGTGAGGAGGTGCGGATCGGGATCTGTGGCGCGTGGTCGATGTACAGCCGCCCCACCGCCTGGCCGCGGAAAAAGGGATCGGGCTCGTCGTAGAACGGCTCGTCCCAGAGGGGCTTTACGGGCGAGATGATGCAGTTGGTTTTGTAGAGTGATTCGGCGACCTCGGCGGAGGTGTACAGGTGCAGGGCGACTTCCCAGGCCAGGTCGATCTGGCTGCTGGTTTTGCTGATGCCGATCATGCAGCCTTGGGCGACGCTCACGCGCCGACCGCCGCGCTCCCAGGCGGGCAGCGGCATGACTTTGAGTTTTCCGCTGAGGCCCGGGTTTTCGATTTTCCACATGCCGAGCAACCAGTCTGGGGCGATCCAACCGATGGCGGCCCCATCGAGCCGCTGGCGGTGCGCGGAGGCCGAGGCGGTGCCGCCGAGCTCGACCGTGCTGCGGCCCGGGCCGGTGACCCAGGTCGCGAGCGTGGCGAGTACGTGCGCGTTGCGCTCGTTGGCGAAGATCGGCGCGCCGTGTTCGTCGAAAATCTCCCCGCCGTTTTGGAGCATGAGCATGACGATTTCTGCGGCGCGGATTTCGGAAAATTCGAGCGAATAGCGGTCGGGCCGCCCATCGCCATCGTGGTCGGCCATGAGCGGGCGCATCACGCGGAAGTAGTCGTCCCAGGTCTCGATCTCGCGGACGTCGATTCCGGCGGCCTCGACGATATCGGCACGGTACGCGAGGAGTACCGGGTGCACGTCGTGCGGGATGCCAAAGATGCGGCCGCGCGAGGTGTAGGGGGCGAAGGAGGCTTCGTTGATTTTTTCGTAAATGCCCTCGGTGTGGAGCCGGTCCGTCATGTCGTAGAAGCCGACCTGGTCGAGCGGGCCGAGAAAGGCTTTGGGCGAGACGACGGAGCTGACCTCGAGCAGATCGGCGACGGGCGTGCCGGTAAGGAAGCCGGAGAGCATGCGCCGCTCAAAGGCGCTTTGCTGGATCATCTGCATGTCGATGCGCTTCTCGGGGTGCTGGCGGTTCCACTCGGCCACGCTGGGGACGTAGGCGGTGTAGTGGTTTAGCCGCATCGTCCAGAATGGCAGTCCTTCGCGGCGCTCTTCGGGCAGCAGCGCGACGGCGAGACTCGTCGCAATGGCGATCACGAGGATGAGGGCGCGTCCAGAGGGCAGGCCGGGCAGGAGGCGCGCGGGCCATCCCTTCCGGCGTGCGGCGTTTGTGTGTGGTGGAGTCATCGGGGTTTTCCGGTCGGCTTTACAAAACATCACGTGGGGTGGCGCGGGCGGTTGGCAAAGGCGGCCCGCTGGGGGCTTTCACTACGGCGGCGGGCGTGCGCTGGGAGTTTTTCGTATCCGCTGGATTCGTGCTGCGACGCGGCGCGTGCGAGGTGAGGTGGCCGCAGAGGAGGCAACATGCGCGCCGCTGGGGAAGCGCAAGTTGCGCGGGGGGCGCAGGGGGCGCAGCTCAGGGCTGCTGGCGCTGCTCGGTGAGAAATACGTTTCGCGAAATCAGTTTGCGGAGGCCGTCCTGCGCTTCGTTCAGCAGGCGCAGGGCTTCGGTCTGGAGGCGGGGCACGTCGTAGATTCGGTGCTCATCGGCGTAGTCGCGCAGGGCCATGGCGACGCTGCCGATGTAGTCCTCGGCGACGGGGTTGTAGGGCGAGGAAGGGCGGTGGGGGACGTGCGGCGCTTGCTCAATGTAGAGGCGGCCACTGGGCTGGCCACACACGAAGGGATCAGGCTCATCGTAAAAAGGCGCGTCCCAAAGCGCCTTGACGGGCGAGATGATCGAGCTGTCGCGGTAGGTTTGCTCGGCGACTTCGATAGAGGTGTAGAGGTACTTCATGACCTCCCAGCAGGTCTCGATGTGCGGGCTCTTCTTGTTGATGCCGATCATGGTGCCGCCGCGCACGGTGGTGCGCCGCCCGCCGGGCTCCCAGGCGGGCAGCGGCATGAGTTTGATCTTTCCGCCGATCTGCGGGTTCTCGACCTTCCAGTAGCCGAGCATCCAGTCGGGCATGATGACGCCGACGACGAGCCCTGCGAGCCGCTGGCGGTGCGCGCCGAGCCCACTGGTGTTGGCGGTGACGCGCCGCGGGCCGGTGACCCAGGTCGTGAGCGTGGCCAGCGTGAAGGCGTTGCGCTCGTTGGCAAAGATGGGCCAGTCGTTTTCGTCGAAGAGGACGCCGTCGTTTTGCAGCAGCAGCATGATGATCTCCGAAGTGTGGTACTCGGAGAACTCCAGCAGGTAGCGGTCGGGGCGCCCGTCGCCGTCGAGGTCCTGGATCAAGGGCTGCATCACGCGGAAGTAGTCCTCCCAAGTCTCGATCTGGGAAACGTCGATCCCCGCGGCCTCGACAATGTCGGCGCGATAGCAGAGCAGCGCGGGGTGCACGTCGTGCGGCAGTCCGTAGATGCGCCCGCGCGAGGTGAAAAACGAAAAGGACGGCTCGTTAAACTGCTCGTAAATCCCCTCGGCGTGGAGCCGCTCGGTGAGGTCGAGGAAGCCGATCTGCTCGGGCGGGCCGAGGAAGGCGCGCGGGATGACGCTCACGTCGGATTCGAGCAAATCGGCGAGCGGGGTTTCCGATAAAAAGCCCGAGAGCATCCGCCGCTCAAACGCGCGGGTGTGCAGCAGTGAGGCCGCGACCTGCTTGTCCGGATGGCGTGCATTCCACGCTGCGATTTTGGGCAAGTAGGCTTCGTAGTGCCGATACGCCGTGAGCCAGAAGGGGATGCCCTCAGCCTTTTTCGTCGGCAGCAGCACAACGAGTGCCGTACTGGCGAGCGCCAGCCCGAGGATCACGAATATCCCGGGCGACAGGAGTTTGAGACTGGAGAGGCGGCTCCCTCCGTTGCGCGCCGGAGTTAAGGGAGCTGGAGCGTTTGGAGTGCTTGGGGAATCCTCAGAGTATGAGGCCGCAAAAGGGCTGGGTGAGGTTTTCACTGTGGGGTAATCGGGGTAAGGAAAGCCCAGCGCTTCGCCCCATTTCCCGCGACAGAAAAATGCCCCCAAGTCACTCCGAAAATTTACGCACCTGACTATGCGATAAATACTTACATAAATACCTCTCCACGCTCCTATGCACATCCGCCTCGTTTTCTGCGCTTTCCCTGCATTGCCGAAGCGCGCGCGACACCAGCTTGCTGAAGCGTATGGGATATTGGCTTGCTGATTTCAGCCTGAGCCGAGCCACGCAGATTATCCGCTGAAATCAACCCAAGCCGCAGCTTCGAGGCAGCCAGGCCCGCTTGACCGGTATATGCTGGGCTACGCACTGGCATTGGGCGCGGGAGTGGTGACGGGTAACGTGCGCGAGTTTCGGCGTGTGCCCGGACTGTCTGTCGAAGACTGGCAGTCGCGCGACTAGCCCACTATCGGCCCTGCCAGCGGGCACTATGGGCTTTGGCGGCCTGCCGTAGTGACGGGCGAAGGCGGTGCTGAAGCTGGAGAGGATGTCGGTAGCCGATCTTGTAGGCGACGAGTGATGTGGGCAGCCCTGCGCCCAATAGCTCGCGCGCCTTATGCACGCGGATGCCGGTCAGCATGCGGTGCACTCTGGATAACCGCCGTCTATTCAGTTCGCGGCGGTTTCGGTGAACAGGACGTTGCGAGAGATTTGTTTGTTGAGGGCGGCTTGGGCCTCCGTGAGCAGGCGCAGGGCTTCGGGGGCCAGTGCGTCGGCATCGTAGATGCCGTGGCGCTCGGCGTAGTCGCGCAGGGCCATCGTCGCGCTGGCGATAAACTGGCTGGCGACGCCCATGTAGGGTGAGGAGGGATCCCGCGGCACGTGCGGGGCTTGCTCGATGTACATCCGGCCAACGATCTGGCCTCCGCAAAATGGGTCGGGCTCGTCGTAAAACGGCAGCTTCCAGAGCGCCTTCACCGGTGTGAGGAACGAGTTTTCCCGAAAGCTTTTTTCGGCGAGCTCGGGCGAGGTGTAGAGGTATTTCGCCATTTCCCAAGCCTCCTCGATGTGTGTGCCGCGTTTGTTGATGCCGATCATGGTGCCGCCAAGCGTGGTGGTGCGCCGGCCGCCGCGTTCCCAGGCGGGCAGTGGCATGAGTTTGAGTTTTCCGGCGAGTTGCGGGTTTTCGACTTTCCAGGTGCCGAGCATCCAGTTGGGCACGGGTGTGCCGATGACGATCCCGTCGAGCCGCTGGCGGTGGCCCGCTGCGGTGAATAGCGGGACGTCGATTGCCGTGCGGTTGGGGCCAGTCAGCCAGGTCGTGATCGTGGCGAGTGCGCGAGCATTGCGCATGCTGGCAAAGGCGGGCCGATCATCGTCGTCGAAAATCAGGCCGTTGTTTTGTAGCAGCAGCGAGACGATCAGGCCGCCGTCTTTTTCGGACAGGGAGATGAGGTAGCGGTCGGGGCGGCCGTCGCCGTTGTGATCGGCCATGAGCGGGCGCATCACGCGGAAGTAGTCTTCCCAGGTCTCGATCTGCTGGATCTGCGCTTCGGTGATGCCGGCGGCTTCGGCGAGATCGCTGCGGTAGCCGAGCAGGACGGGGTGGACGCTGCGTGGCAGCCCAAAGATGCGTCCGCGCGAGGTGAAGGGCGCAAAGGACGGCGCGTTGAACTGCTCGTAGAGCCCCTCCTCGTGGAGCCGGTCGGTGAGGTCGAGGAAACCGACCTGGTCAACGGGGCCGAGGAAGGCTTTCGGCGCGACGCCGGTGTTGAGCTCCAGTAGGTCCGCGACCGGCGTGCCACTGAGAAAGCCCGAGAGCATCCGCCGCTCAAACGCGCGGTCGGTGATGAGTTGCAGGCCGAAGCGTTTCTCGGGGTGCTTGCGATTCCACTCGGCGACGACCGGCACGTAGGCGCGGTGGATCTGCGTGGACATGACCCAAAAGGGGATGCCCTCGGGCTCCTTGGCGGGGATCAGCGCGACGACCGTGCTGCTGATCGCGGCGATGATCAGGATGATGATCGCACCGGGCGAAAAGACGGTGCGTGAGAGCCTTTCGCGAAGGCTTGGTGGCGGCTTGGCTATCGACGTCATGCGTGGGGTAGGGGGTAATGGGATTTCGCAGGCCGCGCCTCCAGAATCGGGGTAGTACAAATCGGGAGGCGGGCGGGCTGGAGGCTTGCTGTAGCGGTGTTGCTACGAGGGGTCGAGGATGCGCGGGCAGGGGCCTTCTTCACCCAGTTTGTTAGAAAAATGGGTAAATGGGCTCTGAGCGTATTCGCTGCGACTGGTGTCCCATATCGGGATTAGGGGAAGCAAGCCCGCCGTAGCGGCTGATAGTGGCCGGTGGCTGGCCGGTTACCCAAGTGGCCTTGACGGCGGTGGAGCGACTGAATGCGCCGCGCGCCGTTTCCCGGTGGCCGCGTGCCCAACGATGAGGGCGCATTACAAGCGGGCATGTTTGCCAAGGTGCGCGCGCTTTCTTTGCAATTCGCAAACTTAAGGCCTTGCGCCGTGTGGACTTTTTCTCAGCGTGCGAGCCTTCCTGGTTTTCTTCAGCTAAAGGCGCGGTAGCCAAGTGGTAAGGCCGAGCTCTGCAAAAGCTCTATGCGCCGGTTCGATTCCGGCCCGCGCCTCCAAAGCCCCTTCTGTTTTTTGCGGCTGCTTTGGTGTGCCCGCTTCGAGGCGTGCGAGAGTGTGCAGGCAGGGCGATAGGGGCGGCGGGCTCCCTTGGAAAATCGGCGAAACCAGGTGCGCTTTCTCTCCCACACACCCGATACCTCAACCCCACACAGTAAATGAAAACTGCGGCCGCTAAAAAAGCCTCGGATATCAAAGTCGGAGTCGTCGGTTACGGCGGCTCTTTTAGTATGGCGAACCGGCACCTCAAGTCGGTGGCACTGGCCGGCATGACGCCGCTCGCCGTGGTCGAGCCGGACAAGGAGCGCCGCGCCGTCGCGGCGCAGGATTTTCCAGGCATCGAAACCTACGCGAGCGTGGGAGAGATGCTCAAAAAATCGGAGGTGGGCCTGGTCATCCTCGTCACTCCACACAACACGCATGCACCGCTGGCGCTCCAGTGCCTGCGCGCCGGCCGCCACGTGGTGAGCGAGAAGCCACTCGCGCTGACCACCAAGGAATGCGACGCGATGATCGTTGCTGCGAAGAAATCCGGAGTCATGCTTTCCGCCTTTCACAACCGCCACTGGGATGGCTCGATCATGCGCGCGCTCGAGGTGCTGAAGTCGGGCGTGATCGGCGACCTCGTGCGCGTGGAAGCGCGCAGCGGCGGCTGGGGCATGCCGAGCGAAGCGTGGCGCGGCAGCCGCTCGATTTCCGGCGGGCTTCTCTACGACTGGGGCGTGCACTTCCTCGAATACATCCTCCAGCTCGCCGACTCTGAAATCGTGGAAGTGAGCGGCTACTCCAGCAGCGGCTTCTGGGCCAAAAAATCGAAGTGGAAGGCCGACACCATCGAGGACGATGCCCGCGCGGTCGTGCGCTTCAAAAGCGGCGTACATGCTACGCTCGCGCTTTCGCAGATCGATGCGCACCTGAAGCCCGGGATGGTCGAGGTCACCGGCACCAAGGGCACCTTCGTGTGGGAGTACGGCACGCATAAACTCATCGTTAAGGACGGCGAAAAAACGACGGTCACCGAGGCGAAAAACCCACCCGAGCTCTGGGATAAATATTACGAAAACGTCGCCGCGCACCTGAGCAAGGGCGAGAAGCTGATCATCACGCCCGAGTGGGCGCGCCGCCCGATCCACATCATCGACCTCGCCATCCAGAGCGCGAAAAAAGGCCGCACACTCCCCGCCAAGTACAAGTAAACCGCGCGGCCCTGACATCTCCCACTACGCGTGGAGCGACGGCATGCTGCCGCTGTCATTTAATTTGCGATTTCGTCTGGGTGCTTTGCGCCCAGACGAAATCGCAAATTTGAAGTCTTCACCTCTGCCGTAATGCGGCAGAGTGGGGCCACGCAAAGAGGGTGGAGCGGCTTGCCGGATCGGCCAGTGATTGAGGGGCAACAGAGTTTGCCCGTTATCCCTCCAACTTGCCCGAATGGGTTATCCGTCACGCTTTTACTCCAACGCTTAATCTCCTGCCACGTTGTGGCAGGAGAGGGCTTTTATAATTTCGGATTTGAAGTGGTCGCGCAGCGCACGGGCAAAATCGCAAATTGGATGGCAGTGGCGCCCCGCCACCACTCCACGCGCAGAAGTCTTCGACTCCTTTATTGGGCACGGCCTAGCTGGGCCGTGTCCTTGACTCTTTCATTATGTGCGCGGGGCGCGCGCAGTGCGGTCAGTGCCCGGTGCGATTTTAGCCGCGCCGGTCTTTGAAGGTGATTTCGGCCACGCCGGATTTATCGAGGCCGCCCAAGCCCAGCGCGACGAGGCGCTCGTATTGCTGTTTGGTCGCCGAGGCGAGCGGCAGCGGCAGCCCTGCTTCGACGCCGAGCGTCCAGGCTATGCCGCTGTCCTTGGCGGCGTGAGCGGCGGAGAAGTAGCAATCGTGGTCGCGCTTCTGCATGTCTTCGCCATCGGTTTTGAGCACTTGGGAGTTCGCGCCAGTTTGCGCGAAAACCTCGCGCAGCATATCGAGGTCGAGCCCGAGCGCGTGGCCCAGGCCGAGCCCCTCGGCAAGCCCGGCGGTGTTGATGTTCATGACCATGTTGACGAGCGCCTTTACTTGGGCGGCCTGGCCGGTCTGGCCAATGTAGCGCAGTGCGGAAGAGAGCTTTTCGAGGATGGGCCGCGCGCGGGCAAACGCGTCTTCGGGGCCCGCGCACATGAGGTAGAGCGTGCCTTCGCGGGCCTGCGGGATGGAGGAGGCCATGCAGCCTTCGAGCGTGGTGGCGCCGACTTTTTTAGCGCGGCGCTCCACCTCCACGTGAGTCTTTGGCGTGATCGTCGCGCAGTTGATGAAGAGCTTGCCCTTCGCCTCACTGCCGAGGAGCGAGTCGCCGCTCTCGCCGAAAATCGCGAGCTGCGCAGCATCGTCGGTCACGACGGTGAAGATGATGTCCGCCGAGGCGGTGACAGCGGCGAGCGTTGCGGCGTGTTGGGCGCCGAGCTCGGCGGCGAGTGCCGCGGCATTTTTGCCGTGCTGGTCGTAGACGGCGTTGATCGTGTAGCCGCAATCGTGCAGGCGGCGTGCCATGTTGCCGCCCATGCGGCCTACTCCGACGAAGGCGATTTTTTCAGACATAGTGCGTGTGTGTGTTTTGGGGGGGATAAGGATTTTTGCGGAGGGAAAACGGGCGAGGCAAACGCGGGGCGGGCGGAGGGCGACGCTGTGCGTGTAGGCGCGTGCGCGTTGTGCGCATGATCGCGCTGCAAACGGCGCGCGCGTGTCGCCGTGGTTGACTGCCCTTGGTCGGCTCTAGCGCGCGAAAAAGGGGTTATACTTTTTCTCTTGGCCGACGGTCGTGAGCGGCCCGTGTCCGGGCGCGATCACCGTGTCCTTGGGCAGCGTCATCAGCTTTTCTTTGTTGTTGTGCAGTTGGTTGCCAAAAAAGTTGGGACTGCCGCCCATCGAGCACGAGAAGATCGAGTCGCCGACAATCACCAGCGGCCAGCTCAGGCCGGTGACATAGAAGCTCGTTTGCCCGGGCGTGTGCCCCCAGGTGAGCAGCGTTTTGATCGCGAGCTCACCGAGGTGGAAGTGGGCGTTTTCCTTAAACGTTTGCGCGCGCGGGTGGTCGACCGGCTCGCGCTCGCTGGCCCAGATTTCGGCACGCGGGTTGAGCTCTGCGAGCCGCGCGAGGTCGGCGATGTGGTCGCCATGTGTGTGGGTGAGCAGGATGTAGCGCAGGTCGAGCCGCTCGTCGCGGATGACGTCGAGCATGCCCTCGCAAGTGGAGCCGGTATCGAAGGCAGCGGCCTGCCGCGTGCGCGGGTCCCAGACCATGTAGGCGTTAACAAACATGTCCTCGTACGGCGTGTTAAACATGGCGAAGCCGCGCGGCAGGTTGGGCTGCTCGGGATACCATGCTTTTTTTGCCAGGACTTCGAGCGCATCGGGGCTCAGGTTGAGGTGGCGCGCGACGCGGCGGATGACGCCGTAGAGCGGCTTGCCACTTTTTACCGCAGCGAGCTGCTCGGCCGTGATCTCGGCGCGCGCAGCGAGGTCTTCGTCGCTGATCTTCAGCCCGCGCTGGGTCTTGTTGATCACATCGTCGAAATTGTCTTCAATAGGTATCCGGGGCATAGGAGCCGCAGACCAATGCGAGGCCACCGCCACCTCGCAAGACCTCTTCGTATTTTAACGGGTTTGCGCCGGGCCCCGTGTGCAGGTTTTCGCTGGGTGGTCTCGCTCGTGTGCGGCCTCTTGCCGCGTAAGCGCTCTGCGCTGCCGCCTGCGCTGTTTGCAGGGATTCCTCAGGCTGCTGCGTTGTCTGGGGTGGGGGGGCGCGTTTCTGTCTCGCCGAATAAATACAGCGTGCTGCCGTTGCCAAACTGATGTCGCCTGTGCCACAGACCCTGCGTAACGCTCCCTCTCTCGGTACGCTCGCCGCCGTCGTGCGCGCGGCCTGTCTCTCTTCCCCTCGCCATGTATTCTTTTAAAGATCTGAGCCTCGCTCTAAACCGGATCCTGCGTTTCTTCTCTGTCGGGATTCTCACCATTTTGGTTATTTGTCTGGTGAGTACTGTGATTGTGGCGCTGCTCCCTTTCGATGAGCGCAAGGGAATCGAGTTTTGGGTCATCACATCGAAGCCGCTTCGCGTTTACGAAAAACTCATCTCCGGGTGGAACGAGGAGCACCCCGAAAAACCCTTTGTGATGCGCAGCCTGAACAACTCGGCGATGGAGCGGCGCATGCTCGCAGGCTTTCTTTCCGGCGTGCCGATGGCCGATATACTGGAGCCCAACGATGGACTGTACCCAAAGGCTTTCCTCGGGCCGGTCGAGCAAGTCGGTTTTCTCGACCTCACCGGCCGGCTGCACGCCGAGGGGCTCTACGCGCAATTTAACGAGCCGTCCTTTGCCCAGATGACCTCGCGCGGCCGCATCTTCGGGCTGCCGCACGATGTGCATCCGGTGCTGCTCGGCTACCGTGCCGACCTGGTCGAGGCGGCAGGGATCGACGTGAGCGAAATTGAAACGTGGGACGACTACTTCCGTGTGATGCGCCCGCTTATGGTTGACCTCGACGGCGACGGACGGCCCGACCGTTACCTGCTCAACATCTCGGAGCTCGCCATGCACGACATCGTGGTACTGCTGCTCCAAAACGACGGACAGATTTTTGACGAAGACGACGTCCCGGTCTTTGCCAGCGAGCGCAACGCGTGGACGCTTGCCAAGATCATCACTTGGGTGGCCGGCCCCGATCGTGTCGCCGTGGAAGTCAGCCGTGAATCTGCGGGCCACCGCCAACACCTCGAAGGCTACATGGTCGGCAGCCTCTTGCCGGACTGGCTGTTCGGGGCCTGGAAAAACGAAAATCCGCAACTCGCCGGAAAGCTCAAACTCATGCCCTTGCCCGCTTTTGAAAAAGGCGGACGGCGCACCAGCGTGCGCGGCGGCACCATGATCGGCATCAACAAACGCAGCGCATACATTGAAGAGTGCTGGGAGGTGGCGAAGCGGCTCTACACCTCGGCCGAAATCGCCGAGACCCGCTGGCGCGAAGAAACCATCATCTCTCCCTACAAGGCGCACTGGGCCGAGCCCTTTTACCACGAGCCGGATCCATTTTGCGGCGGGCAACGCACCGGCACGCTCTACATCGAGCAAGCCCCGTACCTGCCGATACGGCCCTCTTCGCCCTACACCGACAACGCGAAAGCCGCGATCAGTGCCGCGGCCATCGCTCTGCGCGCCTACGCCGAGCGACACGAAGTTTACGACGCCGACACCCTCGCCCCCGAAGCGCTACGCCTGCTCCAACACGAGCAAGACACACTCAAGCGCCTCATCTCGCGCAACGTGCTTTATTAAGAACTGTACCTTCCTCACTGGACCACTTGGTTTCCCAAAAATGAGCTCCCCAACCCCGAGTGACGACACGGCTGCCACGCCGTACGAACAAAACGACAATACGCCTGCGCTGCGCGCCCAGTGGTGCGAATGGGCTACCCGGCTTGCGCAGCCGATTTTTGATGCGCTCGACAAGCGCGAGCTCAAGCTGCGGATGCCAGTCGAGACGAGGGCATCTCGCTCACGCGCGCCAGTTGCCCATCTCGAAGCGCTTGGGCGGCTCCTCGTTGGGCTCTCGCCTTGGTTGGAGCTCGGACCAGACGACACCCCTGAGGGGCAGTTGCGCGGTCGGCTCGCGGTGGCAGCACGGCGAGCGATTGATGCAGCGACTGATCCGGACTCGCCCGACAAGATGAACTTCTCGACGGACGGACAGCCGCTCGTGGACGCTGCGTTTCTCGCGCAGGCCACCTTTCGTGCGCCGCGCGAGCTTTGGGAGAAACTGGAGCCGCGCGTCCAGGCCAACCTCACTGCCCGTCTCAAAGAGACGCGCCATATGCAGCCCGGGGAAAATAACTGGCAGTTGTTTGCGGCCTTCGTGGAGCTCGCGCTCGCCCGTGGAGGCGAGCCGCGCGACGACTCACGTATTTTACCTGCGCTGGAAAAGTTCAAAAAATGGTACCTCGGCGACGGAACCTACGGCGACGGGCCCGAACACCGCTGGGATTACTACAACTCCTTCGTGATCCACCCCATGTTGCTTGGGATACTCGATGAGGCGGCCCAAGAAAGTGATGCGCTGCGCCAGTTTCAAAAAGAGGCGCAGGTCGCCGCGCGCCGCTACGCCGCCGTACAGGAGCGCTTGGTCGCACCGGACGGGAGTTTCCCCGCGATCGGTCGCTCAATCGTGTATCGCTGCGGGGCACTGCAAGCGCTGGCCGACGTCGCGTTGCGGCGTGAGTTGCCGGACTCGGTGCCGCCTGCTGCGGCACGCACCGCGCTGACTCGTGCGATCCGGCGCACGCTTGATGCGCCGGGCACTTTTGACGAAAACGGTTGGCTGCGGCTCGGTCTTGCCGGACATCAGCCCTCGCTCGCCGAGTTCTACATCTGCACGGGCAGCCTCTACCTTTGCAGCGTGGCCTTACTTCCGCTCGGCCTGCCACCCGAAGCTCCATTCTGGAGCGATCCGCACGCGCCGACGACTTGGGAGCGGATCTGGGGCGGCGAAGACATCCCCGCCGACGGAGCCCTTCACGGCCTGCCACCCTCGCTGCCAGAGGAAGGGTAGCCAGGTGGGCCTCCGCATGTGAGGTCTTCTGCGCCCTCGCTGCCCTCGGCTCAAGGCAAGGGCTTCCCGCTGTCGCGCTGCGTGTGTGTGGCGCAGCGCGACGGCGGGCTTGTCCCCTCACTTTGTTTTTTGGGCGGGGAAGAGTTCGCGGTGGACGCGTTCGCGTTCGCGGTCGATTTGCTCGGGCGTCGCGCCAAAGTCGCGCAGGATGTGTTCGGTGATGGCGAGAGCGACTTCGCCTTCGCCGGAGAAGATGCCGTCGGCGCCGACGTCGCGCAGGGCTTCGAGTTCGCGCAGGTAGGCGGTGCGGGCGAGGATGCGGATGTCGGGGTTGAGCTCGCGCACCTGGCGGACGACTTCGCGGCCGTCTTTGATGCTCGATGCGCTGAGGACAAGGGCCTTTGCGTCGGGGACTCCCGCTTGCATCAGGGTATCGATGCGGGTCGCGTCGCCATAAACTACGGGCACGCCTTCGGCTTTCAGCCGCTGCACGGTATCGACGTTTAGCTCGACGATGGTGAGGTCGAATTCGTTTTCGCGCAGGAGCCGCGCCACGATTTGGCCGACGGGGCCGTAGCCCACGACGATCGCGCGTTGCTTGTCGCTGTTAACCGGGTGCGCCGCCGCCGCCTCGCCCGCCAGGCCGCCCGAAGCGCGTCTATTTACCCAGCGCACAAACCAGGGGAAGAGTCGCTCGGTGCCGCGTTCGATGCGCGGGATGAGGCGGTAGGTGAGGGGGTTGAGCGTGATCGACAGGATGGCCGAGGCGACGAGTGTGTTGGTGGCACTCTCGGGGATGATGTTGAGCTGGCGGCTCATCGTCGCGAGGATGAATGAGAACTCGCCGATCTGTGCGAGTACGATGGAGACCGAGAGCGCGACGCGCAGCGGGTAGCGCATGAGGATGACGATGGCGAGTGCCGCAGCGGGCTTGCCGATCAGGATCACGACCATCGTGGCGATGACCAGCAGCGGGTTTTCCAGCAGGCTGCTCCAGTCAAAGAGCATCCCCACGGAGACGAAGAACAGCACGGCGAAGGCGTCGCGCATCGGCAGCGCTTCGGTCGCCGCGCGCAAGCTGAAGTCGGAGCGGCCAACGACCATGCCGGCGAGGAAGGCGCCCAGAGCCATCGACACGCCGAAGACTTTTGCGGAGCCGACCGCGATCCCCAGCGCGATGGCGAGCACGGCCAGCGTGAACAGTTCGCGCGAGCCGGTCTTCGCAATCGCGGTGAGCAGGCGCGGGATTACCCAGCCGCCTACGATAAAGGTAAACGCCACGAGTGCGCCGATTTTCAGCGTGGCCCAGCCCGTCGCTTTTGAGACTTCGCCCAAGCCGAGCGCGAGCTCGCCGCCCGTCGCCGCCGCGCCAAAAATCGCGGGCAGCAGCACGAGGACGAAGATCGTGAACAAGTCCTCCATCACCAGCCAGCCGACCGAGATGTGGCCCGTCACCGTATGCAGGTCGCCGTTGTCGGCGAGGACGCGGATGAGCACGACTGTGCTCGCCA
Organism: Cephaloticoccus primus; assembly: GCF_001580015.1. GTDB lineage: Bacteria > Verrucomicrobiota > Verrucomicrobiia > Opitutales > Opitutaceae > Cephaloticoccus > Cephaloticoccus primus. The sequence goes on from NZ_LSZQ01000041.1 coordinate 125,751, forward strand.
CCGAGACCGCCAGCCCGAAGACGATGCCCGCTGGCCAGCCCCAGCCCAGCCAATGCAGGATGACCGCGCTCAGTGCAGTCGCCGTGAGGCTTTGCACGATCGCGCCCGGCACGGCGATCCGCTTCACTGCGAGCAGCTCCTTGAAGTGAAACTGGAGCCCCACGCCAAACATCAGCAGGATCACGCCGATCTCCGCCAGTTGCTCGGCCAGCTCTGGATCGGCATTAAAACCCGGGGTGTGCGGACTCACGACGATGCCCGCCAGCAGGTAACCGATGATTGGGGAAATCCCGATTCGCTGGGTGATGTAGCCGAAGGTCAGGGCGGCCACAAATCCCCCAGTGAGCGTGAGAATAAGGTCAATATTGTGCATGGGTGCTGTGCGCTAACGCGCGAGCGTTAGGAGAAATAATGACCCCTGCCAGTGTTTATTGTCGCGGCTTTTGCAAAATTTACCTCGCGGGCACTTCGCGCGGTCGATTGGAGTCGCCCCCTTTTTATCGAAGCTATGAAGCGCACTCATCACTGTGGCCAACTCACCAAATCTGACCTCGGCGCGAGCGTCTCGCTCGCGGGTTGGGTGGACAGCATCCGCGATCATGGCGGAATCCTCTTTATCGACCTGCGCGACCGCAAAGGCATCACCCAGGTCAAGTTCGACCCGCAGGATGACGCCGCGCTCGGTGCGGCCGCCGCGCAGCTCAAGCCCGAGTCCGTCATTGCGATCTCCGGCACCGTCGCGCCCCGCCCCGAAGGCACGGCCAACGCTTCGCTGCCCACCGGCGAGGTTGAGATAAACGCCACCGCGCTGGAGCTCCTCAACCTCTCCGACACGCCGCCATTTCCGCTCGACGACGTTGGCGGCGACCGCGTCAACGAGGACCTGCGCCTCACCTACCGCTACCTCGATCTGCGCCGCCCCAAGATGCGCAAAAACCTCGAAGTCCGGCACCGCACCACCAAGGCGATCCGCGACTACTTCGACTCCCAGGAGTTTATCGAGGTGGAGACCCCAGCACTTTTCAAGAGCACGCCCGAGGGCGCCCGCGAGTACCTGGTCCCCTCGCGCATCCACCCCGGCCAGTTCTACGCGCTCTCGCAGTCGCCCCAGCAGTTTAAGCAAATCCTCATGGTCGCTGGCGTGGAAAAGTACTTCCAGATCGCGCGCTGCTTCCGCGACGAAGACCTGCGCGCCGACCGCCAGATGGAGTTCACCCAGGTCGATGTCGAAGCCTCCTTCGTCACCCGCGAAGACATTTACGCGCTCTTCGAGGGCATGCTGAAGAAGGTCTGGCGCGAAGTCCTCGGCACCGACATCCCGACGCCCTTCCCGCGCCTGCCCTTCATCGATGCGATGAACCGCTACGGCAGCGACAAGCCCGACACCCGCTTCGGCCTGGAGCTCGCCGACTTCACCGCGCTGTTCAAAACCAGCGACTTCAAGGTCTTCGCCGCGACCGCTGCCAGCGGCGGCGCCATCAAGGCGATCAACGTCAAGGGCCTCGCCGACATCACCCAGGGCGAGCTCAAGTCGCTCGAAGACGCCGCCAAGGCACTCGGCGCAAAAGGGCTCGCCTTCATCAAGGTCGAAGGCGGCGAGTGGAAGTCGCCCATCGTGAAATTCCTTAGCGAGGGCGAGCGCGCCGAGCTCGCCACCCGCCTCGCCCTCGAAGACGGCGACATCGTTTTCTTCGCCGCTGCGGAGTGGGAGCGCGCCTGCGCCATCCTCGGTCGCGTGCGGCTCGACGCTGCGCAGCTCCTCATCAAACGCGGCAAGCTCACTCTGCGCGACGACGATTGGCGTTTCCTCTGGGTCGTCGATTTCCCGCTCATGACTTACGACGAAGAGCGCGGCGGCTACGCGGCCACGCACCACCCCTTTACCGCGCCTGTGCCGGAGGACGCGGGCCTGCTCGAAAGCGACCCGCGCGCGGTTCGCGGTCAGCACTACGACATTGTCCTCAACGGCGTGGAGCTCGGCGGTGGCTCGATCCGGATCCACCAGCCCGCGCTGCAAAAACAGGTTTTTGAGGACGTCCTCAAAATCCCGGCCGACGTCGTTGAAAGCCGCTTCGGCTACATGCTCAAAGCCCTCACTTACGGCGCCCCGCCCCACGGCGGCATTGCCTTCGGGCTCGACCGCATCGTGGCGCTGCTGTGCGGCACGCAAAGCATCCGCGACGTCATCGCCTTTCCCAAAACGCAGCGCGGTCAAGACCTCATGGCCCAGAGCCCCACTCCCGTTACGCCCAAGCAACTCAAGGAGCTGCACATCGGCATCACCGATCCCGCGCTCTAGTGCGCGTGAGGCCCACGTTTGTTTGACGAGCCGCCAGCGAACGGCTCGCAAAAAAGGAGAGTCGAAGCCGACGGCGCACCAACGAGTGCGCCGCCAAATGAAAGGGTCTCTGACCCCGCGTGGGGCGGTGGCGTGGCGCCACGTGCCATTGAATTTGGGAATCGGCTCCGGCGCGGAGCGCCAGAGCCGATTCCCAAATTGAACGGGACTTCCCCCAGTCGCGTTGCGACTGGGAAGGGAGCATCAAATGCGGATGGAGCGCATACCCATTGGGGCGATTTTCGTCGGTTAACCGGTAAACGCAGTTCTAGCGCGGCCCAACGAGGCCGCGCCCATAAAATCGGTCAACGACCGCGATTAATGGTCGGGGCCTTTCTACTGTGCGGTTTGCTGTTGTGCGGAACGCACAGCACGCAAACCGCACAGTAAATGGGAGCAGGCACCGCCTGCCGCCCCACGCGTAGTGGAGGGATGAACGGCCCCTCGCATTCATGCTTTTGGCGTAAATTCACGTAATCGGGTCTGGACGGCGGGGCGCGGGTTCTATCGCCTCCGCGCGCAGTTTTTTTTAACCCCCCTGTAGTTATGACCAAAGCATTGAATGTCGGAGTGATGGGCTGTGGAAACATCTCCGCGGCTTATCTGAATTTATCCCCGCGTTTTCGCGGAATCAAAATCGCTGCGGTGGCCGATGTCGTTGCCGCCGCGGCCGAAGCCCGCGGAAAGGAGTACGATGTCCCCGCGCTAACGCCCGAGGCGCTGATCGCCGATCCGGATATCGACATCATTTTGAATCTCACGATTCCGGCGGCGCACTACGAGGTGGCGCGTCGCGCGCTCGAAGCGGGAAAGCACGTCTACGCCGAGAAGCCTTACGTGCTCGATCTGGGTGAGGGGAAACAGCTCGCCGCTCTCGCTGCGGAAAAGGGGCTGCGGATCGGTTCCGCGCCCGACACCATCCTCGGTAGCTCGCACCAATATGCGCGGCATTTGATTGATCAGGGCGAGGTCGGCCGAATCACTTCCGGGCTTTGCACGATGATGGGAAGTGGGCACGAGTCGTGGCACCCGAATCCCGAGTTTTACTACAAGAAGGGCGGCGGCCCGCTTCTCGATATGGGCCCGTACTATGTGTCGAACCTCGTGCAACTGCTCGGCCCGGTGAAGCGGGTGACGGGCTTTACTTCCTCGGCCACGCCCACGCGCACGATCACCTCCGAGCCGAAGAAGGGGACGGTCATCACCGTGGAGACGCCGACGAATATCCACGGCGTGCTGGAGTTTGCATCGGGTGCGGTCGTGACGCTGATCACGAGCTTCGACGTCAAACAGCAGGAAAACGCGCACATGGCGCTCTACGGCACGGGAGGCACGATCTACGTTCCCGATCCGAATGGCTTTGCGGGGCCAGTGCGCGTGGCGAAGTCGAGGGGCCAGGCCGCACCGGTCGAGCAGTGGGAGCACCCGCTCGGGCCCGATGAAAAGGGCGGGGCAAACTACCGCAGCGCAGGACTCGCAGACATGGCGCTGGGAATCCTCGAAGGCCGCCCGCACCGCTGTAACGGCGAGTTCGCGCTGCATGTCATCGACATCATGACGGGCATCTTGCGCGCTGGCGAAGAAGGCCGCGCCGTGGAGATGTCGACGACTTGCGAGCGCTTCGCGCCACTGACGCCCGAGGCCGCGCAGACACTGGTCGCCTAAGGACGCGCGGCCAACGAGTGCGCCGCCCGTAAACGGGTTCCTGACCCGCTGCGCGCGGGGCGGTGGCGGGGCGCCACGTGCCATTTACTGTACCGCTTGCGAGCCGTGCGTTCCGCACAACTCGCAAGCGGTACAGTTGAAAATGTCCGACCAAAGGGCGGCTTAACCTGTAAACCAAAAAAATCCGCCCCAATGGGTTTACGCCCCATTCGCGCTTTGGTGCATTTTCCTGTCGCAACGCGACAGGGAGACAAATTTGCGATTTTGTTCGGGCGCGCAGCGCACGGGCAAAATCGCAAATTGAATGGGAGTGGCGCCCCGCCACCGCCGCACGCGTAGTGCACACTCTTCGCGTCACCCGTACCGAAAGCAGGCTGCTCGAATGCTGCGCCGACCTTGGTCATGATAGCGGTAATACATGCCGCTAATCCTCATAATTTTGTTTCTAATAGGCGGGGCGATTCCCCAAGTTTCGGGGCATGGGGCAGAAACTGAAGTTCTGGCGTTGGCCGCTGGCTAACCAAATTCTGAGTGGTCTAGTTTTCGGAATACTCCTCGGCTTGGCGGCGGGGCATTGGGTGGATAGCGCGGCGGGGCAGGCGAGGCTCGACTTGTGGGTGACGCAGCTCATCCAGCCGCTCGGGCGGCTGTTTATCCGGATCATTTTCATGATCGTGGTGCCGCTGATTTTTTCGGCGATTGTGCTGGGCGTAGCCGAGATGGGCGACGTGCGGAAACTGGGGCGCGTGGGGCTGCGCTCGCTGTGGTTTACGCTGCTGCTCTCGGGGACGAGTGTCTTTGTGGGGATCACGTTTGTGGACGTGCTAAAGCCGGGCCAGCACTTGGGCGAGGAGACGCGGCACGAGCTGCTGGCGCGCTACGGCGCGGATGCGGAGGCGCATACGGTGCACCTGTCGAGTCCCGATGCGCCGCCCTTGGCCGATACCTTGCTCAACCTGATCCCGCAGAATCCGCTGGCCGAGGCGGTCAATGCCTTCGCGCCCAACTACACGGGTGGCGGGCTGATGTCGGTCATGGTCTTCAGCCTGTTCTTCGGCGTGGCGCTAGCTCTCGTGCCGCGCGAAAAGTCAGCGGGGCTGATCTCGGTGCTTCAGGGCACCTTCGAGGTGTGCATGCGGGTGATCCACTTTGCCATGAGGCTGGCCCCGATGGGCGTGACCTGCCTGGGCTTCGTGATGGCGGAGACGCTGGGGATCGAGATGGTGAAGAGCCTCGGGTTTTACATGGGCGTCGTGATCGCGGGTCTGGCGTTTCAGCAATTCGTCGTGTACAGCCTCTTTCTGAAGTTCGTGGGCGGGTACTCGCCGCGGCTGTTTTTTAGCCGGATAAAGGAGGTCATGCTCACGGCGTTCAGCACCTCGTCGAGTAATGCCACGCTGCCCGTCTCGTTGCGCGTGGGTGAGGAAAACCTGAAGCTGCCGAGCCGGATCAGCCGCTTCGTGCTGACGGTGGGAGCCAGCGCGAACCAGAATGGCACCGCGCTGTATGAGGGGGTGACGGTGCTCTTCCTCGCACAGGTGTTTGGCGTGGAGCTCACGCTCGCACAGCAAATCGTCGTCACCTTTATGTGCATCATGACCGGGCTGGGCACTGCCGGCGTGCCCGGGGGCTCGCTGCCACTGGTAGTGGGCGTGCTCGTGACGCTCGGCATCCCGGGCGAGAGTATCGCGATCATCCTCGGGATCGACCGGCTGCTCGATATGTGCCGCAGTTGCCTGAACGTGACCGGTGATCTCGTATGCGCCGTGCTCGTCAGCCGCAACGAAGCCCCGGATGAAGTTCCCCTCGCGGAAGCCGAGCTCGCCTCGTAGCCTGTGGGTACACAGCGGTAATGATCGCCCTGCGCGGGGGGCGGTGGCGGGTCGCCACTTCCATTTAATTTGCAATTTTGCCCGTGCGCTTTGCGCCCGAACAAAATCGCAAATTTAACGATCCCTCCCTGTCGCGTTGCGACAGGGGGAGACGCTCCCAGTGCGGATGGATCGGAAAACCATTTGAGCGCGGCGGAAAAGTTGACGGGGCAACTCTCCGCCAAACGAACCGCACAGAAAATGGCAGGCGACACTGACGAGCCGCCAACGAGCGGCTCGCAAAATAAAAGTGTCTGCGCCACCGCTCCACGCGCAGTGGGGGGCTTCGGGTTTCGGGCTCCTTTTACTGGAAGTAGCGTGGGTGCTGTGAGTGGATGGGGTGGGCGGCTCTGCCGTTCCCAGTTCCATGATGAGCACCGATTTACTTCTCGTCCTTGCGCTGCTGCTTGGCTGCGTGGGCCTTTTTATTTGGGGGCGGCCGCGGATGGATGTGGTGGCGCTGCTGGTGATTGCGGCGCTGCCGTTGACGGGGGTACTGAACATGCAGGAGGCGCTGGCGGGCTTTAGTGATCCGAATGTGATCTTGATCGCGGCGCTCTTCGTCGTGGGCGAAGGGCTGGTGCGCACGGGCGTGAGTTATCGGCTGGGCGACTGGCTATTGAAGCGCGCGGGTAACAGCGAAACGCGCCTGCTGGTGCTGCTCATGCTGAGCGTCGCGGCGCTGGGCTCGGTGATGAGCTCGACGGGAGTGGTGGCGATTTTTATCCCGGTCGTCCTCGGGATCTCGGTGCGGCTCGGTGTGCAGCCGGGGCGACTGATGATGCCGCTGGCATTTGCGGGGCTGATCAGCGGCATGCTGACGCTCGTCGCCACGCCGCCAAATCTTCTGGTCGATAGCGCGTTGCGGCGCGAAGGGCACGCGGGGCTCGGCTTCTTCAGTTTCACGCCGCTGGGTGCGATCATCCTCGCACTGGGGATCGGCTACATGCTGCTCGCGCGCCGTTGGCTGGCGAAGACTGGCGTGAAAAATGCGGCGCGCTCGGGCCCGGGGATGGGCACGCGGCGGCGGATGCGCGACTTCGTGAGCGCCTACGAGCTGGCGGGGCGCGAGCATCGGCTGCGGCTGCGCACGGACTCCCCGCTGGTCGGGGTGAAGTTGCGCGAGCTCACGCTGCGCCGCGATTATCAGGCCAACGTTGTGGCGATTGAGCGGCGCGGGCGTTTCAGCGATGAGGTGCTCCCGCCCAACGCGGGGATCGAGCTGCGCGCGGGGGATGTGTTGCTGATCGACCTCGCGAGTGAGGCTGCGGGTACGACGGGGCGGGAGGGGCGCGCAGACGTGCTTTGCGCGGAAAAGGGCCTGGAGGCGCTACCGCTGCCGGAGGGCTATTTCTCGGATCAATCGAGGGCGATTGGCATGGCCGAGGTGCTCCTGCCGCCGGGCTCGCGGCTGGTGGGGAAGAGCGTGCTTGGCGTTGGCTTTCGCCGAAAGCACGGGCTCAACGTGATCGGGCGGCGGCGCGACCGTGAGCCCGTTGTCGGTGGCAGCACCGAACTGCTCGAAGAGCGACTGCGCGTGGGCGATACGCTGCTCGTGATCGGCCCGTGGAAGGCGATTCGCCAATTGCAGCCGCAGATTGAGGACTTCGTGGTGCTGACGCTGCCTGCGGAGGTGGATGAGGTCGCGCCCGCACTCTCTCGCGAACCCTACGCGCTGCTGAGCCTCGGGCTCATGATCGTGCTGATGGTGACGGGCATCGTGCCCAACGTCGTGGCGGCGCTCGCGGCGTGCTTTGTGATGGGCGCGTTTCGCTGCATCGATCTGGCGGCGGCCTACCGGGCGATTCACTGGCAGAGCCTCGTGCTGATCGCAGGGATGATTCCCTTTGCGATGGCGCTGGAGCGGACGGGTGGGGTTGATCTCGCGGTAAATGGCTTGCTCGGCATCGCGGGGAATGCGGCTCCGCGCGTACTGCTGGGCGGACTCTTCGGGCTGACGATGGTGACGGGACTTTTTATTTCGAACACGGCAACGGCTGTCTTGATGGCGCCGATCGCGGTGAGCCTGGCGGAGCGCATGGGCCTGTCGCCACTGCCTTTTGCAATGACGGTCGCGCTGGCGGCTTCGACGGCATTCATCACGCCCGTGTCCTCGCCGGTAAACATGCTGGTGCTCGGGCCAGGCCAATACCGGTTTACCGATTTTGTGAAAACGGGGCTGCCCTTTGCGCTACTGGTGATGCTGCTCTGCGTGGTGCTGATCCCGCTGCTGTTTCCGTTGTGACGCGGTTAGTAGGTGCGTCTCGCAGGTTGTGGAGCATTCCTAATTTCGGCGAGCGGGTGGCGCAGCGCCGTTGCGCTGGCTGGCGCGCACGCAGAAGCCTCGCCGTGCCGCCCGGTGCCTCCATCACACCGCTATCTCTGCGAGGGGGGAGGCATCCGGGCGCGGAACCTTCGTTACCTATTCACATGAACACCGAACTGCTCTTGGTCCTCGTGTTGCTGTGCGCCTGCGTGGGCTTGTTTATCGTGAACAAGCCGCGGATGGATGTCGTCGCACTTTGCGTGATCGTGCTACTGCCCCTGCTGGGGATCATGAGCGTGCAGGAGGCGCTGCTGGGCTTTAGCGACTCAAACGTGGTGCTGATCGGCGCGCTCTTCATTGTAGGCGAGGGGCTCTCGCGCACGGGGATCAGCTACCGCGTGGGCGACTGGCTGCTCCGGCGCGCGGGTAATAGCGAGACCCGGCTCCTCGCGCTGCTGATGCTCGCGGTGGCCGCGCTGGGCAGCGTGATCAGCTCGACGGGGATCGTCGCGATTTTCATCCCGGTGGTGCTGAGCTGCGCGTCGCGTATGGGTGTGGCGCCCGGGCGTTTCATGATGACGCTGTCCTTCTCGGGATTGATCAGCGGCATGATGACGCTCGTTTCGACTCCGCCCAACATGATGGTCGACAGCGCACTGCGGCGCGAGGGGCACGAGGGCCTGAGCTTCTTTAGCTACACGCCGATTGGGCTCGTGGTCCTCGCGCTCGGCCTGGGCTACATGCTCGTGGCGCGCCACTGGCTTGCCGGTGAGAAACACGCCGAGGCATCGTCATCAGGCGGCAGCAGCGGCACTGGCTCCGCCGTTCCGCGCGGTCCGGCCAAGCGGCTTGACGACTTCATCCGCGAATACGGGTTGGAGGGGCGTGCACATCGTTTGCGGTTAAAAATCCACTCGCCCTTGGTTGGCCTGAAACTGCGCGAGCTCACGCTGCGGCAGGAGTTCGGCGCCAATGTCGTCGCGGTGGAGCGGCGCGGTCGCCTCAGCGACGAGCTGTGCGAGCCCAATTCCGGCCTGGAGCTGCGCGAGGGCGATGTGCTCCTGATCGATCTGTTTCGCGCGGGCGCGGAGCTGCGGCGGCTTTGCCAAGTAATGTCACTGGAGATGCTGGATATGCCGGAGGGGTATTTTACCGACGAGTCGCGCGAGATCGGCATGGCCGAGGTGCTCTTGCCGCCAGACTCTGCGCTGATCGGGAAAAACGTGCCCGAAGCCGCGCTGCGCCGTCGCTACGGGCTCAATGTGGTCGCCGTGCGCCGCAACCGCCAACCACTCGGCAGCTTCGCCCTCGACCAGCGTTTTCGCGCAGGCGATACGCTGCTCGTCGTCGGTTCGTGGAAAGCCATTCGCCGCCTGCAACGCCGGCTGGAAGACTTCCTCGTATTGACGCTGCCCGCAGAGAGCGCCGCGGTCGCGCCCGCGCTGAGCCGCGCGCCCTATGCGCTGCTGAGCCTCGGCATCATGGTCGGCCTGATGGTCTCGGGGCTGGTGCCCAACGTGATCGCTGCGCTGATCGCCTGCCTGCTGATGGGGGCCTTCCGCTGCATTGACCTGAGCAGTGCCTACAAATCCATCCACTGGCCGAGCCTCGTGCTGATCGCGGGCATGATCCCTTTTGCGCTGGCGCTGGAGCGCACCGGCGGGGTGGACATGGCGGTTAACGGGCTCGTCAACGCGCTGGGCGAAGCCGGGCCGCGCGTGCTACTCGGCGGCCTCTTCGTGGTCACGATGCTGATTACGCTCTTCATCTCCAATACCGCGACCGCTGTCCTCATGGCACCAATCGCGGTGACACTGGCCACGCGGATGGACGCTTCGCCGCTGCCCTTTGCCATCACGGTGGCGCTCGCCGCATCGACCGCATTTAGCACGCCGGTAGCCTCGCCCGTGAACATGCTGGTACTCGGCCCGGGCGGTTACCGCTTCATCGACTTTGTGAAAGTGGGGCTGCCCTTCTCGGCCGTCGTCCTCGCCGTCTGCGTGCTGCTCGTGCCGCTCTTCTTCCCGCTGTGAGGAGGCCTGAAGCCTCCACTACGCGTGGGGAGCGGGAGCTAGTTGCCCTACGCGGGCAGCGGTGGCGTGGCGCCACGTGCCATTGAATTTGCGATTTTGCCCGTGCGCTTTGCGCCCGAACAAAAT
>NZ_LSZQ01000042.1 GCF_001580015.1 Cephaloticoccus primus
AGGACCTTCCCCTGTCGCTTCGCGACAGGAGAGGAAGCCTGAATCGCGGATGGAGTGGAAACCCATTTGGGCGATTTTCGTTGGTTAACCGGTAAACGCGGTTCTAGCGCGGCCCAACAAGGCCGCGCCCATAAAATCGGTCAACGACCGCCCGACCGGAGGTCGGGTATCCTCTTACTGTGCGGTTTGCTTGGCGGGCGGAACGCCCGCCAAGCAAACCGCACAGTAAATGGGTGCAGGCACCGCCTGCCGCTGCCCGCGTAGGGCCGCCTCTCACGCGCAGTGGAGTTGCCTTCGTTGCTTCAGATTGCGGCTGCTTTTTCGCGGCGCGCGCGGCGCCATGCCTGGCAAGCCTCCACCACCATCGGGATGACCGACAGCACGATGATTGCGAGGATCACCAGTTTGAAGTTGCGCTGAATGAACGGCTGTGAGCCGAAGAGAAATCCTGCGTAGGTGAAGAAGTACACCCACGCGAAACCGCCGATCACGTTGTACGCCATGAAGTGCCGGTAGCTCATCTGCCCGACACCGGCGACGAAGGGGATGAAGGTGCGGACGATGGGCACGAAACGTGCGAGGATGATTGCGCGGCCGCCGTAGCGCTCGAAAAACGCATGGGCGCGCTCAAGGTGTTTTTTGCGCAGAAAAATCGAGTCCTCGCGCTTGAAAACCGCCGGGCCGATCTTTGCGCCGATCCAGTAGTTGGCGCTGTCACCGGCGACCGCGCAGGCCCACAGCAGCAGCGCGAGCAAGTGCACGTTGAGCTGGCTTTCAACTGGGGAGGCGAGCGCCCCGGCTGCGAAGAGCAGCGAATCGCCCGGCAGGAAAGGCGTCACCACCAAGCCCGTTTCCGCAAAAACGATCAGCGCCAAAACCGCGTAGGTGCCCGTTCCGTACTGCTCTACGATTTCCTTCAGGTGGACGTCGATATGGAGGATGAAGTCGATCAGGTGCTTAACGGCATCAATCATGACGGAGTGGACAGGCGGTATTGGAAAAAGTGGCGTGAGCGGGTGTGCGCTTGGACTCGAAAAAGCGAAAGGGGCCCAGTCCGCGCGAGCCCCCGCCCGCTGTCAACGGGCCTGCGTCAGTGCGTACGACTATTTACGCTGCACCAACTGCACCTGCGCCTTCGCCGCTGACTTTCATCGCGGCTCCAAACCAAGAAACCGCGAGCGCATTGAAAATGAGTGGAGCTTTGGATTAGGGCAGCGTGTACGAAAAAGCCGCGGCGGGAATTCCCGTCGCGGCTCGCGGTGAGGAGCGGGCGTGTGTCTTCCGGCACTGCGGTCGGGCTGGGCCAGCGAACGCGTGTGTGCCGGAAGAATACGTTAACCGGCTTACTCGGGCTTGGCCTCTTCGGCGTCAGCTTCGGCGCTCGCGGGTGCTGCGGGCTCCGCTGCGTCGGCGTCATTCGCGCCGGCCGCCTGGTTTTGCGCTTCGATTTCGGCGAGGGCGGCCTTGCGGCTGAGCCGCACTTTTTTGCTGCGCTCGTCGATGCCGATGCACTTGACGGTGATCGAGTCGCCGACCTTGACGACGTCCTCGGTGCGGCGCACGCGGAAGTCCGCCAGCTCCGAGATGTGCACGAGCCCTTCCTTGCCGGGCATGCACTCGACGAAGGCGCCGAAGTCCTTGGTGCCGGTCACGCGGCCCGTGTAGATCTTGCCCACTTCGATTTGCGAGCCGCCGCCGCACAGCGAGTCGATCTCCTGGACGGCGCGGTTCATCGCCTCGGCGTTGTTGGAGTAGATGAAGACCTTTCCGGAGTCGTCGTCGGAGATGTCTACCTGTGCGCCGGTGGTCTCGACGATGCGGCGGATCGTCTTGCCGCCCGGGCCGATGAGCAGGCCGATCTTTTCGGGGTCGATCTGGATCGTCTGGATGCGCGGGGCAAAGGCCGAGAGATCGGCGCGCGGTGCGGGCAGCGCGGCGAGCATCGTCTTGAGGATTTCGATACGGGCGTCGCGTGCCTGGTAGATCGCGGTTTTCGCGATTTCGAAGGGCAGGCCGTTGATCTTCAGGTCGAGCTGGAAGCCGGTGATGCCCTTGGTCGTGCCCGCGAGCTTGAAGTCCATATCGCCGAAGTGGTCTTCCTCGCCGAGGATGTCGGTGATGGTGACCCACTTGTCGATGGAGCCGTCGGGCTTGTTGGTGGTCATCAGGCCGCAGGAGATTCCCGCGACAGGCGCGACGATAGGCACGCCCGCATCCATGAGCGCGAGGCAGCCGCCGCAGATGGAGGCCATCGAGGTCGAGCCGTTGGAGGAGAGAATCTCCGACACGACACGGATCGAGTAGGGGAACACATCCTCCGGCGGGAGCACCGGCACGAGCGAGCGCTCGGCGAGCGCGCCGTGGCCGACCTCGCGCCGCCCGGGCGAGCCGTAGCGGCCCGTCTCACCGACCGAGAAGGGCGGGAAGTTGTAGTGCAGGATAAACGACTTCGAGCTGACGCCGCCGGTCAGTGCGTCGAGGTGCTGTGCTTCCTTGGTCGGCCCCAGCGTGGTGATGGCGATGTTCTGCGTGTCGCCGCGCTGAAAGCTGGCCGAGCCGTGCACGCGCGGGAGCACGCCGACCGCCGCGCTGAGCGGGCGCAGCGATTTCGCGTCGCGCTTGTCGGCGCGGATGCCGCGCTCAAGGACGGTCTTTCGGTAGGCCTTGTACTGGAGCTCCTCGAAGACGATTGCGACATCGGCCTCGGTAAACTTGTCGGCACCGAGCTCGGCGGTCAGGGCCGCGATGGCCTCTTCCTTTAGTGCTTTGATGTTCGCCGCGCGGACGGCCTTTTCGTGACCGAAAATCGCCTCGCTCACGCGCGCCTCGCTGGCGACGCGTTCGATGATGGCGCGGGCTTCGTCGGTGGCCTTCACGAGCGGGAAGGTCGCCTTCGGTTTACCGGCGATGAGGACGAGCTCCTTGATGGCCGCGAGGATCGGCTGGATCGCCTTGTGGCCAAACTCCAGCGCCTCGATGAAGCGCTCTTCGCCGATCTGATCGGCCGAGCCCTCGATCATGAGCATGTCGCTCTCGGTGCCCACGTAGATGAGGTCGAGCGTGCTCTGGAACATCTGGTCAATGGTGGGGTTGGCCACGAACTGGCCGTCGATCTCGGCGACGCGCACGCAGGCGATCGGGCCCGCCCACGGGATGTCGGAAATCGCGAGTGCGGCGGAGGCGCCGTTTACCATCGAGATGTCCGCGTCGTTGATCTGGTCGGCCGACATGAGCTGGCCGATGATCTGGACCTCGTTGAGAAAGCCTGCCGGAAAAAGCGGCCGACAAGGGCGGTCGCAGAGGCGCGAGGTGAGGATTTCCTTTTCGCTGGGGCGGCCTTCGCGCTTGAAGTAACCGCCCGGGAAACGGCCCGCGGCGGCGTACTTTTCGCGGTAGTCCACGGTGAGCGGGAACCAGTCCTGCCCGGGCTTGATGGTTTGGGCGACGCAGGCGGTGACGAGGACGTTGGTCTCGCCCACGCAGACGTTGACTGCGCCGTTGGCGAGTCCGGCGTAAGTGCCGGTGGAGAAGGTGATCCCGAGGCCGGGCACCGTGACGTTATGCTTCTGATTCATTCTATTCGGATACGGATATGGTGTAGTGCTGCGGATGAATACTCGGGCGGGGCAGCAGCACTACGAACTGCGGCCCGGCCGAGGGAGCTCAGCGGCCTTCAATCGTGCGCGATTAAAAAAAATCGCGTGTTGAAACGCCGGAGCCGGATGCATCGGGGGCTCGCGCGCCTTTTGGGGAAAAGGGAGGCAACTGGCCCGATGCGGAAAAAACGAAAGCCCCCGGGTTGTATGCGGGGGAGGGGATAATGAGAAAGGGCGCCCCGCACTCGAATCGGCGGGCCGCCCTTTGCTTAAAAAAATGCTTAGCGGCGCAGGTGCAGCTTTTGCAGCAGCTCGGTGTACTTCGCCAACTCGTGGCGCTTCACATAGTCGAGCAGCTTGCGGCGACGCGCGGCCATCTGGAGCAGCCCGCGGCGCGAGTGAAAGTCCTTGCGGTGCGTGCGCAGGTGCTCGGTCAGGTGGTTGATCCGGGCAGTCAGCAGGGCGATCTGGACTTCGGAGGAGCCGGTGTCCTTTTCGTGGGTTTTGAACTCAGCGATGATTTCGGGTTTGGAGACGGTAGACATGATTTTGTGGTTTGTTTTCTCACGACCATTTGGGAGCCGCACTCTCTGGAAGAAAGCCGCTCCGTGACGCCCGCTCCCCGCGCCGCACCTCACGACCGAAATCGCGGAGGAGCCGCAAGCGGTTTGCCAGCGTCACCGTTTTTGCCCCGACAGGAGGTCGGAGCAGTCGTGGTGGGAGCCCGCAACCAAACGAGCCCTCACTAACGCAAGCCGCCGACAACACCGCCCGCCGCCCCCCAGCGCAAGCGCGTTATTCGGATTTTCACCCGCGCGCCTCTACCTACAAAAGACTCCACTACGCGTGGGGCGGTGGCGGGTCGCCACTTCCATTTAATTTGGGAATCGGCTCCGTCGCTGCGCGACGAAGCACGATTCCCAAATTTACATGAAACTCCCCCTGTCGCGTTGCGACTGGGCTTGAAGCATCAAATGCGAATGGGGCGGAAACCCATTGGGGCGAGGTGAAACGATTTGTCGGTAAATCACCGATTAATGGTCGGGACCTTTCTACTGTGCGGTTTGCTTGGCGGGCGGAACGCCCGCCAAGCAAACCGCACAGTAAATGGGTGCAGGCACCGCCTGCCGCCGCCCGCGTAGGGCAGCCCTTGCTATCGCTCTGCGTGGCTGTGCAGGCGGATGCTGTGGCTGTGGTCGGCGGGGTTGATGGATAGCGTGAGGTGCTGGGTGCTGGCGGGGAGCCAGTCGGCGATTTTTTCCGGCCACTCGATGGCGAGGATCCAGGGAGAGATGAGGAAGTCTTCGAGCAGCAGGGCTTCGACCTCGGCGGCGGTTTCGATCCGGTAGGCGTCGAGGTGCAGGAGCGTGCGCGGCGGCTGCCCCTCCGCGACGCTGCGGTAGAGGCTGTAGAGCGAAAAGGTCGGGCTGGTGACGGGCTCGCGAATGCCGAGGCCGCGCGCGAGGCCGCGGACGAAGGTCGTCTTGCCCACGCCGAGGTCGCCGTGCAGGGCGAGCGTGGTGTCGGGCGGCAGCGTCCGGGCGAAGGCCGCAGCGGCGGCTTCGCAGGCTTCGGCGCTGTGGGTGACGAGGCCCGCGCGGAGTTTCTCACAGATGCTCGTAGCCATGATAATCCTCCAGGTTGAGCGCGCCCGCCTCGCGCGTTCCGGCTTGGGTAAAGTGGCCGAGCCGCGTCAGCCGCGTCTTGGGAAACGCCTCGCGCCAGCGTCGCTCGAAGTCCGCCGTGCGCGCACTCGCCGAGAGGCTGAAGATCAGCTCGTAGTCCTCGCCACCGCAGACCGCCGAGCGGAGATCGGCGCCGCGCCGCAGTGGAAGCCGCCCGGGGAAAATCTGTGCGCTGAGTGGCTGCTGGCCCGTCTCCAGCGCTTTAAGGTCTTTGGCGAGGCCGTCGCTGATATCGATCATCGAATGCACGGCGCGTTGGCGCGCCAGCCAGGCGCCCTCGGCCAGCCGCGGCGTGAAGCGGTAGTGGTGCCCGGTGCCAAGCGTGTTGCCGAGCTCTCCTGTGACGTAAATCGCGTCGCCTTCGCGCGCGCCACGGCGGGTGAGGATGCGGCCGCCGCGCGCGGGATTTCCCAAAAGGGTGAGGCTCGCCGAGAGGTGCATTTGCGGGGCCTCGGCGATGTCGCCTCCGACGATTGGTACGGCGTAGTGGTGCGCACAGGCGGCGAGCTCGCGGTAAAAGCCTTCGAGCCAGCGCAGGCTCGTGCGCCGGTCGAGCGTGAGCGCGAGCACGGCGGCAATCGGGACGCCGCCCATCGCGGCCAAGTCGCTGAGGTTGCGCTTGAGGAGCTTTTGCGCGGTCGCGCGCGGCGACATCGTGTCGTTAAAATGCCCGCCGTAGATCACAGGATCGACGGTGATGAGTCGCGCACTTTTCCCGCGCGGGAGCACCGCGCAGTCGTCGCCCATGCCGAAGGGCTCCGCCGGCGCGGCGTCGCCCAGCCAGAGCCGGATTTTCTCCAGGAGCCGCGTCTCGCCGAGGGCGGCGACGGATTCGCCGTGCTTTTCCGTAAAGGGATTCATGGGTGGCTCACACCTCACATGCCGACGCCGCCGAGGATCATGAGGATCGTATTGAGGTTAAAGAGCGCGTGGGCGAGGATGGGCACGGCGAGCGTGCCGCTGCGCTCGTAGGCGAGTGCGAAGATCAGGCCGAGGACGGCGAGCGGCGCAAAGCTCGCGAGGTTGGCATGCAGCGCGGCAAAGAGCAGCGCGGGCAGCGCGAGCGCGACCCAGCGCGGCGCACGGGTGCGCAGGTAGCGGAAAAGCCCCGCGCGAAAGATCAGCTCCTCGGTGAGCGGAGCGAGAACGACCGCCAGAAACGTCATGCTGCCGAGCAGCAGCGGCGAGTCCGCCTCGGCAAAGAGGTCGACGAGGTCTTGCGCCTGATAGTCGATGTGGAGCAGGTGCAGGAGCCCTTGCCAAAGCAGCGCAGTCGCACCCACGACGGGGAGCGCGATCAACTCGCAGCCGATGCCTTTTCGCAAAACGCCAGCCGGGCTTACCCCCGCCGCTACCGCCGCGGCGGCAGGCTTTTCCCTTTTGTGGAGCAGGCGGCGAAAAAAACACACGCCGCCGAGCATCCCGCCTTGAAACGCGCCGCCGAGGAAGAGCATCGCCATGTCGGAGGCATGTGCCGCTTCGCCGCCGGTGCTGATTCCCGTGGGCGAGATCCCGCCCAGCCGCAGGCAGAGCAGGGCGAGCGCCTGGCCGAGTACTCCGCCGACGATCACACAAAACAGGAACAGGAAAAACCCCGAGGCCGAGATGTCCCAGTGCAGCACGGTGTCTGCACGTTTGCGCGCGGCGGCGGCCTCGCTCCTCGCTTTGGCTGAGAGGCCGTAGCGCCAGAGCAGCGCGAGTCCCGCGAGGCCGAGCGCGCTCGCGATTGTGGTAACGATTTCCGGGCGCATCACTTACTCGCTTCTTCCGGCATCGGCCGTGATGCGGCCCTGGTCGTAGACGACTTTACCGGCGCAGATCGTGGTGTGCACGCGGCCCGTGAGCTCCTGCCCATCCCACGGCGAGTTCTGCGATTTGCTGAACCCGCGCGCCGTCTCGTAGCGCCATTTTTCGTCGGGGGCGAAGAGGCAGATGTCGGCCGGCGCGCCCGCCGCGAGCGTGCCCGCGCCGTCGTGCAGCTTGAGGACTCCGGCAGGGCGGCGCGTCATTAGATCAATGACTTCGAGCAGCGGCATGCCCGCCTCGCGATGGAGCACGGAGAGCGTGATCGGCAGCGAGGTTTCGAGCCCGAGGATGCCGAAGGGCGCGTGGTCAAACTCGCGGTCTTTCTCGTAGTTGGCGTGTGGCGCGTGGTCGGTGGCGATGGCGTCGATGGTGCCGTCCTTCAGGCCGGCGATGAGCGCCTGGCGGTCGGCCTCGGTGCGCAGCGGCGGGTTCATTTTGAAGTTCGTGTTGTAGCCGCCGAGCGCTTCGTCGGTGAGCGCGATGTGGTGCGGCGTGGCCTCGCCGGTGACGCGGATCCCGCGCGCCTTGGCGGCGCGCAGCAGCTCGACCGAGTACGCGCTGGTGAGGTGCTGCATGTGCACGTGCGCGCCGGTGTAGAGCGAGAGGATGATGTTGCGCGCGACGATGATGTCCTCCGCCGCGTTGGGCCAGCCGCGCAGGCCGAGGCGTGTAGAGACCTCGCCCTCGTTCATCACCGCACCTGCGGTGAGCGCGTGGTCCTGGCAATGGTCGAGCAGCGGCAGGTCGAACATCTTGGCGTACTCGCAGGCGCGGCGCATGATCTCGTTACTCTGCACGCAATCGCCATCGTCGGTGATCGCGACGACGCCCGCGCGCGCGAGCGAGCCGATGGGGGCGAGCGTCTCGCCCTTCATGCCGACCGTGATGCAGCCCGTCGGGTAAACGCGGATGACCGAGTCGCGCTTTATCGCATCGTGGATGAGCTGGATCGTGGCGGGATTGTCGCCGGGCGGCGTGGTGTTCGCCATGCAAACGACGCTGGTGAAGCCGCCCGCTGCCGCGGCGCGGGAGCCTGTGCCGATGGTTTCCTTGTGGAGCTGTCCGGGCTCGCGCAGGTGCACCTGGATGTCGATCAAGCCCGGGCAGGCGACGAGGCCGCCCGCGTCGATTTTTCGCGCGGCAGCCTTGTCGGCAGCAGACAGCGAGTCGACGAAGCAGCCGTCCTTGACGAAAATCTCGCCCGCCGCGTCGCGCTGCGCGGCGGGGTCAATGATCCGCGCGTTCGCTATCCAAAGCAGCGAAGGAGCGGGCGAGGTGGAGGACGCGGGAGAGGCAGGGTGGGGCGGGAGGGCGGAGCGGGAGGGCGTAGTAGTGTTCACGAGGACTTGAGTTTGGAGCTCCGGCTTTTTCGGGCGCGGTCGGCGCGGAGTGGGCACCGCTTGTGGGGCGGGCGCGCTGCACGTTGCCCTTGGGGCCGGAGCGGTGGTTATCGGTTTTTAGTTAAAAGGGAGGTGAGGGCGTGAGTGCCGAGGCGGTGTGTAAGGCTGCGAAGCGCGGCTGGTTTGGCAGTGGGCGAGTGGGATCGGCACCTGATTGACGATCTTCGCGGTACTTATCAGGCAGCAGGTTCATTGAGCACCTGCCCGCCGAGGCACAGGTGGAGCACCGCCATCCGGATGGCGATGCCGTTGGTCACCTGATTGAGGATTACGCTGTGCGGGCCATCGGCCAGATCGCTGTCGATCTCGACGCCGCGATTGATCGGCCCCGGGTGCATGATGATCGCGTCGGGGTGCAGCCAGCTCGCGCGGGTTTTGTTGAGCCCGAACAGGCCCGTGTACTCGCCGAGCGAGGGAAACATCGAGAGCGACTGCCGCTCGTGCTGGATCCGCAGGAGCATGACGACTTCCGCATCCGCGAGCGCGTGGCGCAGATCGTGCGAGACGCGCACCCCGAGCGCGGAAAAATGGTGCGGGACGAGCGTCGCAGGGCCCACGATTGTGACATCGGCACCGAGCTTGCGCAGCGCGTGGATGTTGGAGCGCGCGACGCGGCTGAAGAGGATATCGCCGAGGATCACCACGCGGCGGCCCTTGAGCGTCGGGCACAGGCTGCCCGCTTCGGGCGCGAAGTGCTCGCGCATCGTAAAGGTGTCGAGCAGCCCCTGTGTGGGGTGCTCGTGCGCACCGTCGCCCGCGTTGATGATCGGGATGTGCAGGATTTGGGAGAGGTAGAGCGGCGAGCCCGCGGCGGCGTGGCGGATCACAATCGCATCGGCCTGCATCGCCTGGATGTTCTCGGCAGTGTCGCGCAGCGTCTCGCCCTTGGTCGTCGAGGAGGCGCTGCCCTCCAGCGAAATCACGTCGGCCCCGAGCCGCTTGGCCGCCATGTCAAAGGCCATCCGCGTGCGCGTGCTCGGCTCCAGAAAAAGGTTTACGATCCGCTTGCCGCGCAGCGGGGCAGGGGCGGGATCGGCGGGCTCCGCCAGCGGCTGCGAGGATGAGGACGTAGCTTCGCCACCTGTGCTCCCGGCGGCCCGCTCCGCGCCCTGCGTAAGACTGCGCTTGAAGGCGGCAGCAGTCGCGTGGATTTGGTCAATCTCGTCGAGGCTGAGCTCTTCGAGGGTGAGGAGGTGGCGGCGCATCCAGGACATCTCGTCCGCCGATAAGGAAGACCCGCCGCCCCGCCTTCGAGCCTTTTTGTGACACAGCTAAGCCGCGTAGCTTGACCATACTGGGCGAGGTTGGTTTGGCCTCTCAGTCGGAGGAGAGCACCCGTTGCGCGATGTCGCCGCAAAAGCGGGCGTCTCAGGCAAAGGAGGCATCGAAATGGACGCGGATGAGCTCCTTGATCCGGTCAAAGTCGGTGTCGCGGCTAAGTAGGGGCATGCCCAGCTCGATCGCGCAGGCCGCTATCCATAGGTCGTTTGGTGCGACGGTGCTGCCCGTGACCTTAAGCTGACGGCGCAGGCGTGCATAGATGCGAGCGGTTTCTTCGGTGATCGGGTGCACCTCGCACTCGGACAGCGTCTCTTCAAGCCACTGCTCATATCGCTCGCGGTAGCGCGAGCCTGCGATGCCGAAGCGGTACTCGCCGAGCACAATGGCGGGGATGACACGGCGGGGGCTGCGGCCGATTATATCGAGTGCACCACTGGCCGTGCCGTCTGCCCAAGCGGACAAGGCGCAGGTATCTATGACGATCATTGGGTAAGTGCCTCCCGTTCGCGCTGTTCGCGCGGCAGGCCAAACTCTTCGTCAATGAGGCGCTGGATACGGATGGTCTCGTCGTGTAGGTCGGCGAGGGCTCCGGCGGTCTTCATCCATGGGACGTCTTTCCATGCTGGACGGGCAGTGGCACTCTTCTGTACCGCTTGGGCGACGAAATCGCTTAGGCCGATGTTGCGGGCATGGGCCTCTCGCTCGGCCAGCTCGTAGATTTCTTGGGGGAGCTCAATAGTGGCGGCGGGCATGGGGGCGAATGTGCGCGTGGGCTCTAGACGCGTCAAGCCGCGCCCGAGTTCGCGGCTTACGGGGATGCGACAATTAGCGCGGCGAAGAAGGAACCACGCGGCGCCAGAATGTCCGCGCGGCGGTTTTGTGGCGAATAACCAGGGAGGATGGTTGCACGGTGTTTGGCGGCGTTAGCGCTCCGTATTCTCTCCGGTTGCGCTGGGGGCGGGCAGGGCAGGAGAGTGTGGGGCCATCCCCATGCTTTCTGCCGCCCCACAGAGAAAAACGACGTTGCGCGATGTCGCCGCAAAGGCGGGCGTCTCGATCGCCACGGCGTCGCGTTGCCTCAACTCACCTAGGAGGGGAAACGCCGCCACCCGCGCCCGGGTGCATGCGGCGGCGGCCGAGCTGGGCTACAGTCACAACCCCCTATTTGCGGAGGTGATGCGTTTCGTGCGGCAGCGCGCGCCCGACCGGCACCTCGGAGCGCTCGCGTACCTCGTCCCCTGCCGGAGCAACGAGCAGTGGGAGCAGGCGCGGCGGCTGGGGCGCTATGGACGCTACGGGGCGGCAGTGCGCGAGCATGCGGCGCGCTACGGCTTCGACCTTACGGAGTTCCCCATCGGGCTTCCGGCGTTTAGCGCGTCGCGACTCGCCCAGATCTTGATCGCGCGCGGGATCAGCGGGCTTTTCCTTGAAACATTTCCGAACGAGCACTTCGAGCGGGAGTTCCCGTGGCAGCATTTTTCGACGCTGCTGGTGGGGCACTCGCTGCACAGCCCGGGGCTCGACTGCGTGGTGAGCGACCATGTTAACGCGGTGTTGCTCGCGGGCGAGCAAGTCCTCTCGCGCGGCTACCGCCGGATCGGGCTCGCGCTGGAGACGAGTCAGGACCGCGACACGAGCGGTGCCTGGGTAAATGGCTACCAGCTACTCCAGGCCCGCCATCCGCAGTGGGGTGCCATCCCGCCATTTATCCGCAGGGAGATCACGGCGGGCCCGCTCATTGCCTGGCTAAAGGAGTACGGGATCGACTGCGTCTTTACGCTCTCGGCACTGCACGATGGCCCGCTGCGCGATGTCGTCACCCCGATGGAGGACTGGCTGGCGGCGGCGGGGATCGAGTGCCCGGGCGAGGTGGGCCTCGTGACGCTGGATCGCTCCTACGTGCCCGAGCTGCCTTGGGCGGGGATCGACCAGAGCACGGAAGAGCAGGGGCGGGCGGCGGTCGACCTGCTCCTCGCCAAACTGCAAGTAGGCGAGCGCGGCCTCCCGAAAATCTCGCGCACGCTGCTCGTGCATTCCCACTGGTGCGAGGGCAGGACGGTGCGCGCGCCCAAGCTGTAAAACATTGCGGGGGGCGGGGCGGATTTCACACTCGCGCGCTTTTCATGTACCTCAAGGCGCTAAAACTCCACGGCTTTAAGTCCTTTGCCGACCCCACCACGCTGAAGCTCGAGCCCGGCGTCACGGCCGTCGTAGGCCCCAACGGTTGCGGAAAATCGAACATCGCCGATGCGATCCGCTGGGTACTCGGCGAGCAGTCCGCCAAGGCCCTGCGCGGCGGCAAAATGCAGGACGTGATATTTGAGGGCTCCGATGCCCGCAAGGCCGCCCAGCTCTGCGAGGTGTCGCTGCTGCTCACCGACTGCGAAAAACAGCTCGGCAGCGAGTTTCACGAGATCGAGATCATGCGCCGCGTGCACCGCGATGGCGCCAGCGAGTACTTCTTTAATGGCCGCGCCTGCCGCCTGAAGGACATTCACAAGCTCTTCATGGACACCGGCGTAGGCCGGATGAGCTATTCGATCATGGCGCAGGGCCAGATCGACCAGATCCTCTCCTCAAAGCCTGAGGAGCGCCGCGCGGTCTTTGAGGAAGCCGCGGGTATCACCAAGTACAAGGCGCAGCGGCGCGAGGCACTCGGCAAGCTCGCGCTCACCGACCAAAACCTCTCGCGCGTGGCCGACGTGGTGGGCGAGGTCTCGCGTCAGATCGGCAGCCTGCGCCGCCAAGCCGCCAAGGCGCTGCGCTACAAGCGGCTCAACCACCGGATGCGGCACCTCGCGCTCGCGTGGAACAGCCAGCGGCACAGCCAGCTCGCCGCCCAGCTCGGCGAGCTCGAGGCTCAGGTCGCCAGCCTCAAAACTCAGGCGGAGAGCCGCCGCCGCGCGCTCGAATCTCAGCAGGGCGCGCTCGACGAAAAGAAGGCGCAGCGCGGCCAGCTCAACCAGCGCGTGCAGGACGCCCAGCAAGCCGCCTACGATCTGCGCTCGCAAAAAGAGGCGGCCGAAAACCGCGCCAACCTCGCGCAGACCAAGCGCGCGGGCCTCGAAGACCGGCTCACCGCCTCGCGCAACACGCTGGGCGAGCTCGAAATGCAGTTGCGCGAAGTCTCCGAGCAGGCCGACACCGGCGCTCAGGACAAGCAGCAGCAGCTCACGCTGCTGGGCTCTTCGGACGACGTTTACCAGCAGTGCAACCGCGAGCTCAGCGTCGCCGAAGGCCAGCTCAGCCAGCTCGAGAAGGAGCTCTCCGCGGCCAAGTTTCAGCTCCTGCACTCGGAGAGCGCCGTCACCCGGCTGCGCGCCGATTGCTCGCGCTACGAGGTCGATCAAAAGACCAGCGCCCACCGGCACGAGTCGCTCGCTGCGGAGCTCGCCCAGGCGCGCGAACACGAGGCGACTACCGCTCAGCAGCTCGCCGAACTCGATCAGCGCGTGGAGGCGGCCAACGCCGAGAAAGCCCACACGCACGAGCAAGTTTCGGCGGCGCAGCAGCGAATCGCCGCACTTACCGGCGAGTTTCGCGAGGCCCAGCGCAAGCAGCAGGAGATCGACCGCTCGCTCGCCCAGCGCAGCGCGCGGCTGCGGCTCTTGCAGCAGCTTCAGGAAAAATGGGAAGGCTTCGGCGAGGGCGCCAAAGCCATCCTCCAGGGGCGGCTCGGCGATGCGTTGGGCGAAGGCGCGGATGCGCCGCGCCCGATCACTCAGGGGCTGGATGTGCGGCCCGATAAGGCGCGCGCGATTGAGGCGCTCCTCGGCGCCGCGGCCGAGGCCATCCGCGTGAGCGACACCGCGACGGCGCAGCGCATCCTAGAGCAACTGGAGGCGAAAAAACTGGGCGCCGCCGTCCTCCACCTCGCCGAGCTCGGCGCGCCGCGCGGCGCTGCGCAGGCAGTTGCCGGAACGGCGGCGGCGGAGGCGGCGAGCGCGCCCGTGCTTCCTGCGATGCTCGTGCCCGCGAGTGAGGGGCTGGCGGCGGCGACCGATCCCGAGCACCCTGCGCTCAGCATTCTTTCGGCCTGCTACATCACCAGTGACCTTCCGGCCTTTCTGGAGTACTGGCGGGCGAATCCTGATTTCAGTTTCCTGGCCGTGGCCTCGACCAAGGGCGAACTCGTGGATCGGCGCGGCTTGATCTACGGCAGCTCCGCGAAGAAGGCGGACAACAGCATCGTCCAGCGCGAAATCGATCTGCGCGAAACCGCCCGCGCCCTCGCCGAAGAACAAAAGGCGCACGACGCGCAAAAAGGCGTTATCGAAAAAATTGCCGCTACGCTCGCGGAGGCCGAGGCCGCGCTCGAGCAAGCCCGCGCCCAGGTCCTCACGGCGACGCAGCAGCTCGCCCAGGCGCAGGCCGAGCAGCGCAACGCCAGGCACACCGCAGAGGAGGCCGCGCGCCGCATTGAGCGGATGACGCGCGAGCTCGCCTCGCTGGAGCAAGCCAGCGCGGAGGCGAAAACCCGCTGGGAAAAAGCCCAGCAGCAACTCGCCGAAGCCGAGGCTGCGACCGTCGCCCAGCGCGAAAAAATCCAGACCACCGAAGCTGAATCGGTCGAAGTGCGCAGCGCCCGCGACGCCAAACGCGAGGCCCTCGCCCAGGCTCGGCTCGATCTCGCCGAGCATCGGCAAAAGGTCGAAGTCCTCGACCGCGGTCTTACCGAGATGCAGCGCCGCCGCCAGCAATTGCAGGCGCTACTCACGCAGCGAAACGCAGAGATCACCTTTTGCGACGGCCAGATCGCCGACCTCGAAAAGGAGGCTCAGGCCGCCAGAGAGCAGGCCGCTGCGCTGGCGGGCACACTCGAAGCCGCGCAGCAACAGGTTGAGAAGCTGCGCGTCGAGCTCGTCGAGCTGGAGCGTGCAATCGGCGAGCTCGAAGGCGCCCAGCACAGCGAGCGCCAACAGTCGGACTCGGCGAACAGCGAGCTGGGGCGTCACGAAATCAAGCTCGCCGAGCTGCGCCAGCGCCTCGCCTTTCTGGTCGAGGAAGTGCAGCGCGAGTTTGAGACCGATATTTCCGAAATCGACTGGAAGCGCAGCTTGTGGCGCGCCGACGATGAGCCCGAGGGCCTGCAACCACTCGACCTGGAGGAAGAGGATGAGGATGAGGCCGCGGCCGCGCCGGCCGCGCCGGGCACCGCCACGACTGAGGCGGGTTCCCACGCGGACACGGATCCCAATGCGGCGGATGCAGCAGATGCCGCCGCGCCCAAGCGGCGGTCAAGGAAGCGCCAGACCGTGCGTGGCGAGCCGACCGAGGCCGATCTCGCCGCACTCGAATCGACTGACTGGGCGGCGGTGAAAACCGAAGTCGATGCGCTGCGCCAGCGGCTCGGCAGCATGGGCGCCGTGAACCTCGTCGCCATCGAGGAGTACGCGGAGCTTAAGGAGCGACACGATTTTCTGAAAACCCAGGTCGATGATCTGAGCAGCGCGAAGGCCGAGCTGTTGGGCGCGATTGACGAGATCAACCAAACTTCGCGGCAGCAGTTTGAGCTCACATTTGAGCAGATTCGCAAAAACTTCGCGGGCACCTTCCAGACGCTCTTTGGCGGGGGCCGCGCCGAGCTGGAGCTGATCGAAACCGAAGACATCCTCGAAAGCGGCATCGAGATCGTCGCCCAGCCGCCGGGCACCAAGCTAAAGAGCATTACGCTGCTCTCCGGCGGGCAGAAAACGCTGACCGCCGTCGCGCTGCTCTTCGCGCTCTACATGGTGAAGCCCTCGCCCTTCTGCTTGCTCGACGAGCTCGACGCGCCGCTCGACGAATCGAACATCGGCCGCTTCACCGACCTGCTGAAGCAGTTCGTCGATAACTCGCAGTTCATCATCATCACCCACAACAAGCGCACGGTTTCCGCCGCGCAGGCGATCTATGGTGTGACGATGGAAGAACGCGGTGTCTCGAAAATCGTCTCCATGCGCTTCAGCCACCACGCCCACCAAAGCGACTCCGAAGAACCGCAGCCCGAAACCATCGCCGAATCCGTCACCGGCACCCGAGCCTGAGCCGCCCGCTCCCCTCTATTCGGCGATCAGGGGACGGGGGCCGTCAGTGCAGCGGCTGGACGGAAAGGCGTGTTTTCCTAATCCAGTGGGGCGAAGCCGAGTGCGGGGTGGAATCGCCATGGTTGTGGGGTGCCGTCCGAATGTTTTTTCTCTTTCCGTAGGCTGACGGTGGCAAATTTTAGGGCGAAGTCGCGCAAGGGGAGGCTCATGGCTGCGGCCTGCTCTTGCATGGCGGGCAAGAGCTCACTCACGCCCCAGATGCCGATGTTTGGGCCTTTGAGCTCACTGTCTGGAATCCGGGCAAGGAGGCTTTCCTCGACCTTGACGTAAGGCATTTCACAGCGCTTTTCACCTTTGGGCAATTGGTGTAGATCGGCACCTTCTTCGTCCTCATCGGGGAGAAAGACATAGTGGGCCTCTTGATGTGTTTGCTCGCGGAAGGGGTAGCGCTGTTGTAACAGGCCGGTCAGCGAGCCCATCGGGCAGTGCCAGTAGCTGCTGGAGTTGAGCGGTGGCGGTTTGGCTGATATTCCGCGCCGCTTGGGAGGCGGGGTGGGTTGTGGCAGCATCTGCTGCTGTAAACGCTCGTGCTCCAGATCGATCAGGCGCTCGCCGGGATTCAGCGTTTCGGCGGGCTGGATGCGTGGGCAGGCGTCGATGATGGCTTGTCCCTGTGTGTCGATCAGGTCGCCGAGCAGTGTGTACATATTATGCTCCTTGAGCCGGAATTCAGCACTTTCAAACCCCGGGCGACAGTAAGCGGGCTTGTTGGGGTGCTCAAAGTGGCGCAGGCTGTACTCCAATATCATCAGGTTGGGATGCTCAATATTGCGCATGCGATGGCGCAGTATTCGGCCCACGAGCTGGATCAGCGAGCGCATGGAAGACGGGTCGAGAATCGCCCAGTCATAATCATGGTCGCGGCCGACTTCCGTTACCGGACTGCCCAGAACAATAAAAATGTGATTATCGCTCGGGCTACTATCTATCTTTTGGCGAATGTCGGGGAGATGAAACACCGCATTCTCATCTCGCCGATCCAGAGCCTTGTCCAATTGCTGCTCAATCTTTGAGCGTAAAAATAGCGGGAACTGTGAATGATAAACGCACAAGTGAATCTGTGTTCCGGATGGGCCGCCGTGCTTGAAAAGAGCCAGTGCAATATCAAATAATGGGTCGATATTAGCCATCCGGATGAGGCCAAAACTGACCCGCTTTCCGCTTATCGGGTCAAGGCTGTGGTGCTTGTCATGTAAAGACAGGGCCGTATCGCGCAGCAGGGTTGCCAGTTCGGCTCGTCGCTTCTGTTTATTCTGTGTAGTAAATTTCAGGGGTAATAGTTTGGCGCGCCGCTTCGGTGCTTGCTGTCTGAGGCGCTCGACCCGCTTTTGCACAAACGCCGCATGTGCGACATGGAAGCTCTCTGCATCGCCACAGCTTGCCTGTTTTTGGCTAAACTCATCCGTCCACAGGCAGCAGATATCGGTTGCTTCATCTGGGTGTGGACTGCAATTGCGTGCAAACCACTGTCGCCCTTCTTTATAGGCGAGAAACAGGCCTTCCAGCAAAGAGGGCGGTAGTGTAGCGGAGGATAGCAATATCCGCGATCCGAGCAGCCCCGCCCAGTGTACAAGTCGGGTGAGCGCCGGCAGGTCATTAATATCAAAGTCGTCTGGCTCATCCAGTACCAGGTCACCACTGAACAGGCGGAGCATGGGCACAATCTGACTGCCTCCACGAAGGCTTTCCGTAGCGGGCATCAAGTGATCGACCGTGCACACCAGCAAGGGGGCCGCCAATAATTTCCGCACGGCAGGATTGTGACTGAGGCGTTGCAGCAACGGGTGTTTATCGTTGCCCTCAAACTGTACATGGTTGCCCTCGGGCAGTAAGTCTTCCCGGGAGGCTGAGCCGGTTTTTTCTGCCTGCTCTTCATAAAAATCGAAAAGCTCGCGGCTGGAGCTGCCGCCGACCAGGATTGCCAGCGCCTCATCATCCAGTCCGAGATTGCGTTGAAAGCTTTGTCCGGTTTGCAGGGTTAAAGTACGCAGTCCAATGGCAAAGGCGCAGCGCATGCCGCGCGCCGGATCGGCCAACGCATTCATGATGCGCGCATTGCCGAGAGTCTTGCCGCAACCGGTCGAGGCCATATTGACGATGAAGGCGCCGCGCTCGGCGGCCTGTTGGCGCACACTTGCTGCGAGATCAGTGGCACGGTCTTGCCAGCGAAAGGCCGGATCGGTGCTGCGCTTTTTTAGCCCTTTGTGATTTTGTAAATAGCTCAGGTGGCGAGTGAGCCCCGGGAGAGACTGTACAATTATCCCCGCGTGAGTGGTGACTCCCAGCAAGTGTTCGTCCAGTGTTTGATTCGGCTTTCCTTTGTCTGTATTCGCATACAGAGTGCGGAAAGGGGCGCGGTTGGCCATCGCCTCACTGTCTTTGCCCTGGCTGGAGTAATAATGATCGGCCAGCATTAAACACAGGCGCGAAACGTGAGCAATGAACGGATCGCGCAGCCAGTCGCGGTCGGGCTGGGCTTGTATGGCGGGGAGCAGGTGGCGCGCATGACGCGCCGCGCGCTTACGCCATTTTAGCTCCGTAACGGGCAGATCATGCTTGAAAGTCCAGTACGGCAGCGCGCTGTTTGAGCGGGCTCCCTCTTTCAAGGGCTCTGGTTCATTCCAAAGCGAGTCGATACGTGAACAGGCATCCTCAAAATTATCGCCGTCGATTTTCTTGTTGGGCATGCCGTGATAAATAGATTTTTTACCTTCGGCAAAGGGATAGGTTGGCAGTCGGTGATGAGTGAGGATGAGCCAGGCTATGGCACGCGCCAGTGGTGGCAGGGTTTTTAGCGGTTTGTTCTCGTTGGCTTTGGCATCCTTCCCGTCGCGCAACAGTTTACCCGTGCTACACCAGTCATCAAGTGAGTACTTGTCTTCGCTGTTTATGAGCCGGTTTAGCCAGCCTTCATCATTGTCTTGACCGACAAAGACCTGGAACAGGCGGACTGAAATCCACTCGTGCCGATAGAGAGTGCGACTTGTTGGCCAGACCTCTAACCGTCGCTGGAACTCCTGATTGGCCTTGCCCATATCGTGCAGCAGTGCGGCCAGTGAGGTGAGCGCATTGATGATATGTAGATTATGCCAGGTGTTTTCGTCCTCTTTGCGTAAAATATTATTTTCTGTCGTGTTGGTTGGTACTGCGCCTTCGGAATTGAAACGGCGGGTGTCGCCGACGATCCAGAGCAGCTCGCTGTGGTCGAGCCCGCGGACCCAGTGGCAGGCGACAGCGGTGTTTTTGCGGGCGGTTTTGCGCAACAATTTGCGCAGCATATCCAGCCCCGCCTGAGTAATCGGAGTTTGCCAGGTGCGGTCGCCACGGCGTTCGGCGAACTGGTCGAGGATACGCCGGGTCTCGGTCAGTGCCCGCTTATCGCATTGGGAAATCAGCAGAATATTCATGCCTTTACTTTTGCGCCGGTTTGGGCGGCTACTACTTTCAGTGTATCAATCATGAAATCCAGCGCCTCGCTGCGGGTGAGTATATCAATGCAGTGATGGCGAAAGGTCTGCTCGTCATCCCCGCGCATGGCGGAGATAAAGGCTTGCGGGAGGATATGTGCATCCTTGACCAGGTCGGCCGTATCAAAGACCAGTGCGCCTCGCCGGGTTTTCCCGTGCAAGACTGCCAGAGCATGAGGCAGGCCCAGTACCCAGGTAGCCGTCGCTCCCAGACCATACGCCAGATAATTCCCGTGATCGAGAAAACGGTTGGCCGGATCGGCACCGCTGCCATGTTTCGCACGTGTGAACTCGCCGTAGTCAACCGTATCGACTGCCAATTTGAATAAGGCTTTGGTCAGGCGGGCTTCTTCGGTCAGTAATAGTGTATTGTTTTCAGCCAGATCGATTTGTTTGAGAGTGCGTTGTAACAAGTCGTCCAGGCGGTTCATATTGACGTTAAAGTCCGCATCTTGCAGGTGCCGCTTTTCCCATTGTTCGCGCAGACGGGTAATTCTGGCTCGTTGCAGGGCTTTGGCGGCGGCCAGCCGGAGATCATCGTCAAACCAGAATTTCACCCACATTTGTAAATACTCGGTGGGGCGGTATTCGCTTTGGGGAGAAAACCAGGCGGCCTCGACATCTACTTCATTTGCCGAAAATAAGGGCGTGCCGCCGCCCCCACAAAAGCCGACCATCACTCCCGCTTTTGCGAGCTCGCGCATGGCGGCTTGTGTGATCGAGGTGCCCGTACCCAATAAGATCGTAGTCGTATTGGCGATGGGGATATTCCAATACAGCGAACGCTTTCCTGCATCAGTGACGTATTCCACACGACCGCCATTCACCAAAACCCGGCAGTGCTCCAGATAGTATAAATTGGCACGCTTGGAGTGCAGGATGGTTTTCAGCTCGGATGGGGACAGGGGATCCATTGGCTTGGGGCGGGGGAAGTTTCTGTTTCTATGACAAAGGGAGGCTGCGTTTCCGCGCGCGCAAAACACGGGGAACGAGGAACGGAGCAGAGTGAGGTTATGCCGCCCGGGTGGGGGAGCCCCGCCCGTCGGCATCTGCACTTTGGCTAACTGCCGGGCTTTTGAGCGGGTAGGGCGGCGATTTCGGGTGGGACTTGGTCGGGCGCGTAGGTGGGAAAACTCAGGGTGAGCAGCGAAACGGTGGGAATCCCGAAGTCGACTTGGCCGCCGCTGCGGTCGACCAGCATGGCAACGCCTGCGGGCAGGGCCCCCGCAGCTTTGACGATTTCGATGCACTCGCGCACCCGACCGCCGCGAGTGACCACGTCTTCGGCGATAAGGACGCGTTCTCCCGGGGCGAGCGTGAAGCCGCGCCGCAAGACAAGCTGGTCGTTTTGCTTCTCGGCGAAGAGGTAGCGCGACCGCGTCTGGCGGGCGATTTCCTGGCCGATGACGAGCCCGCCCATCGCCGGAGCAAGAACTGTGCTGAACTCCAGCGTGCCGAGCTTGGGCAGCAGCATTGCGGTGAGCTGCTCGACCTCGGGCATCTGCTCGCAGACGCGGGCACACTGGAAAAAGTGGCCACTATGCAGCCCCGAGCGGAGGACGAAGTGCCCCTCGAGCAGGGCCCCCGTTTTGCGAAAAATAGCGAGCGCGGCGCTTTGCGTGTCATCCATACCCAGACGCCTAGCTTTGGGGAGGGGCAGAAGCCAAGCCTCTTGCGAAGTGGGCTTAAGCCGCAGCTTCAGGCACGAAAAAACCCGCCGTGTGTGTGGGCGGCGGGTTTCGCGGTGGGCCGGCTGACCGGATCGGGTCGGTGGCAGCGGCGGCCTCAGCTGTGACGGGAGAATAACTCAGGTGCCGACGAGTTGGACCTTGGGGAGCTCGACGTCGGCCAGCTCTATGCCGTGCGGGTGGTTGCGCTTCTCTTTAAGGAGGCGCGCGCGGCGGCGCAGCATGCGGTCGAGTTTGTCGGTGAGCAGCGAGATCGCCTTGTGGCACTCTTCTGCGGCGACTGTGGCGGTGAGCTCCGGGCCGTTGATGGTGATGTGGCCTTTGGCCTTGAAGCGACTGTCGACCGAGGCCTTCGAGTCGCACTCCAGCTCTACGCGAATGCGCATGATGCGCTCCTCGTGCCGAAACAATCGCTCCGCTTTCTCACTCACGTAGGTCTTTAGCGACGGCGTGAGTTCGAGGTGGATACCGGAGATGATCACTTCGTGGGCATTTGTTCTGTTCATGTTATCTTCCCTTCTTTTTTTGAGGTTACTGACGGGAGAAATTCTGCCGCTGTTCCCTGCTATGACCTCGCTAAGCGAAGTATTGCCGCTGTGGGCTGCCGTGATCGGCATGGGGGTGTTTTCCAACACTGGGGAACCCGTTATCACGTTGGCGCGGAGGGTGGGGGCCGCGGCGCAGTTTTGCAACTCAGTTGGGCATTTCTTTCTGCGAAAATTAGATCCGCTTAAGTCAGCCGGCAGGTGCAGTCATTTTTTGGCGGAAGACACACATTTATTGAACGGCGCTGGCGCCGCACTTCGGGGAGCCAGCAACGCTGCGCCCGCGAGGGGAGGGGCGAGATGAGCGAGCAGCCGCAGCGTTTTGCGCGTCGGGCCTGCGCCTGGCCGCCGCGCCCGCCGAAGCCGGAGCACGTGCGCTTGATTAGCGAGGCCGAGTTGCACTCGTGGATCGTGCATGAGGACGACGCGGTCGTGGTGCTGAACAAGCCGGGCGACGTAGTGTGCCATCCGTCAAAGGCGGGGCCGTGGTCGAGCCTCGTCGGTGCGGTGCGCGAGGGGCTCGGGCTGGCGCAGGTGCACCTCGTTTTCCGGCTCGACCGCGAAACCAGCGGCGTGGTGGTGATCGCCAAAACGGCCGCCGTGGCGAGTCGTCTGCAAAAGGCGATGCAGGAGCGGCGCGTGGGAAAAGCGTATCTGGCGATTCTCGCGGGCGAGCTGCGCGCGGCACAGTCGGTCGATCAGCCATTGGGCGACGATTTGGAGAGCCCCGTTTTTATAAAAACGGCAGTGCGGGCGGAGGGTGAGGGAGGGGCCACGGCGCGCACGCACTTCCAGCCAATCGCTGCGGCCAATGGGTTCACGTTCGCGCGCGTGGTCACGGAGACAGGGCGCAAGCACCAGATTCGCGCACATGCGCAGTGGCTGGGGCACTCGCTGGTAGGCGACAAGATTTACGGGCCCGACGCGCGGCTGTACCTGGACTTTATCGACAGCGGTTGGAGTGAGCGCCTGGCCGAGAAGCTGCTGCTGCCGCGCCAGGCGCTGCACTGTGCGGAGATCGATCTGCGGGAGGCCGGGCTAGACGCCGTTTTTACGGCCCCGCTGGCGGCCGACATGCGGGCCTTCGCCGCGGCGCGTGGGTTGTTGGGTTAGCAGCCCCTCGACTGCGCGTGGGAACGGGAGGAGGTGGGGCATCAAACGCGAATGGAACGGGAACCCGTTGGGGCGATTTTTTTGGTTTACGGGTAAGTCGGTCGAAGACCGCTCGACCGGAGGTCGAGTGCTCCCAACTGTGCGGTTTGTTAGTGGAAGTGGCGCCACTGACGAGCCGCCAACGAGCGGCTCGCAAAATAAAAGGGTCTGCGACCCCGCTCCACGCGTAGGGCTTGCCTCCATCTCAACCTGCCGCAGCCGAGTGCTCCTTGAGCACTGCGTCCACAGCAGCAGCGACGATTGCGCGTTGGGCGGCCACGCGCTGGGCCAGCGGCAGCGAAGAGGGCGTTTCGAGGGTATAGCTGCGATCGCTGTGCTGTTGCTCGTGCAGGTAGAGCGGCTCGGGCCAATCGCTGCGGCCTTCGGCGGTGATTTGCGGGCGGAGGATCCCCGGCTCGTCAATCGGGCGCCCGTCGATCACTTGCGCGGGCTCGATAGGCATTAGCGGGCGGACGGCATCGAGCATCACTTGTGCGAGGCTGGGGCGCGCCCCGTGGTTGAGCTCATAGAGATAAAATCCGGTCGATTCCCAATCCTCGTGCAGGCAGAGCGTGAGGTCGAAGGGCGGCTGCTTTTGAAGCCACGCGGTGTGGGCGCGCACTTCTTCGCTGCGGCGCGTGAAGTAGTCGCGGTTGAGGTCGATGCCCTGCGCATTTTCGCGTGTGCCGAGCTGGAGCCCGAGCGGGTTTAGCGCAGGGCAGATAAACCAGTGGGCACGCGCGTCGAAGAAACCCTCGTTGAGCAGTTCGAGTACGGCGAGCGGCCCGGCGGCTTCGTCGCCATGCGTCCCGGCAGAAATGTAGACGCGCGGGCGGGGTGTTGTGGCAGCAAGCGCGCACGGTTGCGGTTTTACGCGCTTCGTCCAGGCGAAGAGCGGCAGCCCGCCGACCTCGCCCATCGTTTCGAGCGCGCCGCCTGCTCGCTCGGTGGCGAGCCGCAGTGTTTTTAAAAACGTGCTGATGTCGGCGAGCGGCGGCGGGCGTGACTCGGCTTGGTCGTGGGGTACCGCACTGGCACTCGGGCCGGAAACGCTTTCGTTGACGGAGGGAGAGGCACGCAGGGATGACACGGGGCGATCCTCATAAGACTTGGAAGCGCAGTGCAAACCCTGTTAGGCCGTGCCGCCTATGTCACAGGTTCGCGTGCGTTTCGCCCCCAGTCCCACCGGCTTTTTCCACATCGGCAGTGCGCGTACCGCACTCTTTAACTGGCTCTACGCGCGGCACACGGGCGGGCGTTTTATCCTGCGAATCGAGGACACCGATAAGGCACGCAACAGCGAGGCCTTCCTCAATGTGATTTACGAAAGCCTGCGCTGGCTGGGGATGGATTGGGACGAGGGGCCGCAGGTCGGCGGCGACTACGGCCCGTACCGGCAGAGCGAGCGCGGCGCGATTTACGCCGAGTACGTGGAGCGGCTGCGGGCCGCGGGCCGCGTCTACGAGCGCGACGGCGCGCTGTGGTTCAAGCTGCTGGGCGAGCGTTACGAGGAGTTCGACGCGCACCGGAAAAAAACGGTAACCAAGGTGCGGGGCGCCCCGGCCATCATCGACGATGCGATTCGCGGTCGGGTCGAGCGCACCGAAGATGAGGACTTCGTCGTCGTGCGCTCGGACGGCAGCCCCGTCTTCCACTTGGTGAACGTCGTGGACGACATAACGATGGGCATCACGCACGTGATCCGCGGCGAGGATCATCTCTCGAATACCAGTAAACACGTTGAGCTGTTCAACGCCTTTGGCGCGCCGCTGCCTCAGTTTGCGCACATCCCGCTGATCCTGAAGCAGCAGGGCCCAGGCAAGATGTCGAAGCGCGATCAAGGCGCCCTAATCGAGGAATATCAGCAGCGCGGCTACCTGCCGCAGGCCCTCGTGAATTTCCTCTCTCTGCTCGGTTGGAATCCCAGCGATGATCGCGAAAAAATGCCGCTCGCGGAGATCATCCGGCTCTTCGATTTGGCGCAGGTGAACCAGAGCAACGCGCGCTTCGACGACAAGAAACTCGCGCACATGAACATGCTCTACCTGCTGGAACTGCCCGCGGACGACTTCGTGTCGCGCGCCCGCGATTACTTTGTGCAAAAAAGCGCGGAGCCCGGGTCGAGCTCGGAAAGGGAGCCGAGCTTTGAAGGCGCTGCGTACGCTGAGAGGCAGTCGGGCGAAGCGGGCTGCGCCGCGAGCGTTGGAGTTTTAACTGTAAACCAAAACGGAGCCGCCAGCGCGAGCAGCCACGAAGCTGCGCCCACAGGTGAGGACGCGGCCAAGGCGGCGGCCGAAATCTCCAGGTTGGCGCGCACGGCGCTTGCCGCCCCCGAGCCGTATTTCCGCGAAGTGATGCTGCTCAGCCATCCCAAGATCAAGGGCGTTGAAGAGCTGCCGACCTACACGCGCTACTTCTTTAGCGAAGCCTACCCGATCGACGAAAAAGTCCGCGCCAAAGTGCTGGCAAAGGGGGCGCCCGCAGCGCGCTTGCGCGAGCTCATCGCAGCGCTGCCGAACGCGGACTTCGCGAGCGACGAATCGATTGAAACCGCGCTCAAGGCGATGGCCGACTCGCACGCGCAAAGTTTCGGTGCCTACCAATCAGTGGCCCGGCTCGCACTTACGGGCACCAACGCGGGCCCGAGCATCACCGCCATCATGCGGCTCCTCGGGCGCGAGCGCGTCGCCGAGCGCCTGCGCAAATTTGAACGCAGCCTCGCCGTTTAACGGCCATGCCCGCTCCCAGCCCTAAACAAGGCGGTTGATGCTGCTCGCCCCTTTGGAGACGACTCCAGAGTGCTTCATTTGAATCTCTTTGGGTCGCATTCCCCGCCGCTTGCGGCGGCTTCTCCCCGACACGGTTCCGGAGGAACCGTTAAGCGAAGCGGCGACTACCCCGCCCCTTGGGGCAGGGTAGTTTATTGGGAAAGCGCGACCGACCTCCATCGACACCTGCTGGCTAGCACTAGGGTGAAGAGCAGCGGGGAGGTTTCGGCACATGCCGCCAGCTGCGCCTCGCAAGCCAGAATCGTACAAGCCCTTGCCCCAACCCCAGAAAGCCAACGCGGGTAAAATAAAAGCTTGCGCTCCGAAATTTTTATCACATTCGGTCGCATGGTCACCCCCTGACCGCTTTCACCCCTGTACCCCTGATGCCCTTGGTTTGGACAACTCCGTTGAGTCGTTTTTGCTGGCGTAGCCTTTGCACTTGCTTGCGCCGTGGGCTGGCAGCAGACACGCAGTGTCTGCTCAGAACTTGGGCCGCTGTCGAGCTGTCGAGCTGTCGAGCTGTCGAGCTCATGTTGACGCGCTAACTCGCCCGTCAAGTAAAGATTTCACTCTTTTTCCAGAGGGGCAAGCGGCCCTACTTGCTGGACCTAGCTTTCATGAGAAGCCCCGTCTAGAGGAAGCTTATATATCACCTTTTCATGCCCGCTGCACTCGCCGTGTACTTACGCGAGCAGCGGGCTTTTTCGTGCCTTTCCCCAAGCCGCTCAGTTTTCAGAGCGGCTTAGTATAACCCAACCCCAAACCTAAAAAGCATATGAAACTGCAATCTTGGCTTGTGCCTACATTACTCGCTTTGGGCATACCGCTAGCATCCCACGCCCAAAGTTCAAATCCTCCTCGCTCTTTTTCCGATCAAGCGGACGATGAAGAGACCGTTTACCTCTCCCCCTTCGAGGTTTCCTCTGACCGTGTGAGTGGCTATACTGTAACTGATTCGGCTGCCTCCAGGGTTCGCAGAGCTCTGCTTGATACACCGACTTCTATTCAGGTCGTAACGAGTGAATTTATGGACGATATTGGAGCGGCCTCTGTCCTTGATGCGACACAATACCTCTCCGGGGTAAGTTACCCTGTTCTCGGAGGTGTTAACGGCGTCCAGGAGCGGCAGACCGTTCGTGGTTTTGAAATCTTTGGAAGCACGACTGATAACTTCACCCCGAGTACGACTTGGTCAGCGCTTGAGTCAGCAGTTATTGATCGAGTCGAGGTGGTAAAGGGGCCTCACTCGATTTTGGCTCCCAGCGGCCCTCCAGGCGGTTCAGCAAATATTCTTACCAAGTCCCCCAAGTTTGACGATCCGCGCCACACGTTTAAAGCCGAGGTGGCAGATCAATATTTTGGGAATAAAGGCACTCTTGATTCTACTGGCCGCATCTTTGGCTCAGACAAACTTGCTTATCGTGTCATAGCGACGTATCGCGATGCTAAATCTTATGTTCCCGGGCACCTTTGGAACAAAACAGTAAACCCGATGCTGACTTGGAAAATTACAGAGAGGTCACAATTGAAACTTAAGGGTTTTTTCAATAACTGGGGACAAAGTGGAGCCCAAGCTGCCAATGCCAATAACCTTTACCTACGCGATGACTTTCCAGTTGGTGGAACTGTTTCCAGCTCGCTTGACAACTTTAGACCCGGCTATGTCCCCTTTGAGGCTAACGGCTTCCCAGATTGGACGATACGCGATGAGAAAATGCGGCGTGGTACGGCGGAGTTTACCACTGCCATAGGAGATCGCATGAACCTGCGACTGGCTGCGCTCAAGACTTATTCACACATACAAAATTCTACTGGAGGCCTGTGGATGTGGAGGCCAGGCCTGGGGAATCGAGTAAATCCATATACAGGTGATTGGACAGAACACGAGAGATGGAGTCTTCAAGACTCCTCGCTTCCTTACGATGAGACCACTAATCCCTACATCTCTACTCCAATAGACTTTAAGGAATCTGTCCGAGCGGTGTATCTGACTGAGAACTATTGGCAATACTGGACCGAAGGGACTTTTCTCCAAGCGGATCTTAGCGGCAAGTTTGACTTTGGCGGATCAAGCACGGAGCCCTTGTTGACACTCAATATTGTTACAGGTGTTTCGCGGGGACGGCAAAAGAATCGGACACGTTCGTGGGGAATTCCTGGTGAAGAAATAACAGATGTTTACGACTTGGACTATCACCTTAACGTGCGGTCCTTCCTGCCCCACCCGTCAAAGCCCGCATCACTAAACTGGGTCAGGGAAGGATTGCCCGAGAACCGCAACGGAGGGCCTGGAGGCACGGGAGATAGCTCGGAGACGATTCGTGATATTAATACACAGCATTATGTGAATACTTCAGTAGACACTTTTAAAGGTAAGCTGATCTGGACGGCTGGGACGTCTCGTCGGGAGTACAGTAACCGCAACGTTACTCACTCCGATGGTCACAGCCGCAAAGGAATTGTCAACTCCTCAGGAGGGCACTCGAAGATGACTCCCTCCTTTGGTCTTTTGTACAAAGTTAGGCCTGACGTCTCGGTGTATTTGGCGCACACACTAAATACGGAGCAAGGCTCTTGGTACACAGGGCGAGAGCGGGGGGATCAACCCATTTGGCAAGACGGTAAGCAGCAAGAGGCCGGACTAAAGCTAACATTCTTCGATCGAAGGCTTTCCGTGACGACCTCCTATTTTGAAATCAGGAAAACTAACATTCCACAAGGCAACCCTTTAAACCGTGGTATTACGCTCCAGCCCGGAGAGCGCCCCCTCTATCCTAACCTTCTAAGGAATATTACTAATGAAGGGGTAGAGGTCGATGTCGCTGGTCAGATTACAAATAACCTTAGCGTTCTGGGGAGCTTTACTTCCCAAAAGATGCGCGACGATTTTGGTCGTCGAAGGGCTAACGTCCCCGACACGATGCTCAATGGTATGGTTCGGTATAAGTTCCCTGAAGGGAAAATGAAAGGCTTAGCTATGCACCTAGGCTTTAATCACGCAGGGGATGTCTCAGGAGAAAATAGAGGGGCGAGGACTCCTCTTGATGTACTAGAGATGCCTGGATTTTACTTGCCTGAGCGGACGTTTTTTAATGCAGGGGCCAGCTTTAAGTTAGGCGAGGTTAGCTTCCAGCTTAACGTCGATAATCTACTAGACTCCAAGAAGCCTCATACCTCCGGTGGCCGTCACGCTATCGGGATTGTACCGCCGCGTAACATCCGCTTGACCACGACCTATAGCTTCTAAAGCTTACCAATTATAATGGGCTAATCTGGTTACAGGGCGGGGCGTTTTATGCGCCCCGCCTTTTTATTTATTCATGGCCTTGACCAAAGTCATTTGCCCGCCCTTGCTCGCCGGGCCCCTCCCTTTTCCCCTAGTTCTATCTCCTGTATGCCCATAAAAAACTCAAGATTCATTAATTCGTTGGTATCCATAGCGTTGTTACTGTTTTTTTCGCTGCTTGGTACTCCCCATTGGGGGCAGGCGGATCTCCCTCGAGAAGGATTTCCGCTTGGACGACCCGACCTGCCCGAGGTGCGTACTGTAAAGGAATTGCGCCCGGGGCTTACCCATGTACACGTCGAGCGTGGGATGCAGGGCAGGGTGGAGCGCCCCAAGTTCACATTCCTGAGTGTACAGCGGGATCAGGCGGGGCGTGACCAAATGCGCGCCTGCCTGGAGCGCGCGGGCTATACAGTTCGTGAAAAGGTGGAGACAGTGCCTGACTCTGGGCTTCGTTATGTGCTGACTGCCGGAGAGTTTGACAGCATAGAAGAGTTGAAACTTGCGGCGCGTGAAATTCCCTGCAGTGTACAGATTGCGGAGCTACCTGGTGACAATCGCCCTGAGGGGCCAGTTGGCCCCTATGTGCTAGATATAGTGATATTGGATCCGAAAGTTTATAAGGGAAAGGTGATTTCGTCTTGGTCGGAGACCGTCTGGCGGGCGAGTCCTTTAGAGTTAGCACTTAAGCACAATGCGGTGGTTGCCATTAATGGGAGCTGGTTTGAGTATTCGATTGATGAGATTGCCGGTGTTCCTTCCGGAGTCTCCATTGTACAGGGGCTGTGGCATCATGAACCTAATACAAGAGCTAGATCAATCCATATCGAAAATCATGAAGATGGGGGGATATCTTTAAAAATTAGTGATCAAGTCCCTCCCATACCTGAGCTCAAATGGGGAGAGGGGAAAAGCACGAAGCTGGATGGTATTGACCGAATGCCTAAAGATAATGAGCTCGTCGCGATGAGAGAGTCTGTTTTTATGGAATCGGCCTATACGCATGGGAAACTTCCTGGGCATATAGCATTAACTTTGATTAGTGAGGCTTCCACTGGTGTTGGATACTTCATAATGGCCACTGGAGACAAAAGGGCAATTTTGGACAATTATAAGGCCTCTGGGAACCCCCTAAAACTGGACCTGAGTGTTCCCGGTCGAACCGGATTAAATGCCCTGTATACCGCGCAACCTTTCATTGTTGACGGGCACCCTGTACCGCAGGGGCATCATGATGTTACTGCGCGTACGGCAATGGGGGCTGATGCCGATGGCAAGATTTATCTACTCGTTGTCCATGTCGATACTCCTCTATGGGACAGTGTGGGAGCTGGCTTCAGTGAATTAACGGATGTAGGTCTATTTCTTGGGTTGATAAACTTCGCCAACCTGGACGGAGGCCCACGATCGACTTCAATGGTCATTGAAGGCAAAGTTGTTGGGGCTCCAAATTTGAAGCCATATGATGAGACGCGCCGTGTAGCGGATGTCGTGCTCGTGATTGATGAAGAAAACTATAGATAGAGGTCTCGGCGCGTTCCAGCTTTGCCCCTAGGGGCAAAGCTCCTTTCGAAGAGGGCTGCACCTGCTGCTGCTGGCTTTTCTTAGCGGTTGTCGCGCAGGGTGATGGTGCGGTTGAAGATGAGGGGAACGGGGCGGGTTGTGACTTGGGCCTTGAGTTTCTCTGCTGCGTTTTGGGCACTGGGGGAGGAGGCGCTGGCAAGCGTGGCTTCGCCTTCGCGTGTGCTCGCTAAAGCGTTGGCGTCGGCTTGAGCGTCGAGGACGAAGTAGCCGAGGCGTTCGAATTGGACGGGTTCGCCGGGACGGGCGGCGGCGAGGCTGGGTTCGAGTCGGGCGCCGTTAACGATTTCCAGCGAGTGCGGGTTGAGGACTTTGAGGAAGTCGTCTTCGGCGGCGGGTTCCGGCACGGTGAAGAGCCGGTCGTAGAGGCGCACTTGCGCTTCGATTGATTCGCTGGCGCTGACCCAGTGGATCGTGCCTTTGACTTTTTTATTGGAGTTGGGCTGGCCTGCGCGGGTGTCGAGTTGGGCCGTGGCGCGGAGCTCGACGAGGTTTCCAGCGGCGTCTTTTACGATTTCGTCGAGCTGGATGATGCAGGCGTATTTGAGGCGGACTTCACCACCGGGTTTGAGGCGGTGAAACTTGGGCGGCGGGACTTCGGCGAAGTCGTCGCGCTCGATAAACACTTCGCGGGTGAGGTTCACGATACGGGTCGTGGGCTCGCTGGACTGCGGGTCGTTGGTCGCTGCACAGGGGATCGCCTCGCCTTCGGCAAGGTTTGTCAGGACGAGCTTGAGCGGGCGCAGGACGGCGAGTCGGCGCAGGGCGCTTTTATTTAGTTCGTCGCGCAGGGTGTGTTCGAAGAGCGCAATGTCTGTGAGGCCGCCGTCGTGTGTCGTGATTCCTGTGCCGATAACGAAGCGGCGCAGCGCTTGTGCGGGGACGCCGCGGCGGCGCAGCCCCGCGAGCGTAGGCATGCGCGGGTCGTCCCAGCCCTCAACCGCGCGTTCCTGGACGAGGCGCAGGAGGTTGCGCTTGCTCATGATCGTGTAGCTGGGGATCAGCTTGGCGAATTCGTATTGATGCGGGCGGGGGCGGGGGAGCTCCAGGCTGTCGAGCACCCAATCGTAGAGGGGGCGGTGGACGACAAACTCCAGCGAGCAAAAGCTGTGGGTGATGCCTTCGAGGTAGTCGCTCAGGCAGTGCGCGTAATCGTAGAGCGGGTAGATGCACCACTGGTCGCCAGTGCGGTGGTGGGCGATGTGGCGGATGCGGTACAGGAGTGGGTCGCGCAGCCAGAGGTTGGGCGAGGCCATGTCGATCTTTGCGCGAAGGGTGCGCGCTCCATCGGGAAACTCGCCTGCGCGCATGCGCGCGAAGAGGTCGAGGTTTTCGGCCACTGATCGCTCGCGCCAGGGGCTGTTCTGGCCGGGCTGGGTGGGTGTGCCGCGGTAGCGTTCGGTGTCCTCGGGGCTGAGGTCGCAGACGTAAGCTTTGCCGCGGCGGATGAGCTCGACGGCGTAGTCGTAGAGCGCCTCGAAATAGTCGGAGGCGGCGTAGGGTTCGGCGTCCGGGCTGTCGGCGGGGCAGTGCGGGACGAGCCGGTCGGAGCGGCCGTCATCGCCGGTGCGCGTTTCGGGCTGGGCGCCGCGCGGCTTGAAGGTGAGCTGCGCATCGGCCCAGCCGCTGATGAGCCAGCGGATATCGCGGGTAATGGCCTCGACGTAGTGGCTGTCTTCTTTGGCGGGGTTGGTGTCGTCGAAACGCAGGTGGCAGCGGCCGCCTTGCTCGCGGGCGACGCCGAAGCTCAGGCAGATGGCGCGCGCGTGGCCGAGGTGCAGGTAGCCGTTGGGCTCGGGCGGGAAGCGCGTGACGATCTGAGGGTAGCGGCCTTCGGCGACGTGGGTGGCGACGATGTCGCGGATGAAGTCGGTCG
Source organism: Cephaloticoccus primus (assembly GCF_001580015.1). GTDB lineage: Bacteria > Verrucomicrobiota > Verrucomicrobiia > Opitutales > Opitutaceae > Cephaloticoccus > Cephaloticoccus primus. The sequence goes on from NZ_LSZQ01000042.1 coordinate 32,221, forward strand.
GAGTGGCAGAGGCGGCGGCGGCTGTGACGGCGGCGTTATCGGGCATGGTGTATGCAGGCGTTTTTTTGGAAATCCGGGAAGAAGAAGGGAAGTGTGTATGTGGCAGGAAGCGGTGTGATTGGAAATGCGAGAGGCCCGACGAATGGCGCACGTTGCATACGCCTGCCCCGCCTCTTCGCGGCGCAGACGGCCTACTCGCTTCGCGGCGCACGCGGAGCGGGGAGCGCTTCATCGCTCGCCATTTCGCGCAACAGGCTGCCGAGGTAAGGGATGAGTTGCTTCTTGCGGCTGACGATGCCGGGCAGGTCGAAGCTCTCTTCGTTTTTCACATGGGGGTAGGTGATACGGCTGATGACGCTGGAGTCGCCCTTTACGAGGAGGATCGAGTTTTGCGTATTGATGTCGGTAACGAGCAGGCAGGAGAAGCTGAGGCCCTCCGCATCCAGCAGCTCCTGTAGTGCATCGGAGATGGGCTCAGCGTGCTTCCAGAAATTGGAAAAGCCGAGCTCCTCGACCTGCGAGACGGAGAAGCGCACGCCTTCTTCGCTGTAAATCTTGAAGTCGGCGCGCACGACCTGAGCTGCCGGGCTGGCCAGGATCACGGAGCCGGAGCTGAAAATCTGGTCGGCGAGCTGCTGGGGATCGACGCCCGCGATTTGCGAGAGCCACCCCAAGACCTCCGCATCTTTGGGCGTAGCGGTGGGGCCTTTGAGCATGAGCGTGTCGCTCACCAGGCCGGACATCATGATGCCCGCCAGGTCGGGCGAGGGACTGAGGCCAGCGCGGCGGTAGAGGTCGGCCACGATCGTGCAAGTCGAGCCCACCGGTTCGTTGATAAACAGAATCGGCTGCTGGGTGCTCATCGGCCCGAGCCGGTGGTGGTCGATGATCTCGACGATACGCGCCTGCTCGGCCCCGGGGACGGCTTGCGTGATCTCGTTGTGGTCAACGAGGACCAGCCGTGTGCCGACGGGGCGCAGCAGATCGCTCTTGGTGAGGATGCCCTGGAGCGTGCCCTGCTCGTCGGCGACGAGGACGGCGTGGGGCGAGCTGGGGCTGAATTTTTTGCGCGCAAGGGAGAGCGGCAGCTCGGCACTGATGGTGTCGAAATTGCGCTCAATGATGCCGTCCAGAGTTGAGGCCGCGCGCACGATCCACGCGGTGGTAGCGGTATCGTGCGGGCTGGAGATGATACTGACCTGGCGAGCGGCAGCGAGCTCCACGACATCCGGATCGACGCTGCGCCCGCCGCTGATGATGAGCGCGCGGCTACCGATCTCGATTGCGCGCAACTGCACATCGCGCCGGTCGCCGACGATTGTTATGGATTGGGCGGCAGAGAGTTTCTCGCGTTCGGAGATCTTCCAAAAACTGCCGATGTCCATCGCTGCGATGTGCAGGTGAAGCGGCTCCAGCCGGTCTTCATCGGTCGCCGTGAGGATGGTCGCCGAGAGCGAGCGCACGATCCGGCTCAAGCTGGTGTATACCTCACGCATCCGCCGCGGGTCTTTGATGTGGGGAACGAAGAAGCCGCCCATCTGCGCAAGGGTAAGCGTGCCGAGGATTTTGCGATCCGGGTCAGTGATCGGGAGCACGCTGACGCCGTGCCGCTCAAAGGCTTCGAGCGCTTCGACACAAGTCGCTCCCTCCTGGATGTGGATCACGTCGCGCACCATGAGGTCGTGCACGCGCGGACGCACGTCGCTCAGGTATAGCGGCAGCGGCTGATTAAAGCGGCGCAGGATGGTGTCGATGCGCGCATTGGAGTTTCCGCAGCGGGCGGGGACGAAGTTGGGCTCCCCGCGTTGCTGTTTGAAAGCGGCGTAGGCAATCGCGGCGCAGATCGCATCTGCATCGGGGTTTTTGTGCCCGATCACATAAGTGATTTCTCGCGGGTCGGGGGGCGGTGTCGGGGCGGAGGAAGCGGTAGCAGCAGTCATGGCGGGTGTTAAGGCGGGAACAGTTAATGCAATCCATGCCATGCTGCCCCACCGCGTAAAAGCCCAATCCCACAGTAGCTGTGCGCGGGTGTATCGACATGTCGGCTACGGTTCCAGCCAGAGGTGTTTATAGGGGTGGCGGTCGAGCAGAGTTGGGTGCCAGCCGTGGAGGCTGGGGTGGACGAGGCGCACGGTCGCCGCGTAGTAGATCGGGATGATGGGGAGCTCTTGCAGGAGGATCTCTTCGGCGCGGGCGAGCAGGGCGTAGCGCGCTGCGGGATCGGCTGTGCGTGCGGCCCGGTAGAGCAGCGAGTCGTATTCCTGCGAGCTCCAGCCAGTGTGGTTATTCCCCGAGGTGCTGCTAAAGATTTCCAGAAAGCTGGCCGGGTCGAGGTAGTCGCCCGCCCAGTCGGAGCGCAGCATCTGGTAGTCGAGCGTGCGGCGCTGCGAGAGCAGGGTTTTCTGCTCCATGTTCACGATCGTAATCCGGATCCCCAGTTCGCGCTGCCACATGGCCTGGATGGCCTCGGCGATGGTGCGGTGGTTGTCGGAGTTGTTGATCAACAGTTCGAGCGTGGGGAGGCCGCGGCCCTGCGGGTAGCCCGCTTCGGCCAGCAGCGCGCGCGCCGCCTGCGGGTCGTAGCGCAGGGCCTGCGGCGGTGTGTAGCCCGCCAGACCCGGCGGCGTGAAGCTCGCCGCTACGCGTTGCCGCCCGCCGCTGAGCCGGACAATCGCCTCGCGGTCGATGGCGAGCGAGAGGGCGCGGCGAATCCTGGCTTCGTTGAGGACGGGGCGGGTGACGTTGAGCCGGTAAAAGTAGGTGTCGAAAAACGGATCCACGCGCAGCAGCTCGGGCTGCTGGCGCGCGTAGCGCTCGATCTTGCTGAGCGGGAGAGCCTCGGTGAGGTGAACTTGTCCGGCACGAAAGGCGCGTTCCTCGGCTTCGACACTACTGGAGGGGTGAAAGTGGATGGCACTCAGCCGCACCGTCTCCGAGTCCCAGTAATAGGGGTTGCGCTCGACGATGATTCGCCGGTCGGGCTGCCACTGCTTGAGCGTGAAGGGGCCGTTGCCGACGAAGTTTTCGGGGCGCGTCCAAGGGTTTCCGCGCGCATCTGCGGCGCCTGTTTTTTCGACCGCAGGCAAGTAAACGGGAAACCAGACGGGCTGCGTGAGCTCGGCGAGAAACTGCGGCGCGGGATGCTCCAGTGTGATGACGAGCGTGTGCGGATCGGGTGCCACAAAGCCCACTTGGGAAAAATCGTCGAGCAGCCCGCGGTGGTAGGCTTGCGCTTTTTGCACGAGGTAGAGTGCAGAGGCATAGTCGGCGCCGAGCGCGGGCGAGAGGGCGCGGCGGTAGCTGGCGAGAAAGTCTTGGGCGGTGAGGGCGGCTCCGTTTGACCAGCGCGCCTCGGGCCGCAGGTGAAAGGTGTAGCGCAGCCCGTCGTCAGAGATTTCCCAACGCGCGGCGACGCCGGGCACGGGGCTGAGGTCGCGCGGATCTTCTGCGACCAGTCCTTCAAAGAGCGCAGTGACCACCGCGATTTCGGGCAGCCCGGTCACGAGGTGCGGATCGAGCTCGGCCACATCCGCACTGAGGCTGCGGTGCAGGACCTGGGTGCGATTGCCGCGCTCGACCGGCGTCTCGCGTGGCATGCAGCCCACAAGGGCGAGGCCTGCGGCGAGAGCCGTAAGCGCAGTCGCAAAAACAAGACGCCGCCCGCCGCCCGCGCCTTGCTTTCTCGCGTGCGCCCCACGGGCAATAAATGGCCAGCGAATCGTGGCACCTGCGCGCGCCTTCATCGTTGGCGAGATTGGTAAATTAACGCGACCGCGTGGGCAGCGATTGCCAAGCCGCGCCCGATCTCGTCCACGCCCTCGTTGGTCGTGGCCTTGATCCCTACGCACTCGGAGGCGACCTGCATTGACTGGGCGAGCCGCGCTTTCATCTCGGCGAGCCGTGGCGCGATTTTCGGTTTTTCGGCGACGAGCGAGGCATCGATATTGCCGATTTCGTAGCCGCGGTTGCGCAGCTCGGCACAGGTTTGGAGGAGGAGTTTTTGGGAATCGATGTCCTTGAACGCCGGATCGGTATTGGGGAAAAAGTGGCCGATGTCGGGCAGCCCCGCCGCGCCGAGCAGCGCATCGCAAATCGCGTGGGTGAGCACATCGGCATCGGAGTGTCCGTCGAGTGCGCAATCAGTTTCGGTAAAATGTACGCCGCCCAAAACGAGCGGGCGGCCCGACTCAGCAGCGGGCACGAGGCGGTGGATGTCGTAACCGTAACCGATGCGAAAAGGCGGCGCAGAAGACATGGCGAAAGAAGAGGGAGCGCGAAACAGGCGGAGCGGGAAAGGAAGAGTGGCGGGAGGCGAGCGAGCACCTCGTTTTTTTTAACGCGCGGTCGCCTGGGCGGCGGACTCGGTGACTGTGGCGTGGTGGCGCGCGAGCAAGAACTCCAGCCAGGCGAAGTCAGCGGGCGTGGTGAGCTTGGGTGCGGGGTGCGGGTTTTCCAAAATCGCGATTGGCTGTTTCAACAGCTCGACTGCGGCGGCATCGTCGGTGATGCGCAGCTCGCGCGCGGCGACGCGCTGATAAGCGCGGACGATTAAGTCTCGCGCGAAGACTTGCGGCGTCTGCGCGGCCCACAGCGCCTCGCGCGGCAGCGTGCGAAAGGTGTCGCCTGCCCGCCGTTCCTTGATCGTGTCGGCCACGCGCTGGGCGAGGATGACAGCCTGCTCGCGGCGGACGATTTTGTGCAACGCGCGGAGCTGCTCGGGCAGGATCAGGGGGCGCGCGCAATCGTGGATAAACACATACTCGATGTCATCAGGCAGGGCGGCCAGCGCGTTCATGACCGAGTCCTGGCGCTCGCGTCCGCCCTTGACCAACACCGAGGGCGTCGGCGCATGAGCGGCCAGCGCGGTGAGCTGGCGCTGATCGCGGTAGGTGATGGCGTAGTGATCGATGACGCCGCTCGCGGCGAAGGCTTTTGCGGAATAGGCAAAGACGGGGAGTCCCGCGAGCGGAGCGAGGATCTTGTCCGCCACATCGGCGCCCATCCGCCGTCCGCTGCCCGCCGCGAGGAGAATTGCTGCGGTGCGGCTCATGGGGTGATGGGGGCCGGCTCGCGCACGGGCTCGGCGGTTGGGCGCGCACTGGCGGCGGGGGCGTTTGCCGCACTCGTGGCGATTTCCTGCTGGATTGCACGGGCGGCAGCGACCGGGTCGGGCGCCTTGAAAATAGGGCGGCCGACGACGAGGAAATTGGCACCTGCGCGGGCCGCTTGGGTGGGTGTCAGGATTCGCGATTGATCGTCGACCTGGGCACCGCTGGGGCGAATCCCGGGAGTCACGAGCGTGACGTTTGCGGGGAGCTTGGCGCGCAGCGGAGCGATTTCCAGCGGCGAGCACACGAGGCCGCTCAAGCCCGCTTCGGTGGCGAGTGTGCCCAGCCGCAGCACTTGCTCGGCAGGGCTGGCGGCGACTCCGGTTTCGCGCAGTCCGTCCGCGCCGGTCGAGGTGAGCACCGTTACGCCGAGGAGCAGCAGCTCGGGCGCATGCTCGGCTCGCGCGCGGGCGGCCCACTGCATCATCTCGCGGCCACCACTGGTGTGTAGCGTGAGCATCCGGATCGGTAGCGCGGCGACGGAGGCGACGGCCTTGGCGACAGTGTTGGGGATGTCGTGGAGCTTGAGATCGAGAAAGACCTGGAAACCCAGATCGGCGATTTCGCGCACGCAGTCCGGCCCGCAGGCGGTAAACAGCTCCAGCCCCACTTTGGCCCAGCGCACAGTCCCCTGGAGTTGGCGCAGCGCGGGGGCGACATCGGCGATGCGTTGGGCATCGAGTGCGAGGATGAGTTCGCAGGGCATAGGCCGTAGGAGCGCGGGGTCACGGGGCTGGATTTGCAAGAAAACTTCACCAAGGCTGGTGGCCCTCTTTCCCGCGATGACACGACTCACGCTCCACGCTCCCGCAAAGGTTAACCTGTTTCTCGCCATCACGGGGCAGCGCAGTGACGGGTTTCACGATCTCGTGTCGTTGGCCGTGCCGCTCGATTGGGGAGACGAGCTGGAGTTGCGGGTATTGGCGGAAGGGGCAGGAAGGGCGGGAGGAGCGGGCGCGCAGAGTGGCGAGACGCGGCTGCGCTGCGAGGCGTCCACGCCGGCCTGCGAAGTTCCGGCGAGTGCGGACAATCTGGTGCAACGCGCGGCGGCTGCCTTTCGCGCGGCCACCGGGTTTTCTCGACCGGTGGACTTTATCCTGAAAAAGCGCGTGCCCGTGGGCGCAGGGCTGGGAGGCGGCAGCAGTGATGCGGTGGCCGCGCTGCGCGGGCTCAATGCGCTGGCGGCAGCGGAAAATCCGCGCTGTGCGTTGAGCGAGGCGGCACTGGGCGAACTGGCGGCGCAGCTCGGCGCGGACTGCACGTTTTTCGTGCACGGGCGGCCTGCCATCATGCGCGGCAGCGGCGAGCGCGTGAAGCCCTTGAATCGAAGCGCAAGTGCCACGGCGACGGCGGACAGCGGCGCAGTTTCTGCCTCCGCTGCATCCGCGTTTTTGCGCGGACAGCGACTGTTCCTGTGCAAACCGGCCTTTGGCGTAAACACGGCCTGGGCCTATGGGGAGATGCGCGAAAGGGCGCGGGCCGCCGGTCTTGCGAGCGGCAGCGTTTACCTGGCGGAAGAGGAGGCCGAGGCGCTTTGTGAGCGTTGGCGTCGTGCGATAGGGGAGGGCGCCTCCGATGTGCGAATGCTGGGGGCACTCACGTTTAACAACATGGAGCCAGTCGTCTTCGCGAAATATCCGGCGCTGCCCGTGTTGGCGACCGAGTTTCGCGAGCGCTTCGGGCTGACCCTGCGGATGAGCGGCAGCGGCAGCGCATGTTTTGCGTTTTTGCCCGCATATGCGGACAAGCCCGTAGCCGGTGCAGCGGCTCCCTCCGGAGCTCTGGCTGCCGAGCGAGCTCTCGTAGAAAAGCTGACGGACTGCGTGCACGCGCTCTGGGGGCCGACTGCGTTTACGCGCGTCGTGGAAATCGCAGGGGCGTAAATCACGTTGACCGCGCCGCGGGCGCTCCGCGTTATCGTGGTTGCGCCGCCGGGCCGCCCCTATGCCCGGTGTCTCAACCTTTATGGCGGACAAGCTAGAAAAGAAAGAAACCACGCTACACGGGATTCCCGCATCCGGGGGTATCGCCTATGGGCAAGTGTTTCTCTTTACGCGCAACCTCGTCGAAGTCCCCTGCTACCCGATTGATGCGGCCAAACGCAGCGGGGAGGTCGCCCGCTTCGAGCAATCGCTGCTCCAGGCCCGCCAGCAAATCGCCAAGGTGCAGAGCGAAGTCTCCCGCAACATCGGCGAGGAGGAGGCCCGCATCTTCGATGCGCACCTGATGGTGCTCGAAGACCAGGCACTCATCGGCGAGACGATCCGCGAGCTGGAGGCCACGGGGCTGAATGTGGAGACCTGCTTTAACCGCGTGTCGCGGCGCTACATCAAGGCGTTTAGCGAGATCGACGACGAGTACCTGCGCGAGCGAGCGAGCGACATCCGCGATGTCGCCCAGCGCGTTTTGCAAAGCCTGCTCGGCCAGGCCGACACCAGCCTGAGCACGCTCGCCGGCGAGCGCGTCCTCGTCGCCAGCGACATATCGCCCTCCGACGCAGCGGCCCTCGACCGCAGCACGGCTCTCGCTGTGGTGACCGATTCGGGCAGCAAGACCAGCCATGCCGTCATCGTGGCCCGCTCCATGAAGGTGCCTGCCATCGTGGGCATGCACGACCTGACCCGCCGCGCGCGCAATGGAGACTGGGCACTCGTCGACGGCTATGAGGGCCGCGTAATCCTTAACCCGACCGAGGCCACGCTCACCCGCTACGGCCAGATCCAGGAGCAAAAGAAGCATCTCGAAGCCGAATTCCTCAAGGCCAACACCCAGCCCGCAATCACGCTCGATGGCGCGGAAGTCACGCTGCTGGCCAACATCGAGCGGCCCGATGAAGTGCAGCTCGTAGCGGGCTACAATGCCGCGGGCGTCGGTCTGTACCGCACCGAATACCTCTACCTCGATAACGCGCGGATTCCCACCGAGTCCGAGCAGACACTCGCCTACACCCAGGTTGCCGCCGCCCTCGCGCCACAGCCTGTGACGATTCGCACGCTCGATATCGGCGGCGATAAACCGCTGTGCGGCAGCGGCGGGCACGACTTCTTCTCGCCGCACAAGGAGGACAACCCCTTCCTCGGGTTTCGTGCGATACGGCTCTGCCTCGAATACCCCGAAATTTTCAAGAGCCAGCTGCGCGCGATTTTAAAAGCCAGCGCACACGGCAACGTCCGCCTCATGTACCCCATGATCAGCGGCAGCGAGGAGCTCGCGCGCGCCAACGCGCTGCTGGAGGAATGCAAGGCCGAGCTGCGCGAAGCCGGCACGCCCTTCGACGAAGCGCTGCCAGTCGGTGCCATGATCGAGATCCCCAGTGCGGCGCTGACTGCCGACATCCTGGCCGATAAATGCCACTTTTTCAGCATAGGGACAAACGACCTCATTCAGTACCTGCTCGCGATTGACCGCGTAAACGACCGGATCGCCCACCTCTACGAGCCGACCCATCCGGCAGTGTTGCGCACGCTGCGCCGGATCGTTGAAGCGGGGCATGCGCGGGAAATCCCTGTGGGCATCTGTGGCGAAGTCGGCGGAGATCCCATCCTCGCACCGCTGCTGCTCGGGCTCGGGATCGACGCGCTGAGCATGACGCCGCCACTGATCCCCGCGGTCCGCTACCTCGTGCGAAAAATGGCACTGAAGAAAGCGCGGAGCCTGGCCGAGCGCGCCCTCACACTCAGCTCCCCAACCGCCATCTACGAACTGTGCACAGAGTTCTACCGCGAACAGATGGGCGCGGTTTAGGAGCCTCGAAGCCAACCAAAGAGACCAACAAGGAAAGTCGCGCTTGGTTTAGCTTATGTACGGGCAATACGGGTTCAGAAATTTTCGTGGACTTTGCGCCCAGGTTTCGCGGTCCTGTGCGCCCTCTCTTCCCGTTTTGCCCGGGTGGTGGAATGGCAGACACGACGGTCTTAGAAGCCGTTGCCGAAAGGCGTGAAGGTTCGAGTCCTTTTCCGGGCACCACTCTCAGAGGGAGCCCTTGACGCGGGCGATTTGCCCCGCTTCGTGGAGCGGCGGACTGGACGCTCATGGCTACCGCCCCTGCAATTCCCCCGAGTCGTGCTCAAGCTCTTGCCCTTGAGGAAGAGGCTGCGCGCACTCGCTCAGCAGAGAGAGAAGCTGTGCGCGAAGCGGAAGCGGTGGCGCCTTCTCGGGCTGCGACGATAGAGGAGCGAGTGGTGGTGCTGGAGACGCGCTGGCAGGACATCGTCCCGAACCTGGCAACAAAAACCGACTTGGGCGATTTGAGGTGGAGCTTGGCAAAGTGGATTATGGGGGCGATCGCTACAGTGCTGATTGGCCTGGTGGGCTCGTTCCTGATGTTGCAGGGGAATTTGAACGCCACTGCATCGCGGCTTGATACGCGAATCGATAACCTCGCTGCCCAACTGAAAGCCGAGATTCGGGATCTGAAGGATGACATACGCGCAACGAATGCGCGCATGGATCGGCTGGAGGAAAAACTGGACGCGCGCTTTGAGGCACTGATGGCAGAGCTACGCGACCAGCGCAGGGATCGGGAGCGCTGAGCAGGGCCGACAGGCGGCACCTGCCTCCTGTCCCCCTATTCCTGCTCCCATTGCTTGAGCCGCTTATCGAAGAAGAACGGCGCAACCGGGACGAAGGTAATCGCGAAGGTAGCGAGGGCGCGTTTCGCGCTGAGCCGCTCATCGAGCACCGCTTGCAGCAGTGCCCAGCAGAGTAGCAAAAACAGCACGCCGTGCAGCATCCCCACGATGCGCACCGCCTGCGGCAGCCCGGCCAAATATTTCAGCGGCATGGCGACCGCCAGCAACAGCAGGAAGGATGTGGCCTCGACCAGCGTCACCAGCCGCACAAGCCGCAGGGGGCGGGCAGGCGTTTCACTCGGGCCGCGGGTAGCACGGGCGGACTGGCCCGCGCTACCGGTGCGATTTCCTGTGGCGCGGTCGTCGCGAGTGCTGCTCATAGCTGAGCGAGGATCGCGTTAAAGGTCTGGCTCGGCCGCATGGCCTTGGCGGCCAGCGTATCGTCCGGCTGGTAGTAGCCGCCGATATCGGCTGGTGCGCCTTGCACGGCGAGCAGCTCGGTGCTGATCTGGGCTTCGGCGGCGGCGAGTTTTTCTGCGAACGGGCGGAAGATCGCGGCAAGCTCGGGATCAGCGCTTTGTGCGGCCAGTGCCTGCGCCCAATAAAGCGCGAGGTAGAAATGGGAGCCGCGGTTATCAATCGTGCCGAGCTTGCGGCCGGGCGATTTGTTATTCTCCAGGAACTGCCCGTTGGCCGCATCCAGTGTCTCGGCCAACAGTTTGGCGCGAGCGTGGCTGAAGCTCTGGGCGAGATGCTCCAGCGAAGCCGCAAGCGCGAAGAACTCGCCGAGACTGTCCCAGCGCAGGTAGCTCTCCGCGACGAATTGCTCGACGTGCTTGGGAGCCGAGCCGCCTGCGCCTGTCTCGAACAGGCCGCCGCCATTCATGAGCGGCACGATTGAGAGCATCTTTGCCGAGGTGCCGACTTCGAGGATCGGGAACAGGTCGGTGAGGTAGTCGCGCAGTACGTTGCCAGTGACCGAGATCGTGTCTTGCCCCTTCACGATGCGCTCCAGGCTGAAGCGGCAGGCTTCAGCCGGGGGCAAGATGCGCAGGTCGAGCCCACTGGTATCGTGCTCTTTCAAGTACGTTTCGACCTTGGCGATGATTTGCGCATCGTGAGCGCGTGCCTTGTCGAGCCAGAAAACGGCGGGCGTGGCCGAAGCGCGCGCACGGGTGACGGCCAGCTTTACCCAATCGCGCACGGGGGCGTCCTTGGTCTGGCAGGCGCGCCACACATCGCCCGCTTCGACACGGTGCGCGAGGAGCACGGCGCCGCTGCCCGCATCGACGATCTGGATCGTGCCGTCGGCGGGCGCTTCAAAAGTCTTGTTGTGCGAGCCGTACTCCTCGGCGGCCTGGGCCATGAGGCCGACGTTTGGCACCGAGCCCATCGTCCTGGGGTCGAGCGCGCCGTGCGTTTTGCAGAACTCGATGACCGCCTGATAAACGCCCGAGTAACAGCGGTCGGGGATCACGGCGAGCGTGTCCTGGGGCTGTCCCTGCGCGTTCCACATCTTGCCGCCCGCGCGGATCATGGCGGGCATGGAGGCATCGACGATCACGTCCGAGGGGACGTGCAGGTTGGTGATGCCGTGGTCGGAGTTGACCATCGCCACTGCCGGACCGCTCGCGAGCGCGGCCTGCACATCGGCCTCAATCGCGCGGCGCTCCGCATCGGGCAGGGTCTTGATTTTCTCCAGAAGATCGCCCAGCCCGTTGTTCAAATCGACGCCGAGCGCGTCGAGCGTGGCGGCGTGTCTGGCGAGCAGGTCTTTGAAGAAAACACGCACGGCGTGGCCGAAAAGAATCGGGTCGGAGACCTTCATCATCGTGGCCTTCAGGTGCAGCGAGAAGAGGACGCCCTCGGCCTTCGCCCGCGCGATTTGCTCGGCGTAAAACGCAGTGAGCGCGCGCTTGGAGAGGCGCGTAGCGTCGATGATTTCGCCCGCCTGCAAGGGAAGTTTTTCGAGCAAGACTTTGGTCGGGCCCGCGCTGTCTGCGGGGACGAATTCGATCCGCGCCGTCGTCGCAGCGGGTAGGGTGGTGGACTGCTCGTTGGCGTAAAAATCGTCGCCCGCCATCGTCGCCACGGCGGTCTTTGAGTCTGCCGACCAGGCCCCCATCGAGTGGGGGTGGGCGCGGGCGTATTGCTTTACGGCTTTGGGCGCGCGGCGGTCGGAGTTGCCCTCGCGCAGCACAGGGTTCACGGCCGAGCCCTTTACGCGGTCGTAGCGGGCCTTGATGTCTTGCTCCTCCGAGTTGGCAGGCACTTCCGGATAGTCGGGGATCGGGTAGCCGTGCGATTGAAGCTCGGCGATGGCCTCCTTTAGCTGCGGCAGCGAGGCCGAGATATTGGGCAACTTGATGATGTTGGCTTCGGGGCGCAGCGTGAGCGCGCCGAGCTCGGCGAGGTGGTCGGGCGTGCGCTGCGCGTCGCTGAGCTTCTCGGGGAACTGGGCGAGGACGCGCGCAGCCAGCGAAATGTCACGTGTCTCTACGGCGATGCCCGCATGCTTGGTAAACGCCTGCACGATCGGCAGCAGCGAGTAGGTGGCGAGGGCCGGAGCTTCGTCAGTTTTAGTGTAAATGATGGTCGGTTTTTCGGACATGGCGGAATGGTTTCCTGAGATTTCGCGGGAACGGCTTAAAATAAGAGGTGCGCAGCGTGGGTCGCACATGTGGGGCGGTCAAAGTTCAATTGGGGGTCAGACCCCCTGAGACGCTTTGCGCTCTCGCGATACGGCGCCGCTCGCCGCAAAGCCCCCCCTGCTGGAGCAGGCGCCGAATTTAGTAATCGACTCCTGATTACCGGGCACTTTCACCCGCTTTGCATCCGCCCCAATTTTTCCGCCCCTCATCCCAAATTCTAGAAAACACCCACCGTCCCCATGAGTTTGTTTATCGGTATCGATTCCGGCACACAGAGCACCAAGGCCGTCGTTCTCGACCTGGAGCAGCGCAAGACTCTGGCGCGCGCCCAAGCCCCGCACGCCTTGATTGAGGGGCTGCCCGCGGGCCACATGGAGCAGCACCCGCGGGATTGGACGCAGGCGCTCGACACCGTGATCGCGGCGGTCGTCAGCAAGATCGGGTCGCGCCGCGCCAAACAAGTTCGCGGGATCGGAATCTCGGGCCAGCAGCATGGACTCGTCGTCCTTGATGCCGCGGGTGAGCCGATCCGCCCCGCGAAGCTGTGGTGCGACACCTCGACCGCCAAGGAGTGCGCGCTGCTCACCGCCAAGCTCGGCGGGGCCAAGGCCGTCTTGCGCAAAACAGGCGTACCATTTCTCCCCGGGTACACCGCGCCAAAACTCCTTTGGCTAAAGCGCAACGAGCCCGCGAACTTCCGCCGCCTGTTCGCCAAAGGCGCACTCGGGAAAGTGCTGCTCCCGCACGACTACCTCAACTTCTACCTCACGGGCCGCGCCTTCATGGAGTACGGCGACGCTTCGGGCACGGCCCTGATGGACGTGCGCCGCCGCCAGTGGTCGCGCGCAGCGATTGACGCGATTGATCCGCGTCTGGCCGAGGTACTGCCGCCACTTTCCCGCTCCGACGAAATCGTGGGCACACTGCTCCCACAAATCGCCCGGCGCTACGGGCTGCCCGCCGATACCATCGTCTCCGCAGGCGGCGGCGACAACATGATGGGTGCCATCGGCACCGGTAACGTGCGCGCAGGCGTCGTCACTGCGAGCTTCGGCACCAGCGGCACGATCTACGCTTACGCGCAGAAACCAGTCGTCGACCCCGAGGGCGAGATCGCGGCCTTCTGCGACTCGACTGACGGCTGGCTGCCGCTGTTGTGCACGATGAATGTGACCACCGCCACCGAGGCCGTGCGCGGACTCTTCGGCCAAGACCATGCCGCTTTCAATGATGCGGTGGCGAGCCTACCCGCTGGCGCAGACGGACTCGTTTTTCTGCCCTACCTCGCGGGCGAGCGCACGCCCAACGTCCCCAACGGCACTGGCGCGCTCCTCGGGCTTACTACGCACACGCTCAGTGCGGCGCACCTCGCGCGCGCTGCGATGGAAGGCGTGACGCTCGGGATGAACTACGGCCTGCGCCGCCTCGCCAAGCTCGGTGTTGACGCAAAAGAAATCCGCGTGACCGGCGGCGGTGCGCGCTCCTCGGCGTGGCGTCAAATCATGGCCGATGTGTTTGGCGCGCGCGTCGTCCCGATGGTCGAAGACGAAGGCGCGGCCCTCGGCGGCGCGATCCAGGCGGCTTGGGCGCTCCAACGCCAAACCGACCCCAAGGCGAAGATCAGTGCGCTGACCGACGCCCTCGTCGCCGTTGACGAAGCCCGCGCCTGCAAACCCGACAAACACCGCCACGCCCTCTACAGCCAGCTCCAAGCCGTGCAGGACAAACTCAGCCTCAACCTCCGCGACCTCTTCACGCTGCAAGAGGCGAATCGGGCCCGCTCCAAATAAAAGCTCTGCGCGCGCTCCAGCTTCTTTCGCTCTCTGGGTGGGGGCATGCTCGCCTGTTTTGGCGTGTGGCGCGTAGGGTCGCCTTGCCAAGGTTTTGAGCCTGCCAGGCAGATGCTCAGGGCCTTGCGCATTTCCCGCTTTTCTTTGCGGGTGAGCTGCGTTTCCGTCCCGCCGTTTCTTCTGCGCTGAGCGAGAGCCTTTGTTACATTGCGGCTCTTGTTTGGCGAATGCCCTTACCGCCTCCCCAGTCTCTTCACCCATGCCCCTTGGTAAAACACGGCGCTTTCGTGCCTCCCTGAACTTGGCCCTGCCCTTGAGCTTGCTTATGCCTACCGCCCTTTTCTCAGCCGCGTCCGTTGTGCCGGAAGCGGAATTTCCGCTTGGCCGTCTGGAGTTACCGGAAACGCGCACGACGCGAGAGATTCGCCCGGGCGTGACGCATGTGCATGTGGAGCGGGGCCATCATGTGGAGGGGCAGGAGGGGGGCCATTGGGCGATTTTTTCGGGTTCGCTCAATAATGCGGCTGCGATTTCCGGACTGCGCGAGTGTTTCCAGAAAGCGGGGCTCAAGGTACACGAGGATCGTTTTCAAGCTCCGCGTGGTGGGGAGGCGTATTCGGTGCTTTCGGCGGGCGGGTTTCGCAGCAAAGCGGAGGCAGCAGCAGCGCTCGCGCAGCTCGATTGCAGCGGCAGCTTGCAGGTGCAGCACCGAGCCGCGCTCGGCGGTTGGGTGTACGGGCCGTGGACGCTGGACGTGATCGTTATCGACCCAGCCCTTTACAAAGGGACGCTGATCTCGGCGCGGCGGCCCGGAGTTTCTGTTGTTTCGGAAATCGCTCGCGCGCACCAAGCGCCTGTCGCCATCAACGGGAGCTTCTTTCACGGCTATCCGCCCCCGGGCACCGAGCCAACCCAGCTCGCGAGCTCCAGCGGCATTTCGATCATCCGCGGCGAGTGGTATAACGAGCCCGACGACGGGGCGGTTCTCTTTGTCGAAAATACTGGCGCGGGCGTGAAGGCGTGGATCAGCCAGCCGCACGGCGAGCTGCCTCTTCCGCAGCTTAAGTGGCTGGGCAGCGGCGAGACCGTGACACTCACCGGCATTAACCGGATGCCGCGAAAAGGGGACGAGCTCATCGCGCTGCGACCAGAGATTTACGAGCACTCGAAGCGTTTTGGCTCCGTCGCCGCCGATGTGCTCGTGCTGCGCTTGAGCAAAAGCGGTGAGCTCTCGCGCGCGAACGAGGAAAGGGGCGCGGCTTCCCGGTCGTCTGATGCCGGCGATCTGATACTGCTCGGCGCGGGCAAGTGGCGGGCGAAACTGGAAGCGGCGCTCGCGGCGCGCGAGCGTATGGCGCTCGACTTGCGCGTGCCCGGGCGGCCCGAGCTCAGCGCCTTTCGCGGCGGCCCGATTTTGATCAAGAATGGCGAGCCCGTCTTGGCGGATCGGCGGGATGTTCGCTACGCGCGTACGGCAGCCGGTATTGATGCCGCGGGTAAGATTTACCTGATCACAATCGACTCCGACCGTTACGACCCACCCGCCCCGCCGGCTGACGGCAGCTTGGGCAGCGTAGGTGCGAAGCTCTCGGAGCTGCGCAACGTCATGCAGTTTCTCGGCGCGACCGACGCGATCAACCTGGATGGCGGCGGCGTTATGGTGATTGAGGGCGAGCTCGCGAGCCGCCCCGTTGATCCGATCAGCGGCCAGATACGCGAACGCCGCTACCTCGACGTGCTTTTGCTGTTGGATTGATAACGCTGCGTGCTGGCTTCTCGTGCGGGCGCCCTCGTACGCAGCCGTCAACTTTGGTCTCCCCCCCCAGCTCGGATACCCCGATCCCTATCGGGCCTCAATTTCTTCCCCCTGCTATGCTTCTTAAAAAATCCCTTCGTTACTTTGTGAAACTGAGCCCGCTGCTGGCTGCGCTCTTCGGCGTGGTGGCCACCGCACCGCTATCGACGGCGATGGATCGGGTTTTGCCGGAAGCGGAGCTCCCGCTCGGCCGCGTGGAGCTGCCTGAAACGCGCACGGCAAAGTTCATTCGCCCCGGCGTTACCTACGTGCATGTGCAGCGCGGGTATCACTTGCCGGGGAATCATTGGGTAATCGCGTCGGGCGTGCTGAACGCCGAGATCAGCGAAGAAACTGCCACCGCGCTGCGGGCCTGTTTCGAAAGCGCAGGGCTCGACGTGCGTGAAGATCGCTTCCAGGCACCGCTCGGCGGGCAGCAGTACTCGATCCTGTCGGCGGGCGAGTTCGCCACCAAGGCCGAGGCGATCGAGGTGCTCGTGCAGCTCGACTGCGATGAGGAGCTGCGCGCGGGACTACAGGCGCGGCACCGCGCGTCCTTCGTCAGTTGGGCCAATGGGCCGTGGAATATGAACGTCGTCGTGATCGATCCCGCGCAGTTCCACGGAAAGTTGGTCTCGGCCCGCGAGCGCGGCGTCACGGTCACCTCGGAGATTGCTCGCGCGCATAACGCCCCAGTCGCCATCAACGCAGGCTTCTTTCACGGCTACATGCGCCCGGGCGTGGTGCCCAACCAACTGCCGTCATCCAGCGGCACCTCAATCGTCCGGGGCGAGTGGTACAACGAGCCCGACGACGGCCCCGTATTCTTTGTCGAGAACACGGAGGAGGGCGTGAAGGCGTGGGTCGAGCAGCCGCACCTGTCGCCGCCGTTGCCCACGCTCAAGTGGGTGAGCAGCGGAAAAACCGCACAGCTCACCGGCATTAACCGGATGCCGCGAGGAGGGGACGACCTCGTCGCGCTGCGGCCCGAAATCTACGAGTACGCGGAGCGCGTCGACTCAGGCGCGGCGGCGGCGGCCCTCGCCGTGCGATTGAGCAAAGTCGGGCTGCTCTCCTTGATCACCCCAAGCACCGCGCGCCCGCTCGCGGATGACGATCTCGTGCTGCTCGCTACGGGCAAGTGGCGGGCGAAGCTGGCCGCGACAGTCGCTGCGCGCGAACGCGTGGCGCTCGACCTGCGCGTGCCCGGGCGGCCCGAGCTCAGCGCGTTTCGCGGCGTGCCGATTTTGATCAAGGATGGCGAGCCCGTCTGGGCGGATCGACGGGAGAGCCGCACCTCGCGCACTGCGGCGGGGATCGCCGCCGATGGGAAAATTTACCTGATCACCATCGACGGCGATCAATACGCCCCTCCTACCTCACCCGCTGCCTCCGCCGAAGGCGGCGTAGTCAGCGTGGGCGCCAAGATTTCCGAAGTGCGCGACGTCATGCGCTGGCTCGGCGTTGAGAACGCGATCAACCTGGATGGCGGCGGCTCGACCGTGATGGTCATCGACGGAGAAGTCGTAAGCAGCCCCTACGAACGCTTCGCCACGGATGGGAATCACCTCATCGAACGCCGAATCCTCGACGCACTTTTGTTGATAGATTGATCGGGCGCGCCGCACCGCACGGGTGGCACAGGCCATTGCTGGCCGTTGCCCCTGCCAGTTTCCCCGCAGTTTGGAATCGCGCTCGTAAACGCCCTAGGCTCGCCCCGCTTCGTTGATAGGACAGGTAGGGCGGGGAGGGAGCGCGAGCGAAGGGGAGGGGGCTTCGTTTCGATAAAAGAAGTAGCAAAGCCCCACCTGCCTTGCTGCTTTCTCCCGGATGCGACTCGCGGTTCTTGGCGATATTCACGGCAACCTCCCTGCTCTCGAAGCGGTGCTCAAAGAGATTGAGCGGCTCTCGCCCGATCAGCTCCTCGTCTCGGGCGACGTGGTGGACGGCGGGCCCGACTCGGCCCTGTGCTGGGAGCGAGTGAAGTCACTCGGCTGCCCGATCATTCGCGGAAATCACGAACGCTACGTTTTCGACTACGGCACGCCGCAGGCCGATCCGGTCTTCGCTACAGAGCAATTCGCGCCGCTGCACTACACGGTTGAAAACCTGAGCGCGGCCCAGCGTGCCGAGCTCGCTGCGCTGCCGCTTATGTGGGCCTCTGCAGACTGGCCGGGACTGCTCGTCGTCCACGCCTCGCAACGCAGCGACGCCGACTCCATCTGGCCACACACGCCGAGCGAGATGATTGACCCCATGTTTTCAAAACCCGCTCCGAAACTGATCGTGCGCTCGCACAATCACTTTTGCTCCACTCGGCAGTGGCGGGGGCGGCGGATTGTGACGACGGGCTCAGTGGGGCTGCCACTCGACGGTCAACCGCGCGCCCAGTTTTGCGTTTTGACCAAAGGCAGCGCTCGCACACACGCGGTGCGCGTGGAGCACAGGTCGGTCGCCTACGATGTGGGGGCGACCCTGCGCCGCTGTCAGGAAACCGGCTACGCCGCACGCGCCGGTGTGCTCGGGCGGATGTTTATGCGCGAAATCGCTACGGGCGCTCCGCAAGTCGTCCCCTTCCTGCGCCATTTCCACAGCCGCCTGAAGGAGACGCCCGCACTCACCCTCACTCAAGCCGAGGAAGAGTACCGCAGGCTGTGAGCCACCCGCCTTCCTGGGCGCGCGCTCTGGTGGGTGAGTCGGTTCTTGAGTGACAGTGCTTCAGCAACTTGCAGCCAAATGCTGCCGCGCCCTAATCGACCAATATTTCAGTGTGGGTGCGGAGGTAATCGCAGAGGTGGGCGTGGAGGGTAGCGACGGTGTCGGTTGGCGGGCTTTGTGTGGCGATGGGCTGGTGAATCAGTTCGCCAGCGAGAGCGCGGAGCTCGGCAGGGAGCGCGGGGAGCCAGTGCTGGCGCAGCGGGTACCCCTCGTCGCGCGCAAAGCAATAGAGCGCCTTCAGGTGAACGATGTCGGGCCGTCCGCTTGTGGCAAAGGAGCTGAGCGCTTGGCGCAGGAGCCGCATCGTGCCAGCGCGAACCTCTTCGGGGACGGGGTTGCGGGCGAGCATGGCGGTGAACTCGCAGGCGTGGCGCAGCGTGTCGTAGCTGCGGGCGATGCCGCTTTCGCGATGCAGCAGGCGGCTTTCCTTGATAAACCAGGACTGCCCTTGGTTGGGGCTCTCGGCCAAGAACTCGGCTTCGTCGAAGAGATCGAGCGGCGCGAGGCTGGAGCCCTTTATTGAGGTTTTCGCTGCGCGGCGGGGGCTGTTTTGCGCCGCGCCACTGCCCGCGTTTTTCGGGAGTCTTTGCCACAGATCAAGCTGCCCGTGCTCAGCCGAGAAAACAGTGAGCCCCTGAAACTTTTCCCTCGGCAATCGCTTCACGAGGACGATCCCTTGAGTCTTTAAAAGCAACCCGGGCACGGCAGGAGGGGTATTGGGTTGGAGCGGTGAGCCGGTAACAGCAGGACGACTTGGCACAGGAAATTTCCCGGGTGCGAGCGTACCGCTCGCACAAGATTTTTAAGCCTCTGATTCGCGCGTAGCCGCCACCGGCGCGTCCTTCGGCGGGGGCCAGGGGGGGATGACACTGCCGCCGGAGATGATGAGCTTCATGCCGTCGGCCACGCTCATTTCGAGCTCCACAATTTCTTCGGGCCGCAGCAGCAGGAGGAAGCCGCTGGTGGGGTTGGGCGTGGTGGGGACGAAGACGCTCCAGGGCTCGCCCATACCGGTTTTTACCTGCGGCTCGGCTTGTGATTTACTGGTGAGAAAACCGATCATCCACGAGCCGCGCCGCGGGAACTCTACGAGCACGACTTTGCTGAAGAGGTTGCGGTTTTGTACGCCGAAGGTGCCCACGATTTGTTTGACCGTGTTGTAGATCGGCCCTGCACCGGGGATCACGAGCATGAGTCGCTCGCTGGTGCGGATGAGGAAGCGGGCAAAGACGTGTCGTGAGATGTAGCCGAGCAGGGCGACGAGCAGCAGGACGACGACCGTCGACAGGATGTCCCAAAACAGGGTCAGCCCGGGGCGTAACTGGAGCTGCAAGGGGAGCAGGTGGATGAGGAGCGGGCGGGCCCGGCCTCCGACGAGCTCAATGATTTTGAGCAGGGCCCATAGCGTCACCATCAGTGGCGCGACCAGCACCAGTCCGGTGAAAAATGCATTGCGAAAGGTGACTAGCTTGGGGTGCTCGGTAGAGGAGTTGGGCATGGCTGGGAGAGCGTAGAGATCTCGCTTACCCTGCTCTCCCGCGCAAAGCTATTTGGCGCGGTGACGGGCGGGAGATCGCAGGGGCGGAGGACGTGGCCCGCGGCCCACCGGCGCGTCGTACGCCTAAGCGGTGAGCGAAAAACGGGGCCGCAGGCCCGCGTCTGCGAGCGCGCGCATGGCGCGTTTCTCGGCGGCGCGCATTTGGCGTTTTAGTGCGGGCTGGAGGTCGTCGTAGCCCGCCAGGTGCAGCCAGCCGTGGACGAGGTACAGCGTGAGTTCCTCCGAAAAATCCCTACCTTGCGACTGCGCGTAGTCGGCGGCGCGGTCTGCCGAGACGCAGATCTCGCCCGCAGTGCCGAGCTCGGGCGTGCCCTCAAAGGTGATGACATCCGTCGGCGTGGGGTCGTCCAGAAAATCGGCGTGGAGCTGGGCGAGTGCCGGATCGGTCATGAAAACGATCGACAGTTCGCCGCCCGGGACGCCTTCGCGAAAGGTGCCCTTGGTCGAGGCCGCCACGGCGTCCAGCGTGCTGATAACGCGGCGCACTGCCGCGCGGTCGAGCCGCAGCGCGGGGTGTTGGTTGGCAATGCTGATCGGGCGGGGGCGGCTCACGGCTTGGCGGGCTTGTCGGTGCTGGGGTACTCGATGCGCGAGTGCAGCATGTTGATCATGCTGTGCGAGAAGCTCTCCTTGACGACGCTCAGCTCGGCAAAGGTGAGCGAGGATTCGTCGAGCTGGCCGGTCTCGACGCGCTCGCTGATGACGGAGTCGATCAGCTCGTTGATGTGCTGCGGGGTGAGCTGGCGCAGGCTGCGCGAGGCGGCCTCGATCCCGTCGGCCAGCGAGATGATCGCGCTTTCCTTAAAACTGGGGAGCGGCCCGTCGTAGCGGTAGGTGCTCTCGGCGACCGCTGCGGGCGCGATGCCCGGGAGGTGTGCGGTGTTGTTTGCCGCGGCGTTGCTGTTTTGTGTGCGCTCGCGCTCGCGGTGGTAGAAGTAACGGATCAGCGAAGTGCCGTGGTGCTCGCGGATGACGTCGATGATCGGTCGCGGCAGGTGGTGCTTGCGGGCGATATCGACGCCTTCCTTGACGTGGCTTTTGATGATGAGCGCGGAGAGCGAGGGGTTGTTTTCATCGTGCGGGTTTTCGCCGCCGCGCTGGTTTTCGATAAAGTACTCGGGCATCACCGTCTTGCCGATGTCGTGGTACAGCGCGCAAACGCGGGCGAGCAGTCCGTTGGCACCGATGGCAGTCGAGGCGGTTTCCGAGAGCTGGGCGACGACGAGCGAGTGGTGGTAGGTGCCGGGCGCTTCGAGCTGCATTTTGCGCAGCAGCGGGTGATTGTAGTCGGTGAGCTCCAGCAGCGTGATGTTTGTGGTGCGCTTGAATAGCGTTTCAAAAATCGGCAGCAGGCCGACGACGAGGATGCCGGTCGTCACGCCCGAGGCGAGGCCGACGCCAAACTGCTTGAGCAAGGTCGCCGCCGGAAACTGCTCGGCATAGCCCACGAGCAGCGCGAACAGCGCAATCGCCAGTCCGCCGAAGCCTGCCGCGCGGACCACCTGGCTGCGCCGCCGCACGTCCTGGCAGGAGAAAATCGCGACGGTGGAGGCGAGGAAGGTCACCACCAGAAGGTCGAGCCGGTTGCCATAAATCAGCCCCGTGAAGATCGAGATAAACAGGGCCATGAAAATGGCTGAGCCCGCATCGATGAGGATGGCGAGGATCAGCGGCGCAAAGGCCGATGGCGCGATGTAGGGCAGGGTAGAGGCCCAGTCGCTGTTGGCCGCGAAGAAGTCCATCTCGGCCAGCGAGAAGACGAGCCGCACGAGCGCGATGTTGAGGATGACGACGAGCGCGAGCAGCCCCAGGCGGCCATTGCTCTGGAAAGTTTCGCGGTCTTCGAGCCGCACGTAGAAGACGCTGGCGAGCACCATCGCGAGGACGAGGAGCACGCGGCCAAAGAGCTGCATGCGCTCGTCGAGCTCGCCTGCGCCGCTCTCGCGCAGGGCTTGGCGGTGCGCCATGAGCATCTCGTACTGCTCGGGGCTGACGCGCATGTCGGGCTCAATGATCGTCTCGCCGCGAGAGACTTCCACAGTCACTGGCTTCAGGTTGGCAAGTGTCTCGCGCTGGCGCTCGCTCGTGGCTTCGCGGTCGAAAACGAGATTGGGCCGGACGCCGTGGCGCAGCAGCCGGAACAGCGCGACTTGCGCGGCGCGCGGCACGTCTTCGCCCGAAAGGTTGAGCCGCAGGTAGGTAAGCGCCTGTTCCTGGGACTGGATCCGGCGGGTCGTGACGCTGTCCCCCGGGCCCGCGATCTGGATCAGCGGGACGCTGCCTTCCTGTTGCTGCGTGGAGCCCGAGCTGAGGCTGCCGTCGTGGACGCCGTCGGCGTAAATCTGGGCGAGCGTGTCGAGCCCCGCCTGGAGGAGGGCGCCGCGCCGCTCGGCCGAGGGCACCTGGGCGAGCAGGGTTTTAAAATCATCGAGCTGGGCGCGGTAAGGCCCGGCTGCATTAAACGCCTGAAACGCGAGCGCGAGCGAATCGCCGACCGTGGGTTTCCCGGCGGCTTCGGCGGGCGCGTTTTTCGGATCAAGGGGAGTGCCCGCATCCGCATGGGCTTCGGCAGCAGTAGAGGCTTCTCCGCCCGCCTGTGCCTGGAGCTCGACCGTGCGCGCGTGCAGCGTGCGCAGCGCTTCTTCAAAGGTGTGCAGCGCAGCCGAATCGAGCCGGTAGACCGGTGGCACGCGCTCCAGCACTTGCTCTTGGGCAGCCGCAGTACGCAGCGCGCTTTCGTACGAAAAGGGCACCGTGGCGGCGATACGGACGGTAGCGATTTGCCCTTGGAGGACGGGCAGGTGCGCGGTGTTTAGCCCTGCGGAGCTGATCGCGACAATGGCCGCGATCGTCGTGAAAAAGATGAGCGCGGTAACGATCCGGCTGCCCTCCAGAAAGACCATGAAGGCGGTGGGCTCGGCCCGCCGTCGATGTCGGCGCAGGCCGAGGAGTGTTTTGATGCGGTTGGTAAAAGACATGGTATCGCGGTGGTAGCCTATTGTTCGCTATGGACGCGCGGAGTGCTGCGTGTGTTCGAAGGGCGTTTGCGAGTGTGCGGCGGGGTAGGGTGTGACCTGCTTTTCAGCTAACCCTCCTCCGGCTGAATCGGGTTTGGGAACTGGTCGTACGCGGTGATGATTTTTTGCACGAGCGGGTGGCGGACGACGTCGGAGCCGGAGAACCGGTGAAAGGCGATTCCCGGGATGTGATTCAAGATGTGCTGCACCTCGATCAGGCCGGACTGTTTGCTGCGCGGCAGATCGACCTGGGTGACGTCTCCGGTGATCACCATTCGCGAGTCTTCGCCGAGCCGCGTCAGGAACATCATCATCTGCTCAGGGCTCGTGTTTTGCGCTTCGTCGAGGATGACGAAGGCATTGGAGAGCGTGCGACCGCGCATGTAGGCCAGCGGGGCGATTTCCAGAATCCCCTTTTCGCTGAGCCGCCCGATCTCATCGGTGGCGAGCATGTCGCCGAGTCCATCGTAGAGCGGGCGCAGGTAGGGGAGGATCTTTTCGCGCAAATCGCCCGGGAGGAAGCCGAGGGCCTCGCCTGCTTCGACTGCGGGCCGCGTGAGGACGATGCGCTGCACTTCGTTTTGCAGCAGCGCGCGCACGGCAGCGGCGATGGCGAGATAGGTCTTGCCCGTGCCCGCCGGGCCGATCCCGAAGACGACCGGATGCTGAAGGATCGACTGGAGGTAGAGCTTCTGCGCGAGCGTTTTTGGGACGATGCTCTTGCGGTGAGTCGGGATGACCAGCGGCTGGGTGACGAGGGACTGGAGCGACTCGCCCTCGCCGCGTGCAAACGTCTCGACGATGCGCTCAAAGTCGGGCGTGCGGATCGTCATCCCCTGTCCGCGCGCCGCATCGAGAAAGGCAAAGGCCGCTGCTGCGCGGGCGAGCGGCTCGGCGCCTGGTGCCTCGATCTTGATCCAGTCTTCGCGCGCGGTCAGCCGCACTCCGAGGAGGGCTTCGGCCTGCGGGAGGTTTTCCTCGCGGCCCGCGTAGAGCTGGGCGCGGTGCCGCGGATTGGCGAAGTGGAGCGTTTGAGAGAGGGGCGCACTCATGTGCTTGGGCCTGTCTGTTTCTCGACGGCGCTCGCCGTCTGAGCGGGCGGCGAAGGTTGCTGCCGCGCAGCGGGTGCGCTGCTGCTGCTGCCGCTCCCGGGACTCCCGGTTTGGCCGAGCGTGCTGGCGACTTCGCGCAAGCGCGCCCACAGCGCTTCGAGCGACTGCGGCAGGATGCGCGTCCCCCCGAGCACGGGCATGAAGTTGCTGTCGCCTTGCCAGCGCGGGACGATGTGCGCGTGGAGGTGTGCGATCGAGCCGCCCGCTGCGCTGCCCAGGTTGTAGCCGATGTTAAACCCGTCGGGCCGCAGTGCGGCGGTGAGCAGCCGCTTGGCGTAGACGAGCGTTTCGCCCAGGTCGCCGCGCTCCTCGACGCTCAGCTCCTCGATGTCGGTAACTTCGCGGTAGGGGATCGCCAGTAGATGCCCCGGGTTATACGGGTAACGATTCATCAGCAGGTAGCTGAGGCGGCCGCGGTAGACGATGAGTGCGCGGGCATCGTCGCCCAGCGCAGGCAGCTCGCTGAAGGGGCGGTCGGTCTCCGGATACCGAGGCGCGGCGATGTATTCCATCCGCCAATAAGGGTGCAATTGCTCCATCTGTTGAGTGGGGGGCGACTGCGGCATAAAGCGCGCCCTCTGGCAAAGCCAAAGATGCTTCGCGCTTGGCAGTCGCTCCACAGCGACTCAGCTATAGCCACCTTAGACGCTCCCCATTCCTCACTCTGCTTTTTTGATGTTTTTGATGAATACCCATACGAATTCCCCGATCTCTGGCGGCGAAAGCGCATCCGCGAAAAACGCCCCTCCCGCCCCTCCCGCCTCTGCGCCTCCTGCGCGCCGCCGCGTAGTGGTCACTGGCCTGGGCGCGGTGACGCCCATCGGCAACAGCGCCGCCGAGACTTGGGCGGCACTGATCGCGGGCCGCAGCGGGATCGGGCCGATCACGCGCTTCGACGCGAGCGGCTGCGCCGCGCAAATCGCGGGCGAGGTGCGCGGGCTGGAGCCCACCGCGCCGCTGGCGGCCGCGCTCTCGCCACGCGGCCCGGACGCGCCGCCGCTCACCCAAGTCTTTACGCCGAAGGACATGAAGAAGTTTGGCCGCTTCACCCATCTTGGCGCGGTGGCTGCGGTGGAGGCGTACGCGGACAGCGGGCTGGATGCGCAGCGCGCCGCGCTCGTGCCCGAGCGGCTGGGCGTAAACCTGGGCGTGGGGCTGGGCGGCCTGCCCGAGATGGAGGCCACGCACGACATGTGGCAGGCAGGCGGGTTTCGAAAAATCTCTCCGTTCTTCATTATCCAGATCGCGCCCAACCTGCTGGCGGGTCAGGTAAGCCTGCTGCTCGATTTTCGCGGGCCCAACATGAGTGTCGCCAGCGCATGCGCGACCAGCGGCCACTCGCTCGGCGAGGCCGCGGCGGCCATCGCGCGCGGCGATGCGGATGTGATGCTCGCGGGCGGTGCCGAGTCGACCATCACGCCTCTGGCAGTCGGCGCCTTTGCGCAGATGCGCGCGCTCTCCACGCGCAACGACGCGCCAGCGGCGGCCTCACGCCCCTACGACCGCGACCGCGACGGCTTTGTCCTCGGCGAGGGCGCGGTCGTTTTCGCGCTCGAAGAATACGGGCACGCGCGGCGGCGCGGGGCGCGGATCTACGCCGAGCTGCGCGGCTACGGAGCGAGCGCGGATGCGTACCACCTCACCTCGCTCGCTCCGGGGGGAGAAGGCTCGGCCCGCTCCATGCGGGCCGCACTGGCTGCGGGCGGCCTTGCGCCCGGCGAGGTCGACTACGTCTCGGCCCACGCGACCTCGACCCCGGGCGGCGACGGCGAGGAAGCCGCCGCAATCGCCAGCGTGTTTGGCGAGCACGCGCCGCGCCTCAACGTCAGCGGCGTCAAGTCGATGACCGGCCACCTGCTCGGCGGCGCGGGTGCGCTCGGCGCCTTTGCCGCCGTCAAGGCAATCGCCGAGGGCACCGTCCCGCCGACGATCAATCTGGAAAACATCGATCCGGCCTGCGCCGAAACAGGGCTCAACTTTACGCCCAATGTGGCAGTAAGGCGCGAAGTCCGCGCCGCGCTCTCCAACTGCTTCGGCTTTGGCGGCACCAACGCCTCGCTCGCCTTTGCGCGAGTCTGAGTCCGCGCCGTTAAAAACGCGTACACTAGGCGTAACGGCGACCAACCTATCGGCGGCGATTTTTACGGAGCCCCCGCTCAACAGCCGCCGCCGCGCCAAGCGCCCGTTTCACTGATGCTCTGGCTCTACCGGCTACTCTATCCCTTTGCGCTGCTGATCGGCGCACCGTTTTACTTGCGGCGGATGTGGCGGCGCGGCGGTTATCGCGAGGGCTTCGCCCAACGGTTTGGCCGCGTGCCCGCTCTGCCGCCGCTCCGGCCAAAGCACGTTTCGCCAGCGAATGGCACCGCCGCCGCCGCGCGCCAGCGGATCTGGCTGCAAGCGGTGAGTGTGGGCGAGCTGCTGGCGGTCGCTCCGCTTCTGGAAGCCTGGGCGCGCGCGGGCCACGAAGTTTACCTCACCACGACGACGAGCACGGGCTACCGCCTGGCGCGCGAGCGATACACCGCCTTAACAATCGGGATCGGCTACCTGCCGCTGGATTGGTGGCTCTTTAGCGCGCGCGCCTGGCGTGCCGTAAATCCCGACCTCGCGCTGCTCATGGAGGGCGAGCGCTGGCCCGAGCACATCGCGCAAGCGGCGCGGCGCGGTGTGCCAGTCGCCTGCCTCAACGCGCGACTTTCCGACCGAAGTTTCAGGCGCATGCGGCGCGCCCGGTGGGCCGTAAAGCCGCTGCTGGGCGGGATCACGCAAATCCTCGCCTGCTCGCCGGAAGACGCGCAGCGATTCCGCGCGCTGGGTTTTGCCGCCGGGAAAATCGAGACAACGGGGAATATAAAACTGGATGTCCGCGTGCCGCCGCTCGGTGCAGACGCCCGGGCGCAATTGCGGCGCGAGCTTGGCATCGGGGCGGTGGCGGGCGAGGACGCCACCTGCGCACCGCTCGTTCTCTTGGGTGCATCGACCTGGCCGGGGGAAGAGGCCGCACTGGTCGATGCGTTTTTGCGCGTACGTGCGGCCTCCGCATCCGCCGCCGCAGCAGCCAATCGCGGCGCACCACCGATTTCGCTCGTTCTGGTGCCGCGGCATGCCGAGCGGCGCGGCGAGATCGCGGCCTTGCTGCGCGAGCGCGGGCTGAGCCACCGGCTGCGCTCCGATTATTTGCGCTCGGCCGACGGGTTCGCAGGTGTGCCGCCCAATGCCGCAGCAACTGCCGCCGTGGAGGTCGCGGTGGCCGATACGACGGGCGAGCTCCAGCAGCTCCTGCAAGTGGCCGACCTCGTCTTTGTGGGTAAAAGCCTGCCACCGCACACTGAGGGGCAGACGCCGGTCGAATCGGCGATTCTGGGAAAGCCGATTTTGTTTGGCCCCGGGATGGGGAATTTCAGGGCAATCGCCCGCGAGCTCGTGAACTGTGGCGCGGCCCGCGTGGTGCCCGATCCGCAAGCGCTCGCCGCTCAGGTGTGCGCGCTACTCACTGCAGAGGCGGGCGCGTCAGCGCGCGCGGCGATGGGCGCAGCGGGCCGGGCGTGGCACGCGCAAAACGTGGGCGCAGTGGAGCGGACTGTGCGGGCGGTCGCCCAACTGGTTGAGCCGGGCCGCGGCCATAAATAACCCTTAAGTCACAGTTCGTGGTTGCCCGCATTTTGGGGCGACCTACCGTCATCCCTTTTTTCGGATGCACCCCCATGCGACAAAGCGCATCTACACACCGCAATCGCTCGAATTCTGGTTTGAAAAACTGGGCGAAGATTGGTCTAACACTTTTAAAGAAAGCCAGTTAGAAAATGGGCGGCGGCTTTATCGCGAAGGGCAGGTCCGCGAACTGGAGCTGACGGCGGGCGAGGCGATCATCCATCGCCGTATCGATAAGCGCGACGAATACGCCTTGATCGAGTGGGAGCCCAGTTCGGGCGGACGCGAGCGGCTCCATGTGCGCTCTTCGACGACCGACCTGGAGGAGGCGCGCGCGCTGGCGGTGGCCGGGCTGCACGAGATTGAAGAACTCATCGCCGACGAAATTCCGGCCACGGCGGACGACTCCCTCGAAGCGGCCGCACCCGAGCGCCCCAAGGCGGCTGCGAAAACCGCCCCGGATGCCGCTAAAACTCCCGCGCCGAATCAGCCGAGCCCAGCCCTCCGCGACAAAAGCGACTCGCTGCCTGCGGCGAGCCGTAGCGGCGCCACGCCTCAGGTCTCTGCCGCCGCCACGACTGCACCTCCCGCCTCTCCCGCTCCTTCCGCTCCCGAAAACCGCAGTAACCGTGAGCTGCTGCTTGATTTTAAGGTCACTTCGGCGGGGCTGAGCTTTCAGGCGTATTGGCTGGAGGCAGACGGCGCGCGCCAGCCCGCGCTCGGCGCCAGCGCGAACAGCGGTGTGCACGTGAGCAGCGCAGAGCGAGCCAAGCTGATCGGGCTCGCGGCCTATGCGCGCAAGGCGCACCTGCTCTACGATCAGGCGAGCGGCGTTTACCTGATGGAATCGCTGGTCGAGATCCCGAGGTTTTTAAAAACGACGCTGCCCGCGTGGGAGAAGCTCTTCCGGGTCGAGATCGACGCCCGCGCCGAGCATCTGCGGCACGGCACGCGCTCAATTGACATCGAGGGCATCGCGCAGCGCAGCGACAGCGGGGGAGGGGGCTACTCGCCCTTGGCCGATAAGGCTGCGGGGGCGACGAGCGCGGGCTCGCGCAACTGGCGCGGCGCGGTTGACGCCGTGGAGGGCATCAACCTGCGCTGGATCTTCCGCGTGGGCGAAAGACTGCTGAGCCCCGGCGAGGTGCGCACGGTGCTCAAGAGCGAGGGCAAGCCGGTGTTGCTGCCCAACTTTGGCGTCGTCGCAATCGAGCCCGAAAAACTGAGTGCGTATAAAACCTTTGGGCCGAAGCGCAGCCTGGCCACAGCGAGCGCGGCGCAAGCGGAGCTCCCGAGCGCAGCTTCACCGAAGCAGCTCGGCGAGCAACACTCCGAGGAAGCCGGTCGGGCCACCGCGCCAAACGAAGCCGCGAACGCCTCTTCCGCTCGGCAGTCGGGTGAGGGAGGCGGTGAGCCCGAGCTGCCGCCTTATCTGATTTTCTCCCTGTTTAACGAGGCGGGCCTGAAGCTCACGCTCAGCCCCGAGCTCGAGGCATGGCGGCAGCGATTGCTCGCTGCGCCGCCGCCTGCGGCGGACTTGCCCGAGCTTCTGCGGCCCTACCAACGGCGCGGTGTCGAGTGGCTCGCGCACCTGGGCGAGCTGGGCTGCCACGGCTTGCTGGCCGACGAGATGGGCCTCGGCAAAACCCTGCAAGTGATCACGCTGCTGAGCCACGCCCGCCGGGCAAACGAAGTGCCTTTCGCCGCTGCCAAGCCTTTACCCAACACCGCGGAAGTTACTGAGGCAGACGCGCGCCCAACAGAAGGCGCCGCAGACTCCTTATTCTTGCGCGACGGCAACGGAGCTGCGCCTTCTTCGTCCGAATCTGCCGTGGATGCTGGGAATGCTACCAGGCCTGACGTGCGACCAGCGGGAGCGCGCCAAATAGAAAGGTCGAAGGACCTCCCGTCGCTGATTGTTTGTCCGGCCAGCGTGGTGCCCGTTTGGCAGGAGGAGATCGCTCGCTTCGCGCCCGAGCTGCGCACCGCAGTCTTGAAGGGCAGCCACGATTTTGTGAGCGACCGGCGAGCCGAGCTCGTGTGGATCGCCAGCTACACGCAGCTCCGCAAACATCGCGAGCAGCTCGCCCACCAAAGCTTCGACTACGCGGTGCTCGACGAAGGGCAGTTTATCAAAAACCCCGACGCCAAGGTCTCGCAGACCTGCTGGGAGATCTGCGCGCGGCGGCGGATCGTGTTGACCGGCACGCCGCTGGAAAACCGCCAGCTCGACCTGTGGAGCCTGTTCCGCTTTTTACTGCCGGGGCTGCTCGGCACGCGCGCGAGCTTCGAGGCGGCGCTCGCCAGCGACCGCGTGGGGACGACCGAGCGGCTACGCGCGCAGCTTGCGCCCTTTATCCTGCGGCGCACGAAGCGCGAGGTCGCCACAGAGCTGCCGCAAAAAGTCGAGATGGAGCTGCTGTGCCCGCTCAGCGACGTGCAGAAGGCCGAGTACGCGCGCACCTGCGCCGAGGGGCTGGAGCGGCTGGGTGACGATATGGCGGTGGCCCTGCGCGAAAAATCCTTTGGCTTCCTCGCCCTGCTCACGCGGCTGCGGCAGACTTGCTGCGATCCCGACCTGCTGCCGTGGCGCAGCTCGCCGCTCAGCGATTCGGGCAAGCTCATGCTGCTGGTCGAGAAGCTCGCCGAGGTGATCGAGAGCGGCCACAAGGTCGTGATCTTTTCGCAGTTCGTAAAACTGCTCGACCGCGTGAAGGCCGCGCTCGATGTGCATCACCCGCTGCTCCCGCGCTTCGAGCTGACCGGCGGCACGCTCGACCGGCAGCGACCCGTGCAGGAGTTTCAAAATGCGGTGGGCGCGGCGGCGATGCTCGTCTCGCTAAAGGCCGCCGGCACGGGCATCACGCTGCACGCGGCGGACTACGTGTTCCTGCTCGACCCGTGGTGGAATCCGGCGGTGGAGGCACAGGCGGTCGACCGCGTCCACCGGATCGGCCAGGAGAATACCGTTTTCGTTTACCGGATGGTGACGGCGGGGACGATCGAGGAGCGGATCCAGGACCTGAAGGCAGAGAAGAAGGAGCTCTTCGACAAGCTGCTCGGTGGCACGGGCGCGGACATCGACCTCGGCGCGCACTTTGACTCGCTACGCAGCCTGGTGGAGCTCGGCGCGAGCGTGGGCGGCAGCGACTCCGCGACCCTCGGCGCAGCAGGCGGTGCAAGCGCGGTGGGCGCAGGCCCGAGCGCGGGTGGGCCAGCTCGCCTTGCGGAAAATGGCCGCGCCGAGCTGCGCGCTGCTGGAGCCAATGCGCCCAGGCCCAGCGGCCGCCTCGACCTCGCCGCGCTCGCGGCGACGATGAGTCCCGACGAGCTCGACTTCGCAGCGGCGCAAACGCTTCCGGCCGCCGCCAAGGCTGTCGCGGCAGAAACCGCCGCCGCCGGCCCAAGCCCAAGCGCCGAGCTCGCTCCCGCCACTGCCGCCCGCGTCGAGGCGCAGCAATCCGAGTTGGACTTTCTCAGTTAGCGCGGCGCAGAGTCCCCCCCGAAGTCTCCGCGATGAAGGCAGTCACCGATCCGGCCAAGCAGTTTATGGAGCGCATGCTGCGCTTGATGCGCTGGCGGGTCTGGCTGGCGGAGAAGCTGCACCCGACCGAGTGGCAGGTCACGCTCATGTGGGCCGCGCTGGCGGGTCTGCTCGGCGCGCTGGCGGCCTTGTTTTTCTCGGCCTGTGCGGAAGGCGTTCACCAGGTGCTGACGAACTCCACGGCGGGCGTGGTCGAGTCGATGCGCGTGCTGCCGTGGTGGGCGCGGCTGCTCGTGCCTGCGCTGGGCGGCTTGCTCGCGGGTACGGTGCTGCTGCTCGGCGCGCGTTTTCTCAAAGGCCAGAGCGCGACCGACTACATGGAGGCCATCGTGATCGGCGACGGGCGGATGCCGCTGCGCACCAGTCTGGTCAAAATCACGGCCTCGCTCTTCACAATCGGCTCGGGCGGCTCGGTCGGGCGCGAAGGCTCGCTGGTGCAGCTCGCTGCCTTGCTGGCCTCGCTGGTCGGGCGCTGGCGGCGCTTTTCGCCGCAGCAGTTGCGCCTGCTCGTGGCTTGCGGCGCGGCGGCGGGGATCGCCTCGGCCTATCACGCGCCGATCGGCGGCGCGTTTTTCGTGGCAGAGATCCTGCTCGGCACCATCGCGATGGAGAGCCTCGGCGCGCTGATCGCGGCTGCCGTCGCCGCCACGCTCACGATGCAGGCGCTGGGGAGCTCGGGCGCCCTGTACGCGGTGCCGCGCTTCGAGCTGCACTCGCCGTTGGAGATGGGTCCATACCTCGTGCTCGGCCTGTTGGCGGGAGCGGTGGCGCCGTTTTTCCTGCGCTCGCTGCGTCGCGCAGAAACCCTGTTTGTCGAAACGCAACTCCCGCTCGTCGCGCGGCTGACGCTCGGCGGGCTGCTCGTCGGCGCGATTGCCATCAGCGTGCCCGAGGTCGCGGGCAACGGCTACACGGTGGTCGTCGATATTTTAAACGGGCGGATCGCATGGCTCGCCCTGATCGGCATCCTGGTCTGCAAGTGGCTGGCGACCGCCTCCTCCGTGGGCTCGGGCGCGCAGGGCGGCGTATTTACGCCCACGCTGTTTATGGGCGCCTCGGGCGGCTATCTCTTCGGCTCGGCCGTAAACGGCGTGTGGCCGCAGGCCGCCATCGATCCTTCGGCTTTTGCACTTGTGGGCATGGGCGCCTTCCTCTCGGCGGCGAGCCGCGCGCCGCTGATGGCGGTCATCCTGCTCTTCGAGATGACGCTGAGCTACAACATCATCCTGCCGCTGATGCTGTGCAGCGTCGTCGCCTACTTCACGGCGCGGGGGATCGACTCGCACTCGCTCTACGGCGAAGTGCTCAAGCGCAAGGAAGCCGAAAGCCCCACCCATGCGCTGGAGCACCGCAGCGTGCGCGACCTCATCAAGGTCGATCCGCCCACCGTGAGCCCGCGCGCGCACTTCGCCGAGCTCGCCAAGCTCTTCCTCAGCGTGCGGATCAACAACGTCTACGTGGCCGATGAGGCCACACGCCGCTGGATCGGCGCCGTCTCGCTCCACGACATCAAGCCCTACCTGAGCGAGCCCTCAATGGTCGATCTGGTGCTCGCAGGCGACATCCTGCGCGAGGATTTCCCGACCCTGCGCCCCGAGCAGTCGCTCAGCGAAGCATTGGGGAAATTCATCGGCAGCGAAGTGCAGCGGCTGCCCGTGGTCGATGCCAGCGGAACGCTCCTCGGCAGCATTTCCAAAAACGACCTCATGCTCGCCATCGTCGAGCAGCAGAAGTCCGCCCCCGCCCCTCTCGCCTCCGCTCCGCGTAGTGCCTAGCGGCTCGCACAATGAACGAGTCGAAGCCCTTGCGCGCAGCGGCAACGTCGCTGCGGCCCATAAAACGGTCAACGACCCCACTGCGCGTGGGGCGGTGGCGGGTCGCCACTGCCATTCAATTTGCGATTTTACCCGTGCGCTGCGCGCCCGAGCAAAATCGCAAATTTAACGGGACATCCCCCTGTCGCTTCGCGACAGGCCGTGAGGAATTAAACGCGGATGAAGCAAACACCTTCAATTCGGTCGCGACGAAAGGGTTTACGGGTTAAATCTCCGACCCGACCGGAAGGTCGGATGTTTTCAACTGTGCGGCTTGCTCGTCGGGCGTTCCGCCCGACAGCAAGCCGCACAGTAAATGGGAGCGGGCACTGCCCGCCGCCCCACGCGCAGTGGAGGGGTGATCCGCCGCCGTTTTGCAGCGGGCCTGCGGAATTTTCACACGCACTACAAACAGGCTGTTGATGAGTGGACCTTGTACGATAATTCTGGTCCTTCACTGGTCATCATTGAAAAGGGAGCAGGAATGCAGCCATGACGCCTGAAGAGATTGCAAAAATTGCCGACCCCGAACTCAGGGGGGCCACCGCCGCGCTTCAGAGGGCGGCTCAGATGGCGCGGGAGATTGCGATCCAGACCAATACCGCGATCATCGTGAGGGGAGAGGACGGGCAAATCCGCCGGATCACGGCCGACGAGCTGCGCAGGGAAAAAGCCGCTGCCGAGGCTGCCGAAGCGGCGGCCAGGACGGCGCGGGCGGCTCGCTGATTTTTGCGCCCCCCTTGGCGCCGCAAGACGTGACCGGAGGCGTGGAGCACCAGCTCAGCCTCCCGAACAGCGCATATTTTGCTCAATGAAGGTTCGTGACCTCACAGCCTCGCTGAGCTCAGGCCCATAACATCACGGCTGCGGAGGCGCAGTTTGGTTAAGAAATGCGTGGACTTGTGCATTAAATGCGCAGTTTATAGAACACTCCAAGAGACCCGACCGTTCCCGTCTCCCGAGGGCGCCTCCCCTGAATCCCTTAAGCCACGCAAGATAACCCAATTTATGGCAACTTTTTGCCGCTACATGCGCATTAATTTATACGTATTTTTGCTATCCATTTGGCATAAAAAGCTTATCCCTCTCCCCCAACAATGAATGTGAACGCCAAGCCAGCCCAGCGAGATTCGAGGGGCGATTTCCGCCCACTCTCCACCGATAGCACGTTTAGCATAGGCTCCCCACGGGCCCGCATATCGACCTGCGGGCTTTTTTTAGCGCTCGGGATTGGACTCGGGCTGCCCGGGGCGGCGCGCGCGCAGCTCCTCATCATCCCGCCCGGCGTTTACCAGTGGGATGGCGGGGCAGGGACGCAGAGCTGGGGCGACGCGGCCAACTGGTCTCACGCCAATGCAGCCAACGACAACCAGGTGCCGCCTTCTGATGCGGCTGCGTTCTTCGATGCGCTCTCCAGCTTCGGAGCCGATCCCGACGCGCGCGAAGAAATCTCCGTCTTGGGCGACACCTCGATTGGCTCGCTCTGGTTTGGTGCGCACAACAACGGCCCGGCCTACACCCTATCGAGCACCGGCAAACTCACACTCGGCGAAGGTGTGGCGAACCAGGGAAACCTCATCGGCGTGGTCGACTGGTATCGCTCGCGCGAGACGCGGATCTTCGCGCCCACGATCTCGCTGCACAACTCAGCCCCCAACACCGTGCGGATCAGTAACCAGAGCATGGCGGGGCTCCTGATCGGGGGCGGCCCCGGCGATTCCAGCAGCACCTTCGACCTCGGCTCGCATACGCTCCAGATCCGCGGCGGCTCCATGACCCACATCGCCTCCTCCCTCACCGGCACGGGGCGGATCGATGTCGAGACAGGCAGGACGCAGCTCATCCTCAACGCCGATAACTCCGGCTGGACTGACGGTTCGCTCAATATCGCCGGTCACGCGATTGCCGTGATCAAACACAGCGGCGCGCTGGGAGAGAACATCACTGTAAACGAGCACAGTCGTTCTTCATTGCCTGGGTGGGACCATGGGACGCTGATGCTTCGCCCGACGATTACTGCGGATGGGGAAGGCCTAAGCGGCCTGACCGTCTCGCCCAAGGAGATCTTCGTCTACAGCCAAGGAGCGGGGCGTGCCACTAACATAAATCCCAATTCTGGTAACTACGGAAAAATCGGTAGTGGGACTGGGGGACTTTACAATGATGGTGGAAACAACACGATCACTTCGGATATTAAGGGTGGGGGTGGTTCTATAGGAGGGAATTACTTCTATTCGCGCTCCGGAAATTTGAAGCTAACGGGGAGGATCAGACTTGATGGTAATTTTACCAAAGAAGGATGGGGGACGATTACCCTGACCCGTGGCCTAAACCCGAATTTCGGGTATGAGGCTCCAGACTCGGGTAATACGTGGTCTGTGGGTATTTTTCTTAATAAGGGAGAGTTGCGAATCGAGGAGACTCACTGGGCGCTGTTTGGCGGTTTTGGCACATCGTATCTCTCACCGACCGGTTCGTATATCCCGCTGGATAATATGTCTCCAACACTGTATTTTACTGGCGGTGTGCTTGGGCTGGGGGTGGATACACACTTTAATCGCAAGGTCGGCGACGGGATAGGCGCCAGGTTCGGCGGTTCTTACAATGGTAATAGTACAACTATTATCGAAGCAGCCAACGTTTACTGGGGCGGTAGAGGTGGGTTTATCGCACGGGGCGGGATTCGGACCGTCGAGCTGACCTTGGATAAGGGAGGCTACATTCCAGACCCGAATGACTCGACAAAGCTGGTAAAAAACTGGGAGCTCGGCGGGACGCTCAACTGGCACAAGGGCGGCTTCATGGGCGCATGGGAGGGGAGAGCTGTATTCGGAGGGAGCAACACCAACCGGAAATTGGGCGGGCCGCTTGTCCTCGGCTCGGATAGTTACGAAAACTACCTCATCTGGAAAAACCCGATCTACTTTGGGAATCGCAATCAGTTTCAAAGTGAACTGGACGTCTTCCAGACTGATGCAGGGCTGAGCTATTCCTTCTATGCCCCAGGACGTGCCATTGAGGTGCAGGAGGGCGTGGCCGAAATGCAGGGCAAGTTGAGCGGCGAGGGCTTCGATCTTGTTAAGCGGGGGAAGGGCCTCCTGCGGCTGACGAGTACCGAGTCCAACTATGAGCGCCAGTTTTACGCGAAAGATAATGTGTATCAGGGCGGCCATACCATTATCGAAGCAGGAGCGCTCCAGGGTGCGACCAACAACCTGGACTTCAGCAATGTCATCCTCTCGGACGGCGTCTACATGCCGAACACGGCGAACTTGACGAGCGTCCCCGGCCTCGGTCGCCTCTTCAACGTCACACTCGGCACCGGCACGGGACAGTTCCGGTGGATGGCTTCAACGGGCACCGGCGGTGTCTCAATCTCACGCGGCGGCGGTTTCGCCGCAGGCGAGCAGGACACTGTGATCCGGATCGGCACTTCGACCACAGCACTAAATTGGGGCACGGGCGGCACCCAGCACTTCCTCACCAGCGGAGCCGAGCTGATCCTCGGCCACTACCTGTCTGGCGCCACGCTCACTTGGGACAAGGCACTCACGCTGAAAGGCAACGACATCCAGACGCTCCGCGTCATCCGGGGGCGAAAGAACATCGATTTCGATGCCGTGCTCACTCAAAAAATCACCGCTACCGAAGGCCTTAATGCCGGACTCCGCATCGTGGGCGATATATACGACAAGGGGACATACGATATAAATGAAGATATGCACAATGGCCGGGTCGCCCTGCGCAACGGTGACAATGAGCTCAACAACCTCATCATCTCGGGGGCCAGTGCTACGCTTGACCGCGCAGGGAAAATCTCGGGTGCGACTCATGTCCTCGTCGATCAAGGCGGCACACTCACGCTCGATAATCGCTCGCAGAGCGTCGCCAACCGACTGGCGACAAACTCCACCCTTGAGCTCGATGCGGGTAACTTTCGCTACCTCAAGCGCACCAGCGGCAGTGACGTAGCTGGCGCAAATACCCTCGGCACGCTCAAACTCTCCGGCGGCGCCAACACCATATCGACCGACTCGGTGCTCAACTTCGGCGGGCTGGAGCGGGTAAATGAGCGTACCACGCTCAACTTGGGAGGCGAAGGAGGGTTTCTTCCCGGCTCTGGCCCGATACTGGCGTTTTCCGGATCAAGCGCAACCTACCTCGAATGGCTGACTGTCGGCGGTACCGATTGGGCCGTTGGTAACGGCAGCGGCCAATGGAGCCGGATGACTGGCTACACCAGTAACCTCAACGGAGGTGCCACTAGCCACGCCCGTATCGCCAACAACAACGCCACAGTTTCTCAAAACCGCAGCATCCGCTCGCTCGCCTTGGCGGGCACCGGCTCGGTGACGATCAACTCGGGGCGGACGCTCACTGTCGGCTCCGGCGGTCTGCTCTTCACCTCCTCCAATGCCTTGTCCACTCCCTCAATTCTGGGCAGCGGCTCCTTGGCGACGTCGGGTGGGAACGCGTTCTACGCGCACGTTTTCTCCCCGGTGGCGAACGTCTCCGCCACCTTTACCGGAGGGAAGGATTTGGTAAAAACCGGATCGGGCACGCTCTCGCTCACGGGTGGCGGAATGCACAGCTTCAACGACGTTTACGTTCACGAAGGCCGGCTGGAGCTCAACCTCGGGAGTAGCGGCAGATTTAACGCCAGCGGTAAAATCTACGTCGGCGACCGCTCGGGGACAGACGTTCTCCGGCTGCCGCAATTTGATAACCAGATTAACAGGAATGCCCACGTCGTCCTGCGTGGCGGCGATTACGGCGCGGGCGTCCTCGAGTTTGCGCTCAAGCCAGCGGGCTTGCCCGGCACGACCGCCTTTGAGGGGACGACGCACCGGATCGGCACACTGGAAGTCCAAGGCTTTGGGGTAATCGACTTCCGCGGCGGCGAAGTCGGCCATGCCAACTACCTGTACATCGACGAACTGATCATTGAGTTCGGCTCAAAGCTC
The DNA here is from genome assembly GCF_001580015.1 of Cephaloticoccus primus. Taxonomy (GTDB): domain Bacteria; phylum Verrucomicrobiota; class Verrucomicrobiia; order Opitutales; family Opitutaceae; genus Cephaloticoccus; species Cephaloticoccus primus. Next base: position 70,517 of record NZ_LSZQ01000042.1, read on the forward strand.
GCTGTCCGCAACTGGTTTGAAGGTGAAGACTTCCTCCTCGTCCACCGCTCCAAAGCGGATGAATACACCTACGCCGCCTCCAACCCAATGGATGTGGGGATCATTGGGAACTCTCACCAGCGCATTTACTTTGAGGGCTACGAAGGTGTACTCCTCTTCCTCAACCACTACGACGAAGACTACTACGAAATCACGCCCTTCCCGCGCGCCAAAGCCACCTACCTCCCCGAGCCGAGCACCTACGGCGCCCTCCTCGGCACCCTCGGCCTCGGCCTGTTTTTCTACCGCCAAAAACGCCGAAAAAAATCTCGCCCGTCCCAGTGAGGTATCACGGGGTGTCCCCTGATGTAGCGGGTGAGCCAATCGGGACTGGTGTTTAAAATACTTGTGACGGGGAGAGGTGGGTATCTTCTTCCATAACCTGTGAAGAAGTTATTCCTTATATTTTTCTGCGAATAAAAGCAGTGAAAAAAGTGCACAGGCCGCTGCGACCTGTGCACTTGAACAGTATGCAGTATGACTAATTTTAGTTTCCTGGAATGAAACACTGATCAGTCTTCATCATCGACGATCAGCACCATATCTCCTACCCAACGATTATCATCGTAAGGCGTGATCATGTGAAATTCGGGGTCTTGGCCCATGACCTTGCCATCAATGACCATAATACTGGAGAAAACACCGTCATCCAGATTGGCTGCATTGATAAGCCCGAGATGGTTCGCTAGCTTCTGCATTTGGTAAAGAGTAACCCCAAAACGCCCCCCATGGCTTGCTATCCGATTTACTGAAGTTCCGTCCACGTAGATCAGGTAAAACTTTCCATCGGCAGATTGCCCAAGTGCTGTACGCGTATGAAAATCTAGATGATAAAAGGGCTCGGGCATTGGAGAGTTTTCGCCGTCTTGAACAAGGGCTGGTGTCGCGAGCCAAGCATTGAGACCTGGTCGGCCTGGTATGTTTAAGTCCAACTCCACGGGGCCCGCAGCCGCTGCCTCCTTAAGGATTTTCTGTTTCTCTCCTGTTGCCAAAATGAGTGGGCCTCCGCTTTCAATAAAGTAACCATCATACAGATAACCATCTTCACCAATTTGCATCTTGAGGAGGGGGATTTTATGCGTGCCATGAGAGAGAGGCGCGCTCTCAGCCACCATTGTATCCATCGCAATAAGCTCATCTTTACCGGGCTCAGGCATGCGGTCAATACCGTCGATCGTTATGCTTTTCTTGCCTCCAGCCCACTTGAACACAGGCATCGGAAACAAACTCCTCTTATCTATCATGGTCTCAATCTCACCGTTGCCCTTGTTGTCGAGATAGAAGTTACTGCGCCATGAGTCTGGGTTGTACGGATCTGGCTCGTGGTGCCACTTACCTTCGGTAATAGAGATAGCTGTGGGCACACCCGCTATTTCATTAATTGAGTGCTCGAAATAAGCACCGTTGGTCGCTACTACTGCATTACGCCGACGCGCCACTTCCAAGGGCGTTTGGCGCAGTGCCGTGCGAGACCACTCACTAATGACCTTCCCTCGATATTTTTTGGGGTCAACGACCACTATATCAATAGACCACGGGCCATGATTCCAAGTAGGGGAAAAAGTCGGGCTACCAATGAAGGGGGTGCGAATGGATAATTTGCGCCCAGCCTGCCTAGCTTCCTCCCGGGTCTCAAATTCACCGGCAAATAAGACGTAATATGTGCCCAATGGACTCTCAAACGTATGCTCCCGAACCTTATAGCCCGCTTGGGTAAGCGCCTGCTCAAATGGAGCCAAGGTGGAACGGTCAAGCGAGTGACTACTCTGAAACGCTACCTTTGGAGGGCCATCCTTGGGCCACGCTCCGCGTTCGATGTGTACGTGGGTCAGGCCTGGGCGGAGCTCCCTGATCGTGCGGGTTTCCTGAAGGTCATCTCGACCAATCGGGAGGGGGCCCGGGGGTAAAACGGCCTGCGCCGCGAACGGAGCAGCAAGCAGACCAAGTAAAAGGGCCGCCTTGGGAAATCCGGGTGTCCGGTAGTGACTTATCTTATCCATTATCATTGGGATTAGGTTTATACAGGAGGGGAAAGGGGATGAGGTCGGTGCTTTTTTGCGTTTACCCAGCTCGACTTAACAGACCTTTTAAGAGACTTGATTTTAGCGCTTAAGCTCTTGATAAGCACGTACTCCTGAAAATTTCAGAGACAGGCGGAGCACGGTACGTGCCAGTGGGGGGATGGGGAAAAGCGAAAAACTGAGGAACCAAGAAAGCCAACGGCTAGGAAATGTGGGGCGAAATCCGAAATGCAATACTCTTCTACCTCATAGTCCAGTTCGCCCCTTCGCGGAGGCGGCGAGGAAAACTCACCTGTATGCCTTCCCGGCAATCCGACAGGAAAAGTTCAAGGCCGCTTGCCCGCCAGTCCGGCCTTGGTAAACTTGGTGGACCCTAGCGGGTTCGAACCGCTGACCTCCTCAATGCCATTGAGGCGCTCTTCCAACTGAGCTAAGAGCCCATTCATCCAAGTGAAGGGCCGCTAAAATCCAAGCTGGATGGATTATGGCAAGGCTTTTATCGGAGATTTTGAGCGTGGCGAGAGAAGGGGGACTCACTCGTGTGTGCGCCGTTTCTTACTGGGCGGAGTACCAGCGCCAGGCGGTTTCCACGATGGGTTCGATGGTGCTGAATTTGGGTGTCCAGTTGAGCTCGGATTTTGCCTTGCTGGAATCAGCGTAGAGGGCGGGGGGATCGCCCGCGCGGCGCGGCGCAAAATTGTGCGGGACGGGGCGACCGGAGACTTTTTCAATCGCGCGCAGGACTTCGAGGACGGAGCTGGGGGTGCCGGTGCCGAGGTTGTAAAAGAGGGCGGCACCGGGAGCGTCCAGTTTGGGGAAAACGGCGATGTGTGCGCGGCTCAGGTCGTCAACGTGTACGTAGTCGCGCAGACAGGTGCCGTCGGGAGTCGGGTAGTCGTTGCCGAAGACTTGCAGTGCGGGGCGGCGGCCTGTGGCGGCGTCAAAGGCGAGCGGGATGAGGTGCGTCTCGGGTTCGTGTTTTTCGCCGATGCTGCCGTCTTCGGCAGCGCCCGCGGCGTTGAAGTAGCGGAAGGCCGCGAAGCTGAGCCCGTGTGCGTGAGCGAGCGCCTTGAGTGCGTTCTCGATATCGAGTTTGCTCTGCCCGTAGGGGTTGATCGGTGCCTGTGGAGTGTCCTCGGTGATTGGCATTTTCTCGGGGATGCCGTAGGTCGCGCAGGTCGAGGAAAAGACGAATTTCTTGACGCCTGCATCGAGCATGGCGCGCAGCAGGTGGAGCGTGCCGACGACGTTGTTGAAGTAATACTTGAGCGGATCGGTGACGCTCTCGCCGACGTAGGCGTAGGCGGCGAAGTGCATGACAAGCTCGATCTTTTCCTCGCGCAATATGCGGCCCACGGTGGCTTCGTCGCCCAGGTCTGCCGTATAAAAGGGCAGGGTGGGCGGCACATCTTCGCGGTGTCCGTAGACGAGGTTGTCGAGCACCACGGGCGAGTGCCCGGCAGCGACGAGTTGACGGACACAATGGCTGCCGATGTAGCCAGCTCCACCTATGACGAGAACTTTCATGCGGTGAGCCTTGTATTGCGGCACTCACCGGATTGGCTAGCGCAATCCCCACCCACATTTTTGCATGAAGCACGCACGCATCGTCATTACCGGCCTCGGCCTCACCGCGCCCAACGGCAATTCGCTCGCCGAATTTCGCCAAAACCTGCTCTCGGGCGTCGCCGGTATCGAGCGCCTGGACATCCGCTATGTGGGCGAGCAGCTCGCCGGGGTATGCCACTACGATCCGCTACGGTATCAGACTAAGAAGGAGCGGCGCGTAGGGACGCGGGCGGGCTCGATCTCGATCTACTGCGCGCGCGAGGCGCTGGCCGATAGCGGGGTGAATTTCGCCGCAGCGGATAAGGACCGCATCGGCATCTACATCGGCTGCACGGAGCACGGTAATGTGGAGACGGAGAACGAGATCTATAACATCTCGCAGTTTGGCTACGACACGAAGTATTGGTCGCACTACCACAACCCGCGCACGGTCGCCAATAACCCTGCGGGCGAGGCTTCGCTCAACCTCGGTGTGACCGGCCCCGTGTACACGATCGGGGCGGCTTGCGCGGCGGGAAACCTCGGGCTGATCCATGCCACGCAAATGCTGCGGCTGGGTGAGGTGGACTTCGCGATTTGCGGCGGCGTGAGCGAGAGCATCCACACCTTTGGGATTTTCGCGGGCTTCAAGAGCCAGAACGCACTCGCCAGCCACGCCGATCCGCACAAGGCCAGCCGCCCCTTCGACAAGGCGCGCAACGGGATCGTCGTCTCCGAAGGCGGCGCGCTTTTTACGCTGGAGCGGCTCGAAGATGCCCAGGCGCGCGGCGCCAAAATCTACGGCGAGATCGCGGGCTACCACATCAACAGCGACGCCAGCGACTACGTACTGCCCAACCCCGCGCGCCAAACCCAGTGCGTGCAAAAAGCAATCGCGCACGCGGGCCTGCGCGCCGCCGATATCCACATCGTCAACACGCATGCGACCTCGACTCCGCTTGGCGACATCCAGGAGTGCGAGGCCATCCGCGCCGTCTTCGGCGAGGGCTGCCCGGACACTTACATCAACAACACGAAAAGCTACATCGGCCACTGCATGGGTGCGGCGGGCGCGCTGGAGCTCGCGGGAAATCTCCCCGCCTTCGACGACCTCACCGTGCACCCGACCATAAACGTGGACGAGCTCGACCCGGCCTGCGCGCTCCCGAACCTCGTCCTCAACGCGCCGCGCCGCGCCGCCCGCATCGATACGATCCTCAACAACTCTTTTGGCATGCTCGGGATAAATTCCGCGTTGATTGTGAAGCGCTTCGTGCCCTAGATCGCCGCCCCTTGCACATCCCGCACGGCTCCCTCCATCCCCTTTCCAATCATGACAAAAGACGAATGTAAACAGGTGGTCATCAACATCATTGCGGACATCGCTCCCGATGAGGACTTGAGCAGCCTGAAGCCCGATCTGCGCCTGCGCGACCAGCTTGAGCTCGATTCGATGGACTTCCTGGACATCGTCATGGAGCTGCGCAAGCAGCACGGCATCGAAGTGCCGGAAGCCGATTACCCGCAGCTTGCCAGCCTCGATAGCTGCGCCGAGTACCTGACACCGAAGTTTGCCGCGTTGGGAAAATAATCCCACCCCGCGAGCCAACGGACGGGCGAGCCAGAGCACAAACCCATGAGCGCGGTCGCGGCGGACGAGGGCGGCAACGCGCCGAACCAAGAGCAGCAACACTACGACGTCGCGATTATCGGGGCCGGGATGTCCGGCCTCGCCGCGGGGATCCGTCTCGCGCACTTCGGCAAGCGCGTGTGCCTGTTTGAGCGGCACAACGCGATTGGCGGGCTCAACAGTTTTTACAGCTTGGGCGGCCGAAAATACGATGTCGGCCTGCACGCGGTGACCAACTTCGTGCGCCCGGGCGTGAAGGGTACGCCGCTCACCAAGCTGCTGCGCCAACTGCGGATCGACCGCGAGGAATTCGCGCTGTGCGAGCAACGGCAAAGCCGCGTGAGCTTCGGCCCGAGCGGCGAGCACACACTAAAATTCAGCAACGACCTCGCGCTGCTGGAGAGCGAGGTCGCCCGAGAGTTTCCGGCGCAGATCGACGGCTTCCGCGCGCTCGTCGCCGCAGTGCGCCGCTACGATGATGTGTCGCTCGATGCGCCACAGGTATCCGCGCGCGAAATCGTCGGCCGCCACATCACGGATCCGCTGCTCACCGACATGCTTTTTTGCCCGGTGATGTACTACGGCAGCGCGAGCGCAGGCGACATGGATTTCGGCCAGTTCGCCATCATGTTTAAGGCGCTGTTCTTCGAGGGCTTTGCCCGCCCGCTGGATGGCGTGCGCGTGATCCTGCGAGTGCTGCTGGGCAAATACCGCGCGGCAGGCGGCCAGCGGCGGATGAAGTGCGGGGTGCGAAAAATCATTTGCCGCGGCGGCCGCGCCGCTGCGCTGCTCCTCGATTCGGGCGAGGAGGTCACCGCTACGCACGTGCTCTCCTCGGCAGGCGCACCGGAGACATTCGCCATGATCGAAAATGAGGCAGGCGGGGAAGGGGAGCGCGGCGGCGCAGACCGCAGGCCCGGGCAGGCCCTCGCAGCTTCCGCTACGCCGCTGGCTCGCGCGGGCGGACACTCCTTTGTCGAGACGATCACGGTGCTGGAGGAGCAGCCCGACGAGCTCGGCTGGGGAGAAGACACCATAGTTTTTTTCAACGACTCGGAGCGCTTTCACTACGGCTGCCCCGAGGCGCAAGTCGATGTGCGCAGCGGGGTCATCTGTTTCCCCAACAACTTCGCCTATCCCGATGGCCAAAACTTGAGCGAGGGCTTCGTGCGGCTGACCTGCCTCGCCAATCCGCAGCGCTGGTTTGGCCTGCCCGAGGAGCGTTACCGTGCGGACAAGCAGCGCTGGTTTACCGAAATCGAAAAAAGTGCGCGTCGCTTCTTGCCGCCGCTCGGAGCGGGCTCGCTCGCCGAACGCGCTGTGGCGACCGACATGTTTACGCCGCGCACGATCCACAAATACACGGGGCACGCCAACGGCGCGATCTACGGCTCGCCCGAGAAAATCCGCAGTGGGCGCACACCGCTTGCCAACCTCTACCTCTGCGGCACTGACCAAGGGTTTCTGGGCATCATCGGCGCAATGCTCAGCGGCATCTCGATGGCCAACTTTCACATCTTGCAGGGCAGCCGCAGTTGAGGGCCAGGGAGCGTTCGGGCCTCCACCGCGCGTCCCCCCGCTAAAATCCGGACGAACTTTGTCCCGCGTGCCCTTCGCCGCTTGCCAGTCGCACGGGCGTCCATTCTCTCGACAGCTTTTTACATGGCTTACGACTGGTTAAAAGGTGTGGACGACGAGTATGACGTCATCGTCATCGGCAGCGGCTTGGGCGGGCTCACCGCGGCCAATTACTTGGGAAAAGCCGGTCACAAAGTCCTGCTGCTGGAGCATCACTACCAGTTCGGCGGCCTCGCCACGTGGTTTACGCGTCGCGGCGGGCACATCTTTGACATCTCGCTGCACGGCTTTCCGGCGGGCATGAAGAAGAGCTGCCGCAAGTACTGGACGCAGGAGATCGCCGACTCGATCCACCAGCTAAAGGACATCCGCTTCATCAACCCGCAGATGGATGTGCGCACGACCTTCACGCGCGAGGACTACACCCGCGCCCTCGTCGAGCAGTTCGGCGTGCCGCGCGCGCAGGTCGAGGCCTTCTACGACCACCTGCGGCAGATGAATTATTACGACGATAACCCGGAAACCACGGGCGAGCTTTTCGAGCGTTTCTTCCCCGGGCGGGCCGATGTGCACCGGCTGCTCATGGAGCCAATCGCCTACGCCAACGGCTCTACGACCGAGGATCCCGCGATCACCTACGGAATCGTGTTTTCCAACTTCATGGGCTCGGGCGTCTACACCTTTCAGGGCGGCTCCGACACGCTCATCAAGAAGATGATCGCCGAGCTGAAAAAGAACGGCGTGGAGTGCCGCAAACACGTGCGCGTAAAAAAAATCCTCGTCGAAGAGCAGGGAGCGGCCGACTCGCTCACGGGCCAGCCACGCCGCCGTGCGGTCGGCATCGTCGCGGGGCACCACGATCGCGTGATCCGCGCCAAGGCGATCCTCTCCAACGCGAACATTAAAAACACCGTTCTGCGCCTTGCGGGCGAAGCGCATTTCGAGCCCGACTACCTCGCGGCGGTCGAGGCCGTGCGGCTCAACACCAGCAGTTGCCAGGTCTACCTCGGCATCCGCAAGGGCGAGTCGATCCCGCACATCGGCGACCTGGTATTCACCTCCGATGCGCCGCAGTACAGCAGCGCCGAGCTCACCGACCTGCACACCACGAGTCGCACATTTTCAGTCTACTATCCCGACACGCGTCCGGGCTCCGACCGCTACACCGTCGTGGCCTCGCTCAACAGCCGCTACCTCGATTGGGCCAAGCTGAGCGAGGCGGAGTACGCGCAGCACAAGCAGCGGCTGATCGACGAGGCGATTACCTCGCTCGAAAAATTCATCCCGGGCGTGCGCGGGAAAATCGATTGGGCGGAGGCCGCCACACCGCGCACCGTCGAGCGCTACACCACGCACTGGAACGGCGCCTCATTTGGCACGAAGTTTGAGGGGCTGAAGGTCTCGATGGAGCTGCCCGAAAAACTCCCGGGCCTCTACCACGCGGGCAGCGTCGGCATCATCATGTCGGGCTGGCTCGGCACGATTAACTACGGCGTCATCACCGCCAACAAGATCGATAAAGCGCTCTTCGATTTGAAGAAAACGGCTACAGTGGAATCGACACCGCCACGGGTCGCCGCTCCCGCTGCCCTCTAAAAAAACCAACCACTCACCGTTTTAGGAAAAACCGCCCAATGACCAATGAAGTCACCGCGCTGATCCCGCACCGCCCGCCTTTTCTCTTTGTCGACCGTATCTTGAGTGCGGATGGCGACTCGCTCACTGCCGAGCGCACCTGGCGGGCCGAAGAGGATTTCTATCGCGGCCACTATCCGGCGGCGCCGATCACCCCGGGCGTGCTCCTCTGCGAAGCGGTTTTCCAGACCGGCGCGCTCTTCATGGCCAGGCAGGCGCAAGCCGCAGCACAAGCAGAGGCCGGAAGCGGCAGCGGCTCCACGTCGATGGGCGAGGGCGTGCCGTTGCTCGCCAAGATCAGCGATGTGCGGTTTCGCAACCCCGTCTTCCCGGGCGAGGTTGTGCAAATCGAGGTGCGCAAAAAAGAAGTCCTCGGCGGCTTCACGATGATGGACGGCGCGATCCGAAAGGCCGACGGCACGCGCGTCCTCACGGTCAGTTTTGCAGTGGCGTGGAAAACCCCGGAGGCCAAGCCAGCGCCCCAAAGTTCCGGAACTGTGGCCGCCCGCGCAGCCGTCGCGGAAAAGTCGCCCCGATAACCACCGATGAGCGACTTCCTCCAACTTCAGGGCAAGCGCATCCTCGTCCTCGGCGTCGCCAACCGCAAAAGCGTGGCGTGGTTTATCGCCAAGGCTCTCGAAGAGCAGGGCGCGACCGTCATTTACAGCGTGCGCTCCGAAGCGCGCCGAAAATCGCTCGAAGCCCATCTCGCGGAAAAACCGGTTTACCTGTGCGACGTCGAGGAAGAGGGCGCCGCCGCGCGCCTCGCCGCGCAGGTCGCCGCCGATTGCGCCGGCCCGCTGCACGGCATCGTCCACTCGGTCGCCTTTGCCAATTACAGCGCGGGCTTCCGCCCCTTTCACGAGACGCGCCGCGCTGACTTTTTGCAGGCTACGGCGATCTCGGCCTTCTCGCTCGTGGAGCTCGCCAACGCGTTCAAGGCACAGCTCGCGCCCGACGCTTCGGTCGTGACGATCGGCATCTCCTCGCTCCAGGTCACGCCCGACAACTACGGCTACATGGGCCCGATCAAGGCAGCGCTCGAGTCCAGCGCGCGCTTCCTCGCCAAGTCCTTTAGCGCGGACACCGCGGTGCGCTTCAACGTCGTCGGTGCAGGCCCGCTCAAGACCAGCGCCTCGGCGGGCATCCCCGGCTACCTCGAAAGCTACCTGTACACCGAGAAGCTCACCCTCCGCCGCAAGAACCTTTCCACCGCCGAGGTCGCCAACGCCGCGCTCTTCCTCCTCAGCCCGCGCAGCAGCGGCATCAACGCGACCACGCTCGTAGTCGATGCAGGGCTGGGCTCCAACTTTTATGACAAGGAGCTCGTGCGCCTCGCCATGCGCCCCGAGCAGGGGCCGGGCACCGCCGCGCGAGCAGCAAGCAGCGCCTCTGCGCTGCCACCACCGGGCAGCACTCCGAACCACAGCGCTGCAAATCCGCTCGCGCCCTGAAGTCTCCCGCCGCCGCCGCTCTCCGCCCGATGAAATTTTCCTGCACCTGCATCGAGTCGCTCGAAGTCGTATTGCCCGAGGAAGTGCTCAGCTCGGCCGATATCGAGCAGCGGCTGCGCCCGCTCTACGAGCGGCTGCGCCTGCCTGAAGGGCGCCTTGAGCTGATGACCGGCATTCGCGAGCGCCGCCTGTGGCCCGCAGGGAAGCGCCCTTCCGATGCCAGCGCGCGCGCAGGCCGTGCCGCGCTCGCCCGCTCCGCGATCCGCCCCGAGCAGGTGGAGCTCTACATCCACGGTGCCGTTTGCCGCGATATGCTGGAGCCCGCTACCGCGTCCTTCGCCCATCGGAAAATCGGCCTCTCGCCGCGCTGCCAACTCTTTGACCTCTCCAATGCCTGCCTCGGTTTTCTCAACGCGCTGACAGTCGCCGCGAGCATGATCGAGTCGGGGCAGATTCGCGCCGCGCTCATCACTTGCGGCGAAGACAGCCGCCCGCTCGTCGAGCAGACCTTGCGCACGCTCAACGCAGAGCCGCTGACGCGAAACGGCATAAAGCCTTATTTCGCCAATCTGACAATCGGCTCGGGCGCAGTCGGCGCAGTCCTTTGCCATGAAAGCCTCGTCGGCGCCGGGCGGCCCGCGCACCGGCTGCTCGGCGGCGTCGCCCGCGCGGCGACCGTGCACAGCGAGCTTTGCCAGGGCGATACTCACGGGGCCGACTCGCTCGCCATGCAGACCGACTCCGAGGCACTGCTGGTCGCGGGCGTAAACCTGGCGGCGGAGACCTGGGCGGAGTTTTGCGAGATGACCGGCTGGACGGCCACCACCCCCGACCGCTTCATCTCGCACCAGGTCGGCAGCGTCCACCGGCGCAAAATTTACGAAACGCTCGGGCTCGATCTGGCAAAGGACTTTTCGACGCTGGAGCGGCTCGGCAACACGGGCTCGGTCGCGCTGCCCGCGACGCTCGGCCTCGCCGTGCAGGAGGGCGCCATCGACCACGGCGACAAGGTCGCGCTGCTCGGGATCGGCAGCGGCCTGAACTCACTCATGCTCGCGCTGGAATGGTAAGCCAATCGACAGCTCCTCCGGCAGCGCCGCTTGAGAGTCCGGCGCACCACCACGCTGCCCGTGCGTTTGCTGGCGGCGCAGGAGAGCAGGCGCCACCTGCCAGAGTCGCGACTGCTGCTGCGGAGCCGCGCATCCCCGCCGAGCTGCGCACGCTTTATCCCTTTTCCTCACACTGGTTTCGCACGCCCGGCGGCGCGCAGATGCACTACCTCGACGAATACGGACAGGGAGGGGAGGGGCGGGAGGGGATGCCGCACACCGCCTCCGCCGAAGCTGTCCTGATGCTGCATGGCAACCCGACCTGGTCCTTCTACTACGCGCAGCTCGTGCAGGCCCTCTCGCCTGCGCTGCGCTGTATCGTGCCCGACCACATCGGCATGGGGCTTTCGGAGAAACCGGAAAACTACAGCTACCGACTCCAAACGCGGATAGACGACGTCGCCGCGCTCGTCGCGCAACTCGGGCTTCGGCGCGTGCACCTTGTCGTGCACGATTGGGGCGGGGCGATTGGCTTTGGCCTTGCCGCGCGCCACCCCGAGCTGATCGGCCGCATCGTCGTCCTCAATACGGCGGCCTTTCCCTCACCGCGGATTCCTGCGCGCATCGCCCTGTGCAAGGCCCCGCTGTTCGGCCCGCTCATCGTGCGCGGGCTCAATGGTTTTGCGTGGCCCGCGCTATCAATGTCGATGGCCCGCCGAAGGCTCAGCGCGCTTGAAAAACGCGCGCTGCTTTTGCCCTACGATTCGTGGGGCAGTCGCGTCGCCGTCAGCGGTTTCGTGCGCGACATCCCGATGCGTGAATCACACCCGAGCTGGCCCGCGCTCAAAGGCGCGGAGCAGGGGATTTTCCGGTTCAAAAACCACCCCGCACTAATCCTCTGGGGCGGCCACGACTTCTGCTTTAACGTCGCATTTTACGACGAGTGGAAAAAACGCCTCCCGCAGGCCGAGGCGCATTTCCTCGCCGACGCCGGACACTATGTGCTGCTCGACGCCGCCGAAGAAATCCTCCCGCGCATCACCCGTTTTTTGTGCGCTTGAGCAGGAGCAGGGCGCGCGCGCAACGAGAAGTTACCCGCCCGGAGGAAGAGCGCCGGGGAAGAGCGTTACGCGCTGCTTGAGCCGCGGGAGCCCCATCGAAGGCGGGCAGCTCTCGCTTCGCGATCACCACTCGCTCACGTGCGCCCGTAGAGGGCGGCGAGTTCGCTGAGGTAAGCGGCGCTTTCGTGGGAAAGCCGCTCGAGTTGTCCGGCAGCGTAGCGCCAGCGCCAGTTTCCGGCGGGCGTGCCCGGGATGTTGAAGCGGGCGTGCGAACCGAGGCCGAGCAGGTCTTGCAGCGGCATTACGAAAAGCCGGCTCACACTCGCATAGCCCGCGCGGATGAAGTCCCAGTTTATCGCCGCACCATCGACGCGGAAGTAGATGCGCGCGTGGTGTCGGGCGGCCTCGCTGGCCGCAGCGTACCAGCCCAGCGTCGTATCATTATCGTGTGTGCCCGGGTACAGCACGCTGTTGGCCCGCAGGTTGTGGGGCAGGTAGTGGTTCTCCGCCGTTTCGCCGAAGGCAAATTGGAGAATCGCCATCCCGGGAAGTCCGGTCGCCTGGCGCAGCGTGTGCACCGAGGGCAAGAGCTCGCCCAGGTCTTCGGCGATGAGTCGGCAGTCGGGCAGTTTTTCGCGGATTTTTTGGAAAAACCCCAGTCCCGGGCCGGGCTGCCATTCGCCGTTGCGGGCAGTCGGCGAGTCGGCGGGGATGGCCCAGTAGCTGTCAAAACCGCGGAAGTGGTCGATCCGCACGACGTCGCAGAGCGCGAAGTTGGCCCTCAGGCGAGCGATCCACCACGCGTAGCCTTCGGCTTTATGCTGCGCCCAATCGTAGAGCGGATTTCCCCAGAGCTGGCCCTCGGCGGAAAAGTAATCGGGAGGCACCCCCGCGACTGTGCGAGGCCGGCTCGTCGCGCGATCGAGCTGGAAAAGTTCGGGGCGGCTCCACGCATCGGCACTGTCGCGAGCGACGAAGATCGGCGCATCGCCGATGATCTGGATCCCCAGCTCCTGAGCGCGCGTGCGCACATGCTGCCACTGGCCGAAGAAGAGGTATTGGGAGAAGCGATACGCATCGGCGCCGAGGCTGATTTCTTTGCTGCGGGCGAGCGTGGATTTCCTGGCCGCCTGGCAGCTGCGCAGCGAGTCCGGCCACTCCCAATAAGGCGCCGTCCCGAAGTGATCCTTTAGCGCCATGAAAAGCGCGTACGGATCGAGCCACCCGGCCTGATCGGCGCAAAATGAGTCAAAGTCGCCATAAGGAAGCGCCATGTTTGGCGCTGCCCGGAAGCGCGCGTGCGCCTTGAAAAACAGCGGCCACTTGAGCGCGTAAATTTGCCCAAAATCGACCGAGTCGGCGGGCAGGGCGCGGAGCGTGTGCAAATCTTCCGGATCGAGGAGGCCGAGCTGTTGAAGCGGGGCGAGATCGACGAGGTACGGATTTCCGGCAAAGGCCGAAAAACACTGGTAGGGCGAATCGCCAAAACCGGTCGGCCCAAGCGGGCAAACCTGCCAGTAGCGCAGCCCCGCATTTTTCAAGAAACCGAGCAGCACATCGACCGCTCCGTCCAACACTCCGATGCCTTGATCTCCGGGCAGGCAAGTCGGGTGCAGCAAAAGCCCCGCGGCGCGTTGGGTTAACCAATCAAAAAGGGGAAACGCTGGTCGCGAGGAGGGCACTCCCAACTTCAGGGCGAGAAAAAGCCCTGTGCCAGAAAAATAGGGGAACTTACTGACCAAGAGAAAAGCCCGTGGGCCTGGAAGCCTCTTGGGGCCCTAAAGTCGAGGTTGGAGCATCCATGGTCTCATGCTCGCGCTGGAATGAAGGATCGCCTCCGTGTCCTACGATTCACGAAATCCAATTATTAAACATAATGATCATTGAAGGAGTTTGGCACGAATTTGAATTTGGCGCCGAGAAGCCGGATCCCCGAGAGAACGGAAACTCAAGGGGACCGAAAGCTCGGGAAGCTTGGGCGGCCTCGGATTGAGTTTCCGGCGCTTTGGAGGATTGGTGTCTGAGTTGGTCGTCCGACCAGTAGAGCCGAGCCATACGCATCGGAAATTTCCTACAGTTCGCGCCATTCGTGGCGTGGGTAGCGGCGGGAGAGTTCGCTGCGGATTTTCGGGTATTGCTCGCGCCAAAACAGCGCCAGGTCGTCCGTAATCTGGATCGGGCGTTGGTTGGGCGCCAGGACTTCGATCCGCACCGGAACCCGCCCAGCGCCGAGGGTGAAACGGCTTTCCACGCCGTAGAGCTCCTGGATTCGCGCGCTCAGGATTGGCGGCCCTTCTGGCAGGTAACGCAGCCGCGCCCTCCCGCTCCTCCCGCCCGGGCCCCCCTTCCCGCCGCCGCCCCCGTTTGCCATGACCAATCGCTCCGGCAGGTACTGATCAAGCGCGGCCAATTGCTCTGCCGAAAGCCACTCGCGCAGCACGGGCATGACCGGTTTTTCGCGCACGGCGCGCGCCGAGGTTTCGCCGTAGCAGAGCTGCTCAATCAGGAGAGCCCGATCTGCCTCGCCGATCTGGCTGACTCCCAATTCCGGAAACCACTCCGCGAGCCGATTCACGCGCACGATCCACTGCTCAACCGCTTCGTCCCAGTGCTTCAGTTTGAGCCGCCCGGCCAGCACTTCGCGCGCCAGCAAGGCTGCCGCCGCGCTCGGCGGGACTTCCTCGCTACTCATCCGCGCTTCCAGCGCGAGATCGCGAAAACGCCGCTCGCGCCGCGCCACAACCCGCTTGGCGGCCTCGTCGTAAACGACGCCTGTCGTCTCCGCGTAATCTTCGGGAAACAGCTCTGCGAGCCACGGCTCCTCAATCGCTGTCGCCAGCCCAAGCACGGTGCTGACTTCGCCGCGCCCGCCGACTTCGGTGATTTCGCCGATGACCATGAGTGCTGCGCGCTGGCAGACGCTTTCGCGAGCGAGCAGTCCGCGCCGCCCATGCACCAGCTCGCAGCGCAGCGTCCCCGAGTCCAGGCGCCGCGCGACCTGATCCGAAAAACCCGCAAGCACGCATTTGCGCAAATCGCTATCGCCCGCCGCCGTCTCAGCCGGCACCGCTGCTGCGGCTGCGTCGCCGCTAACGCCGTCTGCGCTGCCTGTGCGCGAGTGGCGCCCATCGCTGCGCGGATAATCGCGCTCCCACGCCGTATTTGCAGCCGCCCGCGCGATTTTTAAAAACTGCTCGTAGAGCGGCCCGACCTGGCGGGCGGCCTGTGCGTGGATCCCCAGTTCACGGCAAAACCCCAAGTCAAAACCCGCCCTCTGCGCGGCCTCCCAAGCGCGGACAAGAAGGAGAAAATCGCTCTCGTGCTCCTCGCCCAAAACCCGTTCGCGCGCCTGCGCGATCTCCTTTGAAACACCGCGCAGCAGGAAGCTCCGCCCCTGCGTCAGCGCGGCCATCAGGGCGACCTCGCGCACGCAGCTGCGTTTTCCGGCCTCGATCAGCATCCGCGCATAACGCGGGTGCAGCGGGAAGCGCAGCATCTGCCGCCCCAGCGCGGTGATTTGCGGGAACGTGTTGGCCGAAGCAGCCCCCTCCTCGGTGCCGCGCGGATTCCCGCCACTGTCGCCCCTGTCGCCGCCGCCGCCGGCGCTCGCGTTTGCCCTGGCGCGGCTCAATGCGCCGAGATCTTCGAGAAGCCGCTCCGCCCGCGCCAGCGCATCCGGGCTCGGTGCCTCGATCCAGTTAAAGCCGACCAGATCGTCTATCCCGCTCGCCTTTAGCGTGAGCACGACCTCTGCCAGATCGATCCGCTTCACCTCTGGCAGCTCCTGCGGATTGAGCCGTTCGTGTTCGCGCGCAGTCCAGAGCCGCAGGCAAGTCCCGGGCGCGGTGCGTCCCGCCCGCCCCGCGCGTTGATCCGCGCTGGCGATCGAGATTTTCTCGACCAGCAGCGTATTGATCCCGCGGCGCGGATCGTAGCGCGCCACGCGTGCCAGCCCGCTGTCGATCACGAGCGTGACGCCCTCAATGGTGAGCGACGTTTCGGCGACATTGGTCGAGACGATGATTTTGCGCCGCCGCACTACTCCGGAGCGTTGCGATCCGCTGGCCGTATCATCCGCACCGCCACCGCTGGCCGTGCCGCCGACTGCGCGGTCCTGTTGCGCAGCGGGCAGCTCGCCGTGCAGCGGCAAGCACTCGAAATCCCGCAGCCCGCGCCTCGCCTGAAGCGCCTGTAGCGTGCGGTTGATCTCATAGACCCCGGGCATGAAAACCAGGACGTCGCTCCCGTCCGGCGACTCCGCTACGAGCCGCTCGCACTCGCGCGCAGCGAGCTCCCAGACCGGCTCCGTATCGGGGCTCACCGCACGCGGCAGGTAATCGATTTTTACGGGAAAAGTCCGGCCCGCCGAAGTCAGCACGCGACAAGGCGCGAGGTAGCGTTCGAGAGCCTCGGTATCGAGCGTAGCCGACATGACGATGAGCCGCAGGTCGGGCCGCGTGCTGCGCTGGATTTGCAGTGCGCGCGCCAGCGTGATGTCGCCGTACAGATGCCGCTCGTGAAACTCGTCGAAGACGATCGCTCCTACTCCGCTCAACTGCCCATCGGCCAGCATCTGGCGCAGCAAAACGCCCTCCGTCACGAAGCGTATCCGCGTTTGCGCCGAGACCCGCGACTCCAGCCGGATCTGATAGCCCACGGTCTCGCCGAGCGCGCGGCCGAGCTCGGCGGCTACGCGCCTGGCGAGCATCCGCGTCGCGAGGCGTCGCGGTTGCAGCACCACGATCTCGCCCGCAGTGCCGGTGCCGCCGAGCCCATGCTTGAGCAAGATTTTCGGAATCTGCGTGGACTTGCCCGAACCGGTCGGCGCCTGCACGAGCACACGCGCACCGCCCGCACCCGCTCCTTCGCGCAGCGCGGCGAGCAGCTCTTTTTCCAGTTCGTAAATCGGTAGGTTTAGCGGATCCATCGGGGCGAGTCGGCCCCTCATTCACGCTCACGCGAGACTTGGCTGCATGCAACCCTCTTTCTCCAGTTCGTCATCCCCTGTTCGGGAGCGCGGCGACGAAACTTGGCTGAGTCGCCTCTTGACTACGTAAGTGCCGGAGCTGTTGTCGCGCGCGGTCGTTTTTTGAGCGGCCTTCCATTTTCCACCTGCCGACCGCAAATCCCCATCCCCTCGCCTGCCATGACTCACGCCTCGCCCGACCTCGCCTCCAGCAGCGCTTCGCCCTCCTCCTCCGGCGGGCCGCGCTCGAAATGTCTTTTTGACGAACAATGGCGTTTTCAGCTCGGCGGTGTGGCGGGCGCGGAGGCGGCCCGCTTTGACGACAGCGCGTGGCGCACGCTCGACCTGCCGCACGACTGGAGCATTGAGCTGCCGCGCGACCCGAAGGCGCCCACCGGCGGGGCGGGCGGTTTTTTCCAAAACGGGATTGGCTGGTACCGGAAGACCATTGCGGTTGATCCGGCCTGGGCGGGCCAGCGCGTGGTGCTCGAATTTGAGGGCGTGTACTGCAACGCCGAGGTTTTCGTAAACGGCCAGCACACTGGGGTGAAGCAGCCCTACGGCTACATTCCGTTCAGTGTGGATTTGAGCGAGGCTGTGCAGGCGGCGCTCGCGGCAGGCCCGGAGGCGCAGGCGATCACAATTGCCGTGCGCGTAGACAACGAGCAGCAGCCTTCTGCGCGCTGGTTCACCGGCTCGGGGATTTACCGGCATGTGTGGCTGCACCGCTTCGCGCCAACGCATATCGCGACCGACGACTTCAAGCTGACGACAACTTCGCTGAGCGACACGGAAGCTGTGCTGCGCGTCGAGGCAGGCGTCGTGAGCACCGCGCAGAGCGCGGGCGCGGTAAGCGTGGACTTTGCGGTTTACGCGCCGGATGGTGCGCAAGTCGCCCAAGCCCGCGCAGCGGGCGAATTGGTCGGGTCGCGCACGCGGATCGTGGCCGACCTGAAAATCCCCGCGCCGCAAGCGTGGTCTCCCGACAGCCCGAGCCTGTACCGTATCGTCGCGCAGCTGCGCGGGGCACAAGGCAGCGGACGCGGTGGCAACGACACCGCGCCAAATGAACAGGCCCGTGATCTCCGGCTTCTGGACGAAGTCGTCGTAACGACCGGCCTGCGCACGCTGGCGTGGTCTGCCGAGCGCGGGCTCTTGCTCAACGGCCAGTCAATCAAGCTCAACGGCGGCAACGTCCACCACGACAACGGCATCCTCGGCGCAGCGGCTTTTGACCGCGCCGAAGAACGCAAGGTCGAGCTCATGAAAGCCGCCGGATTCAACGCAATCCGCACCGCGCACAACCCGCACTCCACCGCGCTGCTCGACGCCTGCGACCGACTCGGAATGCTCGTGCTGGACGAGATTTTTGATGGCTGGGCTGTCTCCAAAACCGCACACGGCTACCACAAGTTTTTCGGCGTGTGGCACGCCTACGACCTGGAGCGCTGGCTGCGCCGCGACTGGAACCACCCCTCAGTCATTTGCTGGAGCATCGGTAACGAGATGCCCGATCGGGCATCTCCCCAACTCCTCTCGATTGCCAAGGAGATGGCGGCCCTCGTCCGCTCACTTGATCCTGGCCGCCCCGTTTCGGCGGGGTTGCACTCGGAGTGGGGCAACGCGTCTGTGTGGCCCAAGCTCGACCCGCTCTTCGCGGAGCTCGACATCGGCGGCTACAACTACGAGCTCGCGCCACGCATCCCCAGCGACCCAGGCCGCATGCAGTACCGCAAAATCGAGCTGGCCCCGCACCATGCCCGCGACCATGAGCGCGCGCCTCAGCGAATCATAATAGGCACCGAGACCTTCCAGTCCGAAGCCTTCGTGAACTGGAAGGTCATGCGTGACCACAGCTACGTGGTCGGCGATTTTGTCTGGACGGCTATCGACTATCTCGGAGAGGTCGGCGCCGGGCACGTCATCCCGCCAAAGGGCTCTACTCTCGGACTCGGCCAAATGGCCCACCCGGGCACCTGGCCTTCGCGCGGTGCCCTTTGCGGCGAAATCGACCTCACCGGTTGGCGAAAGCCCAATTCCCATTATCGCGAGATCGTGTGGAACGACCGGCAAAGGGTGGGCGGCAAAAAACTCTACATGGCTGTCCACTTGCCGCCTTCGTTAAGCAGTGAAACAGCGGCCAGGGCGACGAACGCACTCACTGAAGAGGAAGACCTCTGGCAGCTCACGGCGTGGTCAATGCCGCCCGCCTTGCCGATTTGGGGTTTCCCTGAGCACAGCAAGGGACGGCGGTTCACAGTCGAGGTGTACTCGCGCTACGACTCGGTGCGGCTGTACCTCAACGGCCAGCTCGTCGGCGAAAAGCCGACCGGCGAAGCGGAAGAGTTTAAAACGCTCTTTTACGTGCCCTACTCCGCGGGCGAGCTCGTCGCCGTGGGCGTTGAAGGTGGCGAAGAGCGCGAGCGCTTCGTCTTAAAAACAGGGGGGCCCGCCGTCGCGCTGCGCGCGAGCGCGGATCGCGGACGCTGCGCCGACGATCGCGGCGCAACTAAAACGAGTTGTGCGACTCTGCGCGCCGATGGGCAGGACCTAGCCTTTGTTGAGATCGAAGCCGTCGATGCCGCCGGACAGTGGCAGCCTTGGGTCGATGAAAAAATCAGCGTGGAAGTCTCCGGCGCAGGCCGGCTCGCCGCGCTCGGCACAGGCAACATGCGCAGCAGCGTGGAGCGCTATACCGACTCGTCCTGCACGCTCTTTCAGGGCCGCGCGCTCGCCGTCATCCGCACGGGGAAAACGCCCGGCTCGATCACGCTGCGCGTCAACGCTCCGGGCCTCGGCAGCACCGAACTGGAGCTCCATGCCGATTAAAGCATGAGCCCTGCGGGATGAGACGGCAGACTCCCACTACGCGTGGGGCGGGGTCGCAGACCCTTTTATTTTGCGAGCCGCTCGCTGGCGGCTCGTCAGGGTCGCCACAGGCCATTGAATTTGGGAATCGGCCTCGTCGCTTCGCGACGAAACTCGATTCCCAAATTTAACGGGACTTCCCCCAGTCGCGTTGCGACTGGGAAGGGAGCATCAAATGCGGATGAAGCGAGAACCCATTTGGGCGAGGTGAAACGATTTGCCGGTGAGTCACCGATTAATGGTCGGGATCTTTCTACTGTGCGGCTTGCTCGGCGTGCGGAACGCACGGCACGCAAGCGGCACAGTAAATGGCAAGTGGCACCGCCTGCCGCCGCCCGCGTAGGGCCGCCCTCCCGCACCCCAGAATAAAATTGCCGGAGCTCTCCTGCTGCGAAGCATCCGCCCCGTGGTTCCTGAAGCCGATTATCGCATCAAGCTGCCGGTCTTTGAAGGCCCGCTCGACTTGCTCCTTTTTCTCATCCGGAAAAACGAGCTCGATATTTACGACATCCCCATTGAGTCGGTCACCCGCCAGTACATCGCCGCGCTGCACGCCATGCAGGAGCTCGACCTCGAAATCGCGGGCGACTTCTTCGTCATGGCAGCCACGCTCATGGAGATCAAAAGCCGCCTGCTCCTCCCCAAAGGGCAGCACGCCGTCGCCACCGAAGACGAAGACGACGCGATGGATCCGCGCTGGGAGCTCGTCCACCAGCTCGTGCAGTACAAGCGCTTCAAAGAGGCAGGCGAACAACTCGACGAGCTCATCACGCAGCGCCACGACCTCATCGAGCGCAGCGGCCCCGCCCAGCTCGCGGAGTCCGGCGAGCGCCCGCTGAAACCGCTCGACCGCATCCAGCTCTGGCAGGCATTCAACAACGTCCTGCGCCGCCTCGCCGAGACGGGCCTCGTCGGCGAAATCCAGGAAGAGCAAGTCACCGTCTCCGACCGCATGGACGACCTGCTCCTGCGGCTGCGGACGCAGAAGCGCTTCCGCTTTTCGGAAATCCTGCCCGCAAAAATTACGCTGCGCTACCTCGTGGCGACCTTTCTCGCGGTCTTGGAGCTCACCCGCCTGAAGCGGCTGCGCCTCGCACAAGACGAGGCCTTCGCCGACATCCTCTGCACCGCCGTCGAGGACGATGACCGCACTCCCCCGCCCCCGTCGCCGGACGAGGAGCCCTCAACCGATCCGCTTGCCGGGCGGAGCGAAATGCCACTTGAAACCCACACCCAGCCCACCACGGTAAGCGCGTGATCCCGCCACCCAACCACCGCTCGCTCCCGGGCCCAAGGGCCGGACTTCTCGGCCTCGGCTTCGACAATGAAGACGGCCACAAACGCATCACCACTGCGGATCAGTTTGCCATCATCGGCGGCTCGGCCGACACGCACGACCGGATGACCGAGACACTCATGAAGACCTTCGAGGAACTGAAAAAACGCAGCAAACACCTCGAACAAGTCGGCCCAAAGGAACTCGCCGAGATCATTCACAAGGTGACGCCGCGCTAAACATTGCGCGCCCACGGCATTCGCGAAACTGCGCAGTGGTTGAGCCGTTGCCCAAGTACCCAGCCTCCGCCCCTCTCCTTCACCACCTTTCCCATTTCCTCACCCATCCTACCATGTCCGAAAAAATCACCAACCTGACCAGCGACAACTTCAAGACCGCAATCGCCGCCGAGACCCCCGTGCTCGTAGACTTCTGGGCGCCCTGGTGCGGCCCCTGCAAGGCAATCGCCCCAATCCTCGAAGAACTCGCAAACGAGCTCGACGGCATCCAGATCGCCAAGGTCAACGTCGACGAAAACGAGCAAATCGCCGCCGAGTACGCCATCCGCGCGATCCCGACGATGCTCGTCTTCAAGGCAGGCCAGGTCGTCGAAACCATCGTCGGCATGACGCCCAAAGACGCCCTCAAGGCCAAACTCCAGGCCCACCTCTAGCGGCGGCCACAGTGGCGGCGAGGCCTTTCCACTACGCGTGGGGCGGGGGACGGTGTCCCCTGCCATTTACTGAGCGGTTTGCCCGGCGGGCAAACCGCTCAGTTGGGAGCTCCCGACCTCCGGTCGCGGTCGTTGACCGATTTTATGGGCGCGGCCTCGTTGGGCCGCGCTAGAACTGCGTCTACCGGTTAACCAACAAAATCTGCCCCAATGGGTCCCGCTTCATCCGCATTTGAGGCCTCGCGCCCTGTCGCAATGCGACAGGGTGAGGTCCCGTTAAATTTGCGATTTTGTTCGGGCGCGTAGCGCACGCGGCAAAATCGCAAATTAAATGGAAGTGGCGACACGCCACCGCCCCACGCGTAGTGGAGTTCTGCAGCCTAGTCAGCGTGCGAGGCCGGTGCGGCGGGTGAAGGGGTAGTAGATGAAGATGGGGCGGCCGATGACTTCGGTGGCGGGGACGTAGCCCCAGTAGCGGCTGTCCTGGCTGTTCGCCGAGTTGTCGCCCAGTGCCATGAAAGAGCCGGGCGGCACGGTCATCGTTTTCCCTTTGGAGAGGGCCTGTGAGTTGCGGTAGCCGACGTAGCCATCGATGCGCTGCGCGTTTTTCTCAAACGCCGCCGCACCGGTGATCGGCTCGCCATTGCGGTACAGCCGGTAGTCCTTGATTTCGAGCGTGTCGCCCGGCAGGCCGGTCAACCGCTTGATGTAGTACTGGTCGAGCTGGTGGCCGCTGCGGTCTTTCATCACGGGGCTGTCGATTTGCCGCGTGCGAAAGACGAAGCCCTGACCGACTTTCGGGCGCACGAAGTGGTAACTCACCCGGTCGGCGAGGAGTTGATCTCCCGTCAGGATATCGAAGCTCAAGACGCGCTCACCGCGCGCGACACTGCGGCCCAGCGGTACGCGGAGCACCTCGGCAGCGCGGCTCACGCCCGGGTAAACTTCGAGCCAGTGGCGCTCGATTTTCGCGCGGTCGCGCTGGAGCGCGCGCAGGTGCTCGGCGAAACCGCTATCGCCGCCAAAGAGCGTTTCGCGCATCGCCTTATCGACGCCTTGGAGGTCTTGCGGGACCTGGATGCGGACGGGCTCCCCATCGACGTAAAAAGTGTATTCGCGCACGGTCGTGGGCAGGATGAACCACGAGCGCGCGGGCTTGAGGCTATAGGCGAGCTCCAGGTCGTTACCGCCCGCGCTGACGAAGAAGTCGGCACTCACCTCGCCCGTGCGCGGGGCGATGACTTCGCGTCGTTGCGCGCCAAGCGTGGCGGTGCGCCACAAGCGGCTGAGCCCGCCAGGCACGTCGCTGGCCGAGGTGAAGTTATCGACCGTCATCCCGTAATAACTCGGCCACATGGAGTTGGTCGGGATCTTGAAGGGCTGCACGAAGAAGGCGCGAAAGCCGAGGATCACAATCGCTGCGACGAGGAAGAACTCCACGTTTTCGACGAGGGAGGTTTTCGGGTAGTGCGTGCCGCCGAGCTCGCGCAGGACGCTTTCGAGCGCCTCGATCGCGAGCTTCAACCGCATGGGGTCGCCGCCCTTTTCGCGCAGGAGCTGGCGCAGGGCGGCGGAGTGCGTCATGAGGCGCCCGAGCTCGTCGGTGCTCAGCCGGTCGCGGCGGTAGTGGTACACTTTTGCAGCGAGCTCCAACCACTGTTTGGCACTGCGGCGCATCTTTGTGTTTTGGGAAGCGAAGAGGCTGAACATGGTGTGAGTGGTGCGGCGCGGCAGGAGCGGGAGGTGGAGCCTGGA
The DNA here is from genome assembly GCF_001580015.1 of Cephaloticoccus primus. Classification (GTDB taxonomy): domain Bacteria; phylum Verrucomicrobiota; class Verrucomicrobiia; order Opitutales; family Opitutaceae; genus Cephaloticoccus; species Cephaloticoccus primus. The sequence continues at coordinate 94,070 of NZ_LSZQ01000042.1, forward strand.
GCAGGGCAGCGAGTGGCAGGGAGGTGGCGGCGACGACAGGCGGCGCAGAGGAGCGCGGGCGCGCCGGCCTCCCCCTGCCCCGTCCGGCAGGCGGGCTAGTTGGTTTTCAGGACTTTGATAAAGGCATCGGAGGGGATGGAGACTCGGCCAAACTGCTTCATCTTTTTCTTCCCCTCTTTTTGCTTATCGAGGAGTTTGCGTTTGCGCGAGATGTCGCCGCCGTAGCACTTGGCCGTCACGTCTTTGCGCATTTCCTTAACGTTGTCGCGAGCGATGATTTTCCCGCCGATGGCGGCTTGGATGGCGACCTTGAACATCTGTGGGGGGATGATCTCGGCGAGGCGCCCGCAGAGTTCGCGCCCTTTGCCCTCGGCCTTTTCGCGGTGGACGATTGAGGCAAAGGCATCGACGGGCTCGGCGTTGATGAGGATCTCCATTTTCACGAGCTCGGCCTGGCGGTACTCGCCGAGTTCGTAGTCCATCGAGCCGTAGCCGCGGGTGATGCTTTTGAGCCGGTCGTTAAAATCGACGAGGATCTCGTTAAGCGGCAGCGTGCAGGTGAGCATGATGCGGTTGGCATCGAGCGTATCGGTGTGGTCGATCGTGCCGCGCTTCTCCATGATGAGCGCAAAGATGTCGCCCATCGACTCGTTGGGGATGTGGATCGCGGCCTTGATGGTGGGCTCGCGGATTTCGCGCACGGCGCCCGGATCGGGCAGGTTGACGGGGTTATCGACTTCGCGCAGCGCGCCATCGTCGGTCACCACGTGATAAACCACACTCGGATAAGTGGAGATGATGTCCACGTCGTGCTCGCGGCGGATGCGCTCCTGGATGATCTCCATGTGGAGCAGCCCGAGGAAGCCACAGCGAAAGCCAAAGCCGAGCGCGACCGAGCTCTCCGATGCGAAGACAAACGCCGCGTCGTTGAGCCGCAGCCGCCCCATCGCCGCCTTCAGCTTTTCGTAGTCGGAGCTGTCTACCGGATACAGGCCGCAGAAAACCATCGGGCGCACCTCCTGGTAGCCCGGGAGCATCTCGGTGGCGGGGCGCTGCGCGAGCGTGATCGTGTCGCCGGTTTTGATCTCGGAGGTGTCCTTGATGTTGGAGACGAGGTAGCCGACATCGCCCGCGGCGAGTTTTTGGGCCTTCTCCATTTTCGGCGTAAAGATGCCGACTTCCTTCACCTCCGACTTGTTGCCGTTACTCATCAGGAGCATGGCGTCGCCGGGCTTCACCTCGCCGGAGAAAACGCGCACGTAGGCGATCACGCCGCGGTACGAATCGTAGAGCGAGTCAAAGACCAGCGCACGCGTGTGCGCGTGGTCGCTCCAGCGCGGCGGCGGCACGCGCTCCACGACTGCTTCGAGGATTTCCTCGATGCCGATGCCGGCCTTTCCGCTGGCGAGGATCGCCTCCTCCGCGGGGATCGTGAGGATGTCTTCGAGCTGGCTCAGGCACAGGTCGAGGTTGGCCCCGGGCAGGTCGATCTTGTTGATCACGGGGATGACCTTGAGGTTTTGCCCAAAGGCCAGGTGCGCGTTGGCGACTGTCTGCGCCTCGACGCCCTGGGCGGAGTCGATCAGGAGCAGCGCGCCTTCGCAGGCGGCGAGGCTGCGCGAGACTTCGTAGGAGAAGTCCACGTGGCCCGGCGTATCCATGAGGTTGAGCTTATAGGTCGTCCCGTTTTTCGACGGGTAAAGCATCGTGACCGGATGCGACTTGATCGTGATGCCGCGCTCGCGCTCCAGATCCATCGAGTCGAGATGCTGATCGGTGAGCACACGCTGGGCCACCGTGTTGGTGTGCTCCAGCAAGCGATCCGATAGGGTCGTCTTGCCGTGATCGACGTGGGCGATGATGCAGAAATTTCGGGTATGGGCGATTTCCATGAGCAGCAGCAGTCGCGCGCGTTATTTCGCCAAATCCTCGAACTCGGAAAAGCTCTTCACGGCCCACGCCTTGTCGGTGCGCCGCGCCAGTCCGGCCAGCACGCTCCCCGGGCCGAGCTCCCAAAACTCGCTCGCGCCCGCGGCCACCGCGCTGCGCATGCAGTCCTCCCAAAGCACGGGAGAGACGACCTGCCTGACGAGCGCCGCGCGCAGTTCCTCGGGCTCGGCGAGTGCGCGGCCCGTCGTGTTGGTAAACACGGCAAAGGCAGGACGCGAAAACTCGATGTCGCTCAGGAAAACGGCAAAGGCCGCGCGCGCCGACTCCATCAGGCGGCTGTGATACGCGCCGGCGACATTGAGCGGGATCACCTTTTTCCCGCGCTCCTTCGCGGCGGCAACGGCTGCGGCCACCTTGGCCTTCTCGCCGGATACGATGATCTGCCCCGGCGCGTTAAAGTTGGCTGCCTCGATGTCGAACTCCGCGCAAAGCGCAGCCACGCCCTCGCGCGGCTCGCCGAGGATGGCCGCCATGCTGCCCACAGTCGTTTCGCAGGCTTGCTGCATGAGGCGGCCCCGCTCGGCGACGATGCGCAGCCCCGTTTGAAAATCGAACACGCCCGCCGCCGCGTAGGCCGTGATCTCGCCGAGGCTGAGCCCGAGCGCGCAGGCCGGCGCCGACGCGGGCCCCAGCCTGCCCTGCTCGCGCAGCGCCTCGACCAGCGCGAGGCCGTGGACGTAAAGCGCGGGTTGGCAGATCTTCGTCTGCGTGAGCTCCTCCTCCGGCCCTTCAAAGCAAATGCGCGTCAACGGGTAGCCGAGCGTCGCATCGGCCTCATCGAAGCGGGCGCGCGCCGCCGCCGATTGCGCGTAGAGGCTGCGCCCCATGCCGACTTTTTGCGCGCCTTGTCCTGAAAATAAAAGTGCCAGTGCCATTGAGGGAAAAGGGGCGAAGGCAATCTCTGGCCTTGCGAAAAACCAAGCTCTAAACTTTCAACCCGATCCTACTAACGATGGCTAAGAAAACCGCCCCCCGCTCCCTGACTGGCACGCTGACTGCACTCGTCACACCGTTTAAGAAACAGCAGGTCGCCTACGGTGATCTTGAGGCGCTGATCGAGTTTCAGATCAAAGGCGGGATCGACGGGCTGGTCGCCGTCGGCACGACCGGCGAGTCGCCTACGCTCACGCACGAAGAGCACATGCAAGTCGTGCAGGCCACCATCGAGCTCGCGGCGGGCCGCGTACCCGTGGTGGCAGGCACCGGCTCAAACTCGACGCGCGAAGCAATCGGGCTGACCAAGCTCGCCCACGACGCAGGCGTCGACGCGATACTGCTCGTCGCCCCCTACTACAACAAGCCGAGCCAGGAGGGGCTGTTTCTGCACTTCAGCGCCATCGCCGAAGCGACCGACCGGCCCATCATCCTGTACTCGATCCCCTCGCGCTGCGGCATCGAGATCGGTGTCGGCGTGGTCGAGCGGCTGCGCGCCAAATACCCCCACGTCCGCTACATCAAGGAAGCGGGCGGCTCGGTCGATCGGGTTGACCAGATCAAGCAAGCCCTCGGCAAGGACATCACCGTGCTGAGCGGTGACGACTCGCTCACCCTGCCCTTTATCGCCGCCGGAGCGGAGGGCGTGATCAGCGTCGCCTCCAACCTCTATGTACGCGAAGTCGCCAAACTCGTAAGCACCGCGCTCAAGGGCGATCTGCCCGCCGCCACCAAAGAGCACCGCCGGCTCTACCCGATTTTCAAAGCCCTGTTTAACGAGCCCAACCCGGTGCCCATCAAACTCGCGCTGCACAAGGCGGGCATCATCAGCCGCCCCGACGTGCGGCTGCCGCTCTGCCCCGCCAGCGCGGAAAACCGCAGCGCGCTCTTCCGCATCATGGCCGAGCTGGCCAGGTAATCCGCCCCACGCCATGTCGCTTTCCATTTCACTGGTCGGAGCACGCGGGCGGATGGGCCGCACCATCGTCGAGCTCGCTCCCGAGCAAGGACTCTCGATTGCCAGTGCGCTCGACACCGGCGACGACCTCGCGGCGGGGCTCGCCCGGGGAGACGTCATCATCGACTTCAGCTTTCACGAAGCGACCGCCGAGGTGATCGCGCACGCCGTGCGCTTGGGCAAGCCACTCATCATCGGCACGACGGGCCACTCGCTTGAGCGCCGCGCCGCCCTGCTAAAAGAAGCCGCCAAAGTGCCCTGCGTGTGGGCCGGTAATTACTCGGTCGGCGTAAACTTGCTGAATGCGCTCACCGAGCGCGCTGCCGCTGTCCTGAGCGACGACTACGACGCCGAAGTCGTCGAAATGCACCACCGCTTCAAGAAAGATGCGCCCAGCGGCACCGCCGCCCGCCTGCTGGAGATCATCCTCGCTGCACGCCAGCTCGGCCCCGAAGCCCTGCGCCACGGCCGCCAGGGAGTCCCGGGTGAGCGCACGCGACGCGAAGTCGGCATCCATGCGCTGCGCGGCGGCGATGTCGTCGGCGACCACACCGTGATCTTCGCCGCGCAGGGCGAGCGCATCGAGCTCACGCACAAGGCCAGCGACCGCGCCATCTTCGCGCGCGGTGCGCTGCGGGCTGCCGCGTGGGTCTCGGGTAGAGCCCCCGCCGTCTACGACATGCAGGACGTGCTCGGCCTCGGCCCGGCAAACGCCGCACCGACAACAGTAGCAGCAGCAACAAACACGGCGTCCAGCGCAGCATGATCACCTCGATCCACGGCACCCTCGTTGCCGCCACACCGCTGCGCGCGACCGTCGAGATCGGCGGGC
>NZ_LSZQ01000043.1 GCF_001580015.1 Cephaloticoccus primus
ACGCGCAGACGCTCTACGGTTTCGCGAGCCCCGAAGAGCGCGACTTTTTCCGCCTCATGATCGAGCACGTAAAAGGCGTCGGCCCCAAGGTCGCGCTCACGATCATGAGCAAGCTCTCGCTGCCCGCGCTCCAGACCGCAATCGCCGCCGCCGATGTGCCGCTGCTCGCCAAATGCCCCGGCATCGGCAAAAAAACCGCCGAGCGACTCGTGATTGAGCTCAAGGGCAAGGTCGGCGTGCCGGGCGGCGGCTTTCCAACCGCAGCCCTCGGCACAGGAAGCGCAGGCGAAGACGGCTCAGACGCGAGCGCAGGCGCAAACGCTGCTGGCAGTGCCCATCGCGACGCCGTACTCGCCCTCTCCGCACTCGGCTACAAACCCGCCGAGGCCGACAAAGCCGTGCGCACCGCCGCCCTCAAACTCGGGGCTGCCGCCACCACCGAAAGCCTCATCAAAGAAGCCCTGAGCTAAGGCCAAACGCGCGGCAGCAACTCGGTGGCACACGCTTTTCCAGCTTCCCCACTGCGCGTGGAGCGGCATGGCGGTGTCTTTCCTTTCGTGCGCGGAAGCTAGCACGCCCCAGCCGCCCCGCAAGGAGTCTTCGGCTCTCCTTTTTGGCGGGCCGCCCGGTGGCGGCTCGCGGTCTTCGACCGGTTTTATGGGCGGCGAGCCGTTGCCTCGCCGGACTCCGCCCGATCCCCAGGCCCGGAGATCTAGCGCTGAAACTGAAAGCGCAAGGGCTCCACGTGCGGCACTGCTTCGGGGGCGTCTGCCTCCGGGCGGCGGTACAGGTGCGCGCTTGGGGCGACTGCGGGTTGGACCTGAAAGCTGGGGAACTGACGCCGCGCACGCGCGATGTCTATCGCATCGGGATTGATGAGGGCCGCCCATTCCAGGTGCCCATTGGCAACAGCCGCCCGGGGCAGTGCAGCCGCATAGAAAAAGGGTGAATGCTGCCCAAATCTCAGTTCTGGGGCGCTTCGGGGAAAACCCGGGCTGTAAACCGGATGAAGCCGGCGCAGTGTCGGGGCGGGTGTCGCCACAGCGGGCCTCGCCGAAACGGGAGCCGAAGCCGTGGCCGCCAAAACCTGCACTGGCGCAACCGGAGCCGATGCAGCCGGCGAGAAAACGGCAGAGGAGGCAGGAGCCACTGTGCGAGTGGCCGCCCTCGCGCTGGCGAAAGAAGCACGCGCCGGCGCTTGCGTCTCGGCCTGGGGCGCGAGGGCGGGCGCGGAAACGAGGACGGCTGGGGCTGCCGAAATCGGAGTCGGGATCGACCGCTGCTCCTCCTCAAACTCGCGCAGGTGGTGGCCCGAGCGGTCGTCGCCCTGGAAAACGAAAAAGGCGAGCGCACCGCAGGCTGCCGCGAGGCCCACACCGCCCGCCCAGGCGCCCCAGCCCAAACTTGTACGCCGCAAGCCTTGCGCCAGCTCGCGCGTGTGCGAAAGCAGCTCGGGCGCGCGCTCCTCTTTCGCCGCAAAGGTGCTGCCCAGCTCCAGACAGCCGCGGTGCATCGCGCAGTACTGCCGGTAGAGCGTATGTCGGGCGGGGTCGCGCCGGATCTCCGCCTCCAGCACCCGCACCTGCTCGGCGCTGATTTCGTGGTCGAGGTAGAGATTCAGTAGCTCGATAAATTTTTTTTCGCTGATCATCGTTAGCGCTGTTTTGAGGAGAAATCTTCGCCGAGGTGCGCCCGCAGGCTCTCGCGAGCACGGGCGATCCGGCTTTTAACTGTACCGACAGAGATTTTCAGGACCGCAGCGATTTCCTCGTAAGAGAGGTTCCTGACATTTCGCAGGACGAGGATCTCGCGGTGCTTGCTGCCCAGCTTTTCCATCGCTTGCCCGATCCGATCCACAAACTCCTGGGTCACCGCGATATCATCTGGAGTTTCCACCTGGGCGGGAAGCACGTCCGCGAGCGTAATATTACCCTCGGGCCCCAGAGGCTGCTCAAAGGAGAGGCTTTTGTCGCGCTTGCGCCGCCACCAGTACCAGTAGCGGTTTCGCGCCAGGTTGGTCGCGATCTGGTACAGCCAGGTGGAAAAAGCCGAGTCGCCGCGAAACTTCGGCAGGCCCCGGTGCGCGCGGATAAACGCGTCTTGGGTCACCTCCTCCGCGTCCTCCGTATTGCGCAAAAGCTGGTGAACCATCGCGTAGATGCGGGCCCAGTAGCGGCTCACCATCTCGTCGAAAGCAGACTGATCCCCGTTCTTGAATCGATCGACGAGCAGCCGATCCAGTGCGACCTCTTGTGCTTTGGCTGTCATGCGTTGTGCGCCGCCCTGACCAGCATATTTCTCTAAAGTTCCTTCATTTGATTCGGTTTGCGACAGGCGGCTCATGCAGTGGGTTGCAGGCGATAAGTGAGCGGCCCCAAGCGGTCAATCACCGGGCCTTTTTTCGGCCCTTCCGAAGCCACTTCCCAGAAAGTGCTTGCCATAGCTTTGGGGCAAAAATCTAGTCCGCCCTTCCCTCCCGCATGGGTTGATAGCTCAATGGTAGAGCAGTTGACTTTTAATCAATTGGTTCAGGGTTCGAGTCCCTGTCAACCCACCACCTCCCAACTCGTTTTTACCCGTATTTCCGCTCGGGACACCGCAATGAACTCTTTGGCTTTTAAGAAAATCTTCCTCGTCCTGCTCAGTGGCGCAGCCCTCTTCAGCGGTTGCCAGAAAAAGCCAAAGCGGCCCGACCCGAGCGCGACGGTCATGGGCGGCGGCAGCGGCGGCGGCTACGGCTCCTCGCTGGATCCGCTCGACGTTTCGCTGCTCGCACCCGGCACGGGGCTCGAAGGACGCGGAGCGGGCTTCGACCTCAATGGCCAAATCCGCGGCGTGCTGGAGGCCGTCTACTTCGACTTCGACAAGTCGTCGATCAACCCCTCCGAGCGCGCCAAACTCCAGGCCGCCGCCGACTACCTGCGCAACAACCCCGGCCACCGCCTCCTGCTCGAAGGCCACTGCGACTGGCGCGGCACCGCCGAGTACAACCTCGGCCTCGGCGACCGCCGTGCGAGCGCCGCCCGCCAGTACCTCGGCACACTCGGGATCTCCCCCGACCGGCTCGAAACCCTCTCAAAAGGAAGCCTCGAAGCCGTGCGCAATGCCGACCGGGCCACCGCCGCGATGGATCGCCGCGTGGAGCTCGTCGTCATCCAGTAAGCAAACAAGCCGTTCCTCAGCCGCGCCGCAAAACGTGCGCGGCGCCAAAAAAGCCTCGGATTTCCCACCGAGGCTTTTTTGTGGGCGCAGCGGGGCTGTGATTGAGGCTACCGCTGACGAGCCGCCAACGAGCGGCTCGCCAGATAAACGAGTCGAAGACTCCACTGCGCGTGGGGCGGGGCGCCACGTGCCATTGAATTTGCGATTTTGCCCGTGCGCTTTGCGCCCGAACAAAATCGCAAATTTAACGGGCCTTCCCCCAGTCGCGTTGCGACTGGGAATGAGGCATCAAATGCGAATGGAAAGGAAACCCGCTGGGGCGAGTTTTTTTGGTTAACGAAGAAATTCCGGCCCGACCGGAGGTCGGGCATTTCCGACTGTGCGGCTTGTTCCGTCGGGCGGAACGCCCGACAGCAAGCCGCACAGTAAATGGGTGCAGGCACCGCCTGCCGCCGCCCGC
>NZ_LSZQ01000044.1 GCF_001580015.1 Cephaloticoccus primus
CACGCGTAGTGGGGGTCGAAGGCGTGAGGAGCGCCTTACTCCTCGGCCTGGAGGCTGGCGACGACGTTGAAGTCCTCGAGCGTGGTAATGTCGCCCTTCACGTCGCCGCCTGCGGCGATCTCCTTAAGGATGCGGCGCATGATTTTCCCCGAGCGGGTCTTCGGCAGTGCGGCGGCGAAGCGCAGGCTGTCGGGCCGGGCGATGGCACCGATCTCGCGCGCCACGTGAGCGCGCAGTGCTTCCTTAAGCTCGTCGCTGGCGCGTTGATCGCCCTTGAGCGTGACGAAGCAGACGAGTGCCTGCCCCTTCAGCTCATCGGGCCGACCGACTGCAGCGGCCTCGGCCACGGAGGGATGCGAGACGAGCGCACTCTCCACCTCGGCCGTGCCGATGCGGTGACCGGAGACGTTGAGCACGTCGTCGATGCGGCCCACGACCCACAGGTAGCCGTCCTCATCGAAGCGCGCGCCATCGCCCGCGAAATAGAGGCCGGGCACCTCGCTCCAGTATTGCTCTTTGAAACGCGCGTCGTCGCCCCACAGGGTGCGCAGCATCGAGGGCCACGGCTGCGTGAGGAAGAGCTTGCCGCCGGAGCCGCGCGACACGGGCTTGCCGTTCTCGTCCAGGATTTTTGGCACGACGCCGAAGAAGGGGCGCGTGCAGGAGCCGGGCTTGGTCGGGGTGATGCCCGGCAGCGGCGTGACCATGATCGCGCCCGTCTCCGTCTGCCACCACGTGTCCACGATGGGGCAGCGTTTTTTGCCGATCATCTTGTGGTACCACATCCACGCTTCGGGGTTGATCGGCTCGCCGACGGAGCCGAGCAGGCGCAGCGAGGCGAGGCTGTGCCGAGTCACAAACTCGTCGCCCCAGCGCATGAAGGCGCGGATGGCCGTAGGCGCGGTGTAGAAAACGGTGACGCCGTGGCGGTCGATGATTTCCCAGAAACGATCGGGCTCGGGCTGGTTGGGCGCACCTTCGTACATCAGCACGGTCGCCCCGACGGAGAGCGGGCCGTAGACGACGTAGCTGTGGCCAGTGATCCAGCCGATGTCCGCGGTGCACCAGTAGATGTCGGTCTCCTTTATATCGAAGACGTAGTGCGTGGTCATCGCCGCGCCGAGCAGGTAGCCCGCCGAGGTGTGGAGCACGCCCTTGGGCTTCCCGGTAGAGCCGCTGGTGTAGAGAATGAAAAGCGGCTGCTCGCTGGCATGTGCCCGGGCCTTGTGGACGGCGGGCGCGGCGGCCATCAAGTCGTCCCACCACAGGTCGCGGCCTTCCTTCATCGTCACTGCGTTACCCGTGCGCTTCAGCACGACGACATGCTCGACGCTCGGCGTCGCACCCAGTGCGCGATCCACGCTGTCCTTCAGCTCGACGATTTTTCCGCGCCGCCAGCCGCCATCGGCCGTGATCACCACGCGCGCGCCGCAATCGTTGATCCGGTCCTTGATCGCCTCGGAGCTGAAGCCGCCAAAAATCACCGTGTGCACGACGCCGAGTCGCGCGCAGGCGAGCATCGCCACAGCAGCCTCGGGCACCATCGGCATGTAGATCGCCGCGCGGTCGCCCTTGCGCAGGCCGAGCAATTCCAGCGCGTTGGCGCACTTGCACACCTCGCGGTGCAGTTGCTTGTAAGTCAGCGTGCGGATGTCTCCCGGCTCGCCTTCAAAGATGATCGCCGCCTTGTTTTCGCGCGCGGTGCCGAGGTGGCGGTCGAGACAGTTTTCGGCGACATTGAGCGTGCCGCCGCCAAACCATTTTGCATGCGGGGGCTTCCACTGGAGCACTTGGGTGAAGGGCTTGCGCCAAGTCAGAAACTGCTTGGCCTGCCGCTCCCAGAAGCGTTCTGGGGAGTTGACAGACTCCGCGTAAAGTTTCTTGTAGGCGGCTTCACTCCCAAGATTTGCTTGGGCCTTGAACTCCGCAGATGGCTTGAAAAGCCGACTTTCTCGGGAAACGGAAGTAATCGTCTGGTTAGTCACAGGATCTGGCAGGGTTGGGGGTTGCAGAAGGGGGTGAGGAAAGCGAATCGCTGGCCTTATCCCAGCGCGAGTTTTGAGCGTCAAGAGCCAGCCACATTTTTATTACACTCTGTATGGATATTAACACCCCTTCTGCACTTGCAGAGACAAACGAAGGCGCCACGCCTCGCGATACGGCTACCGAGCCGGAAGCAGTGGCGAGCAAGCCAGAGCCCGCTGCGAGTAAAGCGGTGGCCGACGAAAACCTGATGCGCGTCGAAGGCGTGCTCGACATTGATCGCCAGCGCGGCGGCAACGGCCAGTTGATCGACCTGAAGCGCGGCGGCAAACGCAGGCCCGACGATACCTTCGTCCCCAAGGAGCTGATCCGCCGCTTCAAGCTGCGCGAAGGCAGCCTGATCGGCGGCACGGCCTTTCCCGCAGAGGGGCGTTTTCCGAATCCGAAAATGCGCTTCATCGAGACCGTGGATGGCATCCCGCTGGAGGAACGTCGCGGCAAATTTGAGTTTACGACACTGACGACGATCTCGCCCGAGCAGCACCTGAAGCTCGAGACCAGGGACGGGCGGATGACCACTCGCGCGGTCGACCTGTTTTGCCCGATCGGCAAAGGCACGCGCGGCCTCATCGTCGCCCCGCCGCGCACGGGCAAGACCACGCTCTTGCGCGACATGGCACTGGGCGTCCTCGAAAACAACCCCGAGTGCCATGTGATGATCCTGCTCGTCGATGAGCGGCCCGAGGAAGTCACCGACTTTCGCCGCAGCGTACCGGCCGAAGTCTGGGCCTCCTCCAACGACGAGCAGATCGACAACCACATCCGCGTGGCCGACCTGTGCATCGAGCGCGCGAAGCGGCTCGTCGAGGTCGGGCGCGATGTCGTGCTCTTCGTCGATTCGATTACGCGGCTGTCCCGCGCGCACAACACGCTGCGCAACTCGGGCCGCACGGGCTCCGGCGGCCTCGACGTGCGCGCGCTCGAAAAGCCGCGCCAGCTCTTCGCCGCCGCGCGCAACACTGAGGAGTCCGGCAGCCTCACCATCGTCGCCTCCGTCCTCGTCGAGACCGGCAGCCGGATGGACGATGTGATCTTCCAGGAGTTTAAGGGCACGGGAAACATGGAGCTCGTGCTCGACCGCAAGTGCGCCGAGATGCGGCTGTGGCCCGCGATCAACGTCGCCGCCTCCGGCACGCGCCGCGAGGAGCTCCTGATCGACCCGAAGGTGCTCGACGGCATCCACTTCTTCCGCCGCGCGCTCGTCCAGCAGCGCATCGAAGACGCGACCGAGACGATGATCACCCGACTTTCGAAGACGAAGACCAACGCGGAGTTCCTGAAACTCATCGCCCAATAAAATTCTCTTCTTGCCGCGCCCCACCGCGGCGCGTCACAAACAGCACTCCCCTGCGCGACAGCCCCCAAGCGGCCCGTCGCCTCGCCAGACGACATCAAACTTATCCAGAATGCATAGTTTCTCCGAGCAGTGTCTCGACATGGCCCGCTCAATGTTGGCGCACAACATTGATTCCATCCAACCCAACGGCACTGTCCTCCCCGTCCCCGGCGAGCAATCCCGCAGCGACGAGCCCGGCCACATCGCCTTCGCCCTCGGTGAATACTATCGCAACACGGGCGAGACGACCCTCGGCGGGCACGACCTCGTCGACCTCGCCGCGCGCTGCATCACCGCGCAGATGTTTACCGAGCCCGCCGCGGAAAACGGCCTCGCCTACGCCGCGCTCGGCCTGCTCGCCTTTGGCCCTTCCAAAGAGCGCAACCCGATCTGGGAGCGCCTCGTAGACGAGACCAAGGAGCGCATCGACAAGCAGCTCCTGCACCGCAGCGACTACGACAACCACTGGCAGGCATTCAACATCGCCAAGGCAGTGGCCCGCTTCAGCCTCGGCCTCTCCAAAAAAGACGAAACCTCGCGCCTCATCGAGCGCATGGTTGACCGCGTCCAGCACACCAGCTCGACCGGCTTTTTCGACGACGCGGCGGACGGCATCGGCGGGCACTTCAACCTCTACGGCATACTCGCCTTTGTCTTCACGCGCTCTGCCCTCCAGCTCCACGCCAACAGCAGCGTGCGCGACCGCAAGCTGCCCACCCTGCGCACCTACGGGGAGAAGTACATCAAGATGATGCCCGACCTCGTCCGGGCCGATGGGCTCGGCTGGGCCTTTGGCCGCGCGGCGGGCGCCTACGGGCAGATGCACTGCATCAGCCTCATCCTCCAGGGCCTGCGCGACGGCTGGATCGCCGACACCGAAAAGCCCAAGTACTTCGACATCCTGCGGCGGCTCTTCCTCTTTTTCTACCAGACCTACCTCGACCAGGAGCACGGCTTCCTCGACCTGCGCGACGACGAACGCACCGCCTACGAGCCGCACACCACGCGCATGGCAAACTTCGACGCGGCGCGCTACCTGTGCCAGTGGTCGCGGCTCGCGCGCACCGTGCAGATGCCTGCGGGGACGACCAGCGCCAAACCCGAGCCGCAGCGCAACAGCGGCCGCTTCGTCGTCTTCGACAAGAGCAACCGCAAGGAGCAAGGCGTCTTCCTCTATCGCGATACCGCGAGCGGCCTGCACGCGCAGATCCCGCTGATCAGTGCCGGAGCCACGGTGACCAGTGACTCGCTCCCCTTCCCCCACTGCCCGGGAGTCTTCGACTGGCCGAACAACGTGTACATGCCGATCATGGTGCCGGAGCTCAGCTTTGGCGACAAGGTCACCACGCCCGCCTTCTACGGGCGCAACTGCGTGACTGGCCTCGGCCTGCGCAACAGCTTCTTCTTCCGCTACGAGCAACCGGAGCTCATCACCACCGAGGAAGAAATCCTCAAAGGGCTCGGCAGCGTGAAGGTGCAGTGGAATTTTTCGGGCAACCAGATCGGCTGCGAGTTTGCCTACACGGTGCGGCAGCAAGTCACGCTCAACAAATTCCGCTACATGCTGGTGGTCGCCGCGCCGCACTCGCAGTACCGCGTCGGCGGCTCGCTCGCGCTCGGCACCGAGGGCCACCGCTGCACGGTTTCCAAAAACGATTTTCAGGCCAATTGGGCGGAGACCGAAGTCGTCAGCAGCGACGCAAACTACCGTACCAACTACGGCAAGATCCACTACGTGCAAACGCTGCTGCGCGACCACCCGCTGATCATGCGCCCGGGCCAGGTCTACCGCCTCGCGGTCAACTTCGAGCCCGACATCGCACAGATCGAGGCTTAAGGCACAGCCCGCGAGGAACAACCTGCGCCGCACCGCATCAGACCCAGAGCGCCGCGCTCCCTCACCCGAAGTGGGAGCCACAGCACCGCTCCCGCCCTCTCCTCATGCTCAGCCGCCGCATCATTCCCTGCTTCGACGTCCACAACGGCCAGGTCACGCGCGGCGTCCAGTTTGGCAAAGCCGAAGCGGGCGAGCTCACCAACGTCGGCGACCCCATCGCGATGGCCCAGCGCTACGATGCGCAGGGTGCCGATGAGTTGATTTTCCTCGACATCACCGCATCAAGCGAGGGCCGCGGCATCATGCACGACCTCGTTCGGGCGACCGCCGAGAAATGCTTCATGCCGCTGACCGTCGGCGGCGGGCTGCGCAGCGTCGATGACATCCGCGCCATGCTCAACGCCGGCGCCGACAAGGTCTCGCTCAACACCGCAGCGATCAACGAGCCCGAGTTTATCCGCGCCGCGGCGACCAAGTTTGGCAGCCAGTGCGTCGTCGTCGCGATCGACGCGAAGCGCGAGCCCGACGGGCGCACCTGGCAGGTTTACACGCACGGCGGACGACGCGCGACCGGACTCGATGCGATTGCATGGGCGCGACGCGCCGTGGAGCTCGGCGCAGGCGAGATCTTGCTCAACAGCATCGACCGCGATGGCACCAAGGCAGGCTTCGATATCGAGCTCACCCGCACGGTGAGCGACGCGGTGAGCGTGCCCGTTATCGCCAGCGGCGGCGCGGGCTCACTCGACGACCTGGCCGATGCGTTCATAGGCGGCCACGCAAGCGCCGTCGTCGTCGCCAGCCTCTTTCACTTCGGCACCTACACGGTGCAGCAGGCCAAGGAAGCTCTCCACGCACGCGGCGTGCCCGTGCGCCTAGCCGAGTAATCCCCCCGACGAGCCGCCAGCGAGCGGCTCGCATAATGAAAGAGTCGAAGTCGACGGCGCACCAACGAGTGCGCCGCCAGATAAAACCGGTCAACGACCGCCACTGCGCGTGGGGCGGGGGACGGTGTCCCCTGCCATTCAATTTGGGAATCGGCCTCGACGCTGCGCGTCGAAACACGATTCCCAAATTTGCCCCCTGTCGCGTTGCGACAGGAAATGCGGCATCAAATGCGAATGAAGCGGAAACCCATTTGGGCGATTTTTTTGGTTAACGGGTTAAACTCCTGCCCGACCGGAGGTCGGGAGGGGTTCATATAAATTTGCGATTTTGTTCGGGCGCTCAGCGCACGGGCAAAATCGCAAATTAAATGGCAAGTGGCGCCACGCTACCGCCCCACGCGCAGTGGTCAAACGCTCAAGGTGCGGCCTTCTTCGGCGGCGGATTTTTCGGCGGCGTCGAGCACCTTTTGCACCTCGGCTCCGCGGGCGAAGTCGGGTGCGCGGAGTGCGTCCTCGCCGCGAATGGCCGAGACGAAGCGCAGGTAGTTCTCCGGAACGAGCGGGCACTCGATCGTCTGCCACTTGCCGTCGGGCTCCAAGTGGGCGCGCAGCACCTTGTCCTCTATCGAGAGCACCTCCAGCGCGCCCTTCGTCCCGTAGATTTTGAGCCGCAGATCGTTGCCGTGACCGGTGGCGACGCGGGTCGCGGAGATCGTGCCGAGCGCGCCGTTGGCGAGCTTGAGCTGCATGGTCGCGCTGTCGTTGGCGTCGAGCACGTACTCACCGTGTTTGTTGCCCGGGACCTTGTTGTGAACGGCAAAGCGGCACGACACATCGGACACGGGCAGCGCAGCCACATGAGTGGCGAAGTCGATGATGTGCACGCCGAGGTCTCCGAGCGCGCCCTTTGAGCCATGAGCGGTCGAGAGCCGCCACAGCTCGGCGGGGCTCCAGCGCTCGGGGTGATTGGCCCAGGCTTGCAGGTAGCTGGCCTCGAAGAAGCGTACTTCGCCAATCGCGCCTTCGCGCACGAGCTCGGCCGCCTTGTGCATGGAGGCGATGCCGCGGTAGCTGAGGTTTACCGCATTGACCACGCCCGCCTGCGCAGCGGCCTCTACCATTTTGAATGCGTCGGCAGCGTTGGTCGCCAGCGGCTTTTCGCAGAGCACGTGCTTGCCCGCCGCGAGCAAGGGCAAGGTCGTCGAACAGTGAAAGCGGTCGGGCGTCACGTTGCTGGCCGCGTCGAACTGGCCCCAGGCAATCGCCTCTTCGACCGAGGCAAAGGTGTTGGGGATGCCGTGTTTTTCGGCGAAGGTGGCGAGCTGCTCGGCGCGCACATCGACTCCGCCGACGAGCTCGACGCCGGGGATCGATTTGTAGCGGCCCGCATGGTAACCGGCCATACCGCCGGTGCCGACGATGAGGATGCGCACGGGCTTGCTCATTTGGTGGCCTCCTTTCCGGCAGCGAAGCGCGCCTCGGGGATGAGCTCGTTGCAGCAGGGCGCATTGAGCGTGACTTCGCGCGAAAGGCGCGGGCTGGGGTTGTAGGCCCACTTGGCCGCGTTGAGCAGGACGCGCTGGATATTGGCATCCTGGTAAGTCGGGAAAACCTCATCGCCCGGGCGGAAGTAGAAGATGTTTCCCGCGCCGTGCTTGTAGGTCAGGCCCGAGCGGAACACTTCGCCGCCCGAGAACCAGCTGATGAAAACCGTCTCCAGCGGCTCGGGCACCCCAAAGGGCTCGCCGTACATTTCCTCGCCCTCCAGCTCGAAGTACTCGGGCAGGCCCGCGGCGATGGGGTGGTTGCGCGAGGTCTGCCAGATACGCTCGCGGTCAGGTGTGCCGAGGTGGTGATTGTTGCGCCACTTGAGGTTACAGGGCGTGCCCATCAGTCGCTTGAAGGGTTTCGAAAAGTGCGCCGAGTGCAGGAACACCGCGCCCATGCCGCTCCACACGGCCTCGGCAATGCGCTCCACGACGGCGTCTTGCACCTCGTGGTGGCCGACGTGGCCCCACCAGAACAGGACATCTGTCTCGGCGAGTTTCTGCTCGGTCAAGCCATGCTCAGGCTCCTGAAGCGTGACGGTGCTGGCCTTGATTTCGGAATCACGATTCAGCGCATTGGCGATCACGGTGTGCATGCCTCCCGGGTAGTTGGCCTGCACAACGGGGTGCTTCTGATCGTGTATGTTTTCTCCGTATACGGTTACGCGGATGGGCATCGGGGGATTCTCCTCTGTGTGTGTAATTTTTTTAGGGATGGGAAACGACGGGCTCGGCACCGCTGCCTGCGCAGAAACACCCAAGCCCAAATCGGCGCGCACGCTCTCAACCCCGAATCAAAACACAAGGGGATTCGCCGCGCTATTTTACCCTCAAAATCCGCCGCATTCTTCGGAGAAGCGCAACTGATGAACCGGCTATTTCGAGCCGGTTTCAGGCGGTTTTCAGTGCAACGGTTGCGAAAGAAAAACAGAGCGCGCGGACACGCGCGCACCTACGCGGCTCTCGCTCACACCATCGCCTCAGCCTGCGCTTCCACTCACCGAGGGCGGAAGCGCGGACTCCTCGCCGGGTGCCTCCGCCCGCTCGGCGGATGCAGCGGGAGAAGCGATAGCGGCGGAGGAGGCGACTCCTTCGGCGGGCTCAGCGGGCTCAGCAGGCTCAGCAGGCGTGGCGGGAGGGGCAGGCTCAGCGGGAGGGCCGAGCAGGAGGCTGAGCTGCGCTTGCACGGAGACAAAAAACGCGGGCGAGAAATCGGCCTGCGGCACGGCAAAGAGCTGCCGAGTCCCGGCATGCTCGTAGAGCGAGCGCGCGATCCCCTCCCCGTCCGCGCGCGTCCCCTTCGGGCGCAGGATCCGCTTGCGCTCCAGCATCAGCGCGAGGAACTGGATCAAGCGCAGCGTCTCCGCGTTCGGCTCATTGCTCGGATCGGCCAGCGTGAGGAAGAGGTTCTCCGCCGTCATCTTCAGCGCCCGATCCGGATTATCGTTTTTCTGACGCGGCTTGTAGAGCTGTACCCAACTGCACACGCGCTGCCCTTCGACAGCCAACTCGCCCTGCCGCGACTCCAGAACATCGTAGCGGTTAATCTCCATCTCAGGACTTCGCACAAGGAGACTGACCACGCGCTGCCCTTCCTGAAAAACTTCGCCCGAGATGAAACACGCCCGCGCAAGCGGCTGTAGGTTTAGATCCATGAGTAGCCCTCGGTTTAGATCGCACCGAAGCCGAAGCCAGATGAAAGCGTCGAAGACTCCCACTGCGCGTGGGGCGGGGGACGGTGTCCCCTGCCATTCAATTTGGGAATCGGCCTCGACGCTGCGCGTCGAAGCACGATTCCCAAATTTGCCCCCCTGTCGCGTTGCGACAGGAAATGCGCCATCAAATGCGAATGAAGCGGAAACCCATTGGGGCGAGGTGAAGTAATTTACGGGTTAAACTCCTGCCCGACCGAAGGTCGGGAGGGGTTCATGTAAATTTGCGATTTTGTTCGGGCGCGCAGCGCACGGGCAAAATCGCAAATTAAATGGAAGTGGCGACCCGCCACCGCCCCCCGCGCAGGGGTCAGAGCCCCCTTCATTTTGCGGCGCACTCGTTGGGGCCTCGTCAACAAGAGCGCGAGGCTGTCAGTCGTCGATCTCGACTGTGAGGCCGCGCTGTTTCGCGGATTCTTCGGCGGCATCGAGCACGGTTTGCACTTCGGCGCCGCGGGCAAAGTCGGGCCCGCGCGGCCCGGCTTCGCCGCGCACTGCGGCGATGAAGCGCGCGTAGTTGGTCGTCACTGCCGGACACTCGACCGTCTGCCACTCGGCCTTCTTCAAGGCGTCGGCACCCAGGCAGACGCGCAGCGTATCGGGTTTTTGCGAAAACACCTCCAGCCCGCCCTTGGTGCCGTACAGTGCCAGCCGCAGGTCGTTGTGGTGGCCGCTCGCCACGCGGGTTTGCGAGATCGTGCCGAGCGCACCATTCGCCAGCGAGAGCTGCATCGTCACGCTATCGTTGGTGTCGAGTGTGTACTCGCCGATTTTGTTTTCCGGCGGCGCCTTGTCGTAGACTGCGAAGCGGCACGAGACGTCGGTCACACCCAGTCCGGCAACGTAGGTCGCGAAGTCCACGATGTGCACGCCGATGTCGCCGAGCGCGCCCTTCGAGCCATGAGCGGTCGAGAGCCGCCACAGCCATTCGGGACTCGTCGACCACTCGCCCCAGGCCGGTTGGTGCAGCCAGCTTTGCAGGTAGCTGGCCTCGAAGAAGCGCACTTCGCCAATCGCGCCTGCGCGCACCAGCTCGGCCGCTTTTTGCATCGCGGCGATACCGCGGTAGGTAAGGTTTACCGCGTTGACGACGCCCGCCTTCGCAGCGGCCTCGACCATCTTGAGCGCATCGGCGGCGTGGGTCGCCAGCGGCTTTTCGCAGAGCACGTGCTTGCCCGCTGCGAGTAAGGGCAAGGTCGTCGAGCAGTGAAAGCGGTCGGGCGTCACGTTGCTGACCGCGTCGAACTGGCCCCAGGCAATCGCCTCTTCGACCGAAGCAAAGGTGTGCGGGATGCCGTGTTTTTCGGCGAAGGTGGCGAGCTGCTCGGCGCGCACGTCCACACCGCCGACGAGCTCCACGCCCGGGATTTTTTTGTAGGCCTGCGCGTGGCTGTTTGCCATGCCGCCGGTGCCTACGATGAGGATGCGCACGGGCTTGCTCATTTGGCGGCCGCCTTTCCGGCGGCGAAGCGCGCCTCGGGGATGAGCTCGTTGCAGCAGGGAGCATTGAGCGCGACCTCGGCCGAAAGCCGGGCGGCCGGATTGTGCGCCCACTTCGCCGCGTTGATCAGCACCTGCTGGATGTGCGCATTGTGATAGGTCGGGTACTCCTGGTCACCGGGGCGGAAGTAGAAGACGTTCCCCGCGCCGCGCTTGTAGGTCAGGCCCGAGCGGAACACTTCGCCGCCCGAAAACCAACTGATGAAGACCGTCTCCAGCGGCTCCGGTACGCCAAAAGGCTCGCCGTACATCTCGTCCGCCTCCTGCTCGAAGTACTCGGGGAGTCCTGCGGCGATGGGGTGATTGCGCGAGGTGACCCAGATCCGCTCGCGGTCGCCCGTTCCTGCGATATTGCGCCACTTCAAGTTACAAGGCGTGCCCATCAGGCGCTTGAAGGGTTTGGAAAAGTGCGCCGAGTGCAGGAACACCGCGCCCATACCACGCCACACGGCCTGGGTGATGCGCTCCACGACGGCGTCTTGCACCTGCTCGTGGCCCATGTGCCCCCACCAAAACAGGACGTCCGTCTCGGCGAGCTTTTGCTCGGTCAAGCCATGTTCGGGCTCCTGTAGGGTGACGGTGCTGGCCTTGATCTGCGGATCGCGGTTCAGCGCATCGGCGATCGTAGTGTGCATCCCGTTGGGGTAGTGCGCCTGGACGATGGCATCTTTCTGCTCGTGGAGATTTTCTCCGTAAACGGTTACGCGTATGGGCATGGGAATCCTGTCTGTGTGTGAGTTTTTTTAGGGGGAAACGTGGGGGGACTTTTTGCGCTTCTCAGGGGTAGGAACGCCAAGCTCGCGCGGCCCGCCAAAAGCGGAATCGCCCGAGCTCAAATCGGCGCGCACGCTCTCAACTCCGCTCCCCCAAACACAAGGCGATTCCCGCTACCCTAAAATACGCAGCGCGCGCTTGCTCACAGCTTGGAGGTGACGGTGGTTTCGGGGCCGTCGCGGCGGGTCAGCGAGAAGATGACGCGGACGATCTGGAGTTCGTTTTCGCGGGCGGGGAATTTCCAGCGCGTCATGACGGTGTTGAGCGCAGACTCGTCGAGGTCCGCGTAGCCCGAGGAGTGGGCGACTTCGGCTCGCCCCGCGCGGCCGCGGCTATCGACCAGCACGAGGATCTCGACGATGCCCTCGCGCCCTTCGCGGCGCGCCAGGGGCGGGTAAGGCGGATTGGGCGCGTAGAGCACACCCGCCTTTCCCGCGCTAAACCCGCGCCCGCGCCGTCCGCTCACTTGGTCGAGGCCTTGCTGCAGTTCGCGCAGGGCGGCCGCGAGCGTGCTGTCGATTTGTCCAGCAAGTGCCGCGCCCGGGTCGAGCAGCTCCGGCGCATCGGGCGCAGCGTCCTGAGTAAAAATGTCGGGGTCAAAATCCCACACAATGACGTTATCCGGCTGCGCCGGACGCGCCTCGACGGCGGGCGCAGCTTCGGCGATTTCGCCCAAGAGCGAATCGTCCTCCTCCATGAGGGTGAGCTCCATCGTTGAGGCTCCTGATGCGCCCGATTCCTCGCCCGCCGAGCGGCTCACAAAAGTCGGCGCAGCCGGCTCCGGCCACAGCACCGCGAGCACGGCATGCAGCCCCGCCGCGATCAGCGCCGCGGGCGCGTAGCGGCGCAGCAGTCCCGGCCTGCGCAGGCTCTTCCGCCCCATCGACTCGCCCTGCGTGGGGCGGCTGGGCTCGGAGCGCGTGCCGGGTGCTGGACTGCCTGAGGCATTCATCTTGAGGAAAAATATATATTTTAAACCACTGTTTTGCAGAGGGTTAACTTCCTACATGGGAATCTATCTCAAAAACAGATTGACGAAAAAGGGCGGCTAATAGACGTCAGGGCTTTATGAGAATGGGTCTCTTCCTGATTAACCAGCAACTCCATTTCTCCTAAATCGCCGCACACACTGCCCCTCCCGGCCTCCAGTTGCTCTCTTTTTCTCACACTTTCTCGCACCCCGCCGCCCTTTTCTCCTACACGCCATGAACAAGAACAAACTGACTGTGCTAGCCACCTTGCTGGCTGCCTGCTGCGCCCAAAGCGCAGTGGCCCAAAACCCCACGGCGCGCGCGGGCGGTGCCGATGTGACCGAGGTCAAGGTCGAAGCCGAGCGCGAGTCGCTGCTCCTGGTGCAAACCGAGCCGCCAGCGGGCACATTTACGAGCGTCCCCGCGCAAGAATTCACCCGCCGTGGCGCGACGGATATGGGCGGCATCGTGCGCTACGAGCCGCTCGTCAACGCGCCCTCGGTCGCCACCGGAGGCGGCGGGCTCTGGGACGGCAACGGCTACAGCGGCTACAACATCCGCGGGCTTGAGGGCAACCGGATCAGCATGGACGTGGACGGCATCCCGATGCCCGATGCGGCGCAGCGCCCCGATGCCACGAGTGCCAACGCCTTTGGCATCGGGCGCGACTACTTCGAGATCGAGAACTTCCGCAGCGTGGGCATCGCCTCGGGCACGACCTTCGCCGGACGCGGCACGCCCGCGCTCGGCGGCGGCGTCAGCTACGTGACGAAGTCGCCCGCCGACTATCTCGGCCGCAGCGACCGCCCCTTCTACCTCGGCTACAAAGCCGCCTACGCTTCGGCCAACGAGAGCCTCGCGCACACCGTTACGGGCGCGGTCGGTCAGGGCCAGTTTGCCGCGCTCGTCGTGTACACCCGCCGCGATGGCGAGGAGACCGACAGCAAGGGCAGCGGCACGACCAACCCCCTTGATTGGGAGTCCGACTCGATCCTCGGCAAGCTCGTCTGGGACAACGCCACCGACCACAAGCTGGAGTTCACGCTGGAGCACTTCAAGCGCGAGGCCGACTTGGTGGCCCTCAACAAAATCGGAGGCTACTACCCGGAGGCGCCGGTGCAGCACTCCGAGGCGGAGCGCTTCACGCTCAACCTCAAGCACACCTTCGTGCCCGTCGGCGGGCTCCCGGTTTTCGACCAGCTCTCCACGATGGTTTACTGGCAAGATGCGGTAAACGGCGACCACACCTTGGCCCGCTACACGTTTGGCACGGATGCCCGGCGCGACATCAAGACCAAGTTTAACAACGACTCGGTCGGCGGCCGCATCGACGCGATCAAACGCATCGGCGAGCACCACACGCTCAGCTACGGGCTCACCTACTCGGAGACGAAGACCAGCCGCCCGTGGAACGAAGTCCGCACCAGCATCAGCACGGGGGCCATCATCCCCGGAAACACCGGCACCAAGGACCGCATGCCCTCGATGAAGACCGAGGAGCTGGCGCTCACCTTGGCCGATCAGATCGGCTTCACCATCGGCACGCACCGCACCACGCTGACGCCCGCGCTGCGCTTCGACTCGGTGGACGTAAAGCCGACCGATCTCTCGCGCTACATCATCGGAGTGCCCAACGCGAAAAACGAAATCAAGCCGACCAGCGACGACTTCGTTACGCCCAGCCTGGCCGCCGAGTTTGAGCTCACCGAGAGGCTCGCCGTCTTCGGCAGCTACAAGCGCGGCAACCGCCTGCCCCGCCCTGTCGAGAAGACCGGCACCTACGACTCCTTCAGCTACACCGGCGGCGGTGCGGGCTACGCCATCCTCGGCAACCCCAATCTCGACAAGGAAACCAGTGACGCCTTCGAGCTCGGCCTCAAGGGCCACGGGCCGGGCAGCGGCCTCAGCTTTCAGGTCTCCGGCTTCTACACCGCGTACAAAGACTTCATCGAGTACGTCAGCCAAGCCCCCGATCCGATCAACTACCCGACGATCGTCTTCGCGCTCTACCGCCCCGAAAACGTCGGCGATGCCAAGATCTACGGCGTCGAAGGTGTGATCAAGGCCGACTTCGGCACCTGGGAGCCTGCGCTCGCGGGCTTCAGCGCCACGCTCGCCGCGGGCCGCGCGCAAAGCTCGGTGGATAACAAAGTCGCCGGTATTAAAGGACGGCTCGGCTCGGTCGGCCCCTTCAAGGGCAGCCTCACGCTCGCCTACGATTCGCCTGCCAAGCGCGTCGGCGCCTCGCTCACCGCCACTCGCGTAAACGGCCAGCAGCAAGGGCCGGACACACTCGGCGGCAGCCTCACAGGCGACTACTTTAACGTGCCCTCCTCGACCACGCTCGACCTCGCCGCCTACCTGCGGATCAACGACTACGCCTCGCTCCACGCCGGCGTGTACAACCTCACCGACAAAAAACACTGGGATTACTACAGCGCGCGCGTGCTCGGCGCGACCGATCTCTCCGAGATCGAGCGCTACGCGCTGCCCGGCGCCAACTTCTACGTGAGCCTCAGCATCGGCTTCTAAGCTCGTCCGTTCGCAGTTCGAGAAACGACGCCGATTTTTCCCCGCGCCCGACGCAGTCGCTCAACCGCCCCACCCCGCGTCCCGCGTTCATCGAACAGCATCATCCCTCACCCCGCCTTCTTGGTTACCCCTCCACATTTTTCAAACCCATGTCGCGCCAGCCAGCCCCCGAAAAGCCCGCCCCCGTTGTTTGCGAAATCCGCAGCTCCCACGCCTCCGAGGCAGGGATCCTTTCCGAGATTGCAAAGACCTGCGCCCGGGAGCTCGCACAGCCGCTACTCGTCAAAACCGTGCCCTCCGGGCAGCGCGCCCAGGATCCGCTGATCACGCTGCAACTCCCCGTCGAGATGGCGGCCACGCAACACGAAGTCTGGTGCCTCGCCTGTCGGCTCGCCTGCTTCTGCCCCTCGGCCCGCGTCAGCGTATTCGTGAGCGCCACGGAGCTGTTCACCAAAACGAAGGCCAAGAGCACGACTGGCACTGCCGCGCCCAAACGCCGCCCCTCCCGCCCCGCACGCTCCTCCCATTCAAACCGCCAAAGGAAAGCCGCCTGAGAAAGTGCCGGCCCGTTTTGTGCCGGCCCAATTGGAAGCGCGCCCGGCCGCACCAACCGATTTTTACGCCACCAGCAGGCCGCGCCAGCCACTGCGCCCCGCCCGCAGGTAAAAGACTGAACTCCACCCACCCGCCCAACCCATGCCCTCAGCCGACCTCATCATCTACTTTGGCACCGTCACCGGAAATGCCGAGTCGCTCGCCCTGCGCGCCCAAGAGCGCGCCCAAGCCAGCGGCCTCAGTGCCGAGCTCGTCAACCTCGCCGAGATCGGCCCCGACCAGCTCATCCGCGAAGGCTACGCGCTCTTCTTCGTGAGCACCTGGGGAGACGGTGAGCCGCCGATGGATGTCGATACCTTTTACTACGATCTTGAAGCCGCCGACATCGACCTCAGCCAGCTCAGCTACGCCATGTTTGGCCTGGGCGATAGCGACTACCCCGAGTTCAACGGCTTCGCGCGCAACCTCGACGAGCGGCTCGCCTCCTTCGGCGCCCAAGCCCTCTACCCGCGCGCCGAGGCCGATGTCTTCTTCGACGACACCTACGCCGAGTGGGAGGCCGGAATCTTCCCGCTACTCGAAGAGCAACTCGCCCTCGCCGCCACCGCCTGAACCCTGAACAGTCACCGCCTTAGCAGTCGCCGCACACACACTCAATCGCCCTCGCCGCCTCAACCGCGCGCCAGCGACGCGCCGCCCTACACCGCCCGCAGGTAAACACAGACCCAAAGCCACCGCCACGCTGCCCATGAAAACTTCACGCCGTCTCCCCGCCACACTCGCCAGCCTCGTCGCCGCGACCGTCATCCTCGCCGGTTGCAACACGACCGACACCACCGGGCCGAATAATCGGGCGGCGACAGCCAGCCCTGCCGCCGCTCCTACCGCCCGCACCAGCCCGGCTTGGGCGGGCGTGCCTGTCGAAGAGCAGCGCAGCGTCACCGAAAAACTTGCCTACCTGCAAACCGTCGATCGCCACGACCGCGTGCGCGAGGCCCGCCGCCTCGGCCTCTCGGAGGCGCACCTGTTTGCCTTCGACGTGGGCAAAAACGTCATCCGACTGAAAGACGGGCGCGACACCGCGTACTCCATCCTGCTGCGCCTGCACGAGCTGGGCCGCATCCGCGCCGCCGCGCGCAACGAGCACGTCATCCTCAACGTCACCGGCACCGCCAATCCGCCGCGGCAAATCCCCGCCACCGCCGAGCGCGAGGCGCGCACCTTCCCCGGCTACTTCGGCGCGCCCATCGACCTGCGGCCCGACTTCGCGCAGTGGCAGTTCACCTTTGCGCAAGTCACCTTTACGCGCGAAGGCCAGGCACGCCGCAGCCTCCACTTCTTCGACGCCCAGGGCCGCGCCGTCCAGCGGCTCTACATCGACAGCCTCGACGGGATCGAAGCCTTCGAGAAAATCGTGCAGGACTTTCGCGCCGACGCGCAGAGCGCCCAGGTCCTCACCACGCCCGCCGAGCCCGAGCCCACACCGCGTGCCGAGGCCAACATCGATACCGCAGGGCTCCTCGCCGCGTGGGACAAGCTCACCGACGTCCACCAGTTTAGCGGACTCCTCGCCAAGTTCGACGTTACCCGCCTGCAAGCCCTCCGGGTCGCAGGCCCCGCGCGCGCCCAGCGGCTCAGCGGCCCCGATGCCCTCATCGCCCTCCTCAACGGAATCGCCACTCGGCAAATCGAGATCCTGGCCTTCGTTTCCAACAGCGCGAACACGCAGATCTTTACCGGCAAGATCGAAGAGCCCACCCAAACCGCGGGCGGCTGGATCCGCGTCACCGACTCCAACGGCCTGAACCTCCTGATTCAAAAAGCGGGCATCGACCAACTCTGGCTCGTGCGCAAACCCAGCAGCGTGGGCATCCTCAGCACCGTCGAAGTCTACAACAGCGCGGGCGAAGTCATCGTGCAGTTCTACTCCCGCCGCACCCGCGGTCAGGGAGAGAGCGAGACCTGGCGCGAACTCCTCGCCAGCCTCCCCAAAGCGTAGGCCATTACTTGAGTAAGCCGGCCAGCGAGTGGCTCGCCAAATAAAACGGCCGAAGACCGAGCGCTCACTTTGGGTGACGAGCAGACAACCTCCACTTGCGAAATAAAGAAGAGCCGAAACAGACAGGCTGCCAGCGAGCCCCCCGTCCGACAAAAAAAACTGCGACTGACGCGCTCACAACGTGAGCACGCCAGATAGAAGAGTCGAAGCAGACGGGCTGCCCGTTGGCAGCCCGCAAAAATAAGTGGGTCGAAGACCCCTTGACCACGGGGGAAGGGAGTTTACCCGTACTCTCTGAAAACTTCATGAGCACCACGACGCCGATCTTCCCGCCGATTCCCGCCGCGCCGCCCTTCCCGCCCGCAGTGCCCGGCGGCACTCCCACCGGAGCGACTGAAGATCGCGTCCCGCTCAACCCCGAAGCGCTCTGCTCACAACTCGGCTGGAAAATCACCGCCGCGCGACGCGCCATCTTTAAGGCCATCGACAAACTCGACGGCTACTTCGATGCCGAAGTCCTCCTCGTCCAGGCGAAAAAGCTGCACCCTGCCGTCTCGCGCGCGACCGTCTACCGCACCCTGCCCGACCTGTGCAGCAACGGCATCCTGCGCTCCACCGAGTTTGGCGACGGCCACTACCGCTACTGTCGGCACGACCCCAGCGCCCCTCCCACCGCCGAGATTTACGTCGTCGATTGCGGCCGCATCCTCAAAGTCCCCGCCCCCTTTCTGTCCTGGTACGCGACCACCGTCACCGAGCGCGCCGGATACGAACTCATCGGCCAGCGGCTCCAGACCTTCGCCCGTTGCAGCAAGAAAAAGGCATCCCCCGACGCCTGCTCCGTGTGTGATCACCAGCCCACCGCCGCAGGCGCACTGGCTCCGGCAGCGGCACTCCCGAAAGCCAAGGCAACCGCGCCCCGCCCCCGCCGTTAGAGATACCGAGAGAGCAGGCTGCCAACGCCGCTCTCTTAACGCTTGCAGACAGGGAGCTAAACCCTTCGACCAAGCCGAAAAAACTAGCCTAACGCTTACCTCGCGAGGCGAGTCGGCGACGCAAAACGAAAACACCTAGCCCCATTGCGCCGAGGAGGGCGCCGTAGGTCGTGGGCTCGGGGGCGGCTTCGATTGACCAATAGTCTTTGTCGTAGTCTTTCAGGTAGATTTGGTTTTTCGCCCAGCCGTCGATTGTGATCTTCTTAAGTGCATCCGCGAGGTGCTTGCTGTCCTTACGCACGAGCAAGTGATCCCGCCCCTCCTGCCAGCGCATAATGCGCAGCAAAGCCCCGTTATTTATACTCAAATCATCCAAAATGAGCGTTCTCTTGTCGTTAATCGATTCTTCAAGATGACCGAAGTCAAACTTGCTCACGCCCTTTTCGACTATCAATGCCCTGATTTTCTCGATTCGCTCGCCCTGAATACTACTAAACATTAATCCAGCACCACTGGTCAGAAACACACTGGAAGAGTCAGCAATCTGATTACTTCTAAGTAGATTAACCGCTGCCCCGTTTTTAACATACAGGTTTCCAGCAATCGCTGTAGCTTCACTTTTTTTGCTCAAGTAAAGTGCATTATATACGCCATCGACAACAGTATCTCCAGTATAGGTATTGGAACGATCCCCCTCAAGGGCTACGATCCCTCTCTCTTGCCCCCTCTCCCCCGCAGGATGCTTCCCTGTGAGAATCAAACCCACTTTATGATCTTTATGATCCTTAATAACCGCAGAGAGTGAAAAGGATAAGTTAACCGGTTGCCCCTCCTCGGTGAAGTTACCCGTGCCATAAGTCCCCGCATGGATCACTATTGCGGACTCATTGGAGGTTATCTGTCCATTACCTAAATACAGACGTTTATCGCTGTAACTTACGTTAATCCCGCCTGCGCCAACAGTCAAAGTTTTCCCCTGAAGGCCCAGTACCGAATCATTCTCTTGATCCATCCATATCCCCCCGACTTCTCTATCCCAAGTCAGCCTTTCCGTCCCGACGATTTCGACATTCATGTCTTTTCCCCACCAATACTCCCTAATTCGAACCCTTCCTTTATCAACATTAACACTACTTATACCAAGGAGGGGGGAGGGAGCAGATAATAGTAAATTTGTGTATAAGAATACCGTATATAAAACACCCAATAGTCGGAAGAAACGCATAGTAAATCCACTCCACTTACCTTCGGCTTATTCGGTGAAACAAAAGCGGCTACGTAGCATTTTGTATGATCTGCTGGTTTTTCGCAATCCGCACGACGGCTGCCTTCGAGGTCTTGGAGGATACACAGTGATGTAGTAAATCCCCTCTCAGAGAGTTAAAACTGGGCGCAGCGGCTCAGGACAGGCACCGCTGCCGCCCAAGCCTGAGCTTTCTTTGGAGGCACGGCGTTGCCGGGCCGCCACACTGCCGCCACGCCACGCGCTTCGCCCGTGAGGGCGGCTCGGGAGTGCCGGTGCCTTTCGGCTGCATGGCCCATTTTTTGCGAAAAAACGGCTCGCCGCCTGTCAGGATTCCTTAAAAGAAACCAAGTCTCACTTTCACCAGCTCCACTCCGCCATGAACAAACGACTCCCCCTCCTCGCCGTAGCGGCGCTACTCGGGCTCGCGCCACTCGCACACGCGCACTCCGTCTGGATCGAAGACAACGCCGCCCGGCAGCTCGTCGTGCGCTTCGGCCAAGTCGGCGAGAGCTACGAAACCTCGCCTGGCTATCTCGACGAGCTCTACCTGAGCTCCGCCTGGACGGCCGATGCCGATGGAAAACTCGACCCGCTCAAGATCGAAAAAAAGAGCGACCACTACCTGCTTCACGGAGCCACGCCCGCCCAGGCCGTCCTTGGCGAGACCTCGTTTTACGTCATGCAGCACGGCAAGAGTCCGGCCATCTGGCCGATCCTCTACGTGCGCTGGCAGCCCGCCGAAGCCGAGATCCCCAGCGAGCCCGCGCTCACGCTCGACCTGCTCCCGACCGGCCGGCCCGGCGAGGTGCGCGTGTACTTCCGCGGCAAGCCGCTGCCCGGCGCAGTCGTAAGCGTGGCCAGCGAGGAAAATGCCGACCACAGCACACCCAAACTCACGGCCGACGCGGAGGGCATCGTCCGCTACACGCCCAAGGGGCCGGGGCTCGTCGTCCTCACCAGCAACCACCGCGAAGCGCTCCCCGGCTACACGCGCGGCAAGACCTACGAGCTCGTCAGCCACACTGGCGCGATCAGTTGGCGGCAGGAGTAAGCCGCGCGCGCGCTCACGCACACCCGTACATACACCGCGTTCACCTGCGCACCGCTCCCCTCTCCCTGTCGTTCCCGTTTCCCACAACACCAACAAAACCACATAGAAAACGCTACCCGGCTACCCGAGG
This sequence comes from Cephaloticoccus primus, assembly GCF_001580015.1. GTDB lineage: Bacteria > Verrucomicrobiota > Verrucomicrobiia > Opitutales > Opitutaceae > Cephaloticoccus > Cephaloticoccus primus. The sequence continues at coordinate 21,056 of NZ_LSZQ01000044.1, forward strand.
CCCGCACACCGTTGCGCCCTCCCGCCCTCCCCTATGAGTGCTCCTACCAAACACGTCGTCATCCTCGGCGGTGGCTTCGCCGGCATCAACGCCGCGCGCCAGCTCCGCCAGCCCAACCTGCGCATCACCCTCGTTGACCGGCAGAACCACCACCTCTTCCAGCCGCTGCTCTATCAGGTCGCGACCGCAGGGCTCGCCGCGCCAGACATCGCGCAACCGCTGCGCCACATCCTCGCGCGACAGCGCAACGTGACCACCCTCATGGACGAAGTGCGCGCGGTCGATCTGGAGAAACGCCAGGTCGCCCTGGAGCACTCGACCCTCTCCTACGATTACCTCGTCGTCGCGCTCGGAGCGCGCACCGGCTACTTCGGCCGGCGTGCCGAGTGGGAGCCCTACGCGCCCGGCCTCAAAACGCTCGACGAAGCCACGCAGCTACGCCGCCGGATGCTCCAGGCCTTTGAGCAAGCGGAAAACGCCCGCGACACCTCCGAGTGGTCGCGCCTGCTTAGCTTCGTGATCATCGGCGGCGGCCCCACCGGCGTCGAGACCGCGGGCGCGCTCGTCGAGCTCGCCCGCCAGGTACTCACCCACGACTTTCGCCGCATCGACCCCAGCAAGGCGCACGTCCACCTCGTCGAGGCGGGCCCGCGCCTCCTGCCGATGTTTTCCCCCGCGCAGTCCGAGTACACCCGCCGCCGCCTCGAAAAAATGGGCGTCAAGGTGCACCTCGCCGCGCCCGTCACGGACATCGGCCCCAGCCACGTGCAGGCGGGCGACCTGCGGATCGAGGCCTCCGTCATCCTCTGGGCCGCCGGAGTCGAGGCCAACCCCGTCACCCAAACGCTGGCAGGCGTGCCGCTCGACCGCGGCGGCCGCGTGCAGGTCGCCCCCGATCTGAGCCTGCCCGGGCATCCGGAGGTCTTTGCCGTGGGCGACCTCGTCGCGATGACCGATGCGCGCGATGTGCGCGTCCCCGGCGTCGCCCCCGCGGCGTCGCAGATGGGCCGCCACGCCGCCAGGCAGATCCTCGCCGACCTGCGCAGCAAGCCGCGCCAGCCCTTCACCTACCGCGACAAGGGCAGCATCGCGACCATCGGCCGCAGCGCCGCCGTCGCCCAAATCGCCAAGCTGCGCTTCAACGGCTGGTGGGCTTGGGCCATGTGGATGTCCGTACACCTGTTCTTCCTGATCGGGCTGCGAAACCGCGTGATCATTTTCCTGCACTGGGCCTGGGCCTACTGCACCTGGCAACGCGGCGCCCGCATCATCACCGGCACCCAGGCGCCAGCCGCGCCAGTGCCCCCTGTCGCCACAACACAGCAGAGCTAACCTCGAATACGGCCCTGCGCGGGCAGCGGGGGACGGTGTCCCCTGCCATTTACTGTGCGGCTTGCTGTCGGGCGTTCCGCCCGACGAACAAGC
>NZ_LSZQ01000045.1 GCF_001580015.1 Cephaloticoccus primus
TTCAAACATGACCGGAAACAACGCCTCCGGTGGCCCCAAGAAGGCACGCATTGAGATCATCCCCCTCATTGACGTCATCTTCTTCCTGCTCGCCACCTTCATCCTCTTCACCCTCTCGCTGGAAAAAATCCAGTCGCTGCCTGTCGAGCTCCCCAAGGCCGCCCCGCCTTCCGCAGCCAGCAGCCAGGAAGACGACACCATCACGCTCCAGGTCTCCGAGTTTGGAAACTGCTACTGGACGTACCGCAAAACCACCGAGCTGATTGACGTCAGTGACGTTCGCCCTAGACTCCAGAACTACAAGGCCAACACCGCGGATCCCCGGGTACTCATCACCACCGACGACCGCGCCAAGTTCTCCCTCGCCATCAGAGTCCTCGACGAAGTCCGCTTGGCTGACATCGATAAAGTCTCGGTCGAAACCCGCGTTCGCACGACTGGCCGCTAACCCCACGAAAGCCCACACACTACCATGCGTCGCGATCTCATTCTTGGCGTCATCGCCTCCCTGCTCATTCACGCCGGCCTCTGGGCAACCTCCTTCTGGCCCGATGAGCCACCGCCTCCACCAGTCGAAGAGGCTCCTCCCACCATCGAGTTGATGGAAATGCCGGAGCTCGATCTTGAGCCCGAAGAGGAGGAAATCTTCGAGTCCGACGAGCCCGCCGAAGCTGTTGAGTTTGCCCCGCCGATGCAGACCGACGTCCCCCAGCTCGTCTCCGTCGATTCCTTTGTCCAGCCCGTCCAGCCCCCGCCGCCACAAAGCCTGAAACCCTCGACCGGCACGATCAATATCCCCACCGTGCGCCAGACCGGCTTGGGCAAGGGCGTCGAGATCTTCGACATCCGCAACCTCGACCAGCAGCCGCAGCCGCGCTTCCGCGTCCAGCCGCAGTACCCCTTTGAAATGCGCCGTGCGGGTGTCGAGGGCGAAGTCCTCGTCGAGTTCATCGTCGATAGCAACGGAGAGGTTCGCAACCCCTTCATCGTGCGCTCCAGTCAACGCGACTTTGAGCAATCCGCCATCCAGGCTGTCAGCAAGTGGAAGTTTCGCCCCGGCCGCAAAGGGGGGCGCAACGTGAATACCCGCGTCCAACAGCTCCTATCCTTCACGCTTCAGCAGGATTAATCGCCCCACATGAACCTACTTTCCCCGCAACTAAAAGCAGTTCGCCACTCCGCGCTGGGCCTCTGCCTCGCGCTGGGCCTGCTCGGAGCAGGAGCCCAGGTCGCCACCGCCCAGCAAGCCCCGAGCAACCAGCCCTCCGAGCGCGCCGCCAACGACCTGGCAAAGATCCAGCCCCTCATTGATGGGCAAGACTGGAACGGCGTCGTTGAGCTGATGCAGACGATCCTGCGCTACGCCGCCCCCAATAGCTTCGATCAAGCGCTGGCCAACGACATCCTCTCCAAGGCCTACCTCCAGCTTGGCGACTACGCGACCAGCCTCCCACCTCTGGAGCTCGCTTACAACCTCGGTGCCACCAACAGCTTCTTCGACGAGAAAAGCCAGCTTGAGCGGCTCTACCTGCTCGCCCAGCTCTACTATCAGGAAGCCTCAACGGTTAAGGTGCCGAGCACCCAAGCCGAATACCTCACCAAGGCCATTGAGCGCATTGAGCAGTGGATCAGCCTGCAAGATGAGCCCAGCCAGGACGGGCGGATGTTTTACATCTCGCTACTCTACAACCAGGCCACCCGGAATCCGGAAAATATAGACATGGCCTTCCTGAAGAAGGCCCAGGAGCAGTGTTACCTAGCGCTCAACTCCGAGCTCGCCCCCAAGGAATCGCTCTACCTCATCCTCATCGCGACCCTACAGCAAGAAGGCGACTTCAAGCGCACGACCGAATACCTGGAGCTCCTCGCCAAGCAGTACCCCACCAAGGCCACCTACTGGCAGCAACTCTTCGCGACCTACTCCAACCTCTCGGTCGAGGCAAAGCGCCCTGAGGAATCCGAGTCCTACAGCCTGCGGGCCATCTTGACCCTGGAGCGGGCCCAGGCACTCGGCTTCATGAACACGCCGAAGGACAACTACAACCTCGTCGGCATCTACTTCAACATCGGCCAGTTTGGCAAAGCGACAGACCTTTTGCACGCGGGACTACGCAGTGGCGCGATTGAGCCAGATATCAAAAAATGGGAGCTCCTCGCCTACTCCTTCCTGCAAGTAAACCGTGAGCTCACCGCGATTGAGGTCCTCAAGGAGGCCATTCAGGCCTTCCCCGAGTCCGGGCAGCTCGACAACCAAATCGCCCAGATCTACTACTCGCTCAACCAAAGCGAACAGTCCTACCGCTACCTCAACAGCGCACTCGCCAAAGGCGGCCTCGATAACATCGGCGCCGTACACTACTTCAAAGCCTACATCTGCTTTGAGCTCCAAAAGTTTGATGAAGCCCTGGTCGCCATCAACCTCGCGGCCGAGCTCCAGCGCCCCGAGAACCCGCAGCTTCCCGGCCTGCGGCAGGCCATCCAGGACGCGATCATCAACAGGGAAGCCGCCACGCAGGCTCTCTAAAGTTTAACACAGCAACCAACAAAGCCCCCTCCCCCTTCAGCCCCTCCCCAGTTTATGAAGAAAATTCACGTCCTCTTCCCACTCATCGCCATGATCCTCTTCTTTGGCTACTGGTGGAATTATAACAAACAGTACGAGGCCGCCCAAGAGGCCAAAAAAGAGCAGGCCCAACAAGCACTCATCGCCAAGCGTGAGCAAGAAGCGCGCGACCGCGAGCTCGCCATCAAGCTCGCCATCGAAAAGCAGGCCGAGCAACGCCGCGAGCGCGAAGCCCGTGAAGCCAAGCGCCAGCAAGAACGCGAAGAACGCCAGGCCGCCCGCGAGGCCCGCGAACGCGCTGACCGCGAACGCCAGAAACTGCGCCGCCAAAGCGAACTGCTCGACCAAGACATTGTGAAAGAGACCGAAGCGGTCACCAAACTTGAAGAGCGCAAACAGTTCCTCCTCGCTGAAGAACGCTTCCTGCGCGACTACGTTCGCTTGGCCGAGTCCAACGAAGGTGGCGTCACCGAAGCCATCCAGCGCATTGCCGCCGCCGAGGCTGCCCGCGCCGCTGCTGCCGCCGAAGCAGCTCAAGCCAATCGCCGCTAAGCCCAAAAGCGTACACACACGCCAAAACTCACCATCCCCCCCTCACCCCTTTCCGTTATTCACATGAAAAAATGGCTCTATTTCATCGTTCCCACCCTTATGCTGGCGGTGTTCACCTTCTTCTATCTCTCTCAAGCCAAAGAGCTTGAGCAGCAAGAAATCGCCCGCCAGGAGCTCAAGGAACAAGTACGACAAGCCGAAGAGGCCAAGCGCGCCGCGATTGAGGAAAAGGCCCGCCAGGACGCTGCCGAACGCGCAGCCGAGCGCGCAGCCGAAGCCGCCCAAAAGGAAGCCGACCGCATAGCCAAATGGGAAGCCGAAGGCCGCGAAATCCAGAAGGCCACCGATGAGTTTAACGCCGAGGCAAACCGCATTTCTCGGGAAATCTCCGAAAAGGAAATCCGCCTCGACTCCCTGCGTAAGCAAAAAGACCAACTCAATACCGACGTGCTGGAAGCTGCCAAACGGGTCGAGCTGGCCCAAATCGCCAAGCGCAACGCCGAACTCGAAATCCAGCGTAAAACTGAACTCATGGTCCGCCGGGTCGAAGCCAGCTCCGTAGCCCAAATGCCCGAAGCCCCAGCCGCTACCTCCGGCCGCCGCCGCTAAACCGCTCAGCCGAAAGGCTCCCCAAAGGGCGGGGCTCCCACTCAGCCACAAAACCGATCCGGTTGGATCGGTTTTTTTGTGCCTTGGAAAAAATAACTACGCGCCAGATCTGAATACAGTCCGGATTAAGTTGGCGGGCTATCCGTGGCCAAAGGCGAGGACATCGATATGTTGGCAACCCGCTCTGCGCAGTACTCGAGCACAACTATTCAGCGTGGCCCCAGTTGTGAAAACGTCATCTACGAGCACGTAGCGTTGCTCAGGGTCAACTCGGGCACACTTGGCCAGTGCAAAAGCATTTTTCAGATTTTCCAGACGGGCACGTTTATCGTATCGAGTTTGCGACCGGGTGTTTTGTATTCGGCGTAGCAAGGACGCGATCTTGATGTTACTGGCCGCACGAACTTGGCTTTTGGAGCTCACTGCTCGGCTGATTGCCTGGGCGAGGAGTTCGCTTTGATTGTAATCGCGCTTTCGTCTCCGGCTTGGGTGGAGCGGCACTGGCACGAGCACCGCATTGTTTAACCATTCTGCAAGGGCAGGAGAGCGGGAGAACAGCGTTTGAACATCTTCCAAAACGTAGAGCCCTCGATGATACTTTAATGTGTGAACCAGGCTGCGTGCGGGGCCTTTCAGGAGGACGCAGCAACGCCCCTCACTGAAAACCGGATCAAGCCCTTCGCAATGCGGGCATAGGCGTGTTTCTACTGCCTCACTGAATACACCATGAAACGGGTAACCACAAGTAGTACAACGAGGCGGCTTGATAGTGTCTATACGCGCGGCACACTGCGTGCACAGATGCCGCAGCGGGCTCTCGCGCCCGACTCGCCCTCGACAATGGACACAAGAGCGTGGAAAAAAGAGATCGATAAGCTCCCTCGCTCCATTCCTTGTCCACTGTGACAGTGCGAGTTTTATATCCATATCTAACCCTTCAAAAATGGATCAGGGCAGAAACTCAGCAAACACACTAAAAGAACTGCGTAATTATAAAAAATCCGTGTAGGTAATTACTACACGGACTGGATTATTTGATTCCATAAAGAGCCTTTTCTAATGTGACATAAGCCCGTTATGAACATTGACTACACAGAAGTCAGTGACTTTTTAGACTCATAACTCATTGGTAAGTAACATCAATTTTTAGTCATATGTTTCGCAAGTTACGAACTTATGAGTAATCCCTGTATTTACCGATTCGAACGTCGGGCCTGTTTTTCCTCGCGCTCCTTCTTTTTGGTTTCGCGTTCCGCTTTGCGGGCTTCTCTCTCTCGCTGCTTCGCCTCACGTTCAATCCGCTTGGCTTCGCGTTCCGCATCTCGCTCTGCTTTGATTTTGGCACGCTCGGCTTCGCGATCAGCCTTCATTTTGGCGCGCTCGTCTTTGTTGAGCTTTCCGTCGCCGTTGGCATCATATTTTTCCAGGTCGGCTTTGCGTTTAGCTTCGCGCTTGGCCTTATCCGCAGCCTTGCCCGCAGCGATTTCCTCTTCCGTGATGATGCCGTCCTTGTTGGTGTCGTAACGCTTGGGCGGTTTGGACACCTTCTTTTCAGTTTTTTGAGACTTTTCCGAGGCCGCCTCTTGAGCGTGCATCGGAGCCGCAGAAAGCGCAACGGCGAGAGCTAACACAGAGAGCAGGGTATGGGGCTTCATGGCCGCGCAGGGTACGCTTGGCCCCCCTGATTACAAGCGGCAGGAACAGATTTATCGGCATTGGGAAGTACGCCCCCGTTTGCCCTTACCCGAAAATATGGAGCTCGCGGCCGCTTGTGTCCCAAACCTGAGGTAAAACAACCAGAAACGCCCTCAAACCGACACTCCTTCCCGTTGAGCCCTTCTTTCCTTCTGTTCGTCTCGGGGCGGGGAGATTCGAACTCCCGACCTCCTGCTCCCAAAGCAGGCGCTCTACCAGGCTAAGCTACACCCCGAAAAACAAGAATCGTAGACAGCGGAGAAGTGCGGGCGACTTGTCAACCGCTGTGCGAGTTCCTCGCCCCCCTTCTTTTTGTAGAGTCGGTACCGCGAGGAAAAAAACGACAACAGGCCGCCAACGGGCAGGCCGACGAAAACGGAACTCCGGCAACACGACTGGCCCGAGGCCAAGCCCCAAACCAGGCTCAGAGGAATAGGCCAAGTTGATGGAGGGCGGAGGCTATGCGCTGGGCACTTAGTTGCCGAGGTTCAAGCGGATGAGGGGCTCGCTGTCGGCTTCGGCGGGCACAGCAGAGGATGCAGACGCGGACGGCGAGGTCGCTTGCGAAGCGGATGACGCGGGGGAGCTCGGGGCGGCACTTGTGGCGACGGAGCCGGGGAGCGCGCGGGTAACTTGCAGGCTCATCAGGCGCTGGTTCCACAGGCTCATCGGGTCGATTTGTGCGACTTGGGCGGCGCGTTGTTGAAAGCTATCCAGATCGCCGGCGACGTGTGCCGAAATTGCGAGGTGATAAGCCGCCTCGGCACGGATCGCCACCGAGACGTTCGGCGCGTCGGCCAGTGCAGCGAGCCTTTCCCGGCCTTTCGCCGCTTGCTCGCTCTTGAGCTGCGAAACAGCCAACCCCAGTGCCGCACGATCCGCAAGCACGCTGCCGCTCACCAGCCCGCGAAGGCTTTGCTCATAAGCACTCGCTGCTTTGGAATAGTCACTCGCCTCGTAAGCCGCATCAGCGACTTGCAGCCAGGCCACGCCGCCGAGCTCGACCGCTCCATGCTCTTCGGCAAATCGGCGCAGTCCCTCCGGCGTTGCCGCTGCCACCGCGTAATCCTGAGCGAGCCGCTGGCGCGATTGCGCACCGAAATAGTCGGACGCACCGCGGGCCACGATCACCACCAGCACCACCGCACAGAGTAAAAAGATGAGCCGCCGGTTGCGTCCCCAAAATGCGTTGAGCCGATCTTCAAAGCCAAGAGCTGCGACAGCACTCGCCGCCTCGGGCGAAGTCGGGGAAACCGCGTTGGGAGAGGCAGACGTGGAAGAGGGGGAAGCGCTCATGCGGAAAAATGGAGATGGCCTGTGCTAAAAAGCCTCCACCGAAACAAAGGCGGCCCTGCCCTGTAAAGGGTTGATCCGGTTTTTCTTTGTCCACTACGCGTGGGGCGGCAGGCGGTGCCTGCACCCATTTACTGTGCGGCTTGCGGGTTGTGCGTTCC
>NZ_LSZQ01000046.1 GCF_001580015.1 Cephaloticoccus primus
ATGTCCCGATCTTGAGTCGGTGATTTACCGGCAAATCGTTTCATCTTGCCCAAATGGGTACTCGCTCCATCCGCGATTCAGGCTCCTTCCCCTGTCGTGAAACGACAGGGAGGATGTCCCGTTAAATTTGCGATTTTGTTCGGGCGCGCAGCGCACGGGCAAAATCGCAAATTCAATGGAAGTGGCGACACGCCACCGCCCCACGCGGAGTGGAGCATTGGGCAACCGCCTTTTCCGGCTAGCGGAACAAGCGCGTGAGGCGGGGCTGTCCCGGGCGGCGTTTGCCGGTTTTGCGGTAGAAGACGAGGTTGATAAAAAACGACAGGCCGAGGAGGGCGGCGGCAGTGCGCACGTTGCGTATGGCGCCGACGACTTCGGTGATGGATGCGGCCCGGTTTTCGCGCACTTTGCGCAAGATCAGGCAGGCAAAGATCGTCATCAGCGGCGCAAACGCGTAGGCGGTGTGATAAATGGTCAGCGACTCAAGGCCCTGCGCTTTTGCCCAAGTGATGATCCGGCCTCCCAGCGGCGGGCCGAGTGCGGCGGCGAGAGAGGTCAGCGAGGTGAAAAGCGCCACCCCGATTGCGCGCGCACTGGCCGGAGTGAGCTTGAGCATGAGCGCGAAGGTGCCGACGAGGTAGCCTGCGCCGAACATTCCGCCAAAGGCCGAAACCACGTAGAGCAACCACAGTTTATCGGTATCCACCACGCACCAGATCAGCGCCACGAGCTGCCAGAGGATGAGGGAAATGATCATCACGGGCACGTTTCCGTAGCGATCCAGCAAGCGCCCCCACGCGGGAAAAACGACCGCCGAGCCTATCGGCGCAAAGAGCAGGATCCAGTTTGCCCGAGACACGCTCACCCCCAGCTCCTCGTACATGAAAACGGGGACGAAAGGGCCAAACAGATTGATGCTAAAACCAAACAGGGCCGCCCCCGCGATGAAGCGCATGAGGTCGCGCTCGGCCCAGATGATCCGCAATTGGTCGCGTGTCGGGAGTCGCGCTGCGGTCGCTTGCGGCGCGCCCGGCGGGGCAGTGGGCGTAATCATGCGCTGCAAGGCGAAGATCGAAAAAACGCGCAGGACAAGTGCCCCGCCGAAGAGGACGAGGTACGCCAGGATGGAGTCTTTTAGCAGGGCGGTGAGCCCCGAAACCGAAAGCAGGAATACGATTACCGAGATGTAGAGGAGCTGGTTGCGCGTGCCGAAATACTTGCCGCGCACGCGCTGCGGGACGACGTCCTGCATCCAGCCGTTCCATGTGACGCCGTTGATCGCCTGAGTGCAGGCCGTGACGCTGAAGCCGATGATAAAAATGGTGAGCGTGAGCGGCGTCTCCTCGCGCGGGATAAAAGGTAGCGAAGCAGTGAGCAGCACCCACGCGCCAAAATGAACCCATGCGCTGCTCAGGCACAGCCGCCTGGCATCCATTTTTTGGGAGAGCCTCGGCGTGATCAGCACTTGCAAAAAGTTGAACCAAAACGGGAGCGATACGATCAGCCCGTAATTGGCGGGCGACATGTGAAACATCTCACACAGCAAGGCCGCGAGCACCACATTACCCGGCGCGCCGAGTTGGCCGATTGGCATCGCAGCGACTCCGTCGAGCACGCCGTAGCGCAGGTTTTTGCGCAGGAGCGTAGGCACTCGCGAGCGTGGGGCGGCAGCGCTCGCTGCACGCGTCACCGCGCATGGTTCACTCGCCGCCGCAGGGGGCACTATTTCTGAGCCATCTCTCAGATCGGGGGTATTCATGTGGGGCTTTAAAAGCACCGCCGCTAATGCCCACTCGCCCCACAAAGTCACGCGGTCTCTACACTCCAACGCAAAATATCTGGCGAGATATAAGTAGTATAACCTACTACCAGAACAATAGTTAAGCTACTCCGAGTGCCATACCTTCCCTCCCTCGAAACCGCCCCAAGCTCGCCCATCCAACGCGCGCCAAACGCGCCCCAAGCCTCGCCGCGCCAAAGGTTTTCCACGGCCAAATCGGCTGAAACTGCCACGTGCCTGGTACGTCTTTGCCGCGTCCTATGCATCGCCGATACCGCCCCTTGGCACAGCTCCCCAGTCTCTGTGCACTTGCTCTCTCACTCACGCTCGCGCTTCCCCACAAGGCCCTCGCCCAAGCGGCCGCCGCAGCGACCACCACCCAAGCGGGTGCCGCCTCCGAGCCGCTCTCGCTCCAGGCCTGCATTGATCGCGCGCTCCAAAAAAACTTCGGCCTGGCGATTCAGCGTTTCGATGCGGCCAACTCCCGCGAAGCCCTCACCATCGCGCGCGCCGATTACGATCCGGCCCTCACTCTCACCACGGGCAAGTCGGTCAACCAATCCGACAACCCCGACACCAGCCTCGTAGGCACGCGCAACGACACCTTTAGCGCACGCGCGGGCGTCACCCAAAAAGTCGCCACCGGCGCGACGCTCTCGCTGACCCAGAGCCTCAACCGGCGCGGCACGAACAATAACTTCGCGCTGCTCAACCCCGCCTACAACGCCGACCTCTCGCTCAGCGTCTCCCAGCCACTGCTACGCGGCGCGGGCACGCGTGTAAACCTCGCCCCGATCCGCCGCGCCGAGATCGGCCTGGAAATCGCCAGCCTCAACACCACCTCGCGCGTCCTCCAGGTCGTGCGCGACACCGAGGCCGCCTACTACGCCCTCGTCTACGCGCGCGAGAGCCTGAAAGTTCGCACCCAAAGCCTCGACCTCGCCCAGCGCCTCTACGACGAAAACACCACTCGCCTGCGCACCGGAGTCGTCACCGACCTCGATGTCCTCCAGGCAGAGGTCGGCGTCGAGAACGCCCGCCGCAGCGTCCTCGTCGCCCAGCAAAGCGTGCGCGACGCCGAAGACCGGCTCCTCAACCTCATCGGCCAGTTCGAGTTTGACCAGGCACTCGGCACCGTCGCCCTGCCACCCACCGCCACATTTAGCCCCGACTTCGAGCTCTCCTACGCCCTCGCGCGCAAGCAGCAGCCCGAGTACCGCTCCGCTGCCGAGCAGATCAAACAGCTCCAGCTCGACCTCGCCACCGCCCGCCGCAACCGCTTGCCCTCGCTCGACCTCAACGTCGCTGGCGGCTACAACACCCGCGACAGCACGCTCGGCCGCACCTACAACCGCCTGCCCGATGGCGACGGCTACACCTGGCAGATCGACCTCGCGCTGCGCATGCCCTGGGGACTGCGCGCGGAGAAAGCCCGCTACAACACCGCACTTAATAATCTGCGCCGCGAAGAAACCCGCCTGCGCCAGATCGAGCAAAACCTCGCCCTCGAAGTCCGCAGCGCCGTGCGCGCCGTCGAGACCAACCTGGAAACCGTCACCATCTCTCGCAAAGCCACCGAGCTCAGCGCCCGCCAATACGAGCTTGAGCGTGCCCGCTTCGACGCAGGGCTCTCCACCAGCCGCCGCGTCCTTGAGGCGCAAGACGACCTCGAAACCGCACGCGTCGCCGAACTCCAGTCGCAAGTCAACCTGCGCACCGCCATGGCCGAGCTCAACCGGATCGACGGCACCTCGCTCGCACTCTACAACATCGAGCTGCCCGCGAACTAACCGCACACAGGGGGCATTTTCCCACTGCGCGTAGGGCGCGGTCTTCGACCGTTTTATTGAGCGCGGCGTCGCGGTCGCAGACCGGGCCGCTGCGCCAGAACAGCATTTTCCCGTTAACCCAACGAAATCTGCCTCAACGGGTTTCCCGTCTTATTCGCGCACGGGCTGAGGCACCTTGACGAGTCGCCAACAAGCGGCTCGTCCAATAAAAGGGTCTGCGACCCTCGCAACGCGACTGGGGGAAGTTCCGTTAAATTTGGGAATCGGTCCCGTCGCTGCGCGACGGAGCCGATTCCCAAATTGAATGGCACGTGGCGTCCCGCCACCGCTGCCCGCGCAGGGACACCTCCTCCCACGCGCCACGTGCAGTGGCAGTCTCAGACGACTTCCACCTGCTCGTGCGGCGGGAGTTGGGTGCGAAACCAGGTACGCTGCTTTTTCGCGAGGGCGCGGGTGCTGCGTTCAATCGCTTCGGCAAGGCCCGCAAGTGGTGCGCGGCCTTCGAGGACGGCGATTGACTCGCGATAGCCAATCGCCGCTGCTGCACTCGGGTTTTCGCGCAGACCGCGCTTTAGGAGCTGCTCCACTTCATCAAGCAGGCCCGCTGCGAGCATCGCCGACACTCGCTCACGGATCCGCCTTGCCAAGTCCTCAGGCGCGCGCACCAGCTCGGTGATGCGCAGCTCGTAGTCCGCAAAGGGCGCGGGCTGCGTGGCAAAGTCGCTCCGCAGCTCGGCTACCGATCTCCCGCTTGCCAGACAACGCTCAAGCGCGCGCGCAACCCGGCGCGGATTGCTCACATCAAGCCCATCCAGGTCAGCATCGTCGGGATTCAATGCGCACAACTCGGCGAGCGCACGCTCGGGCGGAAGCGCGGCTACACGCGCGCGGATTTCTGCAGACACGGAGACCGCATCCACTACCGGAGCAAAAAATGATTTGAGGTAAAACCCGCTGCCGCCTGTCACGAGGATCGGCACGCCGCGCGAGCTCAGCTCTTCGACTACGCCGCGCGCGAGCTCGCAGTAGCGGGCGATATCCATCGGCTCGCCCGGCTCACAAATATCGACCAGGTGGTGCGGCACACGTGCACGCTCTTCGCGGGTGGGCTTGGCCGTACCGATGTCCATTCCGCGATAGAAGAGCAGCGAATCGCAGGAGATGATTTCCGCGCCGTGTGCCTCGGCCCAGCGCAGCGCGTGCTCCGTTTTCCCGACCGCCGTACAGCCCGTGAGGATGTGGAGCCGAGCCCGCGAGGCGCGATGCGTTGCAGCCTCTGCGCTCGCGGGAAAACCGTCGGAACCACCAGAGCCATTTGGGCTCGGCATATCCGCCAAGCTTTCGGCGCGGGCTGTGTGACACTCACTCACGGGCGCAGTCGCAGCGTTGGGCCACGTTCGTGCGGGGCGAATTGGGGAGACTTAAGCACGGGCAAGCCCCGGTGTGAGCTCGCGCATCTGCGCGCGCAGGGCCGCGCAAATCGCCTCCTCCGAGCCCAGGTTTTGGGCAATCACGTTGACCAGCAGGCTGCCGACTACGACGCCATCGGCGATGGCCGCGACCTGGCGCACATGCTCGCGAGTCGAGATGCCGAAGCCCACCACGACGGGCAGTGCCGTGTGCGCCTTTATTTGCGCGACCGCCTCGCCCAGCCCGGCCACGAGCGAATCGCGCACGCCCGTAACGCCCTCGCGCGAAACGTAGTAAATAAACCCCGTCGCACTCGCGGCGATTCGCCTGATCCGCTCTTCGGGAGTCGTAGGCGCCACGATGAAGACCGTCTCCATGCCGTGTTTGGCGCAGGCCGCGCAGAGCTCCCCCGCTTCTTCGGGCGGCAAGTCAAGCGTCAGCAATCCATCGACACCCGCCGCGCGCGCCTCGCTCACGTAGTTCTCTATGCCGCCTGTGAAGACGAGGTTGAAGTAGGTGTAAAAAACGATCGGCACCTCGCTGAACGCGCGGATGCGGCGCACGAGCTCCAGGACTTGCGCGCGGCCTATGCCTGCCGTCAACGCGCGCTGCGCGGCGAGCTGATTCGTCACCCCATCGGCCACCGGATCGGAGAAAGGCACGCCGAGCTCCAGCACATCGACGCCGTTTTCGATCACCGTCCGGCAAGCCGCGACCGAGGTTTCCAGGTCGGGATCGCCCGCGCAAAGGTAGGCGACGAAGGCGGAGCGCCCCTCGGCGCGGGCACGGGAAAAGGCGGCGGCGATACGTGAAGGAGAAGCAGGCGGCGGCATAACACTCCCGTCTCTGCCCAATCCACGCCCATACGCAAGGAGCCGCTGCGTCACCAGACCCGCTTTTTTGACAGCTCCTGCGGAAGTCGCGCATGCAAGTCGGGCAGCCAGATGCTCCACACTCAGTAGAAAAGAACCTTCGGTGCCTTGACAGTAGAGCGCACACGCAACTTACCTCTGCGGCTTCTCTTGTGCTTGGGGACGCCTAGCTCAGTTGGTTAGAGCATCTCGTTTACACCGAGGGGGTCAGGGGTTCGAGTCCCTTGGCGTCCACCAGCACGAGGCTACAGAGGAGGGATCATAGGGAGTCGGTTGTAGAAATGAGTGGCTTCATGCGGTTTTCCTGTCATTTCCTGTTACAGGACGCTTACAGAAAGTCGTACAAAACTCTCACAGAATCAGGGCAAGCTTGGGCGGGATGCGAAGACCTCGGCTCACCTGAGACGTAACCTCCCAAACGGGTTTACCATCGGAGTTTACAAGGGCGGTATTCGTTGGCCCCTGCGCTAGCAGGGTAGAACACACCGCGTGCATCATTCTGTCGCGCGAGCGTGAATGGCGGAGGTCACAGACCTCCTTGGCGAACCATGAGTTCGGCATTCATCAGGGCGTTAAGCGCGGCGCCGCGCCAGAGATTGTCGCCGCTCACCCAAAAGGAGAGCCCGTTATCAAAAGCGGTGTCGCGGCGCAAGCGACCTACCCCGCACTTCACTTTTTCGGCAAAGGCGAGCGGAGTCGGGTAGCCATTATTGGCCGGATCGTCCACGAGCTCCGCGCCCTCAAAAGCGGCAATCGCGCGGCGCGCGACGTCCAGATCGACAGGTCGCTCAAACTCGGCACTCACCGCGACCGAGTGCGCGCGGACAACGGGCACGCGCACCGTCGTGGCCGAGAGCTTCAGCGCGGGCAGGCCCATGATTTTGCGCGTCTCCTGCGCCATCTTGGTCTCCTCACCCGTGTAGCCGTCGGGCCCGAAACTGTCGATGTGCGGCAGGCAATTAAATGCGATCTGGTGCGGGTAGACCTTGCTTTCGATTGAGCGTCCCGCGGCGTAGGCTTGCACTTGCGCGTCGAGCTCGCGTACCGCCTCGGCCCCCGTGCCGGAGACCGATTGGTAGGTGGCGACGATAGCGCGCTTGAGCCCGAAAGCTTGGTGCAGCGGCCACAGGCCCATGAGCATCACAGCGGTCGAGCAGTTGGGATTGGCGATGATGCCCTTATGCTGGCGCAGCCCCTCGGGGTTGATCTCGGGAATGACCAGAGGCACATCGGGCTCCATCCGCAGTGCCGAGCTTTTGTCGATCACCACGCAGCCCGCCGCCACCGCATCCGGAGCCAGCGCGCGCGTGACCGAGCCGCCCGCCGCGAAAAACGCAAGGTCTACCCCCGCAAACACTCCGGGCCGCGCCTCCTCGACGGTGAACACCTGCCCGCCCCGCTCGATCCGTTTTCCGGCCGAGCGCGCCGAGGCGAAAAGCCGCACACGCGCACACGGAAACTCGCGCTCCAGGAGGAGTCGGAGCAGCTCTTGACCGACCGCGCCGGTCGCCCCGACGATGCCCACTGTGAAGGATGATGTTGCCATGAAAAATAAAGGAGGGAGCGGTAAAAAAACTTGGGAGGCACTCACACAAGCCTGCGCCGCATCAGGCGTCAAACCCACGCCGCGCGTTTTGATTGTCAGCATCGGGAGCGGCACCTTGCAGTTTTTCCGCAACGCCGAGCTGGTGAAAAGCTACCTGATCTCCACTTCGCGCCGCCCGCCCTCCAATCTGCGCGGCTCGCTGGGGACGCCGCGCGGGCTGCACCAGATCGTGGAGCGGATCGGCGGCGGGCAGCCCTGCGGCATGGTCTTCAAAGGGCGCGTAGCGACGGGGCAGCACTTTAGCGAACTGCCCGACAGCGAGCAGGAAGGGCGCAACCTCATCACCTCACGGATTCTGTGGCTCGGCGGCCTGGAGGAAGGTGTAAACCGCAGCGGTGACTGCGACACACGCGCGCGCTACATCTACATCCACGGCACCAACCACGAAGCGCGCATCGGCGAGCCGTTGAGCGCAGGCTGCATCCTCATGCGCAACCTCGACATCATCGAACTCTACGAAGAAGTCCGCACAGGCGACCTCGTCCTCATTCGCGATTAAAAGAAGGGCTGTGCCCCTGCTCCTCGCTGAGCTGCAAACAGAAACATCAAAGAGAAAAATCCTTCGCTCCTCCTACATATACTCGGTGCAAGGATACGCCTGATAAAAATCTCTACACAGCACGGGGGCGGGGGGATGCGGAGATACGCCCTTCTTTGTACAGTTCGCAGAAGAGCGGGATGCGTTGTTCCTGGTGGTTTCGCCCGAAGAGAAGGCGCAGTGAATTGGCGACGACGAGGAAGGTGCTGCCTTCGTGTGCGGCGACACCGAGCCACAGCGGCACGACGCCGTAGAGCGTGGCCAGCACCATGGCGCCAGCGACGCCCAGCGAGATGATGAGGTTTTGGCGGATCACGCCCACGGCGCGCTGGCTGAGCTTTAGTGCAGCGAGGAAGTTTTCTATCCGGTCGTGCATGAGGACGAGCTCGGCTTGCTCAAGCGCGGCGTCGCTACCGCGTGCGCCCATCGCCACGCCGACATCGGCAGCAGCCAGGCTCGGCGCATCGTTTACGCCATCGCCCAGCATCGCGATTTGGTGGCCCTCCTCACGCAGTGCCTGCACGGCGGCGACTTTTTGCTCCGGGGTGAGGCCCGCGCGGACTTCGCTGAGCCCGAGTTTGCGGGCCACGCTTTCGGCCGCAGGGCGGCGGTCGCCCGTCAGGATAATCGTCTTGAGCCCGCGGCGGCGCAGTGCCTGCAAGACGGGGCGCGACTCTTCGCGGACTTGATCGCGCAGGAGGATGCGCCCGAGCAGCCCGTCTTCGGTGCGCAGCCAGACTTCGCTGAGGTCGGCTTCGGTCGGCGGCAGTTGCTGCGCCCACCGGGCGAGCGCGTCGCTGGCGTCGTCGATCAACTCGCGACGGCCAAGACTGATCTGCCGGCGCGGCGATTGCGGCGAGTCGGGTGCAGCCTCCGCCGGCGACACGAGCGTAGCGCGCAGCCCTTGGCCCGTGAGCGACTCGAAGGCTTCGACCGCGCGCAGCGGCAGTTCCTGCGACTTGGCATGGCGGACAATGGCGCGGGCAATCGGGTGCTGCGAATTGGCCTCCAGCGCATAGGCCAGCTCCAGGACTTCGCGCTCGCGCCCTACAGGAAAACTCTCGCTGCGGACGACCGCGAGCTCGCCGGTGGTGAGCGTGCCCGTCTTGTCAAACGCGACTGCCGTAATCGTCGCCAAGCGCTCGATCGCTGCGCCTCCGCGGAAGAGCACGCCGTGGCGCGCCCCCCACGCAATCGCGGCCAAAATCGCCGAGGGGATCGAGAGCACGAGAGCGCAGGGACTGGCGACGACGAGCAGCGTCATCGCCCGATAAAAGGCCGAGCGGAGCTCCCCGGTGTTGGTAAACGCGGGCACGCCGAAGCCGAGCCAGAGCACGAGGAACAGTAGCGCCGAAGCCGCGATGACCGCGTAGGTGTAGCCGGGCCCAAACTTGTCGGTGAAGCGCTCGCTGGGCGCGCGCAGTTTTTGGGCAGTCTGGATCAGCCTGATGACTTTTTGCAGGGTGCTCTCGCTAGGGAGCCTGGTTACGGCGAAGTCTACCGCGCCCCAGAGGTTGAGCGTGCCGCTAAACACGCGGTCGCCGCGCGCCTTATCGACCGGTAGGGCCTCGCCCGTGAGCATTGATTCGTCGCTGGAGCTGGTGCCCGCGACGACCTCGCCATCGGCAGGGAAAACCGCGCCCGGCTTTACGCGGACGCGGTCGCCCACGCGCAATGCATCGACAGGGACTTCCGTCTCGTGGCCCGCGGCATCGAGCCGCAGCGCTTGCTTGGGGGCGGCTTTGAAGAGTGCGCTAATCTCGGACTGGGTGCGGTCGAGCGCGTAGCTCTCCATCGCGCCCGAGGTGGAAAAAAGAAACAGCAGGAGCACGGCCTCGCCCCACGCGCCGATGACTATCGCGCCGAGCGCGACGACGAGCATCAGGAAGTGGATGTCGATGTGGCGGCGCGCGCGGATGTTTTCCCAAGAGTCTTTGGCGGCATCCCATGCACCCGCACCGATGGCGCACAAATACAGCGCATGGCTCAACCAAGGCAGATCGGGTAGCGCGAGCTGCGCTGCAAAGCCCAGCAGCCCGAAGCCGCCGCAAGCCGCCGCGAGCGCCGTAAGCACGCGCCACTCGGAGCCGTGCGCATGCGCGTGCCCCGCGTGGGAGGGGGCGGAGGGCGAGGCGGAGTGCGCACCTGAATGCCTGTGCGCGGCGGAGTGCTCGTGAGCGTGAGACTGCGGATGGGTGTGCGAGAAGGTATCGGGCATGGTTTCCGGTGCGCCGAAGTGGATGTGCGTGTTTCGAGGCAGAAGGCAACTTTCGCACCGCGCCAAAATATCACTACGCGCGGTGAGGCTGGAGGGCGGCCCTACGCGGGCAGCGGTGGCGTGGCGCCACGTGCCATTGAATTTGCGATTTTGCCCGTGCGCTACGCGCTCAAGCAAAATCGCAAATTTACATGAACTCCCCCCTGTCGCGTTGCGACAGGGAATGAGGCATCAAACGCGACTGGGGGCGTAAACCCATTGGGGCGGATTTTTTTGATTAACGGATAAATGTGCAGCACCGGACGAGGCCCAGTGAGGGCCTCGTCAGATAAGTCGGTCAACGACCGCAACCGGAGATCGGGTGTTTCCAACTGTGCCGTTTGTCTGTTGGCCGGAGCACCCAACAGACAAACGGCACAGTTGAATGGCAGGGGACACACGAGCCGCCAACGGGCGGCTCGCAAAATAAGAGGGTCTGCGACCCCGCCGCCCGCGCAGGGGAGTCTTCGACTCGTTTATTATGCGCGCGGCTCGCCCTCCCGCCTGGCCGCGCGTCCTCGACTCTTTCGTTGCATGGCGGCGGCAGCCTCGGTTTGCCTCAGCGGTTTCATGATTGGACTGCGCGACGACTCCGACTTTGGCCCGCCCCCGCCCTCACCGGAAGAAGCGGAGCACTTCGCATCGTTTGCCACACCGCCGCTGCCCAATCACGCGCAGGCGTTTACCGCACAGCTCTTCGCCGAGGGCGGTTGGCTGCAAGAGACACTCTCGCTTGAGCACCGCCCTGAGCAGGAGCAGATGGCGCGTGCAGCCGCAGCCGCGTTTGAGGGCGACGAGCCGCTGCTCTTTGAGGCGGGGACGGGCGTCGGCAAGTCGCTCGCCTACCTGCTGCCCGGGATCATCCACGCGGTGGATCAATCGCGCCAGTTGATCGTCTCCACGCACACGATCGCCCTACAAGAGCAGTTGCAAAAAAAAGACCTGCCGCTGTGCCGCCGCCTCTTTGAGGCCGTGCCCGAGCTCGCGCCCTACGCGGAATTCAAGGCCAGCGTGCTCCTGGGTAAGGCAAACTACCTGTGCACCACGCGGCTGGCGCGGGCCCTCGCTGATCGAGCTTCGCTGTTTGCCGACAGCGAATACGAGGAGCTCCAACGCATCGCCGAGTGGGCCAAGACCAGTACCGACGGGCTGCGCCATGAACTACAACCGCCCCCACGCCCTGAAGTCTGGGAAGCCGTCAACGCTGCCTCGGCCACCTGCTCGCGCAAAAACTGCGATCCCACGCGCTGCTTCTACCAGAGCGCCAAGGCGCGGCTGCGCTCCTCGCAAGTCATCATCGTGAACCACGCGCTGCTCTTCGCGCTGCTCAACGCTGGCGCGGGCCGCGCCCACGCGAGCACCACCGACAGCACCGCGCGCGGCGTACTCTATGCCGATGACTTCCTCGTCCTCGACGAGGCGCACACCGTCCCCGAGGTCGCCACGGAAAACTTCGGCCTCGCGCTCTCCAGCTACGGAGTGAACCGCGCGCTCTCTACGCTCTATAGCCCGAAAACCCAGCGCGGGCTCCTGCTCAAACTGGCGGGCGCCGAGGCGAAGCAGCTCGTGCTCGATGCGCTGGAGGCCGCCCGGCTGTTTTTCGAGTCGGTGCACCAGCAGTTTTTGACCGCGCGCGCGGTCGTCCGCGTGCGCGAACCGGAGACCGTTTCTCCGCTGCTCGACGGCCCGCTCGGCGCGCTGCACCGGCTCACCTTGAAGACCGCCGACAAGCTCGACGAAGGCCACGACCGCGAAGAGCTGCTGGAGCAAGCCAACCGGATTCGCGCGATTCAAAAAAGCCTCAGCGAATGGCTCACACTCGGCGACTCCGGGCATGTGTACTGGGCCGAGCGCAGCGGGCGGCGGCAGACCATCGTCACGCTGCGCAGCGCGCCAATCGACGTCGCAGCCGAGCTGCGCAAACAGATTTTCAGCGGCGGCACGAGTGTGCTATGCACCAGCGCGACGCTCGCGATTGGCGGGAAGATGGAGCGCTTCGCGGCGCGCGTCGGGGTCGAGGCGGATGCGCCCAGCGTCGTCGTCGAATCGCCCTTCGACTACGCGCGCTGCATGCACGTGTACGTCGCCAGCGATGTGCCCCTGCCCTCGCCGCAGGAGGCGCGGCTCGCCATCGAAGTGCTCAGCGACTACGTGCGGTTTTGCACCGAACGGGTGAGCGGCGGCTCGCTCGTCCTGTTTACCAGCTATCACGACATGCGCGCCGTCGCCGCCGCCCTGGAGCCGATCTACGCGGCAGCGGGGCGCCCCTTTTTGATGCAAGGCCAGGACATGTCGCGCAGCGAGCTGGCCGAGCAGATGCGGGCAGCGGGCGATGCCGTACTCTTCGGCACCGACAGCTTCTGGACGGGGATCGACGTGCCCGGCGCCGCGCTCTCGCAAGTGATCCTCACGCGCCTGCCCTTTGACCCGCCCACGCACCCGATCATCGAAGCCAAGTGCGAACACATCCGCGAGCGTGGCGGCACACCCTTCGTCGAGCTCACCCTACCCGATGCGCTGGTAAAATTTCGCCAAGGCGTGGGCCGGCTCATCCGCAGCGCGAGCGACCACGGCATAATCACGATCCTGGACTCCCGCGTCCTGGCGAAAAGCTACGGCAAACTTTTTCTGAACAGCCTGCCCACCCGCACCCACACCCGCATGACCCGCGCCACCCGCGACAGCATTTTCCCTATCGGCAGCTAGATCGCCGAATACCTCAGGCTGCGCAAAAAGGGTTGGGCAAGTGGAGGATCCGAGGCGAGCGGTGGCGCCCCCAACGCTCCCCTCCCCCCGCGGTTTCTTTCAATTGGCGGCGAGTGGCCGCTGCCTGCGGATTCCAATTTGCGCGCCCCACACGTGGCCGTCCGTCCGTGGGGAAATTCCCTCGATGATCTTCAAGGGCGGCGTTGGGCGCGGAGGCGGTCGAGGAAGACGGCGACGATGATTACAACGCCGATCATGATTTCCTGAAAATAGGTCGGCCAGCCCATCTGTTGTGAGCCGTTGCGCAGGACGGACATGATCAGCGCGCCGACCATCGTCCCCAGGATGCTGCCGGAGCCGCCGCTCAAGCTCGCGCCGCCGATGATCACCGCAGCGATGATGTCGAGCTCCAGCCCAATCGCGACTGTGGGGTCGCCCTGCCGCAGGCGCGCGAGCTGCATCAGGCCCGCCAGCCCAAAAAATGCGCCCGCCAGCGTGTAGATCAGCGCCTTGGTCAGCACGGTGTTTACCCCGCAAAGCCGCGCCGTCGCCTCGTTGGAGCCTATCGCAAATATCTGCCGCCCAAAGACGGTGCGCTGCATGAAAACGGCGACGGCAATCGCCAGTGCGACCGTCACCCATGCACCGGGCGGCATGCTGAAGTCGAAGGGATCGGCCGTGGTCATCCACCCGTTAATCGCGGGGTTCGTGTAGTTCACGGTTTCGTTGTTCGCCATCCACTTCCCGGCGCCACGCGCGATTCCCATCATGCCCAGGGTGATGATAAAGGGCGTCATCCGCAGGCCGGCGATTGCCGTCCCGTTGAGCGCACCGAGGAAGGCACCGCAGGCAATCACGGCGGGGACCATCAGCCAGGCCGACCAGCCCGCCTTCAGGCAGAGCGCACCGATAACGCTGCTCAGCGCGATGACCGAGCCCGCGCTCAGGTCGATGCCGCCGCTCACGATGATCAGCGTCATCCCCAGTGCGGCGAGCGCGACGATCACCGTCTGCGTGAGGATGATTTTAAAGTTGGGGACGGAGAGGAAGTATTCGCGCACTTCGCCCGGGATGGAGAACAAGACGATGACGAGGAGCAGGCCGAGGAAGGGGCCAAACTTGGCTAAAACTTTGTTCATGGCTCTTGTGGAGGGGGGATTTTAAAGGGTGCGAAAAATCGCGTGCGGTGAAAGTGCGAGTCCGGGTGAGCGAGAGGCAGTGAGCGCTGAGCGTGTGTGTGCTCTCAGCCGGAGACGCCGAGTGCGGCGCGCATCAGGTCGGGCTCCGTCCACTCGGCAGTGGGCTTGCACGCGACGACAGCGCCGCCGTGCATGACGGCGATCCGGTCGCAGAGCCCGAAGAGCTCGGGCAGGTAGGAGCTGATCACGATGATGGCCTTGCCCTCCTTTGCCGCGAGCTCGGCGATCACTTCGTAAAGCTGCGCCTTGCTGCCGACGTCGATCCCGCGCGTGGGCTCGTCGAGGAGGAGCACCTCGGCAGGGTGCTCCAGCAGGCGGGCGAGAGCGACTTTTTGCTGATTGCCACCGGAGAGGTCGCCGACGGCTTGCTCGGACACGCGCGCCTTGATTCCCAAGGTGCCCAACCACGGCTCGGCCATGACCGACAAGCGGCGCGGGGGCAGGTAGCCCGCTACCCGGCTCAGCTTCGGGTACTTGGTCAGGCCGATGTTTTCGGCAATCGAGAGGCCCAGCATGAGGCCCTCTTCCTTGCGGTCTTCGCTCAGGAAGCCGACGCGCTCGCGCCAGCGTTTCCGCGGCGTGGGTTTTCCCGAAACTTGCCCGCTGGGATCGAGGCCGAAGTTTGCGCGCAAAAGCTCCGTGCGGCCCGCGCCGATCAGCCCCGCGATGCCGAGGATCTCACCCGCCCTCACCGTCAATGGGCCGCCCTCCCCCTCCAGTGTGAAGCGGGCTTCGCCGAGCGTGGCGCGGCGTTTCGGGTAGAGGTCGGACACGTCGCGGTCGACCATCATCTGCAAGATCTCGCTCTGCGGCGTGGCGGCCATATCGCCACTGCCCACGGTTTGCCCGTCCTTGAGGACGGTGTAGCGCTGGGCGACTTCGCGCACTTCTTCGAGGAAGTGGCTGATGTAGATGATGCTCACGCCCTCGGCGCGCAGTTGGGCGATGACCTCGAAGAGCTTGCGCGTATCAGCCTGCGTAAGGCTGCTCGTGGGCTCATCCATGATGAGGACGCGCGGGTTGGAGAGCAGCGCCCGGGCGATCTCGATGATCTGCTGCTCGGCAATCGAAAACTCCGCCACAGGCCGCTCCAGGTCGAGGTGCTCGTGCGCGAGGCGGGCGAGTGCGCCGCGTGCACGCTGGCGAGCCGCGCGACGATCCACCCAGCCAAGACGGCTCGGCAGCGCGCCCAGGCCGATGTTTTCCCAAACATTGAGATGCGGCGCGAGGCTGAGCTCCTGGTAGATCATCGCCACGCCGTGCCTGCGCGCATCGAGCGTATCGGCGGGCCTGTACGCGCGGCCCTCCAGGGTCATCGTCCCGGCATCGGGCTGGATGACGCCGCTCAGGATCTTCATCAGCGTGCTCTTGCCCGCGCCGTTTTCGCCGATCAACGCGTGCACCTCGCCCGGGGCGATTTCGAGCGATACCCCGCCGAGCGCGCGGGTCGCGCCAAAGGATTTTTCGATACCCGCCAACCGTAGTCGTGAGGACATTTTTTTTGGGGAGAGGTTGAGGTGGTGAGTTTGAGCCGTGAGCCCACTTGCCCGGGCTGGTGCGGGCAAGCAGCGCAAACGGGAAGAAAGAGGGGCCTACAAGTACTTATCGAGCGGCGGGTGCAGCAGGTCGTGGATTTCGGAATCGTCCATATTTTCGGCAGTGATGAGAGTGCAGCCGGTGTCGATGAGCTTGGGCACTTCCTCTCCGCGCAGTTTGGCGACGGCCGTTTTTACGGCCACATAGCCCATGTTGAGCGGATCCTGGACGATGAGGCCCTGCAAGTCCCCCGCACGCAGTGCAGCGACGGACTGCTTGTCGGTGTCGAAGCCTACGTGCTTTACCTTGCCACCACCGCGGCCCACGTCGGCGAGTGCGAGGAGTGTTCCCGAAGTGCTGCTGTTGTTGGGCGTGAAGATGCCGTCGATCTGATGGCCGTAGCGGTTGATCAGGTTTTGGGCAGTGCGATAGGCCGTGTCGCGCGAGGGGCCAGCGTATTGGTCGCTGGATATGACCTCGATCCCGGGGAACTCCTTGATCGTATCGAGAAAGCCATTTACGCGCCCCTCGACACTCGTGGAGCCGGGCACGACGCGCACGACGACCACCTTCCCCTTTCCATTGAGCAGCTCGGCCAGGCGGCGCGCCGCGATCACTCCGCCCTGATAATTGTCCGTCGAGGCTTCGCTCACGTACACGTCCTTATCGAGCGTGGAGTCGATAAGGACGACGGGGATTTTCGCGCGGGTAGCCAGCTCGACCGAAGACACGAGGGCCGTGCCGTCCAGCGGAGCAAGCACGATCGCACTCACGCGGCGGGCCACGAAGTTCTCCATCACCTGGATTTGCTGCTCGCGGTCATCCTCGCGAATCGGGCCCTTCCACATGATGTCCACGCGCACGCCCTGCTCGGCGAATTCGCGCTGCGCCTTTACCATGCCTGCATTGGCACTTTTCCAATACTCATCGGTGGTGCCTTTGGGGACTCCGGCGATCCGGTAGCGCTCGGGGGCGGCGTGGATCACTGGCAGCAGGAGCGTAGAAACGCAGAACGCGAGGAATGCAGCAGCGAGGGATGTTTTTTTCATGAATGGCTTGGTTTGGGGTTAGGGGAAATCTCGGCGCGGGCGAAGCAGGCAGCGGTGGCCGCATTTATGACGAGCAGCCATAGATCGGATTGGCGGAGCCTCGTTCCATGGCAGCTCCGCTTTTCCGTAATCTCACAGGTATTCTGAAAGCGGCGGGTGCAGCAGCGCGTCGACCTCCGGTGCATCCATGTTTTCGGCCGTGACCATCGTGCTGCCCGTGTCGATGACCTTCGGGAGCGGCTCACCGCGCAGCGCGGCGACGGCGCTTTTCACGCCGAGGTAGCCCATGTTGAGCGGGTCTTGCACGACGAGGCCCTGGATGTCGCCCGCGCGCAGCGCATCGACGAGCTGCGTCGCCGCATCGAAGCCCACGAGCTTCACGCGCCCGCCGGCCAGCCCCGCATCGCGCAGCGCGAGGAGCATCCCGACGCAGCTCGATTCGTTGGCCGCGAAAACGCCGTCCACCTCGCGTCCGTAGCGGTTGACCAGGTTTTGCGCCGAGCGGTACGCGGTGTCGCGAGTCGGGCCGCCGTACTGGTCGCTGGAGAGGACGCGCATCTCGGGAAACTCCTTGGCAATCGTATCGAGAAAGCCCTGCTCGCGCAGGCCGGTGCCCATCGAGCCTGCGACCACGCGCAGCAAAATAACTTTCCCGCGACCGCCAAGCAGCTCGGCCAGGCGGCGCGCGGCGATCACTCCGCCGTTATAATTGTCCGTCGAGGCCGAGCTTACCGGGATGTCTGACTCCAGGCCCGAGTCCACAAGGACGACCGGGATTTTCGCGCGCGCGGCGAGCTCTACTGGCGGCACGAGTGCGCGCCCATCAAGCGGTGCCAGCACAAGCGCATCGACCCGGCGGGCGACGAAGTTTTCCACCACCTGGATTTGTTGCTCGCGGTCGTCCTCGCGCAGCGGGCCTTTCCACATGATGTCGATCCTCGTGCCCTGCTCGGCAAACTCGCGCTGCGCCTTCACGAGGCCAGCCTGCACCGATTTCCAAAACTCGTGGGAGGTGCCCTTTGGCACGACGGCGATTCGATAGCGGTCTTTCGTCGGCGCAGCGAACACGCTGGCACACAGCGCGAAGAGACCAAGCAGCAGCAAGGCAGGACGGCGTAGTTTCATAGAACTTCAGGGGTTGGGGTTACGAGAGGTGCAGCACTGACCCGAAAGCACATGCGCAGCGCATCTCATCAGGTTAAAAGTGTAAATACCAATACCTTAAGTAATATTACTGAAGGCTGGAAACAGCCCTCCCCCGCGCAAAGGAGGCAGCCATCGGGCGCGGGCCTCCCCCTGTCGCCCGGGCGGCAGGGGCGGTGGTTCTTCAGTTCCTTCAGCCCTTCAACTCGACCACGACCTGAATCTCGGTGGTCGAGCCCTTGGGCAGGCCATTTACGGCGACGGCGGCGCGCGCGTGCTTCCCCGCTTCGCCAAAAACTTTTACGAACAAGTCACTCGCTCCATTGATCACGGCGGGGCTTTCCTCGAAGCCATCGACCGCGTTGACAAAGCCGCTCACGAAGACGATCCGCGCGACCTGGTCGAGCGAGCCCACGGCGGCCTTGATGTTGGCCAGCGTGTTGAGCGCGCAGACCTGGGCGGCCTCGACCGCAGTGCCGATTGTCTGCTCTTTGCCGACCTGGCCGGTGTGGGTCATCTGCCCGTCGATCATGCAGATCGTACCCGCGCAGTAGAGCAGGTTGCCCGTGCGCACGGTGGGCACGTAGCTGCCCGCGGCAGCAGGCGGGCTCGGGAGCTTGAGGCCGAGCCCGGCGAGTTTTGCTTCAGGATTTGTCGGATTCATGGAGGGGAAAAATGAAGAGGGGGAAAAAGAGCTGATCCCGCCCGGCTGCGCACGCTTAATGCGCAGATGCAGCGCGGGCCGCCTCAGGCAGAAAATCGAGCGTGGCGATATCCTCCGCGCGCACGTTTTTGTCCAGCGCGCCAAACTCGCGCAGCCGGTCGATCTCGTGCTGGAGGCGGGGCAGCTTGATCGCCCCGAGCGCCTCCTCCTTTTCGGGAAATCCCTTCACGATCCCGTGCTTGATCATGGCGGCCCGCGAGTAGTCGAGCTGCGCCTGCGACATCTGCGGGTTACTCTTGAGGATCAGCTCATCGGCGGGCCTGGGGTCGCCCGTCAGGTAGTCCTCCCAACCGCGCATCGTGGCCGCGACGAAGGCGCGGACGACCTCCGGCTTATCGCGCAGCAACTCGCGCCGCGCGATGAGCCCGCTGTACACATCGTAGTCGGCATCGATGAGCGACAGCGCGCGCACCGGCACGCCCTGCTGTTGTGCGAAAAACGGCTCACTGGTCAGGTAGCAGCTTCGGACCAGCTTCGGATCGGCAAAGAAGGAGGCCAGCCCGTACTGGACCGGCACGAGGTTAAACGAGATGCCGTATTTTTTTTGGATAAAGGAGACCCAGACCATGCTGAGCGGAGCCATGACCGTCTGTCCGTCGAGATCGGCGAAGTCGCGCACGGGGCTATCCGCATGGACGAGCAGCGCCTCGCCATCGTGCTGCATCAGCGCGCCGACCATCACCAGCGGCAGCCCTTGCGCTACGGACATGGCGAGATCGTCGCTGCGCAGCATGCCGAAGTCCGCATCTCCGCGCGAGACCTTGAGCCGCACATGCGAGCCCGGCCCACCCGGGTTAATCGTCACATCGAGCCCCGCTTCGCGATAAAAGCCGCGCGCAAGCGCCTGATAAAACCCGCCGTGCTCGGCCTGCGGAAACCAGTCGCTCTGCATGACCAGGCGCGTGAGCCCTTCTTCACTTTTACTGAGCGTGACGGTGTTATCGGAGCGGCCGCAGCCAGCGAAAACCAGGGAGGCGGCGAGAGCGAAAAACGAAAACAAGAGACGTATCATATTTTGGCATAAAAGGTTACGGAAATGGAAAGGCAATGCACGGGGAGCGTCATAAACGCCCAAGCAGCCTTCGAGCATTATCCGTGGAGATGACACAGATTTCCTCCGCCGTGAGGCCCGACCGCTCGCGCAGCTCGGCAGCGAAACGCGCGATGTCCGGCTCCGCACTCAGCGCCGGATAAAGATTGAGCGGGTAGTCGGAGCCGAAGAGCACGCGCTCGGCCCCCACCCGCGCCACAAACTTTTGCCAGATATCCGGCCCGTAAATCAGCGGCGAGGCCGCCGTGTCGAAGTACAGGTTTTGCGGGAGCGCAAAATCCACCGCCGCGCCGCCGTCCTCCACATAGGCTGCCGTATCGGCTCCCGCCGCCCCGCCGAGCAGTAGCGGCAGCCGCCCGCCCCAGTGCGCGAGGATTAGCGGCGTGTGCGGATGCGCCGCAGCGAGCTGCGCGAAGTCGGCCAGCGGCGTCTCCACCTTACCCGGGTAATCGCGCGAAACGGGCTCGGTGACGTGCAGGTTTACCGGCCAGCCCCAGTCCCCTGCCCGCGCGAGCACGGCTGCCAGAATCGGATCCTCGCAAGCCCAACCAATCGAGTGCGGCGAGAGCTCGCCCACGCCGCAGAGCCCATGCTCGCGCGCCCAATCGAGCTCGTGCAGGACTGCGTCCTCACCCGCACTCGGGCTCACCGAGGCGAAGGCCGAAATCCGGTCGGGGTGCGCGTACACGCAATCTGCGTAAAAACGATTTTGCAGGCGGCAGTTTTCCGCGCGCTCCCAGTACCAGCCGAGCAATACGCTGCGCTCGACGCCCGCCTCATCCATCGCGCGCAGCAGCTCCTCGACACTCGGGAAACCCTGCACGGGCTGCCCGCTCTTGCGCCGCCGCGTGCTGAGAGTCGCCCAATGCGGCTCGCCCGCCCGCGCCGCCCAGCCAGCCGGATCGGCGTTAATCTCCGGCGGATACAAATGCACATGCATGTCAATCATGACTGCTCAGTCAGAATCTGCGCCCTGTAGTTACAAGATATTCAGCCATAAACAGGGAGGATCGTATGCCCAAAGCAGAGCAGAGCCCAGAAGTCAGCATCTTCGTAGTAGCGGACGAACAAGACCGCAACACTGCCCGTGACAACAGGAATAAGGTAGCGGGTGCCTCGTTCACCCACTACCCTGGATAAATCCAATATCAGTAAATCCGCCTCAATTGGATAGCGTTCAAAACGGCTTCCCCGCCATGAGCCGCAAAGCGGATATGAATGCCTCCCCCGTGTGTCACATTAACATGGGTTTTGGTGTTATAAGCTCGAAGAGGGACGAGGTAGTTTTCTGAGGAAAGGGCTTCGATAAAAACAGCGTCGTTGACGATCACGCCAAAGCTCCTATGCCCGATATCTCCTCGCTTGGTATTTCCTGTGCCCGTGTTTACTCCAAGATCATTTATCAACTTTTCCTGGGCCTTGTTCGTCAGTAGCTCAGCAAAGTGAAAGGTAATTTCATAAACCCCATCGGGGACATCCGCCCTGAACGCACTCAGCCCGACTCGCTGAGTTTGATAAAGGGCATGATAGCGCGTGCCCACGATTACGCGCGTCGAACCATATCGGTCGCTATTTTCGTTTTCTTTATACACATAGCCGCCTGCATAGCCCCAGCTACCCGGCTTATAAGCCTGCTCGGGAACCCATGCTTCCCCGGTCAGGTCATCCATAAACATTCGGGCATCGCCCAAGCTTACATTGAGCGATGTAAAGGGATTTTCCTCAGATTTCAAGTTATTGGCCACAACATGAAATTGCACATTGACCAAATCTTCCGATCCATTTGCGGAGATGGCTTTGATCTGGTTTGTGCCGTTCTTGAAGCGGACAGGATAAACCGCCTTCCCGTTTACGATCTTTTTGGCCCCCATAGGTTCCCCATTTACCCATAAAGATACAGCATATTGATTGCTATATATCGTGACTGGCTGAGTGGCTACTGTGTCGCTACTTTCGTCGGCACATTGTGCGCGGCTTGGCCAATCCGACCCGCCTATTTTCACAAACGGCTGTTTGGCCCAGAATGCCTTGTAGATATAGTAAGCATCCTTCGGTTTTCGATCTGTGGTGAGCAGCCCCTTGGTGTTCAGATGCGGCGTGGCCTCCTGCCTGCTTTCATTGACAAAATCAACAAGGTTCCACATGCTAGCCCCCGAGATAAACGGGTATTTGTGGATAACCGGTAAATACGCTTCATGAAAGCGATTGGCGTACTCCTAGGTTTTGTCGAAACGGGCCGGGGCAAGGATATGCAGGCGATAATCGGAGTCAGCACCATATTCCGAAACGATCATTGGCCGGTTCGGATACTCCTCCTTGAATCGCAGCAAGAACTTCTCGAAATCCTCAAACTCCCCGTCATACCACCCTTGATAAAGATTCCACCCTACGACCTGCGGGACATCTATCAGCCCTGCCCGCTTGTAAAGATCCAGATCTCCATGAAAGGCAATCATGGTATAGCGCTCGGGATCTTCTTCTCTACACAAGGTTTCGATCTCTGTCGCCAGATTCCTTACCTTTTCTAAATAGTGCTCAAGTTTCGGAGCATCGCTCCTGTAGGAAGGCAGGCCAAGCAAGACTTCATTCATGTAGCTCCAGATGATAACGCTGGGATGATTGTAGTTCTGCCTTATCATTTCGCGCTGCATTTCGAGCGTCACACGGGCGAACTCCTCGCTCTCGGTTATCTTATTATTCCCCGGAGTTTCCACCGAAACCAATATCCCCAAACGATCGCAAGCTTCCATGAGCGCAGGGGCTTGTGGATAATGCGAAACGCGCAGGAAATTACCTCCCATATCTTTGAGCAATTGAACATCGTTGACGTGAAGTATATCGGGAAGGGCCGAGCCCAGCCCCCGAAAATCCTGGTGCCGGTTTGCACCGATCAGCTTGAGTGGTTCCCCATTCAAGATGAACCCACGCTCTGGGTCGAAACTGTACCACCTGAAGCCCAATGGGTTAATCACCTCGTCCAATAGAGTTCCATCCTTTGCACCGACCAGTGCATTCACCACCCTGTATAAATAAGGATGGTCTGGAGCCCATAGATGTGGCGATTTTATAGTTACATCCGTAGAAAAGCTTCCGTCCCCGTCCGGGCTAACCGTCGACTCAGCTATCTTGTCCCCTCCCTTATCGTAGATCGTGGTCAACACTTTCAACTTCTGCTTTGTGGATACCCTCCCTTTGACCCGAACAGTGGCTGCCTCTGCCGAAACATGTGGTGTGGAAATAAAAACGCCGTTACTGGCATAGTTATTCATGTCAAAATGATCTTGCCCCAACACGACCAAATATACACTCCGATAAATACCGCCATACACACTGAAATCGCCACTCACCGGTATTATATCGGGATTGAAGCTATTATCTACCTTAACCCTGATGGCATTTATCCCCTGATGAATAAAACCACTTATATTGAAGTTAAATGCCGTATATGCTCCTACATGAGAGCCTGCGCTTTTGCCATTTACGAATAACTCGGTTACCTGGCTAGCCCCCTCGAAGTGGATGTAAACTTGCTTTTCCTGCCACCCCTCGGGGATAAAAAGCTCCTTCTGATACCAGCCTATGCCACGATAGTAGCCTGGCTCATCGGCCATAACATCTTCCGCATTCCAGGTGTGGGGAAGGTCGACATCTTCCCAACAGGCTTGCCCCTGCCCGTTTGTGGGGGCATCTGCTCCCTTGTAGAATTTCCAGGAACTGTTGATACCTTGGGCTACGCGCTTGGAAGACGAAAAAGAAGGCGTTAACAATGAATCAGGGGGAAGCATGAACCGATAGTCTCCCCGATTCTTTGAGGGTCAATGCTGGTTATGGCGCTCCTCCCCCTTCACTATGGATATGACTTGGCCTATTTAATGAACCTAAAGGGGAGAGGTTTTTTTGATAAACTAAAGGAAATGCCTGCTCTGTTTTGGGTCGATTTTGAGATGATAAAATCCTATGGCTTATATGGTTTAATATTCCGTGCCCCCAAAAGTTCCCTATTGAATTTTGAGCTCGGGCACTCAGGTTTGTGGTCGAACCCTCCCCTACTATGCCCTACAAAACACCCGAGAAAGCCGAAGAGAGTGCTCACTCTCTGATTTTCCCCGAGCCGACCGTGGACGAGACTCGCCTCGCCGAAGCGGCTGAGGCCCTTCACCGTGATGGTTATTTTATCGCCCGCGGACTTTTCCTCCCCGAAGAGGTGAGCGACCTGAATGCGCATTTTGGCGCGATGCATGCGGAGGGGAGGCCCGGATTTTACGAGCCGGGAAAGTTCGTAAAAGGAGATGCGAAGATAGCTGGCAGTCCGGAAGATCCTCTGGTCAGGTGGCCGCGCGTGATGCATCCGCATCGTTTTGATCAAAAGGCACGTGCGTACCTGCTTCATCCGAAAGTGCGGATGTATCTCGTGAAATTCATGGGCCAGGATCCTGTGGCAACCCAAAGCATGTATTATTTCAAGCCGCCCGGAGCACGTGGGCAGGCAATACACCAGGATAATTTCTACCTCTTGGTGCAGCCTGGCACCTGCATGGCTGCCTGGATCGCTCTGGATGACAGCGACGCGGAAAACGGCGGACTGATGGTCGTGCCGAACACGCAAGATGCGGAGCTCGTCTGTCCTGACATAGCCGACTCGAAGCTTAGTTTCTCTTCCAACCAGGTGCCTGTCCCCAAGGGGAAAAAGCCCGTATATGCCGAGATGAAGGCCGGGGACGTGCTTTTCTTTAATGGCAATGTGCTCCACGGCTCAGGGCCCAACCGCTCGAAGACGCGCTTCCGCCGTTCTTTCATTTGCCACTACGCGAAGGGAGACCTGGCGAGGATATCCAAGTATTACACGCCCGTGGTTTCCATGGATGGGCGCGACCTCATGGTTGAGTTCGAGAAGTCCGGTGGACCCTGTGGAGGCGAGTGGGAGGGGGCTCCCGGGGCCTAGGCCTGCGTTTTAGCTGTGCACCAGACCCGCTAACCTCCGTGACCCTACGTTGAGGCGCTCGCTGCCCCGCGACGGCGGCGCAGCAAACCATGCTTCGGCGCAAAAGCCATCGCGCCCACGAAGACCAGCGCCTGCGTCAGCACGATGCAGGCCGCTGTCGAGGCATTGAGGAAAAAACTGCTGTAAACGCCCACAAAGCTGGAGCCCACCGCGGTGGCGACTGCGATCCACAGCATGCGGCCAAAGCGCTGCGTGAGCAGGAAGCCGACGCAGCCCGGCGTCACCAACATCGCCACCACGAGGATGATGCCGACCGCCTTTAGCGAAACGACAATCGTCACGGCCAGCAGTGAAAGCAGCAGGTAGTAGAGCCACCCGGTGCGCAGCCCGATAGCGCGCGCTTGCGCCGGATCGAAGCAGAACAGCAGCAGGTCGCGCCGCAGGGCCACGATGACCGCGAGCACCACCGCACTGGTCAGCAGGGTCGCCCGCAGGTCGCCGGGCAGCAGCCCGAGGATGTTTCCGAAGAGCACCTTATCGATGTGCAGATCGACCTTCAGTTTCGTGAAAAGCACCAGCCCGAGCGCGAAGAGTCCGGTAAACACCACGCCCAAAACCGTATCTTCCTTTACGCGACTATTGGCGCGGATGAAGCCCGCCGAAACCGCGCAAAACAGGCCCGACAGAAAAGCCCCGAGCGCGATTGGCAGGCCGAAGAAATAGGCCAGCACCATCCCGGGCAGCACGGCGTGCGAAATCGCATCGCCCATCAGCGACCAGCCCTTGAGCACGAGATAGCACGACAGCACCGCGCACACCGCCGCAATCGCCGTGCCCGCCAGCATCGCTTCGACCATGAAGGGATAGCGAAAGGGCTCCAGAAGTGCGTCGAGTAGCGGTGGCATCGGGCGGAGGCTTTCGTTTGCGGTTTCGTCGTGGCGGTGCGGGTGGCGGTGAGATTTCTTGGGGCGCGTGCTGCTACGACTGCGCGGCGGGAGTCCGCGCGGGAGCTGGCTGCGCCGCCTCGTGCCCCCTCAACCGCGCGAGCTGGCGCAGCCGCACGAGCCCATGTTTCGGGGCAAAGAAAAACACGCCGAGGAAGATCAGCGTTTGCAGCGTCACGATGCAGCCGCCGGTCGCCCCGTCGAAAAAGTAGCTCGCGTAGGCACCGACGAGCGAAGTCCCCGCGCCCAGCGCCATCCCCACGCCGATCATCCGGCTAAAGCGATCCGTGAGCAGGTACGCGGTCGCCCCCGGTGTGATGAGCATCGCCACGACGAGCACCGCCCCCACGGCTTGCAGTGCGGCGACCGTCGTCGCCGAGAGCAGCGCGAGCAACACCGCGTGCAGCACCGCGGTATTGAGCCCTAGCGCGCGGGCCTGATGCGGGTCGAAGCACACGAGGAGCAAGTCGCGCCACTTGAGCCCGAGCACAAGGAGCGTCGCCGCCGCGACGACCACGATTTGCGCAATGTCGAAATCCGAGATCCCCAAAATATTGCCAAAGATGATCGTCTCCAGGGCCACGCCACTGGGGTTTATCGAGATGAGCAAAAGCCCGAGCGCGAAGAAGGCGGTGAACACGACGCCGATCACCGCGTCTTCGCGCAGTGGCGTCCGCGCCTTGACGAAGGCCATGCCCGCCGCCGCCAACAGGCCCGTGCCCAAGGCCCCCGCCGCAAAGGGCAGCCCCAGCGCATACGCGACCGCCACGCCGGGCACCACCGCATGCGAGAGCGCATCGCCCATCAGCGACCAGCCCTTCAGCGTGATGAAACACGAGAGAAAGCCGCAGACCGCGCCGATCAATCCGCTGACCACAATCGCGCGCAGCATGTAGTCGTAGTGCAGCGGAGTAAGGAGCGGGGGAAAAATATCAGACATGCGGACGGTTCAAAAAAAGGCGCTTACCCGCGCGGGCGAGTGCAGCGGTTTACGGGAAAATTGACGAGTGCAGGAGCGGCGAGGCCCGACACCGAAAACACAGCACGTGAAATGTGGCCCCAAGAGCATGAAGTGCGGTGGGCGGCGCGGCCAATGCGATGCGGATGCAGCAGGCTCATCGGGACCTGGGTTCAGGGGCCGCCGCAGCCTCTGCTTCCTCTTCGTCGCGCTCGGCGAGTACGTCCTCCTTGCCCTCGCGGTGGCTGTATTCTAGGTGGCCGCCTTTGCCGAAAACGAGCGGGCGCTCGTCGTCGGTCAGCAGCGTGACCGCCTTTTCGTCGTGTTTTTGCACCGTCGATTCATCGAACTTGAAGTGCCGCAGCACGCCGCCAAAGGCGCGCACCAAGTTGTCTTGGGTGAAGACCTGCTCGGTCGGCCCGGCGGCCAGCACCGTGCGGTTAATGAGGACGACCCAGTCGCAAAACTCGGGCACGGCACCGAGGTTATGCGTCGAGACGAGGATCAGGTGACCGGCGGCGCACAGCTCGCGCAGCAGCTTGATGATCGCCGTCTCCGTCTGCACATCCACACCGGTGAAAGGCTCGTCGAGCAGGATGATCCGGCTGCGCTGGGCCAGCGCACGCGCGAGGAAGACGCGCTTCTTTTGCCCGCCGGAAAGCTCGCCGATCTGCCGGTCGCGGTACTCCAGCATGCCCACGCGGCGCAGGCTTTCCTCGGCGACTTCGCGGTCGCGCGCACGCGGCATCCGCAGGAAATTCATGTACCCGTAGCGGCCCATGAGCACGACGTCCCACACGCTGACGGGAAAGGTCCAGTCCACCTCCTCGGCCTGCGGCACGTAGGCGATCAGGCCCGCCTTGAGCGCCGACTGCATGCTGCGACCGCCCACCTGCACGCGGCCGCGCGAGGGTTTTACAAAGCCCATGATCGCGCGAAAGAGCGTCGATTTCCCGCTGCCGTTTACGCCGACCAGTGCACAGATGCGCCCGCTCTCCAGCCGGAAACGGGTGTCCCGCAACGCCACATGCCCGTTGGGATAACTGACCGTGATGTCCTCGACGCTCAGTTCGAGCGGGGGCGATTCGGCAGGCGAATGCGGAGGTGAGTCGGGCGGGCTTTCAGTCATGAAGGCTAAAGCCGCGCAAGATGACCTCCGCATTATATTCGAGCAAGCGCAGGAAAGTCGGCGCTGGCCCGGCGGCCTCCGTCAGCGAGTCCACGTAGAGTGCACCGCCGTAGCGGATCCCTGTCTCGCGGGCGACCTGGCGGGCAGGCTGGTCACTGATCGTGCTCTCGCTGAAAATCACCGGCACGCCATTCTCGCGCACCGCATCAATCACGCGGCGCACTTGCTGGGGCGTGCCCTGCTGGTCGGCATTTACCGCCCATAAAAACAGCTCCTGCATATCGAAATCCTTGGCGAGGTAGGAGAACGCGCCCTCGCTCGTCACCAGCCAGCGCTGCCGCGCAGGGATTTGCGCCAACTGCGTGCGCAAGCGCGTTTCGACCGCCCGCACCTGTGCGCCGTAGGCTGCCGCATTGGCGCTGTAGATCGCCGCGCCAGCCGGATCGATTTCGCTCAGGGCGCGGCGCACATTCTCGATATAAACGAGCGCGGCCCGCGGCGACATCCACGCATGCGGATTGGGCTGCCCCGAGTAAGCGCCCTCCGTGATTTTGATTGGAGTAATTCCCTCGCTCAGCACGGCGCTGGGCACATTTTTCAGCCGCGTAAAAAATCGCTCAAACCAGAGCTCCAGCCCCAGCCCGTTCCACAACACGAGGTCTGCCTCCTGCGCCTTGATGATGTCCTGCGGAGTGGGCTCGTAGCCGTGAATCTCGGCCCCGGGCTTGGTGATCGACTCCACTACCGCGCGGTCGCCCGCGACGTTTTGGGCGATGTCCTGAAGGATCGTAAAGGTCGTCACCACGCGCGGCTTGTGCGGCGCGGCACCGGCGGCTTCGCGCTCAGCCGCGCCCGTGCCCTCCCCCTTCGGCGCGCAGCCGATCAGTGCCGCGAGCAGCGCCGATAATCCAAGCCCCAGCGCGATCGTGCGCGCCGTACCGAGTAGATACTTTAGTTTCATGGTGTAGCCTTTGTCTTAAAAAAATCGCCGCCCGCTCCGCGCCTCCCCTCCACAATCCGCACTTCCGCGCTCCTCTAGGCCCACTCCCGAGCTGCCCGCCGCCATCAAAAAAGTGGCGCGGCCAAACCCATGAACCCTGGTTGAGCTGGCCGCGCCATTTCCACCGCGCAGAAAAAAACGCCGCCTCTCGGAGCACGGACACCCCGTACCCCGCAGCGCGGCGAGCGCCCCTCCACAGCGGGCGGGCAACACAATGGCATGGAGTGCTGCCACCCGACCGCGCAAAGAAGCGCGCCTGTTTCTGCACGCTTAGAAACTATACTTTGCAGTGACAAAGAACGAACGCGCGAAACGCGGCCCGTAGACGTAGTCGTTGTCGCGGTCGGCGCCGACCTCCAGGTCCTTCTGCCGCTCGTCGAAGATATTCTTCACGCCCAGCGAGACGTCGAGGTGGTGCCTGCCGCGCAGCTCGAAGTGGCGCGTGAAGCCGAAGTCGACGACCCAGAAATCCGACGTGTGGCGCAGCTCGCCCAAGCGGTTGTTCAGCGCATCCATGCCGCCGATGTACTTCGCGCCGAGGAACACGTTCACCTCGTCGATGGGCGTCCACACGACCTGGCCGACACCGCTCCACTTGGGCGTGATCAGGTAGTCGCGGGTCGAGATGATCGTCGTGCCGCCCTCCTCCGTGTCGTCGAAGATGTCTTCGGCCTCATCGTAGCGCGAGCGGTAGTAGGACGCGCCCAGCTCGAAGCGGAATTCCTTTTGCGGCTGGTAAACCCAGTTGGCCTCGACGCCCTGGACCTTGGAGCCCGAGGCATTGCTGCGCACTTGATAAAGATCGCCGGTCACGGGGTCGGTCTGGTTTGGCCCGAGCAGGAAGGTGTCATCGATGTCGGTGAGCGAGGCGGTGATGTCGAAGCCCCAGGTGGGCTTCACCGGATCGTTGCGCCACTCAAGACCGGCCATGCCGGTGATCGACTTTTCTTCCTTGAGATCCGCATCGTTGCGGATGCGGACTTGCTCCCCGCCGAGGATGTCCACGTGCAAGTCTTCGTCGAAGACCTCCGGCGCGCGGAAGCCGGTCGCCACGCTGGCGCGCAGCTTCAGGTTCGGCGTGGCCTCGTAGGCGACGGCGAGCCGCGGCGAGAAAATCGCATCGTCGAGCTCCGAGCTCTTATCGACGCGGCCACCGGCGATGACGCTGAGGAGCGGCGTAGCCGTCCACTCGTCCTGCAGGTAGAAGCCGACGTTGGAGAAGCTGTCGTCGGTGAGCCGGTTAATCGTGTTACCCTCGAAGTCGCGATTATCGTCGGTCACTTTTCCCACTTGTACTGCACGCCAAAGGCGAGCGCGTGTTTTTCCAGGCGGTAGTTGAACTGCGAGTCGATGTAGTGCAGCGGGTCCTTGGTGTAGCCGTATTGGCCGTAAGAGTCAGAGGCCGCGCTTCCGGCAATCGTGGGGTCGAGCTCGTCGGGATCGTAATTTGGGTCGGTCGGGTCGGTGATCACATCGCCGAGGCCGCCGTAGAAGCTGTCGCGCTCGATGTAGGCGAAGGAGTAGCCCACCGAGAAATCGAAGTCCTGCGTCACATCCTGCTCCCAGGTCAGCCCGCCGCGGTGGTACTTGGTCTGGAGCGACTCGGCGATGTTGGA
This sequence comes from Cephaloticoccus primus, assembly GCF_001580015.1. Classification (GTDB taxonomy): domain Bacteria; phylum Verrucomicrobiota; class Verrucomicrobiia; order Opitutales; family Opitutaceae; genus Cephaloticoccus; species Cephaloticoccus primus. The sequence continues at coordinate 30,251 of NZ_LSZQ01000046.1, forward strand.
GAGGTACTCGGGCTGGTCAAAGCGGTTACCGCCGCGGCGCTCTTCCCAGGTGTACTGGTAGTTCCCGCGCAGCCGGGTGCGCGTGGTCGGCGAGAACCAGCCCTGCACACCGACGACGCCGAGCTCCTTTTCGGTGATCTCGCTGTAGCCGTCGCCATTGAAGTCGATCGGGTCATTTTGGCTGGATTGAAACACGAACGAGAGGCCGCCCTTGCCCTCGGCAAACACACGGTCGAGCCGCCCATCGGCCAGCCAGACCGGCTCGCTCTTTTGCACGTCGACGCCGACTTGCAGGAAGCCGCCGTTGCGCAGCGGCTGGATGGGGATGAGGTTGATCACGCCGCTGACCGCGCCCGCGCCGTAGAGCGCCGAGCTGCCGCCTTTCACGACCTCGATGCGATCGACAAAAGCAGTCGGGATTTGCTCCAGACCGTAAACCCCACCGAGCGCCGACATGAGCGGCGCACCGTCGAAGAGGATCTGGTTATACGCGCCGCCGAGGCCCTGCATGAGCACCTCCGAGGTGTTGCAGTTTTGGCAGGTGCTCTCGACGCGGATGCCGTTAAACAGATCCATCGCCTGTGAGAAGTTAAAGGCCGCACGCATGTGCATGCCTTCGTTGGTGACGACCTCGGTGCGGATCGGCACCTCCGAGATCAGCCGCTCGGTGCGCGTCGCGGTGCTCACCACCTGCATCCGCTCAAGCGCGACGGCAGCTTGGTCGGCATCGGCGCCGCCGCTGGGCGCAGTCTGCGCGAAAAGCGAGCCGGCCGCTCCCAGCCCGCCGAGTGCGGCCGCCCAACTGAGCGTACGCGCCGCACGCGCGATTCGAAATGTATCTTTGTTTAGCTTGGTAATCATGGGTATTAATTCGTACCTATAGAGACGAAACGTAGTCTCAGTTACATTTATTTCCTTCGACAGCAAGGAGAATCTCTGGCTACGCATTGCCCCGCCCCTCCCGCCCTCCCGCTCCTTCCGCGCCTCTTGTCACCGCCCTCCATGCTCACAACAAAACGCGCCGCCCCGGCCCCCCAGGCCAGCTCCAAAGCCGCCACGGTCAGGGCCGCCAAGGCCACGAGAGAAGCCATGGAAACGGCCCGCGCCGCCGCGCTGCGCAGCACCCGCGAGGCGCACTCGCGCGAGACAGTCGAAGACTACGTCGAAGCGATTGCCGATCTGGTCGAGACAACGGGCGAGGCCCGCGTGACCGATCTGGCCCGACTGCTCGGCGTCAGCCACGTGACTGTAAACCGCACTATTGCCCGCCTGCAACGCGACGGCTTTGTGAGCTCGCAGCCCTACCGCGCGATTTTCCTGACCGATACGGGCAAGAAAATCGCAGTCGAATCCAAGGCGCGCCACCAGACGGTCGAGAACTTCCTGCGGGCCATCGGTGTGCCCGCCGCCGTCGCCCAAAAAGATGCCGAAGGCATCGAGCACCACGTCAGCCGCGAAACCCTGGCCGCCTTCCAAAGGCTGACTCAGCAGACGTAAAAGAGCCTGGGGCTTCCACTGCGCGTGGAGCGGTGGCGGGTCGCCACTTCCATTGAATTTGCGATTTTGTCCGTGCGCTTTGCGCCCGCCCTCCCGCCCAAAATCGCAAATTTACATGAATCTCCCCCTGTCGCGTTGCGACACGGTCTTCGACCGTTCCATTTTGCGAGCCGCTCGTTGGCGGCTCGTCAGGTACCTCAACCCGTGCGCGAATGAAACGGAAACCCATTGGGGCGAGGTGAGAAAGTTCACGGGTAAACTCCTAGCCGACCGAAGGTCGGAGGTTCTCTACTGTGCGGTTTGTGCATCGGGCGTCCCGCCCGATGCACAAACCGCACAGTAAATGGATGCAGGCACCGCCTGCCGCCGCCCGCGTAGGGCCGCCCTCCCGCTCCACGTGCAGTGCGAGTCTTCGACTCTTCTATTTAACAGCACTGCTCGTTGGTGTGCCGTCCGTTCCGCCGTTTGCGCCACGCGACTACTCCCAGCCCTAGCGTACCGAGGAGGGCACCATAGGTCGAGGGCTCGGGGAGCGCACCGAAGGGGAGGATTTGCATGTAGTCGGCGTTATACGCTTTCCACTGGGTGGTGTAGTCTTGGTAGCCCTCGAAGACGATTTGCTGGAGCTGGCTGAGCGCCATGCCGCCGTGGCGGACGAGCAGGATGTCTTCAAAATGGTTCCAGTTGCGCATGAAGAGCTGCGCCTTCGGGTCGCTGAAGGTGAGCTCCTCGATCCACAGGATGTTTCCCATGCCCCCGCGCCCGCCCGCCCAGTCAATCGTCCCGCGGTGCTCGATGTGCAGCCCGGCGAGCGTCTGTCTGGTACCGCCGCCCAAGCGCAGAATCGCCTGGTCGCCGCCGTACTCCGGCCCGAGCGGATCGTAGGGTGTGCCTTTTAAGATAACCTTCGGGAAACCGCCGCCGGTTTTCACGAGCTGGTGCCAGCGGTCGGGCGCGAGCTCCAGAATGTCCGTCCCTGCGCCGTCGCCGATGGTAATCGGGCCCGAGACGGAGAGCGTCCCTCCTTGCAGCTTAAGCGTGCCTTGGTGGATGTAGACCGCGCCGAGCTTGTGCGTCGCAGTGCTGCTGAGCGTAAGCGTGTTTGGGCCGGTTTTTACCAGATCCATCCCGCCGCCAAGTCTGACCGCACCTGCCACTTTTGTCTCAACGCCGGTGCCGGTACCGTAGCTGTGAATGTAGAGCGGGCGACCTGCGCCAGTCGTGATCAAGCCGCTGCCGGTGATTTGCTGCCCACGGGCGAGCAGGCCGCCCGAGTTGATCGTCAGCGTGTAGCTGCCAGTATTGAGGGCTCCCGCAGTCCCCAGAACGAGCGAGTTCACCGTGCGCGCGGCATTGAGCATCACAGGGCCCGGGAACCTAACGTTGTGGGCCCCGTTCCAACCCGCTTGCCCTCCCGTGTGGTAGCCTTCGTTGGGAATTGCGTTGAGATAGTGTGCCGCACCGGCACCCGATCCGGCGGCAATCGGCCGCAGCCAGCCTTGGTCGTACGCAGCCCAAGGGATGATCGAGTCGCCGCCCGCATCGTTAATGCCGAGACCGCTCGCCGAACTGGTCAGCCCGAGCTGCGCCCGTGCGTCGTTAAAGTAGAGTGTGCTGCGCGAGTCGGCGGCGCGGAGCAGTGCGGCTGCGCCCAGCTCAAAGTGCGTCACGCCGGCCGCCGCGCTGAACTCGATGGCGTTGGCCCCCGAGTCGAGCGTAAGTTCACCCAGCTTTTCGTAGGACGTATCCGCCGAGCCGATCCGGTAAACAAGCGTGCCCGCGTTGAGGCGGATCACCGCCTCGTCGTGAATCCGATCCGCCACGAAGCTGCCGCCCACATTCGGGTTACCGACACTTCCCCTGTTATCGAGGATCAGGCGGCCGCCGTGCCGGATGTCGAAGAGCATGGCCGCGGCGGCGAGGCGGCCTGCGCTGTGCAGCCGCAGCCCGGCACCGTAGAGATTGATCCGCCCCGCTTTCAGCTCGGCGTTATCGACGGCAAAGTCGATCCGGCCATTCCCCACGAGGTTGAGCGTCGCCGCCGCAGTGCTGCGCAGCGCCTGGCTAAAGGCTACATCACTGGTGCTGATGCTGCGCCCGCCCTCGATCCTGATCGTCCGCTCCCCATCGCCAAGATTGAGCGCGGTATCCCAGGTAAGTATGTTGGCGGACGAATAGTGGCCGAGCCGCAGCTCGCGCCCCAGCGGGATAAAGGCCGCCCAGTCGAGCTCACCCTCAGCACCGTTCAGCCTCAGTTTTACAGTGCTCGAAAAGGAGCTGCTGGCGGAAAGTCCGCCGTCGCCGAGCCACTGGATCTGCCCTGCACCGCTGCCAATATCGAGTACCGTAGTCCCCACCTTTCCGATGACGAGCACTCCACCGTCGAGCTGGATGTTGCTGCTCCCCAAAGCCTCCAGCCACAGGGCTCCTTCGCGGATCAGCGTCGCTCCCGTGTACGTATGGTCGGGCTGGTTGAGGTATAGCAGGCCCCTGCCCGTCTTGAGTATCCCGCCACCGCTCCCGCTGAGCTTACCGCTCATTTGGGCATGAACGATGTGGTTTTCCCCGCGTTCCACACGGATCTCACGCAGCTCGCTACCGAGATCGATATCGGAAGAGAGCGTAATATTCCCGCGTGCGTAGCGGGAGTTTAGCAAAAGGGCCGAGCCCGTGGGGACGAAGCCGCCCTCCCCCCAAGTGACGGCTCCCACGTTGACCGAACTCGCACTTGAAGCTGAGTTCGAAAAGCCGCCAGAGCCCATCCACTGGATTTGCCCCGGGCCCGTGCCGAAGCTGAACGTCGCGTCACTGCCGAGCTCCAAGATCCCGCCGTCGAAGACGATATTGCTCGTGCTGGGAAGCGCAGCCGCACTCCCCAGCCGCAGGACGCCGCCTCGGATGATCGTGCTGCCGCTCCAGTTGTTGTGCGTGTTGCTCAGCGTGATGAGGCCGGTACCGACCTTGATGAATGGTCCGTTGCCCGAGATCCGTCCGGCCAGCGTGAGCCCGCCCGTGAGCTCGCCGCGCGAGCCGAAGCTCACGCCCTCGGTGCCGACCATGTTGATCCTGAAGTTTACCTGATTGCTGCCGCCGTCGCTGTAGATCGCGCCGATGGGCCCCGTGTCGTCGTTGCGGGTCTGCCCGTGTCCGGCGACCTGGAGCGTCTGCCCGCTCACGCCGTAGGTGACCGCGACGCCCGCGTCCGAGCGAAAGGCCAAGGTGCCGCCGCTGTTTACCGTTTTTTGGGCAAAGCCGAGTGCGCCCACTCCACGCACAACGGCCATGCCGCCCGCATCGACAGTGATCGCGCCTGCCACGCCCAGCCCGTCGGTTCCCCCGAAGATCAAGTGCGGCCGCTCACCGGCCACACCGCCCACGGCGATTGTCCCACTCCCCGCAGTCCCGCCCGCAAAGTGTGTCGCTCCAGTCCCGCCGATCCGCAGCTTGTTATTGGAGAGATTGAAGACAGCGCCCAAGCGCAGCCCTGCCTCCGAGTAGTTGGCGATTCGCCCAAAGCCGCCGCCAAAACTACCGGCAGCGATCTGGATAACGCGCTCGATATTGATCTCGGAGTGGCCGGAGAGGCTCCCGTCGGCCTTGAGCGAGTTCACCACAAGCAAGTCTCCACCGGCACTGAGGCCGCTGCCGAGTCTGAGTGCCTCCGGGCCACTCAGCGTGTAAAAATCCCCCGCCTCAAACCACAGCGAGCGCAAGGTCCGTACCGGATTATCCAAAACGCGCGGCTGCTGCTCAGCCCCATCGGGTGACAGCTTGGCGAAGAGCACATCTGCGCCCGACGCGGGAACTGCGCCGCTGGCCCAGTTTTCGGGGGTCGCCCAATTGTCATCCGCGCCCGCGCCGCCCCAGGTGACGATGCCCGCAGGCAGCGTAACCTGCGCCACAGCAGGCGAACCCCAGGCGCCCCAAGCCAACGCGCACACACAGAGTAGCTGTGCGCGGCGAAAGAGCTTCAGGTATGGGGCCGCAACACTCGTTACAGCCCCGCTCGGGGCAGGGTTCATCGCGCCGCTTCATGACAAATCGTCCCACGCCTGTCTAAAGAGGGTAATACTAATAAGCAGTATTACGCACTATAATGTATGGAACCCTAACGTACATGGCGGCGCGCAAGGGCGGCCCTGCGCGGGCGGCGGCAGGCGATGCCTGCTCCCATTTACTGTGCGGTTTGCTCGGCGGGCGGAACGCCCGCCGAGCAAACCGCACAGTAGAATAAACTCCCTGAATGGAGCTCAGGTGGGAGTTTAACCCGTAAACTTTTTCGCCGCGCCCCAATGGGTTTCCGCTTCATTTGCATTTGAGGCCACATTTCCCAGTCGCAACGCGACTGGGGGGCAAATTTGGGAATCGTGCTTCGACGCGCAGCGTCGAGGCCGATTCCCAAATTGAATGGCACGTGGCGCCACGCCACCGCCCCACGCGCAGGGGTCTTCGACCCTTTCATTTTGCGAGCCGCTCGTTGGTGCGCCGTCTTCTCTGCCGCTTGCATAATCCGGTGGCACTCGCAGCGTCGCGCGCGATGTCGGCCAATTTTGCGCGCCTCGTCTTTGCCCTGACCGCGGTGTTCTTCGCCGCGTTTTTTCTGTGGCCGATTCTCCAGATCCTGAAGGGTGGTTTCTTCGATGCCGATGGCCGCTTCACGGTGGAGTACTTTGCGGTGCTACTGAGCGACCCACTCTACCTCGGCGGGCTGCGAAACTCCTTCCTGCTCGCCTGCGCGACGACGGTGCTGGCGATGCTCGTCGCCCTGCCGCTGGCCTTCGTCTCCGAGCGCTTCGCCTTTCCCGGGAAGACGCTGCTCGGCTCGCTCGTCCTCGTGCCGATGATCCTGCCGCCCTTTGTCGGCGCGATAGGGATCAGGCAAATCTTCGGCCAGTACGGCGCAGTAAACAGCCTGCTGATCGCGAGCGGCTTGCGGCCCGAGGGCTGGGCCTTCGACTGGTTTGCGCTCAACCAGTTCTGGGGCGTCGCGCTGATCCAGGCGCTCTCGCTGTACCCGATCATCTACCTCAACGCCGTCGCCGCGCTCGCCAACATCGACCCGGCGATGGAAGAGGCCGCCGAAAACCTCGGCTGTACGGGGCTGCGCCGGTTTTTCAAAATCACGCTGCCGCTCATCAAGCCCGGGCTCTTCGCGGGCGGCACCATCGTGTTTATCTGGGCCTTCACGGAGCTGGGCACACCGCTGGTCTTTGACTACGCGCGCGTCACGCCCGTGCAGATCTACTACGGGCTGCGCGACATCGGCGGAAACCCGTTTCCCTACGCACTGGTCACGGTGATGCTCGCAAGCTCGGTCGCGCTCTACGCGCTGGGCAAGGGACTCTTTGGCCGCAGCGGCCACGCCACGGCACCCAAGGCCGCGACGACGAGCGGCCCGCGCGAGCTGCCGCCGCTGCGCCGCGCGCTGTGCACGCTACTGTTCGCGAGCGTGACCTTTGTCGCGATCCTGCCGCACCTGGGCGTCGTGCTCGTCGCCTTTTCGAGCGACTGGTACGGCAGCGTCCTGCCGCGGGGCTTCACGCTCGAAAACTTCGGGCTCGCGCTCGGCCGCGAGCTCACCGTCCCCGCAATCGCCAACAGTCTGAAGTTCGCCAGCCTCTCCACACTCATCGACATCGGGCTCGGCATCGCCATCGCCTACGTCGTCGTCCGCAGCCGGCTCGCCGGCCGCCAGGTGCTGGACTCGCTCGCCATGATGCCGCTGGCCGTGCCCGGGCTGGTGCTCGCCTTTGGCTACCTCGCGATGTCGCAGGAGGGGCGTCTCTTTGACTTCATAAACCCGGTCGAAAACCCGAGCGTCCTGCTCATCATCGCCTACTCCGTGCGCCGCCTGCCCTACGTCGTGCGCTCCGCCGTGGCCGGTTTTCAGCAGACCAGCGAGACGCTCGAAGAAGCCGCGCAAAACCTCGGCTGCCCACCGCTAAAGGCGACGATCAAAATCACCCTGCCGCTCATCATGGCCAACCTGATCGCCGGCGGGCTGCTCGCCTTTTCCTTCGCCATGCTCGAAGTCTCCGACTCGCTGATCCTCGCGCAAAAACAGCTCTACTACCCGATCACCAAGGCGATCATGGAGCTCTTCCAGCTCATCGGTGAGGGCAAGTTTATCGCCAGCGCACTCGGCGTCTGGGCAATGGTTTTCCTGGGCGTGACAATCGTCGGCATGAGCCTGCTGCTCGGCAAAAAACTCGGCGCGATCTTCCGCGTTTAAAAAGCGTATCCAACGAATTGATACGACTCCTGACGAGGCCCCAACGAGGGCCTCGCTGGATAAAAGAGTCGAAGACTCCACTGCGCGTGGGGCGGCAGGGCGGCCCTACGCGGGCGGCGGCAGGCGGTGCCTGCTCCCATTTACTGTGCGGTTTGTACATCGGGCGTTCCGCCCGATGCACAAACCACACAGTTGAAAACTTCCGACCTTCGGTCGGGTAGGAGTTTACCCGTAAACTTTCTCACCTCGCCCCAATGGGTACTCGCTCCATTCGCATTTGATGCCTCGCGTCCTGTCGCGAAGCGACAGGGGGGGAGATCCTTAAATTTGCGATTTTGTTCGGGCGCAAAGCGCACGTGGCAAAATCGCAAATTGAATGGCACGTGGCGCCACGCCACCGCCCCACGCGGAGTGGGCTAAAAAGGCGTGCGTTAAGTGCCGCGCTCCCCAACGGCTAACGCCAGCCAGGCGACCAAGCCACCACAACGCCTCACTCACACGCGCCCGACCGCGCCCCTCCCGCCTCCTCCCGCCCGCCGCATGTTTTATCTGATCCTCACCTCGCTGACCTGGGCCTTTTCCTTCGGTCTGATCAAAGGCCAGCTCACCACGCTGGACCCGACTGCCGTCGTCGTGCTGCGGCTCCTCTTTGCGGCACTCGTTTTTGTGCCCTTTTTAAAACTGCGGCGCATCCCCGCGCGCCAAGCGTGGCGGCTGGCGTCCATCGGTGCGCTCCAGTTTGGCATCATGTACACGCTGTACCTGCGCGCCTTTGCGTTTCTGGCCGCGCACGAAGTCGTGCTCTTCACGATCTTCACACCCGTTTATGTCGCGCTGCTCGATGCGGCGATTGAGCGCCGCTGGCAGTGGCGGCATTTCTGGGCGGCGCTGCTCTCGATTGCGGGGGCCTCGGTCATGCTCTGGCACTCACTCGCGCTGGCGGGCATCGCAGCGGGCTTCGGCCTCATGCAACTGTCCAACCTGTGCTTCGCGCTCGGCCAGCTCGCCTGGCGGCGCGAGCGGGCACGCGCTCCTGCCGGCCTTCGTGAGCGCGAGCTTTTCGGGCTGCTCTACCTCGGCGCGCTCGGCGCGAGCCTCGCCGCTTCGCTCTTCAGCACCGACTGGCCCGGCTTTCGCCCCAGTGCCGCCCAGCTCGGCACCATCGCCTACCTGGGAATCATCGCCTCGGGCATCGGTTTCTTCTGGTGGAACCTCGGCGCCCTCCGCGTCAACGCGGGCACCCTCGCCGTGATGAACAACGCGAAAATCCCGATCGGCGTCCTCGTCTCGCTCCTCTTTTTTCGCGAGCAAGCGGCAGTCCCGCAATTACTCCTCAGCGGCGCACTGATGCTCAGCGCCGTGGCCCTCGCCGAAGGCTGGCTGACAAAATACCGCCCGCGCCCACCTGCGGCAGTCTGACCGACGCTTCCAGAAGCCCCCACTGCGCGTGGGGCGCGGTCGCAGACCGGTCTTATGGCGGTGCCTGCTCCCATTTACTGTGCGGTTTGCTCGGCGGGCGTACCGCCCGCCGAGCAAACCGCACAGTAGAAAGGGCCCGACCATTAGTCGGTGATTCAACCCGTCAACTTTTTCGCCGCGCCCAAACGGGCTCCATCTGCATTTTGAGTTTCTTCCCAGTCGCAACGCGACTGGGGAAGGTCCCGTTAAATTTGCGATTTTGGGCGGGAGGGCGGGTGCAAAGCGCACGGGCAAAATCGCAAATTCAATGGAAGTGGCGACCGACGAGCCGCCAACGAGCGGCTCGCAAAATAAAGGGGTCTGCGACCCCGCCCCACGCGTAGGGGCATGCGCTGGAATGGCGGCGGAGCAGGCTTGCCTCGCCGATGGGAGATTTCAGCGTGGGCGGCCTTATGCCCCTCACCCAAGAATTACTCGCCGAGCTCCACAACTATCAGGGCCGCAACCCGCGCCCGGCCGACTTTGATGCGTATTGGGACGCCGCCCTCCGCGAGCTCGATGCCACTGACCCGCAGCCCGAGCTCGTCCCCAGCAAAGAGCTCAGCCCCCGAAACAGCGAGGCCTTTGACCTGTGGTTCACCGGTGTGGGAGGCGCGCGGGTTTACGCCAGATACCTGCGCCCCAAAAATCGCGCGGAGGGAGGAGCCGACGGGAAATGCCCGGCGCTCCTTCAGTTTCACGGCTATGCGGGAAGCAGTCAGCGATTTCTGTCCAAACTCGTCTACAGCGGCGAAGGCTTTTGCGTCGCGGCACTCGACGCCCGCGGCCAGGGCGGCCGCTCCGAGGACAACAGCACCGTGCGCGGCACCACTTACATGGGGCACATCGTTCGCGGCATCGACGACCCCGATCCGCGCAAACTGCTCTTCCGCCAGATCTTCCTCGATACCGCGCAGCTCGCCCGCGTCCTTATGCGCTTCGAGGAAGTCGACCCAGAGCGGCTCGGAGTGATCGGCTGTTCGCAGGGCGGTGGACTCGGGCTGGCCTGCGCCGCACTGGAGCCGCGCATCAAACGCGCGGTCATCGGGGCGCCCTTTCTCTGCGACTACCGCCGCGTATGGGAGACAGACCGCGCCGTCGATGCCTACGGCGAACTCGGCCACTACTTCTACAACTTCGATCCCAAACATGAGCGCGCCGACCAGATTTTTACCCGACTCGGCTACGTCGACTGCCAACACCTCGCGCCCCGCATCAAAGCCCAGGTCCAATTCTACACCGGGCTGATGGACACCATCACGCCGCCGCATACCCAATTCGCAGCCTACAATAAAATCACCTCGCCCAAGGAGCTGGTCGTCTACCCCGCCACCGGTCACGACGTGCCCTTCGAGTGCGACCAATCCCTCCAGTTCCTGCTCGGCCTCTGAGGCTACGGTTTTTTGAGTTTGCTGCGGAAGTCGCCTTCCGCCGCCCAGTTTCCCTTCTCCAGCGTTTGGGCGATTGAGGCTTTGCGCATGAGTGCCTGCGCGGTGCCGTCGACCGGATTTTGCGCTAAAAGCGCGTCGGCCGCGCTCAGGGCTTCGGTGTGACGCCCGGCGGCCAAGAGGGCCTCGCCGAGTGCCAGCAGATTTGCCTGATTGCGTGGCTCAATCTCGCGGATCGCTTCGTAGGCAAAGACGGAGGTATCGGCCCAGCCCAGTGCCGCAGCGGCTTCGCCCATGAGCGTGAGCGCCGCAATGTCGTAGGGATTTTTGAGCAAGTGCCGTTCTGCCAAACGGAGTCGCCCTCGCGGATTTTTGGCCCGCCTCGCCGACACAGTCAGGAGCAGCGCAGAGAGTCCGCCGCGAGCTTTCCGCAGCCATGTGGGCCACAGCGCGATTTTTTTGACAAGGGCCGCCCGTTGAAGCCGGCGGGCAGCCAAGCACTCGGGCCGCGCCGCAAGGATCGTTTCGCAGGCAGTGAGCGCGTAGTCCCAATTGCCCTGCTCAAAAGCGCGGCGAGCGTTTTCAAACAGCTTTTGCTGCGGCGCACTCAGCGCATCCTGCGGGCGAGGTGGCGGGGCAGCCGACATGTAGCCGACTCAAGGCCTCAGCCACTCGCCGAGCAAGTCAGTGCTGCAAGGCTTCCCGTCGCAGACCTCCACTACGCGTGGGGCGGTGGCGGGTCGCCACTTCCATTGAATTTGCGATTTTGCCGCGTGCGCTGCGCGCCCGAACAAAATCGCAAATTTACATGAACCTCCCCTGTCGCGTTGCGACAGGACTGGAAGCATCAAATGCGAATGAAGCGGAAAACTCATTGGGGGCGGACTTTTTGGGCTAACAGGGAATCCAGCTCCGGACGCGGCGGCAACGACACCCCGCCCGAAAAGCCAGTTGAAGACCCCGACCGAAGGTCGGGTATCCCTTACTGTGCCGCTTGTTTGTCGGGCAGAAGGCCCGATGAACAAGCGGCACAGTAAATGGGTGCAGGCACCGCCTGCCACCCCACGCGCAGTGGCGGTCTTGGACTGATTTATTGGGTGGGCTCAAAGAGTCCGTCGGCTCGGGCGGCGGTTTCGAGCTGGGCAAGCGCGCCTGCGGCAAGCGTCTCTTCGCCTGCTTCGACGAGGAAGCGCAGCTTCAGCTCCGTACCCGAGTAGCGCACCATCACGCGGCCCGTTCCTACGCAGCCAGTGGTGGCGGTTTCCCCGCTTTTATTAAATGCGGCTTCCAGCTCCCGAATCGCCGTCTGGAGTTTCGGACAGCTCCCGAGAGCGCGCCGTTCGGGCACGCGATGAGCCGAGGTTTTTTGCGGAAATTTCCGGAGCTCGCCGCGAAGCGCGGAAAGCGGTTGGCCGCTGCGCCGCATCACATCGATCACGCGCAGCGCGGTGACGAGTCCATCGCCCGTCGGTGAAATATCCGCGCAGATGATGTGGCCACTCGATTCGCCGCCGAGGGCCGCGCCTTCGGCGCGCATCCGCTCGCTGACGTAGCGGTCGCCCACGTTGGTTCGCAGCACGCGCCCGCCTGCGGCACCAATCGCCGCATCGACGCCCAGATTACTCTGCACGGTGATCACCAGCGTATCGCGGGCCAGCGCCCCGCGCCGCAGCGCATCCAGTGCGAGGATCGTTAAAATCTCGTCGCCATCGAGCACCGCCCCGAGCTCGTCGATCAAGATGCAGCGGTCGCCATCGCCATCGTGGACGACGCCGAGCCGCGCGCCGGATTCGCGCACGAGCGCGGCGAGCTTTTCGGGATGCTCGCTGCCCAGGCCGGCATTGATGTTGTGCCCGTCTGGCTGGTCGCCGATCCCCACGATCTCCGCGCCGAGCGCGCGCAACGCGACCGGGGTCGCGCTCACAGTCGCGCCGTTGGCCGTATCGACCGCGATCCGCCAGCCCGCCAGCGACTGCGCGGGCAATAGCTGCGCGTGCGCCTGCACGTAAGCCGTGAGCGCAGTCTCGTCGCACGCGGTTGTTTGGGCTGCCTCCACCGCGCCGAGTGGCACTGCCTCGGGCAGCAGGTGCTCGATCTGCGCCTCATCCGCATCGGTGAGTTTCGTACCGAAGGAGGTGAAAAACTTGATCCCGTTATCGCTCGCCGGATTGTGCGAGGCGGTGATCACGACGCCGAGCGCGGCGCCCGTCGTCTTGACCGCACGCGCGACCGCCGGAGTCGGCAGCACGCCGAGCCGCACCGGCTCGGCCCCCGCCGCGAGCACGCCCGCGATTACGCCGCGCTCAAGTTCCGGGCCGCTCGCCCGCGTGTCGCGGCCGATGAGCACGCGCAAAGGCCGCGCCCCCTCGCTCCTGCGTTCATCGGCTCCGGCAACTTCACGGGTGCCGCCCTCACTACCAGCCACGCTGCCACTGCGGCCCGCCTGGGTCTTCGCCCACTCGACGGCTGCCGCACTCAAGCGAGCAAAAAAATCGGGATTCACGAGTGCGCCGCCGACCGGCCCGCGCACGCCGTCAGTACCAAAGTAACGGCGGCTCATGCGTTGCGGTAAAATTGGCGGGTGTCCTCGATCTTGCGGCGCACTGCCCCGCCAAGCAGCAGCTCGCGCGCGGGCTCAAGTCCGTCTTCGACGGTCTTGGTCTTGCCCACCAGCCAGAGCGAAATCGCCGCGTTGAGGACGACCGTGTCTTCGAGCCCGCGCGGGGCTTTGCCCGCGAGCAGGGCCTCGACGATTGCGAGGTTTTGCGCGAGGTCGCCGCCCTGGAGATCGGCAAACGAGGCGGGCTGCAACCCGTAGTGCTCGGGCTCCCAGGTCGCGTCGATCGCCGCCGCGCGGCCCACACCGACAACGCGGTTACGGGTCGCCGTAGTGACTTCGTCGATCCCTTTGCCCTCAGAAATCACGCCGTGGACGACGAGCCCTGCTTGCGGCTCCAGCGCCGCGAGCGCCGCCGCCAGCCGCGGCACCCATGTTTTGGAAAAACTGCCGAGCAGCACATGCGCGGGACGCCCCGGGTTAATGAGCGGCCCGAGGATGTTAAACACCGTGCGCTTGCCCTGCCCCGCGAGCGTTTTGCGCACCGGCGTGATGTGCTTGAAGGCGGGGTGAAAATTGGGCGCGAAGAAAAACACAAAGCCGAGCTCCTCCATCGCGCGGCGCAGCACTGCGGGCGGCGCGAAAAGATCGACGCCCAGCGCGGCCAGCAGATCCGCGCTGCCGCACTTCGAGGTGATCCCGCGGTTACCGTGCTTCATCGCCGGAACGCCCGCCGCCGCCAGCGTGAGCACGACCAGGCTCGATATGTTAAACCCGCCCGAGTGGTCGCCGCCCGTCCCCACAATGTCGATCGCGCGCGCCGCCCAGTCCTGCATCCCGGGGTCGAGCGCGCGCCGGCGAAACGCCCGTGCAAACGCTGCGATTTCCCCGGCTGTCTCGCCTTTTTCGGACAACGCGCTGAGGAAGTCCGCCTTCTCAAAATCCGGCACCTCGGGCGACTCCAGCGCCTGCGTCGCCGCCTCCACCTGCTCCGCCGAGAGCTCGGCGCCCTCCAGAAGCTGCGCGGTCAATTCTTTTAAAATGGGCATGTCCGCACAAGGCAGCCAAGCCAGCCTCAGTGCCGCAAATAAATTTGCCGCAGCTCGGCAAACACCGCAGCAAACGCGCTGTGCACCTACGCCCAAGGCCTCTCTGCGCCCTCTCATGCCTCCTCGGTTTACCACTCCTGCTCGCCACACTCGCCACGACCGCGCCGAGCCACGGCGCAACAAATGAGGCCAGCACAGAAGCCGCAAACGCAGGCCAGCCGCCCAGCCTCGCGCGCGAGTCGCGCGACCCGCAGCCGCACCGCCAACCGCTCGCCAGGCTCGCACCGCTCGACGCGATCATCCTCGGGCTCGTCGAAGGCGTCACCGAGTTTCTCCCCGTCTCTTCCACAGGGCACCTCATCCTGACGAACCAGTTTCTGCGCCTGGACTCCGGGCAGCCGCTGAGCGACGCGGCCGGACAACCGCTCTGGCACAAAGCGCCCTCGCCCGAAAACCCGAGTGGCGAGCCGCTCACCCTGAAGCTCGCCGCCGATACCTACACCGTCGTTATCCAGATCGGTGCCATCCTCGCCGTCCTGTCGCTGTATTGGTCGCGCTGTGTGCTGATGCTGCGCGGACTCATGGGCCGCGACCGCGCGGGGCTACTCCTGCTGCGCAATCTCGTGCTGGCCTTCGTGCCCGTCGCACTCGTGGGACTCGCCGCCAGCGACCTGATTGAGCACTACCTGTTCTCCGTCGCTACCGTGTTGATCGGGCTCGTGGGCGGCGCAGTCCTCATGCTCTGGGCCGAGCGCTGGCGGCGCGCCCAAGTCGCAAAACATGCCACCGCAGTCCAGTCAGCGCCAGCCGCGCCGCGCGCCGAAAAGGAGCCCGCGCAGCTCAGCCCGCGCGAAGCCCTCAAGATCGGCCTCATCCAGTGCTTCGCACTGTGGCCCGGGGCCAGCCGCTCCATGCTCACAATCGTCGGCGGCTATTGGGCCGGACTCAGCCCTGCAAAGGCTGCCGAGTTTAGCTTCCTCGTCGGACTGCCCGTCCTCGCTGGCGCGGCCATCCTCAAAGGCTGGCGCAGCGGCCCTGCGATGATCGAAGTCTTTGGCTGGTCGAGCGTGCTTCTCGGCGTGGCTGTCGCAGCCGCCTCCGCCGCCCTAGCAGTAAAGTTTTTGATAAAAATCCTCACCCGCCACGGCCTGTCCGCCTTTGCGCTCTACCGCCTGCTCCTCGCCACCACAATCGCCCTCACGCTCTATTTCCAATAGCCTTGGTTTAGCCCCGCCACCGCTGCGGTGCCCCACCTCTCCTTCCTTTGTAGGGAGACCCAAATCGGCCGATGTGCGGGTGGGCCCTATGGGTCGAGTGTTCTGTGTTCTTCGGGGGGCGTGTTTTGTGCAGGGAGCTGTTGACGTGGGAGGCTGGTTTCGGGGGTGATGAGGACGGGGTTCTGGAACAGCGAGTTGGCGCGCAGGTGGGGCAGCGACTGGTTTTTCGGCGAGCCACCGGGGCTGAGCAGGTTGGCCGTGACGAAGATCAGCAGGTTGCGCTTTTGGGCGCTTTGGCCGCTGGACTTGAACAGGCGCCCGAGCCCGGGGATGTCGCCCACGACGGGGACTTTGTCGTTTACCTTTTTCACCTCTTCGCGGGTGAGCCCGCCCATGATCAGCGTGGCTCCGTCCCAGATGGTAACTTTCGTCGAGATGTCGCGCACGGAGAAGATCGGCTGATAAAAGCCGGAGGGCACGTTGACGGTCGTGCTCCCGGAGATCGCCACGCTGGGGCCGCCGTACTCCACAAAGCCGTCAAACTCGGTCACGCGCGGGTTCAGGTCCAGGCTGATGCTGTAGTCGTCTTCCTCGACAATCGGGGTAACGCGCAGCTCCACGCCGACGTTGCGCGTGGTAAAATCCTGCGGCGTGCCAGCGGTGATCGCCACACCGGCGGAGCCGCCACCGCTCGCACTGCCCGTGCCCACCTGGCTTTGCGTTTGCCCGAAACTCTGCGGGTAACGCAGCTCCTGGGCCACGGTGATCGTGGCGGTATTGCCGGAGAGGACGGTAACCTTGGGCGCGCTGAGCAGGTCGGTACCCTGTTTTTGCGAGAGCGCGCGCACGACTGCGTTGACGTCAAACTCGCCGATCACGCCGGTCACACTCGCCAGCGCGCTGGCCCCGACGCCGAGGGAGGGCGCCCCGGGGATCGCGGGCGGGCTGTTGTCAAAGGTGGCGTCGATGCCCTCCGTGAGCTCACCGCTGGGGCTGACCGTCGCGGGCCGCGTGATCGAGCCGCGCTGGGTGGTACCGCTGCTGGAAAACGCAGCAGAGAGCGGCCGCCCCGAAATCGCGTACCTCGCCTGCGCTCCGGCGTTTCGCTGCGTGGGCTTGGTGCTCAGGCTCCAGCTTATGCCGAGCTCCTCCAGCGCGCCTTCGGCGACTTCCATAAACTTGGCCTCGATCTCGACCTGCCGGATGTCGTTGTAGCGGTGCAGGAGGTTGCGGATCCGCTCCAGGTTGAGCGCGGTGTGCGTGACGATGATTGAGGAGCCGTCGTAGGCGAGGCTGCTGCCGGCTGTGCCCTCAAAGTTCACCCCCGCTTGTTGCAAAAAATACCGCAGCGCGGGCGCCTCCTGTCCGGTGAAGGCAGGCGCGCCGCTCCCGCCAGCGGAGGAAAAGGCACCCTGCTGCGCAGTGGGAGCAGAGGCCGGAGGCTGCCAGCCCTGCCCCATCATCCGCAAAACCGTTGCGCGGGAAACGGGAAAGAAATCCGTCTCCAGCGGGCTCGACTCACCGCCGGGCCGCAGCACCACCGCATCCCCCTGCAACTCGTATTGGTAGCCAATCGACTGGGTAACGAAATCGAGGACGCGCCGCAGCGAAGTGTTTCGCAGCGTGAGCGTGACAGTCGGCTGCTGCTCGACCGGATCGAGCAACACGAGGTTTACCCCGCGCGGCAAATCGGGTGCTCCGGCGGAGTCGCTGCCCGTGCGATCAAACTCGACCGAAGCCGCACTCAACGCGCTCACCACCCGGCCGATCTCCACACGCGTAAAACTCAGCTCCGGAAACACGATTCCATCGAGCTTACGTGAAAGCGAGCTCACCGCAGGCGAAGCCGCCCCTTCCACCGCCGCCTGCTCCTCAAAAAGCCTCGGGCGACGCCAGCTCTCATCCACCTCCGCCAGCATCTCCTGCCGAGTCTGCAAACGCGGCGCCACACGCCGCCCCGCGAGCTCGCGCTCCAGCCGCTCAACCGCCACCGCAAACTCGCGCCGGTCGGGAAAGCGCGCCGACAACTCACGATAACTCGCCAACGCCGCCTCCAACTCCCCAGCCACATACTGACCACGCGCCCTCAGCAAAAACCGCTCGATCTCCCCATCACTCCACCCCACCGCATTTCCAGCCACCGCAGTCACTTCTCCTCCCTCCTGCTCAGCCCGAAGCCCAGCCGCCCCAAAAACAAATCCACACACCAAGAAAACCCCAGCCGTTAAAATCTGCATAAATAAAGAGGGGTAAAGGAGGGGGACCAATCTGAACGGGAGAGGAGTGATCAGACTGGAGAGGAAAGAAGCACCTCATCAGCAGCCCACTCATCACGGGCTGTCGAGCCCCAGCCAAATCCTTTGCGGGAAGACTTAAAGCCCTTACTTGAACACTCCAACTGCTCACCAAGATAGACCACTGCGGGAGCACGAGTGTTTAACGCCGAGCGAGGCTCTCCTCCCCGTACCTCACGATACCGTGGGGATAGGCCGCTACGCGGAGCTCCTGGCCGCTGAAAACGCTACATCACTTGGCGGGCACAGCACGGCGGCGGGCTTGGTAAGCGGCGTGGGCGCGGGCGACGGCGATGTATTTATCAGCGGATTTTTTGAGGAAGGCGAGTTCCTCGGCGCGCAGGGGACGGATGACTTTTGCGGGAGAGCCATAGACCATCGACCCGGGCGGGACTTGCATGCCTTGGGGCACGAGCGAGTTGGCGCCCACAATGCTGCGCTCGCCCACGACTGCGCCGTCGAGCACGGTCGCGCCCATGCCGATCAAGCACTCGTCGCCTATCGTGCAGGCGTGAATAATCGCCGCATGGCCGATCGTGCACCACTCGCCGATGTGCGCGCCGAGATCGTCGGCCAGATGCACGACAGCGTTGTCCTGAATGTTGGTGCCCGCGCCGATGCGGATTTCGGCAATATCGCCGCGCAACACCGCACCATAAAACACGCTGCTGTTTTCGCTCAAAACGACGTCGCCCTGAATACTGGCAGTCGGCGCGACAAAGAGCGCGCGAGCCGTATCGGGCTCACGGCTCAGGAGGTGGCGGGCGAGGCGGTCGTTTACGTCCATAGCGCGATTGGTGCGAAAAGCGGGGGGCCGGAAATGGGAAACAGGCAGAGGGCTGGCGGGCGGACACCCGCGGAGCCGGAACGGTGCGAACGAGAATGGGGAGGATATTAACGCGCGCACCCTACTTCTTATACCACTCGCCGTTTTCGCGCTGGAGCCAGACGCCCGCCGCACTGTTGGCCGCGATGCGGCGCGCGCGGGCTCGGCCCACTTGCTCGCTGGTGGTTTTGTTTTTCTCGGCAATGGCGGAGTAGACTGTCCCACGGTCGCGATTTTCGGCGGATACGATGTTGCGCGCATTACTGCCGCCTGCCGCTGCGTCGCGCACTTCGAGGTAGCCTTGATTGTTTTCGCCCACCGCGCCTTTGGCCTTGAGGTCGTCGATGGTCGGCAGCCTTTCCTCCATCCGCGCGCGCACGGCGCTGAGGTCGTCCGCCGCGTGAGTCACGAGCGCAGGCACGCCGAGGAACAGGGCGAGAAGGAGCATTTGGAAAAATGTTTTCATGAGAGTACAGGGGTTAAAAAACAGTGCGGATGCGAAGCGTAGCGCGATCAGGACGTGGGCTCGGCGGGTGTGAGCGTCGTTGATTTCCGGTCGAGATCGCCGAAGAAGTCGTCGAGCTCGCGGTCGATCTTCACGTTCACATCGACCGTCGCGTGAATTTCAATCGGTTGCATTTTCACGTTGATGCAGCCCACCGCAAAAAGAGGCAGCAGCAGGGAAAGCAGACAGACTCGTAGGGATAACATGGCACAAACAGGAGCAAGTCCGGCCCGCGTTCGCAACCCAGGTTTCACTCGGCCGCCGCGGCTCGCTGTGCGCCAAAGTTCAGGCTGACCGAGTCAGTCGCGCCGAGCCGCAGCACCTGATCGAGCGGGCCGGAGACATTGATGTCGAAGCGCAGCCGCTTCACGACGGCGCCGCTCACGGGCCGCGCTACGAGGCTGACCGCTGCCGAGCGCGGGCCGTCGGGCCCATCGGGATAGAGCGCGACGCTCAGGCTCTCGACGGCGAGTGGCTGTGTGCCCAGCTCTACCGCCTCCATCGTGTCGTAGGCGGGATTTTCGAGCGAGAGCCAACGGGCCAGCCGCCCAAAACTCGCGGGCAGGATCTGAATCCGCCGCGTCGTGTGCTGAGTCAGGAAGCCGGGCATGGCGGTCAGCGTGATCTGCGGCGCCTCATCCGCATGGATCGAGAGCGCGCCCTCGCCGATTTGCAGGCCGCCGGCCGCGCTCCAGCGAAGGGCGATTTGCCCGCTGATCCGGCCGCTGGCTTCACGCAACGTTTCGGGCACGAAGTCGCTGAGCTGCGCCAAAGAAAAACCGCGCAGCTCCGCAATCACGGAAAGTACGGGCGGCCCCGCCTCCTCTGAAAAATCAATCGCAAACGGGCGCAGCGCGACCTGGCCGCCGAGCGCGGAAAACTCCGCCACGCTCACCTCAAGGACGCGCCGCGCTGCATCGGCCTGCGCTTCGATTTTGAGGTCACGCAACAGCAGCCCGGGGACGCTGGCCTCGGGCGCGCTTAGAGAGAGCTGAGCGCGGAGCGACTCGTCAGTCGAAAGATTTACCCGAAACGGCCCCGCAACCGAGACCTCGCCCGAGGCGGATGTAAATGCAAACTCGCCTGCCACCTCGCCGCTCAGCGCGAGCCGCGGCACGCCGCCGCTGTGATGCCCGATACCCTCTCCGCCGCGGGCGCCAGCCCCGCCCGCCACCGATTTCGGTGCAGGCGCAGAAGCGCCCGGCGCGCCCTCGCCTGCCGCCCCGCCGAGCGCGAGCGGCGGAGGCAGCAGCAGCACGCACCAAAGCACCAGGCACAACGCAATGAGCCGTGCGCGCCGCATCACGCCTTTCGTCCACGCCGCTCGCCGCTACGCCAGCGGCGCAGCGGGCAGCCGCCAGATCTGCTCCGCGTATTCACGGATCGTGCGGTCACTGGAAAACTTGCCCACGCGAGCGACGTTGAGGATCGCCTTTGCGGCCCACGCGGCCTGGTCGCGGTAGCACCGGTCAACCGCTTGTTGTGCATCGCTGTAGGGGCGAAAGTCGGGCAGCACCATGAAGGGGTCGCCGCCGCCGAGCAGGCTGTGATGCAGCGGGGCAAAGGCGCCGTGCTCACCCGGGCAAAAGTAGTCGCTCCCGATCCAGTCCACGACAGCGCGCAGCTCTTCATCGGCTTCGTAAACGCCGCGCGGGTAGTAGCCGCGCGCGCGCAGCTCGGCGACTTCTTCGACACTCATCCCGAAGATGAAGATATTGTCGGGGCCGACCTCTTCGAGGATCTCGACGTTGGCACCGTCGAGCGTGCCGATGGTCAGTGCGCCGTTGAGCGCGAGCTTCATATTGCCCGTGCCCGAGGCCTCCTTTCCGGCGGTCGAGATCTGCTCGGAAAGGTCAGCGGCAGGGATGATTTTTTCGGCCAGCGAGACGCGGTAGTTGGGCAAGAAGGCGACCTTGAGTTTACCGCCGATGCGCTCATCGGCATTGATGCGCGCGGCGACGAGGTTGATCGCGCGGATGATGTTCTTGGCGAGGTCGTAGCCGGGCGCCGCCTTGGCCGCAAAGACGAAGACGCGCGGCACGATGTCGAGCTGCGGGTTTTGCAACAGGCGGCGGTAGAGCGCGAGGATGTGCAGCAGGTTGAGGTGCTGGCGCTTGTACTCGTGCAGGCGCTTGATCTGCACGTCGAAGAGCGCATCAGGCGAGACGACGAGGCCGTCGCAATCGCGCGCGATGATCTCCGCGAGCTCGGCCTTGTTCGCGCGCTTGATCGCCATGAACTCGCGCTGCACGGCAGGCTGGTGGGCGAGCTTTTCCAGCTCGCGCAATTGGTCGAGATCGCGCGTCCAGCGTTCGTGCCCGAGCGTCGCCGTGATGAAAGCGGCGAGCCGCGGATTGCACTGGAGCAGCCAGCGGCGCGGCGTGATGCCGTTGGTCTTGTTTTGAAACTTGCCCGGGTAGAGCGCGGCGAGCTCGGGGAAGAGCTCCTTTTGCAGCAGCTCGGTATGGAGTGCGGCCACGCCGTTGACCGTGTGCGAGCCGACGACCGCGAGGTTCGCCATGCGCACCATTTTCTCGTCGCCCTCCTCGATCAGCGAGCACACGCGCTGCTTCGCGTGATCGTGCGGCCAGACTTCGCCGCAACGCTGCATGAGCCAGTGGTTGATCTCGTAAATGAGCTGGAGGTGGCGCGGCAGGAGCCGCTCAAAAAGCGGCACGCCCCACTTCTCCAGTGCCTCGGGGAGCAGCGTATGGTTGGTGTAGGACAGGCTGCGCGTGGTGATGCCCCAGGCCTCGTCCCAGCCGAGCCGGTGCTCGTCGAGCATCAGCCGCATGAGCTCGACGACGGCGATTGCGGGGTGCGTGTCGTTGAGCTGGATCGCGACTTTATCGGCAAAGTTGGCCCAGCCATTGCGCGAGTCGCGGAAGTGGCGGCGGATCAAGTCGCGCAGCGAGCAGGCCACAAAGAAGTACTGCTGCACGAGGCGCAGGGCCTTGCCGTTCTCGGTCTTGTCGTTCGGGTAAAGCACTTTGGAGATCGACTCACCGGCCTGCTTCTTGCGCGTGGCCTCCTCGTAGCTGCCCGAGTTGAAGGCCGCCAGGTCGAAGTCGTCGGGCGCGTGCGAAGACCACAGCCGCAGCAAATTCACCGTGCGCGTGCCGTAGCCCGCGATCGGGATGTCGTGCGGCAGGCCGAGGATCTGCTTGGTCTCCACCCAGCGCGGGGTCGAGTGGCCGCGGTCGTCGAAGACGTTTTCCACACGACCATAGAGCGGGATTTGCTGGGCGTATTCGCCATGCATGACCTCCCAGGGGCTGCCAAAAACGCGCCACCGGTCGGGCTGCTCGACCTGGTGCCCATCGACAAACTCCTGTCGGAAAAGCCCGAATTCGTAGTACATCCCGTAGCCGACCGCCGGATAGTCCAGCGTGGCGAGCGAGTCGAAGAAACAGGCCGCGAGCCGCCCGAGGCCGCCGTTACCGAGCCCCATGTCGAGCTCCGCATCGAGCACCCGCGTATAGTCCACACCGAGCTCGGCGAGTGCTTCGCGCGCGACTTCCGTCAGGCCCGTCGCGTGCAAGTTCGCCTCGAAAAGGCGCCCGATCAAATACTCCATCGACAGGTAGTAGAGGCGGCGGACGTTTTGCGCGGCGTGGGCGGACTGCGTGGCGATCAACCGCTCGTGGATTTCGTCGCGCACGGCGAGCGAGGTCGCCACCCACCAATCGTGCGACGTGGCCCCGGCCGGATAACGCGCCAGAGTCGAAGTCAGGTGCCGGAGGATCGAGTCGCGAAACGCATCAACCGTGGGCAAACAAGCAGAGGCGACGGCTGTGCCCGCCGTGGTTGCCGACTCGCCCGGTGCAGCCGGCGCGTTGTTTGGTGCAGCGCGCCTGGTTTTGGCGCGGGGAGATTTGGTGGGCTTGGGCATGGCGGAGAGAGGAGGCGCAGACGTTTTTTGAAGGGAGTGGACGCCAGATTGAAATCGAAAGCCCCGGCCCAAGCGAGGGATTTAACCTCAAGCAGGTTTGGAGAAACGGCGGGCGAGCTCGGAGTGGCTCAGCTCGACGTAGGTCGGGCGGCCCGAGGGGCTCGTCAGCGGATGCGCTGTCGCGAAAAGCTCGGCTAGGAGCCCACGCAGCGCTTCTTCGCTCGCTGTCGCGGGCAGGCGCAGGGCCTTGCGGATCGCCAGCCGCGCGAGCTCTTCGCGCATGAGGTCGAGGTTGCGCCCCTGCAAACGGCCCTCGCGCACAAGCCCGAGGAAGTCGCGCACGAAGCCCTCGGCATCGGCAGGCTCCATCCACGTGGGCACCGCCTCGATCCGGAAAAAATTACGGCCAAACTCGCTGAGCTCCACGCCGTGCTCGGCGAGAAATTTCAGGCGGTCGAGCAGCAGCGCCGTCGCGATGGGGTCCAGCTCCAGCGCAACCGGCAAGAGCAGCCGCTGGCTGGGCACCGCCGCATCGCGAAATTGGGCCTGAAGCCGCTCAAACCACACGCGCTCGTGCGCCGCGCGCCGGTCGAGCAGCACAAGCCCCGCGCCGGTCTCGAACAACGCATAGGCCCCGTGCGCCAGCCCGATGAAGCGCCAGGCGCTCGGCCCGCTCGTCTTGTTAAACGAAATCGCGGGCCCGTTTCCCTGAGCAGAGGGCGCCGTGGAACTCTCCACCGATGTGGGAGCCTGCGCACGCGCGCTTAGAGCTTCGTCGCTGGCGGCTTGATTTACACCTGCGGCCAACTCGCGGTGCGCAGCCGGCGCAAAGGCCCCAAAGGGCGACAAACGCGGCGCGGGCAGCGAGACCTTTTCGCCCGCCAGGCTGATCGCACGCCCGCCCGTTTGAGGCAGCGCAGCCGTGTGCAGCGTGGGCGGTGAAAATGGGGCTCCCGCTGGGCCCTTCGCTTCTCCCGAAAACGGAGGCGGCGCCGCCGCCGAAGCCTGCTGCGCTTCGCCCCCGAGGCTTCTTAGCTTTTCGAGCACGCTGCGGATTACGAAGCTGCGCACCGCAGGCTCGCTGCGAAAGCGCACTTCGCGCTTGGCCGGATGCACGTTCACATCGACCGCTGCGGGCTCGCACTCGAAAAACAAAAAAGCCAGCGGGTAGCGCCCCTTTGGCAGCGACTCGTGGTAACTCTCGATCAGCGCGTAGTTGAGCGTGCGGCTGTTTACGGGCCGCTGGTTGACGAAGATCACCATCTCGTGCCGCGTCGCCCGCCCCACCCCGGGCCGTCCGATCAACCCGCGCAGGCTCATCGCGCCCGCCGCCGCGCTGCTGGCGCGACCTTCGCCATCCGCCCCCTCGCTCACGTCAATCGGGATCAGCGCCTCGGCAGTCTGTTTCCCGAAAATCTCGGCCACGCGCTCGACCAGTGTCGCACACTCGGGCGATTTAAAAATCACCCGCCCATCCTCGATCAACGTGAAGGCGGCCTGCGGGCTCGCGAGCGCGTAGAGCCGCACGCACTGGATGATGTGCGCCGCCTCGGTCGGGTCGGTTTTTAAAAACTTCCGCCGCGCGGGTACCGAGTTGAACAAGTGCGTGACGACGATCCGCGTGCCCACGGGCCGCCCGCACTCGCGCACGTGCACGATCTTGCCCGCGTTGATCAAAACCTCCGTACCCTCGTCTTTGCCCTGCTCGCGCGTTTGCAGCTCGAGGCGCGAGACACTCGCAATCGACGGCAGCGCCTCACCGCGAAACCCGTAGCTGCCGATCCGGTCGAGGTCGGCCGCCTCGGTGATCTTGCTCGTCGCGTGCCGCTCCAGCGCGAGCAGCGCGTTGTCCTGGCTCATCCCGCTGCCGTTGTCCTCGACGCGCATGAGCGCACGCCCGCCGTGGCGAAACTCGACCTCGACCCGCGTCGCCCCCGCATCAAGCGCGTTTTCCACCAGCTCCTTGATCACCGCAGCGGGGCGCTCGATCACCTCGCCCGCGGCGATCTGGTTGGCGACCCGATCTGGCAGGATGCGAACTTTAGCCATCGCTTAAAGAAGCCTGCCCAGCAGGCAGGAAGAGCCGGCGGGACGGAAGCGGCGGGAGGGCCAGCAACGACTGTGAGAATGCACGATGGCGAAACGCATGTTTTTTTAAAGAACGCCCGAACGGGTGACCCCTTTCTTCAAGGTTCTGTGCTTCGGATCCGGCTACTTGAGCAGTTTCTTCCAGCGTGCGAATTGGCGGCGCAGCTGCACGGGCCCGGGCATTCCGGTCCCGCTGCGTTTGGCCAGCGCACGCTTCAGGTCGAAGACTTCGCGCCAATCCTCCGCGAAAGCCGCATTGATTTTTTTCACCTCGCGCGTCTCCAGCGCATTGAGCGCCACGCCGCGCTTCTCGGCGAGCTGGACGACGGCGCCCACCGCGTGGTGCGCCTCGCGAAACGGCACGCCGCGCTCGACGAGGTAGTCCGCCAGATCGGTCGCCAGCAGCGCCGGATCGGCGACCGCCGCCGCGCAGGCCGCCTCATTCACGCGCAGGCCGCCGACCGTTCCCGCAAAAACCTCCGCGCAAATCGCCACCTGGTCGAAGCTGTCGAAGACCGGCGGCTTATCCTCCTGCAAGTCGCGGTTGTAGGTCAGCGGCAGCCCCTTGGTGAGCGTCAACAGCGTATGGAGGTTGCCCTGAAGTCGGGCCGATTTTCCGCGCAACAGCTCACAGGAATCGGGGTTCTTCTTTTGCGGCATGAGTGAAGAGCCGGTGCAAAACGCATCCGGCAGGTCGACAAAGCCAAACTCGCTGCTGCTCCACAAAATGAGATCCTCAGCCATACGCGAAAAGTGCACGCCGACGAGCGCGCACGCGTTGGCGAATTCGATGAAGAGATCGCGGTCGGCCACCGTATCCATCGAGTTTTGCGTCACCTGCGGGCGCCCCCGCGCATCGACAAAGCCGAGCAGCCGCGCCGTGTGCTCGCGGTCGATCGGCAGCGTCGTCCCCGCAATCGCGCCGCTGCCCAGCGGGCACCAGTTGGCGAGCGCGGCCACGCGCTCGAAGCGCTCGCAGTCGCGCGCCAGCATTTCCATCCAGGCGAAAAGGTGGTGCGCGAGGTAGACCGGCTGCGCGCGCTGGAGGTGCGTGTAGCCCGGGATGAGGACGCCCGCATTGGCACTCGCCACATCGAGCAGCGCACACTGCGCGCCGTGGAGCTTCGTGCGCAGCTCGGCGCAAGCGGCCTTGAACCACAGCCGCATGTCGGTCGCGACCTGGTCGTTGCGGCTGCGCGCCGTGTGCAGCTTGGCGGCGGCAGGCACGCGCAGCGTGAGCGCGTGCTCGATATTCATGTGCACGTCTTCGAGCGCGAGATCCCACGCAAACTCGCCCGCCTCGATCTCGCGGCGGATTTGCTCCAGCCCCTTGTGAATCGCCGCGCACTCCCTGGCCGTGATCAGCCCCACGTGCGCAAGCATCGCCGCATGCGCTTGGCTGCCCGCGATGTCGAAAAGCGCCAGCCGCGAGTCGAAGGACACTGACTCACTGAACTGCTGCATCAACTGCGCGGGGCCAGCACTGAAACGGCCGCCCCAAGTGACTTGTTTTCTGGCCATGTGGCCGAGCAGCACAGGAAGCCCCTCGCCACCCTGCAACACTCTTCGAGTGCTCTTGTTATCAAGCGAGCCGCTCACTGGCACTTTAAGGATGACGGCGCACCAACGAGTGCACCGCCAAATAAAACCGGTCAACGACCGCCACTGCGCGTGGGGGCGGGAGGCGGTGCCTGCTCCCATTTACTGTGCGGCTTGTTCTGTCGGGCGTTCCGCACAGCACAGCAAGCCGCACAGTTGAATGAACTCCCTGACCGGAGCTCAGGTGGGAGTTTGACTCGTCAACTTTTTGGACGCGCCCCAAAGGGTTTCCCGTTTCATTCGCGTTTTGGGATTCCTCCCCTGTCGCGAAGCGACAGGGAGGATGTCCCGTTAAATTTGCGATTTTGTTCGGGCGCGCAGCGCACGGGCAAAATCGCAAATTTAATGGCACGTGGCGCCACGCCACCGCCCCGCGCGTAGCGGGAGTCTTCTGCCTCTTTCATCTGACGAGCAGCGTGTCAGGCTGCCCAGTGCAGTGTGATCGGTTTCTCGATATCCGGGTGCAGGCTGTGGTGCACCGGGCAGTTTTTCGCGATCCGTGCGAGCAGCTCTGCTGCCGGATGGTCTTGCGGGATCGGCAACCAGATCTCGGTCGCCAGTCGCACGATCCGGCGCGGCGCATCAGCCGACATCTCCTTGGCGACTTCCCAGCGCGTACCCGCGAGCAACGCGTCGTCGAGCCCCAAGCGCGTGCCTGCGATGATCGCCATCGTCGTCACGATGCAGGCACCGAGCGAAGCGGCCGTCAGATCCGTGGGCGAAAACGCTTCCCCTCGTCCCTGATTATCGACCGGCGCATCCGTCGAAATCACCTGCCCCGAAGGGCCGTGTGTGAGCTCGCAGTTGAGCCCGCCGCGATAGATTCCCGTGCTTTTAACCATGCCGCCAAGGCTGCTCTGCCGCGCCGTACCGCGTCCACTTTTTTAAAAGTGCCCAAGCCATGAACCGCCACCGGCACTCGCCCGAACTCCAAAGACTAACGCACCAACCAGTCGCCCGCAAAAAAAACGGAGCCGCACACAGGAGGCAGCCCGACGCAGGGCTCCTTGCCCACCCCGGATCGCTGACGGCGAGGCAGCGAACTCGCCGCCGAACAGAAAGGTCATCAACCTTGGTGGAGCTGAGGGGAATCAAACCCCTGACCTCTTCATTGCGAACGAAGCGCTCTATCAACTGAGCTACAGCCCCAAAAGAAGGCGGCGTTTGTGGGCAATCGCCCAGCATGAGTAAACATCATTTTTCTGTGACATGCGCCACATAGGTTCGCTTTGCCGAAAACGGCGCGTAGAGTGGCGGCGCTCGCTCCGAGAGAGCGTTTGTTTCAACCCTCATTTCCTCTTTATCATGAAAACACCAAAGAATGCCACCAAGCCTACGCGCACGAACGCGGCGGCGAAAAAAACGAGCACCGGCTCCGCCACTCCAAAGAAAACCAGCAGCACCGCCGCGAAGAAACCGCCAGCGCCTGCTGTCGCAGCTAAAAAAACGCCACTGACCTCCCCGCGTATCACCGCCGCTGCCAGCAAGGCCAAGCGCGTGCTCACCGAGCCCGTTAAAACGCCCAAGCCAACGAGGGCGCCGAAAAAAGTCGCACTGACCAAAAGCCCCAAGCCCGCCGCAGTCGCAGCAGCTCCAACCAAGGCACCCGCACCGCGCGAAAATCCTGCGCCAGCCCCAGCACCGAAACCGCAAGTGACGCTGACGACCATCGAAGCCTTCATCGATGTCGGCTTCGGCAATCGGCTCACGCTGCGCGGCGAAGGCCCCGGCCTGAGCTGGGAAAAAGGCATCACCATGAACTGCCTCGGCAGCGCCGAATGGGTGATCTCAATCGAAGACGTCGGCGCTCCACTCACCTTCAAGTTCCTGCTCAACGACGAGCAATGGAGCCACGGTGAAAACTACACGCTCGCCCCGGGGAAAACCGGCGCCTTCACACCCTACTTCGGCTGGTAAACCAGCACAGGCGGCACAGGCGAGGCCCCAACGAGGGCCTCGCACAGAAAAAGAGTCGAAGAGTCCCACTGCGCGTGGGGCGGCAGGCGGTACCTGCACCCATTTACAGTACGGCTTGCTGTCGGGCGTTCCGCCCGACGAACAAGCCGCACTGTAGAATGAACTCCCTGAACGGAGCTCAGGTGGGAGTTTAACCCGTCAACTTTTTCGCCGCGCCCAAAGGGGTAGCCCGCATTTGATGCTTCAGCCCCCGTTGCGAAGCAACAGGGGGAGGTCCCGTTAAATTTGCGATTTTGTTCGGGCGCGTAGCGCACGGGCAAAATCGCAAATTCAATGGCACGTGGCGCCACGCCACCGCCCCACGCGCAGTGGCTCAGCTTTGGTCGGGGCTGATTTCGCGCAGGCGGGTTTCGAGCCGCGCGGCGGCGGCGTCCCGGTCGGCGAGTTCGGCAGCGTTCACCAGTTCGCAGTGCAGGCGCACGCGCGAAAAGGGTTTCGGCAAATAAAAGCGATCCCAGGCGCGGCTCAGCCGCCAAGTCGACTCGAAGCGCGCGCCGAGCAGGAGCAGCGGGGTCTGAGTACGCCGTGCCACGATGAGCGCCCCGGGCTTTAGCGTGTAACAGGGGCCGCGCGGCCCGTCTGGCGTGATCCCGACATCGTTTCCCGCGCGCAGTACGTCCACGAGTGCGCCCACCGCCTCACGGCCCAACCGGCTGCTTGAGCCGCGCACGGCGCGCAGCCCGACCAAAGAGAAAAACGCGGTGAGCCAGGCGCCGTCTTTGCTCGCGCTCACGAGCGCGTAGAGCGGCCGCCCGTGGCGGTAGCGGCGAAAGACTTCGGGGGTGAGGAACAGGCGGTTGTGCCAGAGGACAAAGGCCACGGGCTCGTCGCGCTTTTGCAGGGCACGCAAGGTCGCTTCGTCTGTCTCAAAACGCAGCGTGCGCCCCCACAGCTGCACCAGCGCGCCCAGCGGCCAGAGCAACGCACGCCGCCAACCGCTGATCACCACCGGAAAAGCCTTCGGGGGCGCAGACCCTTCTTTCTTGCGCAGCGGTGCGGTCTGCGACCGGGCCGCTGCGTCAGGGGTCACTGTCCTTTTTTTTGGACATACGTTTATTGCCTGCGCGGCGGCAGGGCTGGCCGCGGAGTCATCGTTTTGGCGAGCCGAAGCACTGCTTTCGCTTCCGGGCGGGGTGGTCATCTCCTTTAGCGACACACTACGGTCTGCTGGCTCGCCAAGCTGAGGCGCAGCCCTTGGGCACCACGGCTGAGTCGGACATCGGCGGCGAAAACTTGGGAAAGTTTTTGTGAGGTCAGCGTTTTCGCCCGCAGCCCGGCGGCGACGACCTCGCCCTTACGCAGCAACAGCGCGTGGGTAAAGGCGGGCGTGATCTCCTCGACGTGATGCGTCACCAGCACTAGCGCAGGCGCACGCGGCGAGCGCGCGAGCCGGTCGACGAGTTTCAGGAACTCCACCCGCGCCACCGGATCAAGGCCTGCGCAGGGCTCGTCGAGGATCAGCAAACGCGGGCGGGCCATGAGCGCGCGGGCGATCAACACGCGCTGCCGCTCGCCCTGCGACAGGTACTGCCACTCGCGCTCGGCGAGGTAACCGCCGTCCACGAGGTCGAGGAGTTTCCGCGCGGCGGCCTTCTCGGCAGCCGTCACTTTTTTCCACAAATCGAGCTGCGCAAACTTTCCGCTGATAACGGTGTCGAGCGCGGGCTCGGCCACAGCAATCAACGAAGTAAAGGAGCTCGTAACGATGCCGATGTGCTCGCGCAGGGCGCGCCAATCGCAGCTCCCGTACTGGCCGCCGAGCAGCTCGATCTCGCCGCGCGTCGGCGGGAAGTAGCCCGTGAGCGCGCGCAGCAACGAAGTCTTGCCAGAGCCGTTTGCCCCGAGGATTACCCAGTTTTCGCCGCGATTTACCCGCCAGTCGATCTGCTTGAGAATGACTGTGTGCCCGCGCCGGATGTGCAGGTCAGTCACGTTGAGGATCGGGGCGGACTTGGGACGGGTGGTGCGCGCGGAACGCGAGGTCGGCTTGGCTCGGGTGAGGCGGGAGGGCATATGGGGCGGGACTTTGCCGCGCCCCAAGGCCGTTCGCCAAACTCAAAAGGTTTTAGAAAATCTCGGAGAAGAACTGGAGCATGTGCCCCCAGGAACGCTCCGCAGCGACGGCGTGATATTTGGCCGCCGGATTTTCCCCCGTAGCGGAAGGATCGGTGAAGCTGTGCACCGCCCCTTGGTAAGCGATGAGCTGGTAATCGATCTGCGAGCGCTCAAGCGCGGCGACCACCTCCACAACTTTCTCCCAAGGCACAAGCGGATCGACCGCGCCATGACAGAGCAGGAACTTGGGGGCAGTGCCCCGCCCATTCACGCTCGCGCGACGACGGGAAACCGCATCCTGATCTTCCCCGCTGGCGCGGGGGCCCGTTTCAGTAATCGCTCCGAAATTCGCGCCATCTGGCGGCGGGATCAGCCCCCCGTGGAAACTCACGATGCCTGAGAGTGGTGCGCCGCTGTAGGCCAGCGCCATCGCAGTGGTGCCGCCGAAGCAGTAACCGACTGCCGCGACTTTCCCCTTATCGACAAGGTCACTGGCGAGGAGTTGATCGAGCCCCGCGCGAGCGCGCTCGGCCATGAGTGGCTTGCCGTAAAACTGCCCCGCCAGGGCCCCCGCCTGCTGCGCGCTCTGCGCACGCTGGCCGTACATATCGAGCGCGAAGGCCACGAAGCCCGCCTCGGCGAGGCGGCGAGCCTGCGCACGCTCGAAGTCGCCTCGCCCCATCCACTGGTGAATCACGAGCACGCCCGGGCGCGGTGAGGCAGCGCGCACGGCAGTGGTGGCAACGCGGCCACCTACCTGCGCATCATCGTAAACGAGAAGGCCCGTGAGCTGGGCTCCGGCGTGGGTGTAGCGGATCTGCCTTTCGACAATCGCCGCGTGGAGCGACAAGGGCAGAGCCAAAGCAATCAAACAGGCAAATAAGAGAGCGAGTCGGGTTTTCATAGGAAGCAGCCGCGAGTATCCCCACGCCCACCGCCATTGTCCAACCAACCCCGCGCGCGAAGAAGAACGGACGGATCTACTACGCGTGGGGGCGGCAGGTGGTACCTGCACCCATTTACTGTGCGGTTTGCGTGTTGTGCGTTCCGCACAACACGCAAACCGCACAGTAAGGGATACCCGACCTCCGGTCGGGTCGGAGATTTAACCCGTCAACTTTTTCGCCGCGCCCAAATGGGTTCCCGCTCCATCCGCGCTCTGTTGCGAAGCAACAGGGAAGAGTCCTTTAAATTTGGGAATCGGCTCCGTCGCTACGCGACGGAGCCGATTCCCAAATTTAAAGGCATGTGGCGCCACGCCACCGCCGCCCGCGTAGGGCACCCTAGCGGCGGAAGAGTTTGTCGAGGGCGGCGAGGGTTTTCAGCGGCTGTTTTTGCAGAGTTGGGGCTTGGTGAATGGGTCGTTTTGCGGGTGCTGGAGATGCGGCGGTTTCAGGTGTTTTTCCCAAACGCAGGGCCGCAATTAGTTCATCCAGCTTCTTCGGCGAAACGGGCTCGGCGGTGCCCAGCTCTTGCGCGAAGAGGCTGACGCGGAGCTCCTCCACCAGCCAGCGTAGGCGATCCACGGCCTCTGCCCGAGCGACGGACGCAGCACTCGCGGAGGCCTTCGCAGCACCAACGCTCACCGAGGTAAAGGGCGCCACAGCTTCCTTCGCTCCCCTGCCCCCGCGCGCATCCGGCGGCACGTCTTGCGGCACGCTCAGCTCTGCCAAGGCGCGCAAATAAGGCGCGAGTTGGCGGGCGCGCTCGGCATCCTTTTGCGGATTTTGCCGCCAGCGATCCGCGCGCAAGCGCAGCCCGCGCAGGTAACGCGGAAACTGCGCGAGCTGCGGCCAGGTAACCCGCCGCATAAAGTCGGGCGGCAGCAAATGCGCGAGGTCGGCGGAGAGACCCGCGTAGGGCGTCGGGTGCACGAGAAGCTCCTGGCGGAGGCGGAGGACTTCCCCGAGCAAGTCGCAGAGCCGCGGCACGATTCCGCGCAGCTCGGCCTTGGCCTGCGCGAGCGCCGCTGCGAAATTCGCCGCGCTCAAGGCCCCGGCTTTCCCCGCTCGTGCGGCGTCATCGCCACCACGGCTGGCCGAGCTCACGCGAGCTTCCAATCCGC
Organism: Cephaloticoccus primus; assembly: GCF_001580015.1. Lineage (GTDB taxonomy): Bacteria > Verrucomicrobiota > Verrucomicrobiia > Opitutales > Opitutaceae > Cephaloticoccus > Cephaloticoccus primus. Next base: position 62,950 of record NZ_LSZQ01000046.1, read on the forward strand.
CGCTGCCTCCGCTGGCGTTGCCCTGCGCAGCGTTTTTGTGTTCCCCAGAAAGCACTCGCGCGGGATCGCAAACCCAGCGGCGTAGCATCGCTGCGGCGTCTTCCTCAAGAGCAGCGAGCGGGGCCAGTGTGGAGACGAGCGGGCCGAGCTTTCGCAAATCGCGCAGATCGCGCGCGAGCCAGCCCAGGTCGTGCCGGAGCTGGAGCTCCAGCAAAGCCGCAATGCCGACGCGCGACACGCGCTCGGCCTCGGCACGCGTTCTAAAAAGCTTGAGCGACACGCGGGTACCGTCGCTGGCGAGGCACAGCCCGGGGTAAGCCATCAAGGGCAGCCCCGAGTCTTCGCCTATCTGAACCTCGCTCGGGATGTCGCCAAAAGCCCAGTCGGCCTGATCGAGCTTTTCCCAGCGAGCACGGGCGCGGGCCCAAGCTTGATTCACTGCGTGCGAGCCCGCACGGGCGGCGGCTTCGCCTTGGGCCTGCGCGAGTTTAGCGCGAAGCTCTGCCAATTCGCGGCTGGCGCAGAGCTCGCGTCCCGCCTCGTCGATCACGCGCACGCGCACGCGCAAGTGCTCAGGCAGCGCCCGCCCGCCCCTACCCTCCCAGATACTTGGCGAGAGATGCAGGCCGAAGCGTTCGTTGAGCTGCGCGGCAAGCGCGGCGGTGAGCGTCTCGCGCTGCGCGGTGAGGCGAGCGCGTGCGGCAACTTGGGTCGCGAGACTCTTGGCTGTTTCGGAGAGCGGGACGAGTGCGCGGCGCAGCTCCTTGGGCAGGCCGCGCAGGTAGAACTCCACCTTTTCGCTCAAGTGCCCGGGAATCGCCCAATCGAGCGCGGCTTCGCTCAGCGAATCGAGCTCGCGCGGGGTGAGATCGAGCGTCACGCCGTCGTCCGCCTGGCCCGGGCGGTAAGCGTAGTTGAGCGCGAGGACGCTGTTTTGCAGCGGCAGCGATTCGGGGAAAATCGCCGCGCCGCTCTCCGCACTTTCGTCCTCTGGCGGAAGCAAATCCTCCGCGCGCAGTTTTAAAAAATCAGGCTGCGCCCCCGCCCGCTCGCGGACGAGGTCCACCAGCTCGGCCACCGCGGACACGAAGTGCGGCTGCGCTTCATCGAGGAGCTGCGCTTCGTAAAAACGGTAGAGCGCTTCGTCGAGATTGAGGTAGCGGCTGTCGCGCGTGCGGGTGAAGCGCTCTTCGAGCTCGGCGCGGATACGGCGGTTGTGCGCGAGAAAATCGAAGGGCCAGGTAATCGTATCGTTCACGAGGCCCTCGCGGATAAAAATCTCGGTCGCGGCACGCGGCTCGACCCGCCCAAAGCTGACCGCACGCGTTTGCAGCTCCAGCCCGTGGAGGCGGGCCCGCTGCTTCACCATCACGCGGCCCTTGGCTTCGTCCCAGAAAGGTTCGCTATACGAAAACTTGATCAAGTGGGCGCCGAGCTCGACTGCCCACTGCGGGTCGATCCGCGCACAAGTGCGCGCGTAGAGTCGCGAAGTTTCGACGACTTCTCCCGCCATGATCCATGGGCTCGCCGAGCCTTTCTTTTCGCGGAGAGGCGTTGCCCGCCCATCGGCGAAACGCTCTTTCGCTTTGCGCGCCTCGCGCTGGTAAAGGACGGAGCCCGGGAAGAGCGCGAGCCGCCGGTCGCGCTGGGCCTTGTAGTAGCGGTCTTGGGGCTGCCACTCGGCGATGTTGCCGAGGAGCCCTGCAAGAATCGCGCGGTGAATCGCGCGGTATGCGGGCGTGCCCCAGCGCGTCGTCTGCGGGTCGTTGGCTGCGGCTACCGGAGCGGCCCCGTTTGTCTTGCGGGCAGGATCGCCCTTTTGTTCGCGAGCCGTTACAGGCTGCGGAGCGGAGCGTTTTCCCGCGCCGCGCTTCCCCTCGGAGATCGCCTCGCGGAGCTGCGCATGGATATCGCGCCACTCGCGCATGCGCGGGTAGCTCAGGAAATGTTCGCGGCAAAACTTGCGCAGCCGCGATTGGCTGAGCGCCTCAAACTCGTCGTGATACGCGCCCCAGATATTCAGCAGCGTGAGAAAGTCGGAGTCGGGATGCAGGAAGCGGCGGTGCGCGGCATCGGCCTGCGCCTGCTTGTCGAGCGGGCGTTCGCGCGGATCCTGGATGCTGAGTGCTGCGGCGATGACGAGCACCTCGCCCAGCGCGTGTTCCCGCCGCGCCTGGAGGATCATCCGGCCAATCGTGGGATCGACCGGCAGCCGCGCGAGCTCGCGGCCCAGCGGCGTTAGCCGCGAAGTCGGGGCACTCCCGTTTTTTTCGCACGAACTCGTTGGCCCCTGCGCCTGCGCTTCTCCCCGCTCCTCCGCGCGGGGGAAAGTGCCGCTCTTTTGCGAATCTGAACCGGCGGGGGAAAAGCCCTTGCGCTCAATCGCGCCCAGCTCTTCGAGGAGCGCGTAGCCCGCCTTGATCGCCTTGGTGCTGGGCCGGTTGATAAAGGGGAAGCTCTCGATATCGCCGAGTCCGGAGGCGAGCATCCGCAGGATGACGTCGGCCAGGTTGGCCCGCTGAATCTCCGGCTGGGTGAAGCGCGGACGCTCCAGGAAATCCTTCTCGCTGTAGAGCCGGATGCAAAGTCCCTCCGCCACGCGGCCACTGCGGCCCTTGCGCTGGTCGGCGCTCGATTGCGAGATCGGCTCGATCGGCAAGCGGCGCGTGCGCGTCTGCGCTGAGTAGCGGCTGAGCCGCGCCAGCCCCGTATCGACGACGAAGCGGATCCCGGGCAGCGTCAGCGAGGTCTCGGCGATATTGGTGGCGACGATGATCTTGCGCGACTGGCTCGGCGCGAAGACGCGCTGCTGCTCGCCCGCGCTCAAGCGGCCAAAAAGCGGGATGAGCACTGCACCGCGCAGCGCGGGGCGATTGCGGAGCCCGTCCAGCAGCTCGCAGGTTTCGCGAATGTCGCGCTCGCTGGGCATGAAGACGAGGATGTCGCCGCCGCCCGAGCGGCTTTGGTCGCAGAGGCGCAGCACGGCCTCGACCGCGCCGTCTATATAATGGAGCGCCTCGGCGCGTGCGGACTCGATGGCCGCGGGGTCGCTGCGGTCTTCGTTTTCGTCGCCCTCGGCGTAATCGCTACCGAGCGCATCGAGCGGCGAGTAGACGACCTCGACCGGATAGGTGCGGCCCGACACGGAGATCACCGGCGCGTCGTCAAAGGCCGCGCTAAACAGGTCGGTATCAATCGTCGCCGAGGTCAGGATGATTTTCAGATCGGGGCGGCGCGCCCGCAACGTGCGCAAGTGGCCGATCAGAAAGTCGATATTGAGCGAGCGTTCGTGCGCTTCGTCGATGATGACGGTGTCGTACTCGCGCAGGAGCGGGTCGCCCTGCACCTCGGCCAGCAGCATGCCGTCGGTCAAAAACTTGATGATGGTCGCTGCGCTCGTCTGGTCGTTGAAGCGGATCTTGCAGCCGACCTCGCGGCCCCAGTCTACGCGCAACTCCTCGGCCACGCGGCGCGAGACAGAGAGCGCGGCCACGCGGCGTGGCTGCGTGCAGGCGATGCGGCCAAGCTGGCCTCGGCCCGCTGCGAGGCAGAGCTTCGGGAGCTGCGTCGTTTTCCCCGAGCCAGTCTCGCCCGCGAGGATCAAAACTGGATGCCGCTGGATCGCCTCGACGATCTCTTCCGCGCGCGCACTGATCGGCAGCTCGGGCGGAAAATCGAGCCGGAATGGGGAGGCGTTGTCGGGACGGGCGGGCACAGTATGGCGAGCGGACAAGAAAAGTCGCCGAGACTGGCGAGCCGCCGCCTGCAATGACAATCGCAGAGCTACACACGCAGCACCCCACCGGTGACGTGTGCGCCACTGCGGGCGCGCGCCAAAAGCACCTCAGCTAAAAAGCCAGCGCAACACGACCACGAGGCCGACAAAAGTGATGATGGAAGACAGGCAACCGCCCCCGCCCAGCCCGAAGCAGCCGCCAGATGCGTCGGGGCCTTCTTCGTTACGCAGCTCCAGTTCGCGCACCTCTCGGCACAGCGCGTCTTCGTAGCGATCCAGGGCCACCGAGTCGGCCAGGTGGCCGTTTATCGTAATCCGGGCGCCCAGCTCGCGCAGCCGGTTCAGGCTGCGGCGCATCTCGCGGATGTCGCCCACAGCACCCTCGTCTTGCTGCGCGCACGGCGGCACAGTGGCACCCGAGTTTGCAGTGGCGACATCGACCTGCGGCCACGGCGTGCCGGTGCCTTGATCCTCGTCGCCGAAAGAAGTCTCCACTCCCTCACGCGAGCCCAGCCGATTCACGATCCGCCGGTAGATGGAGAGCTCGGGACCGAGGGCTTTTGCATGCGCATCATCCCACTCGATGCTGATGTCGGGGAGCGAGTTTCCCATAGCCGTAAGGGGTTCTTGGTGGAGAGGGGCAAAGCGCGAAACTCGGGCGAACGCTCGCGCACTTTGAGGGTGAGGCAAAGCAGACACGCGCACGCCCTTTTGGCAAAGTTTCGCCGCCCCCGTTTATTACGAAGGAGTCAAAACTCCGCTACGTGCGGGGCGGCCCTGCGCGGGCGGCGGCAGGCGGTGCCTGCACCCATTTACTGTGCGGTTTGTTCGTCGGGCGTTCCGCCCGACGAACAAACCGCACAGTTGGAAATGCCCGATCTCCGGTCGGTCAGGAATCCGTAAACCCAAAAATCCGCCCCAAATGGGTTCCCGCTTCATTCGCATTTGATGCCTCATCCCCTGTCGCGATGCGACAGGGAGAGCTCATATAAATTTGCGATTTTGTTCGGGCGCACAGCGCACGGGCAAAATCGCAAATTAAATGGAAGTGGCGACACGCCACCGCTGCCCGCGCAGGGCCCACAGTCGGAAGTCGCCCCCCGCCCTCACCCCGCCTTCTCAGACCACGGTGTTGGGCGGGACGATGCCGCCGCGCGGGACGACGAGCACGCCATCGCGCACGATGACTGCACCGGCTGCATAGCGGCCATCGGCCTTGCCCGTCGCATCGAGTGTACAGCCCTCTCCCACGCGCGCGTTTTTATCGATGATTGCACCGCGGATCGTGCAGTTTTTCCCCACGCCGAGGTTGGGGCGGCAGAGCTGCTTGTTCTCCGCGAGATCCTCCGGCGTCTCGTAATAATCGGCCCCCATCAGCACGACGTCTTCCAGAATGCAGCCATCGGCGACGTAGGAGCGGATGCCGAAGACGCAGTGCGTGAGCACTCCGTTGCTGACGATGGAGCCGTCGCCCACCACGATATTGTCGACCGTGCAGAGGTTGATTTTCGAGGGCGGCAGGTAGCGGTCGAGCGTGTAGACGGGCGAGGAGGGGTCGAAGAAGTTGAAGGGCGGCAGCGGCTGGGCGAGCGCGAGGTTGGCCTCGAAAAATGCCTTCACCGTGCCGATGTCCTCCCAATAGCCTTCAAAAATGTGCGCACAGAGTTTTTTGCGTCCGCGCAGCGAGGGGATCACCTCTTTGCCGAAATCGGCCATCGTGTTGTCGAGTGCTTCGGCGAGTGCCTTGCGGTTGAACACGTAGATGCCCATCGAGGCGAGGCAGTGCTTCTCGCCAGCGGCGTGCGCGGAGAGCTGCTTTTCGAGCGCGGGGCTGAGCGCGAGGTCGGCGATCACTGCTGGGTCTTTCGGCTTTTCGGCGAAGTCGGCGATTTCCAGCGAGTCGTTTACCTTCATGAGGCCGAGTCCCTCGACCCTGGAGAGGGGCACGGGGATCGCCGAGAGCGTGACATCCGCGCCGCTCTCGATGTGCGCGGAGATCAGCTTGCGAAAGTCCATTTTGTAGAGCTGGTCGCCCGAGAGGATCAGCACCAGATCGTGGTCGAAGGCGCGGAAGTGGTTGAGGTTGCGCCGCACGGCATCCGCCGTGCCTTGATACCAGTCCACGCTCTTCTCGGTTTGCTCTGCGGAGAGGATGTCGACGAAGCCGCCACCGAAGGGGTCGAAGTGGTAAGTCTCGCGGATGTGCCGGTGCAGTGAAGCGGTGTTAAACTGCGTCAGCAGGAAGATGCGGTTAATGTCGGAGTTGATGCAGTTACTGATCGGGATGTCGACGAGCCGGTACTTGCCGGCCAGCGGCACGGCGGGCTTACAACGCTCGGCGGTGAGCGGGTGCAGCCGCGTCCCACGGCCGCCCCCCATGATAACTGCCAGGACTTGTTTTCGTGTAGCCATGATGAGGGTGGGTTTCGGGTAAAAAATCGTTTTTCCGGGGTGCCCTAAAGCCTTGCAGGAGCTTCTCCACGGCACGTATTTTCGCGAGCAAAAATGTGCGGAATCGTAGGCTACAGCGGGAAACAACAGGCAGCCCCCTTAATCATCGAAGGACTGAAACGACTCGAGTATCGGGGCTACGATTCGGCGGGAGTCGCGGTCGCCGCGAGCACGGCGGGCGCGGGCAGTGCTACCGCGCTCCACTGCCTTAAGAAAACCGGCCGCGTCGCGAACCTGGAGCAGGCCGCCGCGCAAGCGCCCCTGCCCCCCAGCACTTGCGGGATCGGGCACACGCGCTGGGCGACCCACGGCGGCGTGACCGAGGCCAACGCCCATCCGCACCTGAGCCACGACGGGCGCCTCGCCCTCGTGCACAACGGCGTCATCGAAAACTGCGATTCGATCAAAAAATTCCTCCTCGCGCAGGGGTGCCGTTTCCGCTCCGAGACCGACACCGAAGTGCTCTGCAACCTGATCGCCTACCACTACGCCAAGGAGGCCGAGCCCGCCACCACGGCAGCGGGCGGGGACGGCCCATCGCAGCGGCTGCTCAGCGCCGTGCGCAAAACGCTGCGCCATGTCGAGGGCACCTACGGGATCGTCGCGCTGTGCGTGGATGCGCCGGAGGCACTCGTCGCCGCGCGCCAGGGCTCACCGCTCATCCTCGGCGTCGGAGAAGGCGAAAACCTCATCGCCAGCGATGCCGCCGCGATTGTCAGCCGCACGCAAAAAGTCGTCTACCTGAACGACGGCGAGCTCGCCCTCGTCACGCCCACCAGCCTGCACCTGAGCGGCCTGAACGCCGTCGCGCTCGAACCCGTCTTTGACGAAATCACCTGGTCAATCAACGACGCGCAGCGCGGTGACTATGCGCACTTCATGGAGAAGGAGATTTTCGAGCAGCCCGCCGCGCTCGAAAACACGATGCGCGGCCGCTTCGCGGCTGACGGCAGCACGACCCAGTTTGGCGGGCTAAACTTGAGCGCGGACGAGCTCCGCCAGGTCGACCGCCTGCTGCTCTGCGCCTGCGGCACGGCGTGGCACGCCTGCCTCGTCGCCAAGCACTTGATCGAGCGCTTCGCGGGCCTGCCGGTCGAGGTCGACTACGCCTCCGAGTTTCGCTACCGCAATGCGCCGCTCTCGCCGCGCACGCTTTGCGTCGTCATGAGTCAGTCGGGCGAGACGATCGATACGCTCGCTGCCCTGCGCGAAGCCCAGCGCAAAGGCCACCGCGTCCTCGCCATCACCAACGTCGTCGGCTCCACAATCGCGCGCGAAGCCGATGGCGGCATCTACCAGCACGCGGGGCCCGAGATCGGCGTCGCCTCGACCAAGGCCTTCACCTCACAGCTCCTCGTCGGCGCCATGCTCGCGCTGCACCTCGCCCGCCTGCGCAGCCTGAGCTTTAACGACGGGGCCGACTACGTCGCCGCGCTGCGCGCCGTCCCCCAGCTCGTCCGCCAGGCGCTTGAGCAGGCCCCGCACATCGCCCAAATCGCCGCGCGCTACGTGCAGGCCGCCGACATGCTCTTCCTGGGCCGCCTCGCGCTCTTCCCCATCGCGCTCGAAGGCGCGCTCAAGCTTAAGGAAATCTCCTACATCCACGCCGAGGGCTACCCCGCCGCCGAGCTCAAGCACGGCCCCATCGCCCTGATCAGCGAAGCCTGCCCCAGCGTATTTTTCGTCACGCGCGGCGAGCTGTTCAGCAAAGTCCTCTCCTCCATGCAGGAGGTGAAGGCGCGGCGCGGGAAAATCATCGCCATCTGCACCACGGGGCTGGAGCTCCCCGCCGACCTCGCCGACGAAGTCATCCGCATCCCCGATTGTCACGAAGCCGTGCTGCCCATCGTCGCCACAATCCCCGTGCAACTTTTAAGCTACTACATGGCGCGCGAGCTCGGCTGCGACGTCGATAAACCCCGCAACCTCGCCAAATCCGTAACCGTAGAATAAATGCACCATTAAAAGCGCCCCGCCCCCGCGCACTCGCGCTCACGGATAAGGGCACTACCCGCGCCGCCGCGCACCTCGGAAACACGAGTCTGCCCAGCACTGAGAGCCACCACGCGCTTGCGCAGCAGCACTTCCTGCGCGCTCCCACACGAGTCCCACCAAAAAAAATCCGCCGTCACCGCCAGCCCTCCAAAGCAACGCTGCCTCCCCTCCCTCTATGAACCTGCATCCTTCCCGCGACGCCTTCCTCGAACTCGCCAAACGCGGCAACGTCGTCCCCGTCTACACCGACCTGATGGCGGATTTTGAGACACCCGTCTCCGCCTATGCCAAGCTGCGCAACGCGGGCCCTGCCTACCTCCTCGAATCAATCGAAGGCGGCGAACGCCTCTCGCGCTACAGCTTCATCGGCTGCCGCCCGCGAAAAGTTTTCGCCTGCGGGCCGGAGACGACCGAAATCAGCGAGCTGGGCCAGCCGCCCCGCAAAGTCCCCACGCCCGCCGATCCGCTCAAATTAATCGAAGAGGAAGTCTCACAATACCGCCCCGTCCGCCTGCCCGAGCTGCCCGGCTTCACGGGCGGCGCAGTCGGCTTCCTCGGCTACGAGTACGTGATGCGCGTCGAGCCCACCGTGCCCACCGCACCGCGCGACGAGCTCGGGCTGCCGCTGCTCTACTTCATGCTTTCGGACACGCTGCTGATCTTCGACCGCGCCAAGCAAACCCTGCGCCTCTGCGTTAACGCGCACATCCGCGACACTGCAACCGGCGCCTGGGATGACGAAGTCTGGGCCACCAAAAACGCACTCGACGCCTACGACCGCGCCGCCGCCGAAATCGCCGAGCTCTACAAAATCCTCAGCCAGCCCGCCCCACTCGCCCCCGCCCCTCTGGTCGAGCCCGCGCGCGTCGAGATCCCCAAGGGCCACATCTCGCGCGAACACTTCGAGGCCAATGTCGAGCGCGCCAGGGAATACATCCGCGCGGGCGACATCATCCAGATCGTCGGCTCTCAGCGCTTCGCCAAACCCTTTAGCAAAACCCCGCTCGATCTCTACCGCGCGCTGCGAACCATAAACCCCTCGCCCTACATGTTTATCATGGAGCTGGGCGACTTCGCGCTCGTCGGCGCCTCGCCCGAAGTCCACGTCAAACTGACCGACGGCCTCGTCGAAATCCGCCCCATCGCGGGCACGCGCCGCCGCGGAGCCACCCCGGCCGAAGACGCTGCCCTCGAACAAGAGCTCCTCGCCGACGAAAAGGAAAAGGCCGAGCACCTCATGCTTGTCGATCTCGCGCGCAACGACATCAGCCGCGTCTGCGAGTACGGCAGCGTCACCGTGCCCGACTTCATGACCGTCGAGCGCTACTCGCACGTCATGCACATCGTATCCCAAGTCGAAGGCCGCATCGCCAAAGACAAAAACGCCTTCGATCTCATGCGGGCGACCTTTCCCGCAGGCACCGTCAGCGGCGCCCCCAAAGTCCGCGCCATGCAGATCATTACCGAGCTGGAGCAGCTCCAGCGCGGCTCCTACAGCGGCGCGCTCGGCCACTTCGGCTACGATGGCAACGCCGATACCTGCATCATGCTGCGCACCGCCCTGATCAAGGACGGCCAGGTCTATATCCAGGCCGGCGGCGGCTGGGTCGCCGACTCCTCCCCCGCCGAGGAATATCAGGAAAGCATCAACAAGGCCTCCGCCCTCTTCCGCGCCGTCGCCGTTGCCGAAGAGTCCTCGACCTTCTAAATGGTGCGCCGCACCCGTTGGTGCGCCATCGTCACTCGCAGCCCCCATTCTCCCACTGCGCGTGGGGCGGCAGGCGGTGCCTGCATCCATTTACTGAGCGGTTTGCTCGGCGTGCGGAACGCACGCCGAGCAAACCGCTCAGTTGGAAATGCCCGACCTCCGGTCGGGTCGGAGATTTAACCCGTAAACTTTTTCGCCGCGCCCAAATGGGTACGCGCTTCATTCCCTCGTTGGGCTCCCTCCCCAGTCGCAACGCGACTGGGGGGATGTCCCGTTAAATTTGGGAATCGTGCTTCGGCGCGCAGCGCCGATAGCCGATTCCCAAATTCAATGGCAAGTGGCGCCACGCCACCGCCCCACGCGCAGTGGAAGAAAAACCGGTCGAAGACCGCGACATCGTGTCGCGCGAGTGCGAAGAGAAATACCACCACCTGCACTGCATCCGAGTTACTCTGACGAGGTCCCAACGAGGGCCTCGCAAAATTAAACCAGTCGAAGACTGTGCATTTTTTGCGATTTCGGGCTTCGCTTCCTCTGAATAAATCCCAGTCTCGCTAGGGAACGGCTTAAGCTACTGGGAACTCGAATTAATCGAAAAACCACAGAAATGCGCATCACAGCCGCGAGAACCGGCAGTGATCCCAAAGACCCAAGAGGAGACACTCATCATGCTGCCCACTCCCGCCCTCACGCCATCCCGCCCCCTTTCTCAAAAGGCTCGCAAGTCGCACGCACGCACGAACCGCGCCCACACTGCCGCCGGTGCTTCCGAGGTCGCCAAGCCCGCCCCCCAAAAAACGGCGGAGCTGCACTCCGTGACCGACATGGCGCCTGCGCCGATTTTGGAAGCGCGTGCCGCACCGCAGCCCAGTCCGGCCAATGCGCCCAGCGAACGCTCGAACCTGCAAATGTACTTACAGGAAATCGGCAAAACCCCGCTGCTCACCATCGAGGAGGAAGTCGCCCTCGCCAAACGCATCCACAGCGGCGACATGGCGGCCCGCGAGCACATGATCAAGGCCAACCTGCGGCTCGTCGTGAAAATCGCGATGGACTACAAAGACTTTGGCCTGCCGCTGCTCGACCTGATCTCCGAGGGCAACATCGGCCTCGTGAAAGCAGTCGAGCGCTTCGACCCCGCCAAGGGCGGCAAGCTCTCCACCTACGCTGCGTGGTGGATCAAGCAGTCGATCAAGCGCGCGCTCGCCAACCAGTCGAAGACCATCAGCCTGCCCGTCCACCTCGTCGATAAAATCGCCAAAATGCGCCGCACTGCCACGGCCCTCACCGAGGAGTTTGGCCGCGAACCGACCGACGAGGAAATCGCCCGCGAGCTGCAAATCCCGACCTCCAAAGTCGCCCACCTCAAAAGTGTCAGCGTGCGCCCCGCCTCGCTCGATGCGCCGGTGGGCGAGGATTCCGACTCCGCCAGCTTTGGCGAAATCATCGGCGACGAAAATGCGATCACGCCCTTCGAGAGTCTGAGCGACCGCAGCCAAAACTCCGACCTGCATCAGATGATCAACTCACTCGACCACCGCGAGGCCGAGATTATCCGGCTGCGCTTCGGCCTCGAAGGCCGCGACCCGCTCACGCTCGAAGAAGTCGGCAGGCGCTTTCACGTGACGCGCGAGCGCATCCGCCAGCTCGAATACCTCGCCCTCAACAAAATGCGCCGCGCCCTCGCCAAACACGAAGCCATCCGCAGCGCTGAGGAAGTCGAGGAAGACCGCCGCCGCGACCAGCGGATGCAGGTCATCCGCGACTTCGTCGCCTCCAAGAGCGCAAACCGCCCCAGCCAGTGACCCGCGCAATCCCGCCAGCTCGGGATCGTGCCTATACTCGCGCATGCGGGCGGGAGCGCGGCAGGAGACACTGACGAGCCGCCCAGCGAGCGGCTCGCAAAGCCTCCTCGCGTTGTGCCGACGAGGCCCCAACGAGGGCCGCAAAAACGAGTCGAAGACTCCGTGGGGCGGCCCTTCTGCGGTGCGCGAGCTGGCGCGACACAGCTCACTGCTGGGTGAGTCGCTCCAGGATCTCGCCCACGGGCACGTCTTCTTCGCTGCGGGTGCTGAGGTTGCGCAGCTTTACCATTCCGCGGGCGAGCTCTTCGCTGCCGAAAATCAGCACGTGCCGCGCGCCCGAATCTGTCGCCGCGCGGAACTGTTTCCCAAAGGCTTGGGTCCGCAGCGCATACTCCACGCGCAGCCCCGCTGCGCGCAGTGCCTGGATCGTGCCCAGTGCCGCGCGGCGCTCGGCCTCGCCGCCCGTGACGCAGTACACATCGGGCACCGAGATGAGCGGCGGCATCAACCCGCGCTGCTCAAGCAGCAGCGCAAAAGTCATATCGCCAATCGCAAAGCCCACGGCGGGCATGGCCGCGTAGCCCAGCTTGCTGAACAGATCGTCGTAGCGGCCGCCGCCCGCGATCGCGCGCAGCTCACCTTTCCGGTCGAAGGCCTCGAACACAAAGCCCGTGTAGTACGCGAGCCCGCGCACCACGCCGAGATCCACCTCCACAAAGCGCGCCAAGCCCATCGCATCGAGGTTTCCCAACAGCCGCCGCCACTCGTCGAGCCGTGCATTCAAGCGCTCGTTGGCCAGTGGAGCCAAAATCGCCTCCAGCGCGGCGAGCGACTTCACCGCCGCAAACTCCAACACGCGCGCGCGCAGCCCGGCATCCAACTCGCCAAACGCTTCGGTGTAGGCCTTAAACGCCGCCTCGCCCTGCTTCTCGTAGCGATCCACGGCGGTGAGCAGCGCGCGGGTTCGCGCATCGTCCAGGCCCAGCGCAGCGAGATAGTCGAACCACAAATTGCGGTCGCTCAGCCGCACGAAAAAATCCGCCTCGCTCAGCCCGAAGCCGCAAAGGCACTGGATCAGCAGCCCGATGAGCTCGCTCTCCCCTTCGACGCCCGGCTCACCAAAAATATCGGCATTAAACTGGAAGAAACAGCGCCCGCGCCCGCGCTGCATCCGCTCGTAGCGGTAAAACTCGCCGATGCTGAACCACTTGATGGGCCGCTTCAGCGCGCTGGCCTTGGCGCCGACGAGGCGGCACACCGTGGGCGTCATCTCCGGCCTCAGCGTGACGGCGCGGCCTCCCTTGTCGGTAAAGCTGAAGAGCTGCCCCTCGATCTCCTCGCCCGACTTCGCCTTGTACAAGTCGAGCGCTTCGAGCACCGGCGCGTCGTACTCGCTAAAGCCGAAGCTCAGCGCCGCCTGCCGCCAGAGGCGAAACAGGTAGTTACGCCGCAACAACTCCTCGGGGTAAAACTCGCGAAATCCGGGTAAAGTCTGGAAGGCCATAAAAAGGACAGCGACCTTGGGAAGCCCACTCGCCGCTCGCCACAAAAAAGGCGCGCACCAGCAAGTGGCTCACCAAAAGAAAGAGTACGAGGACACGGCCCAACGAGGCTGTGCCCAAAAAAAGAGTCGAAGACTCCACTGCGCGTGGGGCGGTGGCGGGGCGCCACAGGCCATTCAATTTGCGATTTTGCTCGTGCGCTACGCGCCCGAACAAAATCGCAAATTTAACGGGGCCTTCCCCCAGTCGCGTTGCGACTGGGAACGAGGCATCAAATGCGGATGAAACGAAAAACCCATTGGGGCGGATTTCGTTGGTTTACGGGTTAATCTCCGGCCCGACCGCAGGTCGGGCATTTCCGACTGTGCGGCTTGTTCGTCGGGCGGAATGGCTCGCAAGCGTCACAGTAAATGGCAGCAGCTCTGACCGAGCCGCCAACGAGCGGCTCGCAAAATAAAAGGGTCTGCGACCCCGCCCCACGCGTAGTGGGAGTCCGGCACAGGCGCGCCCGCGCTTTAATCCGCGGCCTCTGTGCCCACCAATTTCAGCGCGTCCAGGTCGAGTTTCTTAAGCTGCTGCTTGAGCGTCTTGCCCGACTTGAATTTCACGACGGCGCGGCGCGGGATGACGACTTCGCGTTCGGGTTTGTTGGGGTTGCGCCCCACTCGAGATTTACGCACCTGCACTTCGAGCACGCCGAAGTTTCGCAGCTCCACATTGCGCCCCGCAGCAAGGGCGTTCTGGATGATGTCGAGGGTGAGCTGCACGGTCTCGACCACCTGCTTTTGGGGGAAGGCGGTCTTCTTGTAGATATCGAGCACGATCTCTCGTTTCGTGAGGTTATTGGACATAGCGGTTCCTTTCTCTAACGGTTGGGGACTCGGGGAAGCAGGTTCTAACAATGCTTAAATCATTAACAGCGCCTCGATTGCGTCAATTTGAATATAGCTCGTAAGTCGCCTTAAGACTTCCAAGCCTGCCCGACACATTTCTGCCCTGCCGCATCCGCCCGCCCGCCACTGCCGACCATGCCTGATCCACAAGCCGTAAACTCCATGTTTGCCCGCATTGCCCTGCGCTACGATTTGGCCAATCGGCTCCTGAGCGGCGGGGCCGATCTGTGGTGGCGGCGACGGCTCGTGCGGGCCGTGCGGCAGGCGGGAGGGGCGGGAGGCAGGGGCGGGAGGGGCGCGCCCGCTGCCGTGCTCGACCTCGCCACAGGCAGCGGCGACGTGGCCTTCGCGCTGTGCCGCGCGCTGCCCGACGCGCAGGTCACCGGTATGGATTTCTGCCTGCCGATGCTTGAGCAAGCCGAGGCCAAGAAAGCGGCCGCCGGTGGCGAGCGTGCTTACCCGAAGCTCACATTCGCGCAGGGCGATGGGATGCAGCTCCCGCTGCCGGATGCGTGCGTGGACGCCGTCACGATTTCCTTTGGGCTGCGCAACATGGCCGACCGCCATCGCTCGCTGTGCGAGATGCGCCGCGTGCTGCGCCCGGGTGGGCGGCTCTACGTCCTCGAATTTTCGCAACCCCAGCGCTGGTTTCGCCCGCTCTACTTTTTCTATTTACGGCGGATTTTGCCTCGGGTCGCGGGGCTCGTGACGCGCGACCGCGCCGCCTACGTTTACCTGAACGAGAGCATTGAGCGCTTCCCCGACCGCGCCGCGCTCAGTGCGGAGATCCGCGCGGCGGGCTTCGATGCGGTGCGCGCCACGGGCATGACTTTCGGGATCGTCGCGCTCCACGAAGCGGTCGCCGCGCACGCCGCGAGTTAGCCGATTTGGCGCATGCGGACGGGCCCTGATTGACAGCCCAAAACGTGCCCACAACTTCGCGCGCTAATCATGATCACCTTAACCCCGCGCGCCGCCGCGCAAATCCGCCACATGCAAGCCGCCGATGCAGAAAACAGCGGACGGCTCCTGAGAGTCCTCGTCGAGAGCGGCGGCTGCTCCGGCCACCAATACGGCATGTCTTTCGACTCGCCCAAGCCGGACGACGCTCAGATCGAGAGCGAAGGCGTCCAGATCCTCATGGATCCCGCAAGCCTCGCGCACATGCGCGGCAGCCGGATCGACTTCGACGACGGATTGCAGGGCAAGGGCTTTGAGATCCAGAACCCCAACGCCAAGAGCACCTGCGGCTGCGGCAAGTCCTTCGCGTAACCGCACGCCGCGCAGGTGCGGACGCGCGACACGCGAATAAGCTACTGCCCCTCCGTGCGGGCGCTTCTTCGCCACCAGCCCTCCCCTGCTGCCGCCACGCCTTGCCGACACCAAGCGAGCCCCTCCCGTGAATCGCCCTTCGATTTATCAAGATCAACAGCAGCGCCAAACTCAGGCCCTCATCCTCGCGCCGCGGATGCAGCAGGCGCTAAAAATCCTGCAAGTCGCCGCCACAGACCTGCACGCCGAGATTCAGGACGAGCTTCAAAAAAACCCGACTCTCGAAGAGCTCCCCGCAGATGACATCCTGAGCCTTGATGCGCCCGAAGTACCGCCACAAACAGGGCCCACGCAGGCTGCGGAAAGTAGCGAAATCGCCGCCGTACTTGCGGCTCCCGAAGCAGACGACAGTGCCGCGCCGGAGCTCGATTTCCCCAAACAGGCAGATCCGCTCGGCGGCGATGTGGCGCAGCCTCCAGCGTCCTACAGCAGCCAGGACGCCGAGCGCCGAGAACACTTCTTTAACTCACTCGTCGCGCCGCCTCCTTCGCTGCAAGAACACCTCGCCGGGCAAGCCGCGTTGGCCGATCTGCCGCACACACAGGCCGAGGCACTGCACTACTTGATCGGCGTAGTCGACGAGCGAGGCTGGCTGAGCCAGTCGCTCGAAGAAGCCGCCCAGCAATCGGGCTGTGCACTCAGCGACATCGAAGCCGCCGCCGCCGTGCTGCGCGGCTTCGATCCCCCCGGAGTCGGTGCTCAGTCACTCGCCGAATGCCTCCTGCTCCAACTCGGTGCGAAGGAGCGAGAAAACGCCCAAACTCCGGACGGCAACTCACTCGCCGCCCGCATCATCGCCCAGCACTTCGAGCTCCTCACCCGCCGCCACATCCCCGAGCTCGCGCGCAAACTCGGTGCCCCCCCCGAAACAGTCCGGCAAGCGATTGAGGTCATCAGCAAACTCGACCCCGCGCCAGGCCGCCGCTTCGCCGTAGATGACAACCGCATCATCGAGCCCGACATTGAGGTTTTCAAAACACCGGACGGCCAGTGGCACCTCAGCCTCAGCCGCCGCTACATCCCGCGGCTGCGAATCTCCGGCACCTACCGCGAACTCATCGCCAAAGGCAGCCTTGCCCCCGAAGAGCGCGACTACCTGCGCGAGCGCATGCAGTCGGGCCGCGCGCTCATCGATGCGATCGAGCAACGCCAGCACACCGTCGAGCGGCTCGCGCGCGAACTGCTCACCCGCCAACGCGATTTCTTTGAGAAAGGCCCGGCCCATCTGCACCCGCTGACAATGACCCAAGTCGCCGAAAAACTCGGCGTGCACGAAACCACGATCAGCCGCGCCGCTGCCAACAAGTTCATAAAAACCCCGCACGGCCTCTTCCCGCTGCGCCACTTTTTCACCAGCGGCTATCGCGACGAAAGCGGCGGCGAAATCGCCAACACCAGCGTGAAGGAGCTGATCGCTGACTGGATCGCCGCCGAAGACAAAGCCGCCCCGCTGAGCGACCAGGCGATTTTGGAAAAGCTGCAAACGCGCGGCCTCAGCCTCGCCCGCCGCACCGTCACCAAATACCGCGAAGAACTCGGCCTGCCCCCCAGCTCCCAGCGCAAACAGTGGTAGGAGGAAACCGCTTCCTCCGGCTTCTGATCCGAATCAAGCAGCAGCCGTCAGAGCTGCCTTTACTTTCATCCCCCGCCTGCGCAGCGCGGGCCTTGTTACCCTGTTCACCATACGCGAGCTACGCTTTTTGACCTCAGTCGCAGAGATACGCGCCAAGGAAGCTGATCGGGCCGAGTTTGGCAGAGGGATCGGCCTTCCAGCTTCCAGCCAAATCTCTAAAACCGAGCTCAGCGCAGACGTCAGCTCCCGGGCCGCCTCTTCGAACGAATCGCCGTGCGCCATCACATCGGGCCACTCTACAACCTGCGCAATAAAGCACTCATCCCCCTTAATGGGGCTATACCAGATGTGCATCTCGTAGTCTCTAGGATCGATAACCATGTTTTTCGAGCTCCTCTCTAAGTTTCCTTACCAAGTAGGCCTTCACCTTACCATCTCGGCCAGAAACAACAACCATCGGAGGCCAACCTTCTTTATCGTAAACACGATGACTCCCGCGCTGGCGTTTTGCCGAATAGCCCAGGTGCGGCAGCAAAATACAAAACTCCTCAAGACGAATACCCGCGTCGTGCTCGCCCTGTTGGCTCCGAACTCTTTCCAAAACTTTTTTCCAATTGGCCATACTGGAGGAGCTCCAAACGCGGAAACTGCTGATCAAGGCAAAGGGGCAAGGCGAGTTGAAACGCCCTCCCCTTCGGCACATCAATTCTTTGCGTGGAAGAGCTTTTCTTCGGCGGTGGTGATTGCCGCGAGGAAGGCGGCGGGAGTTGACGCGCTGAGGAGCGCGGCGCGGTTGTCCGCCGAGGCGAGGATTTTGCACAGGGTACTCACCACGCGCAGGTAGTCGCCCGGGCTGCTGGTCGGCGTCCCGAGCACGAAGAGCAGGTGCACGGGCGACTCGCAGTTTTCGAAGCGCAAGCCCGCCGCGCTACGCCCCACTGCGAGGACGACACGGCCCACGTGCGAAGTGCGGGCATGGGGCAGCGCAACGCTGTTTCCAAGGTAGGTGCTATCGAGCCGCTCGCGCTCGATCACTTGCTCAAAGAAGCGGTCGTAGTCGCGCATGTCGGGGTGCGCGCGGAGCGGCTCGGCGACTTCGCGCAGGGCGGCTTCGTGCTCCGTCGCGCGCAGGTCGAGCGTCAGGAGCTCGGGCGAAAGCAGGGGGCTGAGGCGCGCATTCATCACGACTCGCCCTCCTTTGGCTCCGCATCCGGCACACTCTCCGATGGGGTGTCGCTCGCAGCCGTGGAAACGCTCGCCGCGTTTGGCGCAGCTCCAGCTGCGGCGGCTTCACCAAGCGCACTGTCGCTCTCCGCTACATCGGCGGCAGCCACTGCTCCGCCGTCTTCGCCGATGGCTGCGGCTTCCTGCTCTTCGTCGGTCTCGACGATTCGTGCAATGCTCAGGATGCTGTCGCCCGCAGCGAGGCTGAGGAGCTTCACGCCTTTGGCGCCGCGGCCCGTCTCGCGGATTTCGCACACGCGGGTGCGGATGCTCTGGCCCTTGGTGGTCAGGAGCATCACTTCGTCATCCTCGTGAACGCTGAGCGCACCCGCCACGGCCACGCTCGCGTCGTCAGGCAGGTCGATAGCGATCACCCCTGTGCCGCCGCGCGTGATGAGCCGGTAATCGGCAAAGGGCGTGCGCTTGCCGATGCCGTCTTCGCGGGCGATGAGAAGCCGCGCGTCATGGTCGCAGACCTCGATGGCCTGCACGTAGTCGCCTTCGATTTTGAAGCGCATGCCGGTGACGCCTTGAGTGTCGCGCCCCTGGTCGCGCAGGTCGCTTTCCTTGAAGCGCACGGCCTGGCCGCGGTGGCTGACGAGCATGATCTCGCTCTCGCCGCTCGTGAGGACGCAGCCCACGAGGCTGTCTTCGCCGACGAGCTTGATGCCGCGCAGGCCGCCCTCGCGAGTGGCGTTGGCGTAGTCGGCGAGGTTGGTCTTCTTGGTGACGCCGCGGCGGGTCGCCATGACGAGGTGCTGCGCGGAGTCGAAGTCCTTTACGCAAATCATCGCCGCAATGCGCTCGCCCTCGGAGAGCGAGAGGAAGGACTTGGTGGACTTGCCCTTCGAGGCGCGCGTGCCCTCGGGCACGTCGTAGACTTTTTTCGCAAGGCACTGGCCCGTCGTTGTGAGGAAGAGGATGTAGTCGTGCGTCGAGGCTGTAAAGAGGTGCTCGACGAAGTCTTCTTCGTAAGTGTCGGCGCCGATGACGCCCTTGCCGCCGCGCTTCTGCGAACGGTACTCGGCGACCGGCGTGCGCTTGATGAAGCCAAGGTGCGAGACGGTGATGACGCAGCCCTCGTTGGGGATGAAGTCCTCCATGCGAAACTCGCCCGCGGCGGCGGTGATCTCGGTGCGGCGCGCGCTGGCGTACTTCGACTTCATGTCGAGGAGCTCTTTTTTAATGAGCGCGAAGAGCTTTTCCTCGGAGGCGAGGATGCTGCGCAGCTCCTCAATCAGAGCCATCAGGTCGCGGTATTCGGCCTCGATCTTGTCGCGCTCCAGTCCGGTGAGTTGGTAGAGGCGCAGCTCCAGGATGGCGTCCGTCTGCCGCTGCGTGAGCGGGTACTTCTCCATGAGGCGGTCGCGCGCCTCAACGCGGTTGGCCGAGCTGCGGATGATTTTTACGAAGTCGTCGAGGTTATCGAGCGCGATCAGGTAGCCCTCCAGAATGTGTGCACGATCTTCCGCCTGGCGCAGGCGAAACCGGGTGCGGCGGGTGATGACTTCGCGGCGGTGCTCGATGTAGCAGTTTATGAGCTCCTTGATGTTCATCTGCTTCGGGCGCTTCTGATCGAGCGCGAGCAGCGTAACGCCAAAGGAGGATTCGAGTGCCGTCTTCTGGTAAAGCTGGTTGAGGATCGGGCGGGCCTGCTCGCCGCGTTTCAGCTCGATGACGATGCGGGTATTTTCGTCGGACTCGTCGCGCAGGTCGCGGATGCCGTCGATTGTTTTGTCGGAGACGAGCTCGGCGATTTTGGTGACGAGGTTGGCGCGGTTAACGTTGTAGGGGATCTCGGTGATGATGATCTGCTCGCTGCCCGTGCTCGTCTCCTCGGTCTGCGCCTTGCCGCGGATGCGCACGATGCCGCGGCCCGTTTTCAGGTAGCTGAGGATGCCCGCGCGGCCGGCAATCGTGCCGCCAGTCGGAAAGTCGGGCCCGCGCACGATCTCGCAAAGCTGGTCAACCGAGATGTCCGGATCGTCGATGATCGCGCAGGTCGCCTCGATGATCTCGCCGAGGTTGTGCGGCGGGATGTTGGTCGCCATGCCGACGGCGATTCCCGTCGAGCCGTTCATCAACAGGTTCGGCAGAGCGGAGGGCAGGACGGTCGGCTCGGTGGTGGACTCCTTGTAGTTGGGTACGAAATCGACAGTGTCTTCCTCGATGTTTCGGATCAGGTCTTCGGCGACTTCGTTGAGGCGACACTCGGTATAGCGGTAGGCGGCGGGCGGGTCGCCATCGACCGAGCCGAAGTTGCCCTGCGGGTCGATCAGTGGGTAGCGCATGACCCAGGTCTGCGCGAGGCGCGCGAGCGTATCGTAGACCGAGGAATCGCCGTGCGGGTGGTAGTTTTTCAGCACTTCGCCGACGACACCGGCGCACTTGTCGAAGGGGCGATTGTGGAGCAGCCCCTCGCGCATCATCGCGTAGAGGATGCGGCGCTGTACGGGCTTTAGGCCATCGCGGGCATCGGGCAGCGCACGCGAGACGATGACCGACATCGAGTAGTCGATGTAGGCCGTCTGCATGATCTCGGTGATGTTCGCAGAGGAGAGTTTTTCGTTGGAGGTAAACACGGTAGGTAAATCAGTGCAGGGATTGCGGTGTGGAGAAGGGCCCGGAGGCGGGCGGCGGGCGGGCGGTGCTGCGCGCGCTGCTCACAAGGCCGATGTGCCAGCTTTTAGACGTCGAGGTACTGGACGTTCAGCGCGTTGTCTTCGATGAACTGGCGGCGCGGCGGTACTTCGTCGCCCATCAGCAGGGTGAAGAGCGCATCGGCCTTGGCGGCGTCGTTGATCGAGACTTTGAGCAGGCGGCGCTTGGCCGGATCCATCGTGGTCTCGAAGAGCTGCTTGGGATTCATTTCACCCAAGCCCTTGTAGCGCTGGATGGTGAGGCCCTTGCGGCCGAGCGTGCGGATGTGCGCCACGATTTCGAGCGGGGCGAAGAGCTCCGTCTTCGACTCGGATTTCTGGCCCTGGTTTTCGGTGATCACAAAGCGCGGCTCCTCGGTCGCACTGAAGCGGTTCACATCGAGCCCGACTTCGGCGATTGCCTTGAGGAGCTTCGACATTTCGCCGCTCTCAAAGATTTCGTGCAGCGTAATCCGCGTGCGGATGGCCGAGCCCGTGGTTCCGGACAACTCGCCCACGCGGGTAGCCGTTGTGGTGGGCGCTGAGCCGGCGGCAGTAGGCGCGCCGTCCGTCGTTTTTTCGGCAGTGCCGGGAGCGGCAGCGGCGTTGGCAATAGTCGCCTGCTCAACAGTCGCGTCGCCCAGCGTTACGGTCTGGGCCGAGGCGCTCGCAGCGGCTTCCTGCCCCTCCCCTGTCTCAATGGCAGCGGCGGCGTTGACCTCTTCTTGCTCGGCGGTGTCGGCATCAAGGCCGTGCTCGGCGATGAAGCGGGCGCGCGCGGCCTCGTCGCGCAGGAATTCGTGCCGCTCGTCGTTGCCGGTGCGGATGCGCGCGAGGTAGCGCGGCAGCGCATGCGTGGCGGGGTCATGCGTGTCGAGGTACGCGGGCAGCGATGCACCGTAGCGGGTGACGCTGGTGCCGAGTCTTTCGAGCGCGGCGAGGTGCTCGACGATCTGGTCGATCTGCGCGGGCGCAAAGACGTGCCCGTCCTTGAGCCGCGTGAGGACGACGTCTTCGGAGCCGAGCTCGCGCAAGATGCGGTTGAGCTGCTCGTCGTTGTCTACGTACTGCTCGCGCTTCTTGCGCTTGATTTTGTAGAGCGGCGGCTGGGCGATGTAGACGTAGCCGCGGTCGAAGAGGCCGCGCATCTGCCGGTAGAGGAAGGTGAGCAGCAGCGTGCGGATGTGCGAGCCGTCCACATCGGCGTCGGTCATGATGATGACTTTGTGGTAACGGGCTTTGTCGGCGTTAAACGCGGCGGCGTCTTCGCCCGTGCCGATGCCCGTGCCGATCGCGGTGATGAGGACGCGGATTTCCTCGTTGTTGAGCACCTTGTCGAGCTGGGCTTTCTCGGAGTTGATGAGCTTGCCGCGCAGCGGGAGGATCGCCTGGAAGCGGCGGTCGCGCCCTTGCTTGGCCGAGCCTCCCGCGGAGTCACCCTCGACGATGTACAGCTCGGTGAGCGACGGGTCGCGCT
Organism: Cephaloticoccus primus; assembly: GCF_001580015.1. Taxonomy (GTDB): domain Bacteria; phylum Verrucomicrobiota; class Verrucomicrobiia; order Opitutales; family Opitutaceae; genus Cephaloticoccus; species Cephaloticoccus primus. The sequence continues at coordinate 85,285 of NZ_LSZQ01000046.1, forward strand.
CGGAACAGTCGGCGAGCTTGCCCGGGAGGCCGCCGCCGGAGAGCGCGCCTTTGCGGATCGTCTCGCGCGCTTTGCGCGCGGCCTCGCGTGCGCGGGCGGCGTGGAGGCATTTCTCGATGATCCGCTTGGCGAGCGGCGGCGAGATTTCGAAGTGCTTCATGAGCCCTTCGTAGGAGGCCGAGCCGACGATGCGCTCCACCTCGGGCGAGAGCAGCTTCACCTTCGTCTGCGACTCAAACTTCGGGTCGCTGTGCTTGATCGAGATCACCGCCGCGAGGCCCTCGCGCACGTCGTCACCGGTGATCTGCGGGTCTTTGTCTTTGAGCAGGTTGTTCGACTTGGCGAACTGGTTGATCGCCCGCGTGAGCGCGCTGCGAAAGCCGGAGAGGTGCGTGCCGCCGTCGGGGTTGTGAATCGTATTGGTGTAGCACAGGACCTGGTCGTTGTAGGAGTCGTTGTACTGGAGGACGACTTCGACGTGGATCTCGGCGGGCTTGTCGTCGATCGGCTCGGTGCTGATTTTTGTGACGCGGATCGGCTCGGGGTGCAGCGCGGTCTTCCCCTGGTTGAGCTGGCGGACGAATTCCTCGACGCCGTTTTTATAGAAGAAGGTCTCCGGCTTCGCGTTGGCCGGGCGCTCGTCGAGGAAAACGATTTCCAGGCCCGAATTCAGAAACGCCAGCTCGCGCAGCCGCTGGCTGATCCGCTCGGCGACGAAGACGGTCGTCTCGCGAAAAATCTCCGGATCGGGCTTGAACGTGATGTAGGTGCCGGTGCCGCGCGCCTTGCCGATCACTTCGAGCGGCTTGACCGTCTGGCCGCGCTCGAAGCGCATGTGGTGGAGCTGCCCCTCGCGCGAGATCTCGACCTCAAACCACTCCGACACCGCGTTCACGCACTTCGCGCCCACGCCATGCGTGCCGCCGGAAAACTTGTAGCCGCCCTGCCCGTACTTGCCGCCCGAGTGCAGCGTCGTCAGCACCAGCTCCACGCCCGGGAGCCCCGACTCTCTATTGATATCTACCGGGATGCCGCGGCCGTTGTCGCGGATGGAGATCGAGCCATCGACGTGGATATTCACCTCGATCCGCGTGCAGTGGCCGGCGAGATGCTCGTCCACCGAGTTGTCCAAAACCTCCGACACGCAGTGGTGCAGCGCGCGCTCGTCGGTGCCGCCGATGTACATGCCGGGCTTTTTGCGGACAGCCTCCAGCCCCTTGAGCTGGCCGAGCTGATCGGCGTTGTAATCGTGATCGTTTACGGGGTTTTGAGCCGGGATTTCGGAGTCGGGAGAGTCGGACATGTAGCGCGTTGGTGAAGGGGGAAAACGAAACGCGAAACACTCGTTCCAAACCCCGCTTCGGGCGAGGGTTTTTTTAGCGAAAAAACACCTCGCCCGCCCCCCAAAGCCCCCACCACTGTGCCGCCCACCATGCCGAGCCCTGCGATTGAAAAACTCCTCATCCTACAGGCTCGTGACTCCCACCGCCGCGAGCTCGAAGCGCACATCGCCGCCACGCCCGCCGAGCTCGCTCGCGTCGAACAGCAGATCGCCGCCGAGCGCACCGCAATAGACCACGCTCGCGACGAGCTGCGCCGGCTCGAAGCCGACAAGAAACTCCTCGAAACCGAGATCGGCCTCGCCGAGGGCAAGCTCGCCAAGTACCGCACCCAGCAACTCGCCGTTAAGAAAAACGACGAATACCAGGCACTCACCCGCGAGATCGAAGCCACCGAAGTCGCAGTTAGTGCACTCGAAGAGCGCGAGCTGGAGCTTCTCTACGCCATCGACGCCGCCAAGGAACGCTTCGACGCTGCCGAAGCCGCGCTCCAGCAAAACATCAGCGGCCACCAGGCCCGCATCGCCAGCCTCCACGAGCGCGAGGCCAGCCTCCGCAGCGAGCTGGAAACCACCCGCGCCGAAGTCGCCGCCGCGCGTGCGCCCATCGCCGAGCCGCTCCTGCGCGTGTACGACCGGATCTCCGCCCGCCAATGGCCCGTCGTCGTCCCGCTGCAAAACGGCATCTGCGGCGGCTCTCACCTGAAAGTGTCCTCCGAAGTCGAATCAGCCGCCCGCGCCGCCAACCGGATGACCGCCGCAGCCGATAGCCCCGCCGCCCTCGAACAACTCGTCCTCTCCGACCAATCCGGACAGATTTTGTACTGGGTCGGCTAAACCACCACCCGCCAGATAAGACGGGGCCACCACCACTGCGCGTGGGGGCGGCACGCAAGCCGCACAGTTGAATGAAATCCCTGGCTGGTGCTCAGGTGGAAATTTAACCCATAAACTTTTTTGCCGCGCCCCAATGGGTTTCCGCTTCATTCGCGTACGGGCTGAGGCACCTGACGAGCCGCCAACGAGCGGCTCGCAGAATGGAACGGTCGAAGACCGTGTCGCAACGCGACAGGGGGAGTTCATGTAAATTTGCGATTTTGTTCGGGCGCAAAGCGCACGGGCAAAATCGCAAATTATAATGGCACGTGGCGCCACGCCACCGCCCCACGCGTAGTGGAGCCTCTCGTGAAAACTGGTTTTGGGGCCGGTAAGCCGGATTCTGTTCCGCGCCGCGAGGCGGCTAAGCCACCGCGCGGCACTTCGACTGTCATTTATCTCAGGACGAGAAGCGCGGCCCTGCTCTCGCCCTGGCCTGCGCGCTCCCTCGGACTCGCGGCCCGCAGGCCCCAAGCCCGCGAAGCGCAACACGCTGCGGCATACCCGAGACTGTGGGGCGGGCCGCCCAGTCTCCTATTTTGCCTTGCACCGGATGGGGTTTTTCGTGCCGCCAAACGCTCGCGCGTGGCGCGGTGGGCTCTTACCCCACCTTTTCACCCTTACCCGCACCGCGCGATTCACGAGAACCACGCCGCACGGGCGGTTTGTTTTCTGTGACACTGTCCGTCGACGCGCCTTGACGCGCGCCTCCCGTGCTTGAGTGCGCCAGGCGCAACTCTCGCACGGCATCCTGCCCTGCGGTGTCCGGACTTTCCTCTCCGTCGGCGTTTTTTCAAAGAAACTACACACTTGGAGCGACAATCAGGCCCCAAAACCAGTTCCGCCACTAGAGGCGCCGCCCGCAGCCACTTCGAGCCTTTTTATTCCCGCTGCGCCAAGTTACGGTTGACGCGAGCCGCGCGCTTTGGCTGCGTCTCCCACTTCGTTAACGCACTCCATTCATGGCCAACACCAAATCCGCTATCAAAGCCGCGCGCAAAACCGTGCGCCTGACCGCTCGCAACAAAGCGACCAAGACCCGCCTCAAGACCCTGCACAAGAAGCTCGACGCCGCAGCCAAGGCCGGTGACTCCGTGGCCCTCAAAACCGCGGCCTCCAGCTACACCTCGGCGATGGATAAGGCCGTAAAGTCCGGCGTCGTCCACCGCAACGCGGCCAACCGCGCCAAGTCACACGCCGCCTTGAAAATCAAAGGCACCGCGACCGCCGCCGAGCCCCTCGCCGCCTGAGCGGGCCGAGTCGACACACGCAGGAAACCTGCGGGAAAACCATAGCGCTACCCGCGCAGCTCGCAGCTCTTGCCGCGGCTCCCACAAACTCGCAGCGCCGAGCCACAACACACGCCCAAAGCCGCGTATAGCGTTCCTGCCCCGCCCCTCTCTCCTCCAGCCGCAGCCCCTTCCCGCTGCGGCTTTTTTGTACCCGAGTAAAATTCAACTCCAGAGACACCTCTTCCCATCCGGAAAATGTCACGTTGCGCTCAGCGGCTCAGGAAACATTTTTCCCATACCCCAAAGGAAAACAGCCATGACGAAAACGATGACAGCACGCGAAGCTCACGCGCAGTTTTTTGAGGTGCTCGACGAAGCACAGGCAGGGGCAGAGGTGATTATCGAGCGCGACAATCGCCCGGTAGCCCGCCTGATTCCCTTTCCAGAACTCAACTCCCCCGCCTCAAAGCCCACAGAGCAACGCCTGGAAACGATTGGAAAACTCCGCCAATGGGCCCGAGAAGCCATCGTAGGTCCGCCCCTTACGATTGAGGAAATCATCTCTGCTCGCGATGAAGGCCGTCGTTATTGATCCCTCGGTATCGGTCAGTTGGGGCATGGAGGACGAGCAGACTCCATTTAGTGCCCAGTTGCTCACCGAAATACATCGGCGAGCCTTCCTGCCAATTACTATCCCGCTGTTTTGGTATGAGCTGCGAAGCGTGATGATCAATAACGTGCGCCGTGGCAGAGTTCGTGCGGACAAGGTCTCGGAGTTTTTGCGCTACATGCACACACTCGGGATAGCCACGCGAACGACACCCACAGACGACGAGGTATGCGCCCTCGCCTATCGATACCAACTCACTGGTTATGATGCGAGCTACCTTGCTCTCGCAGTAAGCGAACGGGCAATCCTCGCCACCAACGATCAAGACTTGGCGCGGGCGGCTTTCGCGGAAGGCTTGGAGCTGAGAACGCTACTCGCGCCCGAAAGATACCGCAGCGGAGCTAAGGGCCACCAGCCGTTCCCTAAACCTTAGGGAATCGCTCACCGGCTCCACGCTAGGGCAGCTCGGCGTTCAGGATGGCGGCGGTTTGCGACTCGCGGTGGGCAGTCACGGCTTTGGCAGCTTTCACGGCAGTTTCGTCGCCACCGGTCGCCAGGATTTGTGTGGCAAAGTGCGCCGCGTTGATCGCTCCCGCCCTGCCAATCGCAAAGGTCGCCACCGGTACGCCCCCGGGCATCTGTACGATCGAGAGCAGCGAATCCAGCCCCTTGAGCACGGCCGACTCTACCGGCACACCGAGGACGGGCAGCGGCGTCAGAGCCGCCACCATCCCGGGCAGGTGCGCGGCGCCGCCCGCCCCCGCGATGATTACTCGCAGCCCACGGCTCGACGCCTCTTTGGCATAGCTGACGAGTAGCTCGGGCGTCCGGTGGGCACTGACGACCCGTTTTTCGTAGGCCACGCCCAGCCGGTCCAGCACGCCCGCCGCATGCTGCATCGTCTCCCAATCCGAAGTGCTGCCCATAATCAGTCCCACAAGCGGTTTCGTCATGACTTCAGCAATGACCGCTTCCCACGCCTCCGCCAAGCCACGAATCCCAGCACACCGAGCGAAAACACCGCCCCATAAGTCGCAGGCTCGGGGACGGGAAGCTGCCCAAAGCCATGTCCCGCACCAATCTCCCAATAGTCTTTATTGTACTCTCTGACACCTGCGGGACCTTCATTATCAAAGTGTATTTTCCCTAGCGCATCGGCTAGCCCCTGGCTGCCCTTTCTAACTAATAAATGATCATAATTCCTAACCCAAAGTGTAACCTTTAATAATCCGCCATCAGCTATTACCAAATCATTTAAGTAAATTTTACTAGTACGCTCATTGGAGATACTAATAGTACCAAAGTCACGTACAGTGATCCTGTTAACCTCTTTCATCAGAGAAAACTCGCCATCATAAAACTCAATTTCACCTCCTCCAGATATCACAATATCATCCCGTTGCGAAACTCGATATTCACTATCAATTCGCAATACCCCTTTATTCACATTGATAGTTCTAAGGGGGGCTACGCTCAGCTTTTTAGGGTTTATACTACTCTCTCCCTCGCTCTTCCCCCGCTTATCATCTGTCAAGTTACTTCCGCTCTGCTCTTTGTGCTTTTTCCGCTTCTGTCCTCGTACTGGATCACCCAGATTTAAATCAGCTAAACTGGAAACACCAGTAGTTATTTCCGCTCTGTACATATCCCCCTCCTGCTGCTCCAGAATTTTATTTATCCACTGACTCTCTCCTATCCTCAGAATGTCCGCACGAAGGACATCCGTATTTATATTATAGATACTAATACTCGGGGGGGGGGGGGGGGGGGGGGGGGCTA
>NZ_LSZQ01000047.1 GCF_001580015.1 Cephaloticoccus primus
GAGGAGAAAATTAAAAAAACAGCGGCAAGTTTAGAGCGGTAAAGCATAGTACGCCCTTACCACAGCCCAAACAGAACCTGATAAATCCGAACTTGCTTACTACGACTACACCGCCGCTACAGGAATGTACGCCACGGGGATATACGGATGAGTAAGCAGTGCGGCAGATTTCGCCCCCCGCCTCTACCGACCTACTCCACTCGTTTCAGGAGTTCGGTTTTCAGGCGGTCCAGGCCCTTTCCTTCTAAGCAGGAGATTTCCAGAATCTCGGCTTTGTGGCGGCGTTTGAATTTTGGGAGCCAGGCTTTGGCTTCGGGCAGGTCCATCTTGTTGGCGGCCACGAGGCGGGGTTTTTCCAGCAGCACAGGATCGTAGAGCTCCAGCTCGCGGAGAAGCTGCGCATAGTCGTCGCGCGGGTCGCGCGCATCCGTCCCCGCCATATCGATGAGGAACAGGAGCAGCGAGCAGCGCTCGATGTGCCGCAGGAAACGGTGGCCGAGGCCGCGGTTTTCGCTCGCGCCCGCGATCAGCCCGGGCACGTCGGCCAAAAACAGGCGGCGGTCGCCCTGCACTTCGTCGGGATACTCAATGACGCCGATTTGCGGATGCAGCGTGGTAAAGGGATAGGCACCCGTGCGCGGGCGCGCCGCAGTGATCGCGTTGGTCAGCGAAGACTTTCCCGCGTTGGGGAAGCCCACGAGGCCGACATCGGCGATTGATTTGAGGACGAGCCGGTAAACTCCCGCCTCACCGGGCTGCCCGGGGTTGGCGTGCTTGGGCGCGCGGTTCACCGAGGTTTTGAAGTGGGTGTTCCCCCAGCCACCTTTGCCGCCTTGGCAAAGGACGATCCGCTGGCCGTCCTCCAGCACTTCGGCCACGACTTTGCCCGTACTCTCGTCGATGACGACCGTCCCCAGCGGGAGCCGCAGCACACAGGGTTTGCCATCGCGGCCATGCCGGTCGGAGCCCATACCGTGCTCGCCAATCTCGGCGCGCCAGTGCGGCTTATATTTGTAGTCGATCAGGTTGTTGGTGTCGTCGTCGCCGAGCAGCACGATGTCTCCCCCGCGACCACCGTCGCCCCCATTGGGGCCGCCCCAAGGCTCAAACTTCTCGCGCCGAAAGCTCACGCAGCCGCGCCCGCCCTCACCCGCCGCCACTTTGACTACGCACTCGTCGATAAACATCCACCGAGACAATCCAGAGCCGCAGATGCTTTCCCACCCCAAAATGAGGCGCGAGGCAGCAATCCACATCCCTTCGCAGTTTACGCCAGCAGCATACTGACGAGGGCCTCGTCAGATGAAAGAGTCGAAGACTCCACTGCGCGTGGGGCGGTGGCGGGTCGCCACTTCCATTGAATTTGCGATTTTCCCCGTGCGCTGCGCGCCCGAACAAAATCGCAAATTTAACGGACCTACCCCTGTTGCTTCGCAACAGGGCATGAGGCATCTAATGCAGATGGAGCGCTTACCCGTTTGGGCGAGTTTTTAGGTTAACGGGTAAATCCTGTTTGAGTCTGTAACCCCGATCGGAGATCGGGGCATTCCCAACTGTACGGTTTGAGTGTCGGGCGTTCCGCCCGGCACTCAAACCGTACAGTAAATGGGTGCGGGCACTGCCTGCCGCCCCACGCGCAGTGCGGTCGTTGACCGTTTTATGGGCCGCAGCGTCGTTGCCGCTGCGTGCGAGCGTGCAGGGCTTCGGCCGCCTACACAGTGATCTTGATGCCTTTGCGGCGGTAGGTGGGGACGTCGAGGTCCTGGCCTTCAAAGAGGTTGTTATCGGTGTCCTGGAAGTAGCCGCGCTCGGTGCTTTCGCTGAAGCCAAACTCGTCTTGTGCGGTGGTCGCGGACGCGGCGGCGGCGCGAGCGGAGCTCTTCCCGAATCCATGTATCGCCGAGGGGAACACTCCCGCGCTCCCGGCCTTTGACAAAGGCGAAAAGGGATCTGCGGGCGGCGGGGGCGCGGGCTTTCGGCGCGCATCCGTGCTTTCTGCGCCCGACTGGAACTGCGTGGGCGCAACAGTCGCGGCAGCCGCCTCCGCTGCGTGGGTTTCCCCGCTCCTGGCCGCTGCGGTGCGCCCTGCCCCTCCCGCTCCTTCCGTTCCGCCTGCTGCCGTCGCGCGGCCCGCGCGCCCTTCACCAAATCGGCGGCGCGAGGCGTGGCCGATGTCGCTGGTTCCAATGAAGCAGAGCTCCACGCGCTCGCCCATCGATTCATCAATCGTTGCGCCGACGATGAGCTCTGCGGCGCGGCCAAACCGTTCGCCCAGTGCTTGCACGACGGTGTTGACGAGCGAGAGACTCAAGGCGTCGCGGCCACCCGTGAATACCACGAGTAGCCGGTCGGCGCGGCGCGCGCCCTCGGGCATATGCAGGAGCGGGCACAGCGGCAGACTGGCGAGCAGCGCCTGCGCAGCGCCTGCCGTCCCCTCCCGCCCCTCGCCTCCCACCGCGCTCGTCGCCTCTGCCCCTCCCGCCAGCCCGAAGACGGTCTTGCTGCCGCGGTACTCGAAGGCGCGCTGGAGCGCGGCGAAGTCCAGGTTGATGAGGCCCGTATTGTGGAGGAGGCCCCAGATCGCGCGCACCGCGCGGGCGATCCAGGCATCGGCCTGCTCAAACGCGGCGAGCGCGCTGGCGCCCTCCGCGCTTTCCTGAAGCAGCAGGTCATTGGGCAGCACGATCACTGCGTCGCACACGCGGCGCAGCGCAACGAGCGCAGCATCGGCCTGCTTCACGCGGCGCCCGCCCTCGAAGCTGAAAGGCAGCACCGCAAAGCCGATCACGAGCCCACCCGCCTTGGCGGCCTCTGCCGCGACCATGGGCGCCGCCGCGCTGCCCGTACCGCCGCCCAAGCCTGTCACAACAAAAACGAGATCGGCCCCGCCGCCCACCGCTGCAATTTTCTCGCGGCTCGCCTCGGCAGCCTGGCGGCCAAGCTCGGCGTCACCGCCTGCGCTGAGGCCGCGCCGCTGCTTCTCGCCCAAAAGGCATTTCTCGGCGACTGATGAATCGGCCAGCTTTTGCGCATCACAATCCACCACGGCGAGCGGCAGGCCCGCCAAGGCTTCGGCACTCAGCCGCGTGGCGATGTTTACGCCCGCGCCGCCCACGCCGACGAGCTTGAGCAAAACAGGTGGCAGCTCGGACAGCGACGAGGACGCGCTCGCAGCCGCGCGCGCTGGATCAGGCGCGGAACCGGCCGGCTCCACGCGGGCCTCGGGGTTTGCAGCGTCGTCTGGGAATGGTGGCTGGCGGGTCGTTTCAAAATCCATAGCGGGCGAGAGGGCGAGAAGGCGGGAGCAGCAAGGAACGGTGCCGGGTTCGCGTTAGTGGCGGGAGGGGCGGGCAAAAAGTCGGCGCAGGAAGCCCGGGCGTTGACTGCGCTCGGCGGCTTCGCGCGCGCGCTGTTTCTCGATGCCCAGTTGGAGCAGGCCCAGCGCCGTGTGAAAGCCGGGATCCTGGAGCGGCTCGGGAAAACCGTCCGACACCTGACCGATGTGCACGGGCGTATTAAATACCGCCGCAGCCGCCTCGGCGATTGCGGGCAGCTTACTCGTCCCGCCGGTCAGGACGACGCCCGCCGCGCAAGTCTCCGGTGAGAACGCCGTGCCGAGCTTGTGCTTCACCACCTCGAAAATCTCGCGCACCCGCGCTTCCAGGATTTTCTCAATCGAGAGCAGCGGGAGCTGCCGGTCGCCAATCGCGAGGTCGCCATCGAGCCACACTTTTTGCGCCTTGTCGCGGCACTGCACGATGGCGCGCCCGTGGCGCAGTTTTACGCGGTCGCCCTGACCGGTGGAGAGCCGCAGCCCGATCGTCAGGTCGTTACTCAAGTGCCCGCCCCCCACCGCCACCGCACCCGCCACGTAGGGCAGCCCGTCGCGGTAGAGCGCGTAGTCGCTCGTGCCGCCGCCGATATCGATCACGAGGACGCCGTGCTCGCGCTCCGCCTGCGAAGTCACCACGCGGCCCGAGGCCAGCCCGCTGAGCACCATCTCGGCGACCTCGATCTGCGAGTTGGAGATCATGTGGTAGGAGTCGGAGATGCGCGACTCGTCGCCATGCACCATCCAGTAGCCGACCTCCAGGCGTCGTCCGCAGAGGTGCTCGGGCGAGCTCTTGATCAGGCGCCCATCGAGCCGAAACGGATGCCGCAAGCGCTCCAGCAACATCCTCCCCTCGGGCAGCTCCTTGGCCTTGGCGAGGCGGCGCACTTCGGCGATATCCTCCGCGCTCACCATGTTATCCGCCGCGGACACGATCCGCGCGCCCTCGTTGTAAAAGCCATCGAGGTGGCCGCCGGTCTGTGCGAGGAAGACCTTGTCGATCTGCTCCACGGGCACACCGCTGCTGCCACCGGTCGCGCGCTTCGCGTTTTCCAGCGCCTGCTGCGTGCACTGGGTGACCGCCGGATAGTCGATGACGCAGCCCTTGCGCACGCCCTGCGATTGGCACTCGCCCCAGCCTTTGATCGTGAAACCGTAGCCCGTGTATTCGGCGACGATGGCGGCGACTTTTGAGGAGCCGATCTCTACGGCGGCGAGGGTAACGGGATCAGAACTCACGAGCGGCGGGACGTGTTGGGTGAAAGAAGTTGGGCGTGGGCGAAGATCGCACAGGCGGATACGCGGGCACCGCAATGCTAGATGTGCCACTGCGGCCCGGCCCCTCAATGCGCGCGCCGTGCGAGTCGGCGCCCTCGCGGAAAGTCACGGGCACCTGGATCCGGCCATCGACCATCCGGCCAATCGCGAGGTTGATCTCGCTGATCGCGCCCGGGCTCGCCTGCACCGAGTCGAGCAGGAGGTCGAGCTGGGCGATCTGCCGCAAAAAGCCCGCCGACTCGCGCGCGTTAAAAATGATCCGGTCAATCGAGTCGGTCTTCACCTCGATCTCGGCGTCGCTCTCCAATCGCGCGAGCGAGACCACGCGCCAGGTTTTGTAGAGGGCCGGGGCCTCGTTGCGCGCCGTCGCCAGCAGCTCCGCCACGAGCGCCATGCCAAAAATCGGTTCGAAGCCTGCACCGCCCTCCCGCCCTTCGCGCGTCTCCCCCCCCGCCGCGCGACGACGCAGCTTCACCCCGCCCAGCCAAGGCAGCTCGCCGAGCAGCTGCGCATCGTAGCCGCTGCCCGCGTAGACCACGCCATCGCGGGCGACGAGCTGGGGGCGCGGCGGGCCGCCCGCGCTCGCTCGCACATTGATCCGTGCCACCGGAGCACGCTCCGAGAGGCTCACCTCCAGCGTCGTGGGAAATTTCCGCGTCAGGCTCACGGTGATCACTTGCCGATCTGCCAGCAAGCGCTCGCGCAGGGCGGCGAGATCCAGGTCGAGCAAGGTCGCCTCGGGCGGCAGTGCGAGCCGCCGCACGATCCATGCCTGGTCGAGCACCCCATTCGTGCGCAGCACGACTTCGCTGATCGGCTCGGCATTGCTCGCGCGCGACAATTGCAACTCCCCCTCCGCCATCATCCGCGCCACGGCGTAAGCACCGACGAAGAGTGCGGCCAGACCACAAGCCAGCCCCACCCAGCCCAGCCGCCGCAACCACAGCCGCCGCCGCACCGCACGCGGCATCGCCCGCGGCTTTACGTTTTGCGGGATGTCGCGCCAAGTCCGCATCCGCGGCGGGGCTGGGGTAGACTTAGATTTTTTCACCACACAAAAAACGGTTTTAAAGGAAGCTGAATAAAAGGCGAAGGTGCGACTGAAACTCAGGCTGGCCGCGCGAAAGGCGGAGGGCTTGGCGCCGGATCGGCTGGCGCACGACTCACCGAAGTCGCCGCCTCGAAACGCCGCAGCGCCGGGGACACCAGCTCGCGAACCAATGCCGAAAACTCAAGCCCCACGCAGCGCGCACTCATCGGCAGCAGGCTGGTTTCCCTCATACCCGGCAGCGTGTTGATTTCCAGCAAATAGAGGCGGCCCGAAGCAGTGAGGATGAAGTCCACCCGCGCGTAATCGCGGCAGCCGCAAGCCTCGTAAACGCGCTGCGCGGCGGCCCTCACCTGCTCGCCCGTCTGCGCGTCGAGAGGCGCCGGCGCGCGATACTCCGTGCGGCCCGCCGTGTACTTGCTCTCGTAATCGTAGACGCCCGACTTCGGGCAAATCTCCACGATCCCCATCGGGCCGCGCTTTTCCAAAATGCCGACCGAGAGTTCTCGGCCCACCAAGCGCTCTTCGATCAGCCAGGCGCTCCTCAAACCCAACTCGACGTCAAGTTCGGGGGAAACGAGAGAGGAAGAGGGATGGGAAAGCTCGGCGAGCGCGGCGGCGAGCTGCGCCTCTCCCGAAATCATGCGCAGGCCCACACTGCTGCCCTCGGCATTCGGCTTGAGGACGAGCTCGGGCCCGAGCTCGGCGACGACCTGTGCCGCGTCGGGAACGCCGCTGGTCGAAAACCAAACCTCTCGCGCCCCTGCTACGCCGACCTCAGCCGCAACCGCCTTTGTGCGGTGCTTATCCATCGCCAGTGCGCTGGCCTCCCACCCACAGCCCGCGTAGTGAATCCCCTCCGAGTCGAGCAAGTATTGCATGCCGCCGTCTTCACCAAAATCCCCATGCAACGTCGAAAACACGACCTCGCGCTGCGGATCGATCCCGCGCGGCAAATCCTCTTCGCACACCTCGACCAAGCGCGTGGGAAAATGCCGCGCGAGTGCCAGCGCACAGGCGCGGCCCGAAGCGAGCGACACCTCGCGCTCGGCGGAAACCCCGCCTGCCAAAACCACAATCGTTGGCGCGCTCATCCGCAGCCTCCTTCCCTTTCCGGAGCGGCGAGCGGCGGGTTTTCGGGTGCTCTTATCCCTGCGCCCTGCCAGTCGAAAGTCTCTTCGAGCACCGCCGCCCAGTCCTTGCCGAAGAGCCGTGCCTCGGGCTCCAGCAGGACGCCATGCACGGCCTGCACGCGCGCACGTACCTGCCGGACGAGCTCCAGCACCTCGGCCGCCGTGGCGTGAGCTTTGTTGACGATGAAGTTCGCATGCACCGTCGAGACCTCGGCCCCGCCCACCCGCAGCCCCTTGAGCCCCGCTGCATCGATCAGGCGGCCCGCCGAGTCGCCCTCGGGGTTTTTAAAAATGCAGCCCGCGCTGGGCTCGCGCGGCTGCGACTCCACCCGCTTTTTCCTGTACACGTCGATCTGGCGGCTAACTGATTCCGCATCGACCGGCACGCCGGAGCGCAGCAGCGCACCAGTCGCAATCGCGCCCGCCGCCAGCTCTGCGCAGTGCCGATAGCCCACGTGCAGCTCGCTCGCCCTCCGCCGGACGAGCTCGCCCGCCAAAGTCACAAACTCGACCTCCTCGACCGCATCGAAAATCCAGGCCCCCATCGCCCCCGCATTCATCCGCAAGGCCCCGCCCACCGAGCCCGGAATCCCCTCCAAAAACTCAAAGCCCGGGAGCCCAGCCTTCGCCGCCAGCCCGCACAGATTTTTCAGGCGCAGGCCCGCGCCGACCCTCACGAGCGTTTTTGCCGCGGGCGAACTTTTGAGGAAATCCGCAAGCGCAGGTGCAGACCAGGGAGCCCCCGCCTCCGCGTCTACCGCATCCGCCGTGCACAACTCAAACGTCGCCCAGCCTGGATGGCCCAGCGAAATGACGAGCCCCTCTACGCCCTCGTCCGGAATGATCAAATTTGAGCCGCGCCCAATCGGGAAAACTCGCACACCGCGCGCGTGCGCCAGGCGCACCAGGGCTTGCAGCTCCGCCACGCTTTGCGGCTCCGCGTAGAGCCGCGCCGCGCCGCCGACGAGCATCGTAGACTTGCGCGCCAAGGGCTCCTCGCGCGTGAGCTTCGTCTCGGGCGAGAGCCGCGCGCGCGCCTCTGCCGCCAGTGTATCCCACCAGCACGTGCGCCACTGCGCCGCCCACTCCCGCCCCTTGCGATCCACATCGCCCGCGCCGACGAAGGCGAGAAAATCGCCCGATGCGCAGGCCGCCGCATCCAGCGCGGCGAAGAGCGCCGCATCATCCGCGCAGTAGTGCACGGCAGGGCCTGCGCCAAACTCGCCGAGCAGCTCGGCACTCGTCGCCCCCGCGCTCGGGGCTTCGCCTGCGCCGTAGACATCCAGCAAAAAAACCTCATCGGCAATCGAGAGCGCCGCCGCCAGCTCGCGCTTGAACTGCGCGGTGCGGCTGTAGCGGTGCGGCTGGAAGACCACAAACAAACGCGCGGAGCGGGGGGGACTGTTGGGCGGCGCTACGCTACGGCGCAGCACGTTGCGCAATACGCCGAGCAGGACGCGGATCTCCGTCGGATGGTGAGCGTAGTCCTCGATCATCCCCACGCCCCCCAAGTCGCTAATCAGCGACTGCCGGCGGCGCACTCCGGAAAAATCCGCCAAAAGCAGCGGGCTCAACTCCGCGCCCATGAGCTGCGCTGCGGCCAGCGCAGCGGTCGCATTGAACGCGTTAAACGCGCCAATAGCGCGCAGCACGGCCTGCGAAATCGCAAACTGGCCGCCGAGCACCAATTGCTGCATCTGCGCTCCTCCCGCCTTGCTGCCCGCCTCCTGCTCGTTCCATTCCTCAAGTGAAAAATCGGCCGCGTGACCGGTGCGACTCTGGCCAAAAGTGAAAACCCGCGCGGATGCCTTTGCCGCCAGTTCGCGCGAGAGCGCACAGCGCGCATTGATCAGCACCGCCCGCTTCGTCCGCTGAAACAGTGCGCCAAAAGCCGCGTGAAGCTCAGCCTCGCTGCGGTACTGGTCGACGTGATCCCAGTCGAGGTTGAGGCATACGGTGATCTCGGGCGCGAAGTGCGTGATCGTGCCGTCGCTCTCGTCTATCTCCGCCACGATCCAGTCGCCCGCAGCGGCCAGGGGAAAGCTCCGCTGCGCGGGCAGGCCGCCCAGCACGTAGCCCGCGCCGAAGTTTGCGCGGCGCAGCGCGGCAGCGAGCATCGCCGTCGTCGTCGTCTTCCCGTGCGAACCGCAAACGGCCACGAGCCGTTTGTCCCGCACCACCTCGGCGAGGAGCTCGCCGCGCCGCACGCAGGGCAGGCCACGGGCCGCAGCACTCACGCGCGCCGCGTGTTTTTCGGAAATCGCCGACGAATAGACGAGCAGCTCGCAGTCATCGGGCAGCGGACCGAGCGTCACGCCCGCCTCAAGCAGGCGCTCGCGCAGCTCGGGCGGCGCCTTGTCCAGCGCATCGTCCTCGCCACTCACGAGCCAGCCGCAGCGCGCCAGATAAACGGCCAGCGGCCCGAGCCCCATCCCGGCCACGCCCACCGCGTGGATTCGCCGCACGGGCTCGCCAAACAAAAGCGGGAGCGCGCGGCGCAGCGACGCCTCGTTGTTATTATGCGCTGAGCCCGTCATTGCGCAGAGCCCGCGCGGGGCGGCGGAGTTAAAGCCGGTGTGGCAAATCGCGCGCTCACCGAACCGGCGGACTTCGCAGCCGCCGACTCGGCACTGAGCCGTTCCAGATCATCCAGGATGAAATCTGCGGCGTGGGAGCGATCCATCCGCCGCAGGTTGCTGCGCAGTTGGTTGAGCAGCCAATCGTTAAAAATCGTATCGAGCACCTCGCGCTTCAGGCGGGAGAAGTCTCCCTGCTCCACGACCACGCCCCCGCCCTGCCGCTCAAAGAAACTCGCGTTGGCGCGCTGGTGATCGTCCGCCGCATGCGGATAAGGAACGAGAATCGCGGGCGTGCCGCAGCGGATCAGCTCGGCAATCGTGCCCGCTCCCGCGCGCGAAACGACAAGGTCAGCCGCCGAAAGGAGCGTCGCCACATCATCGCAAAACGGGACGAAAATCGCGCGGATCGTTTCGGACGGCGCATTTGGCGTCTCGCGAGCGGGGGTGGGAGCGGGAGCCGGGGCCGCGTTTGGCGCAGCCGCCGTGGACTCGGCAGGCGGGCCCACAGGTGCATCACTCGCCATCCCCTCAGGGGCGGGCTTCGCCGCGCGCAGCGGCAGTTCGCGGACTTGAGCCTCGCCCTTTCCCGGGCCGCTCACGCAGTAGAGCTGCACGCCCTCGGCAGCGAGCGCGGCCAAATGCTCGTGCGCCCAATCGTTGAGCGGGCCCGCGCCCTGGCTGCCGCCGAAAACCGCGAGCACGCGCCGCTTGGGGTTCAGCCCCAGCCGCTCGCAAGCCGCACTGCGCGGATGATCGACGATCTCGCGGCGCACGGGCAGCCCCACATGCCGGATGCGCGGCGCACGAACCGCGGGCAGGCGCACGCCCTCCGGCAGGTAAACTCGCGTGGCGAGCCGACCGAGCGTGCGCACGGCGAGGCCGGGCACGCGATTGGCCTCGTGCAGCGCGACCGGGATGCCGAGCAGCCGCGCGGCCAGCGTCACTCCCGCCGAGGTGAAACCGCCGAAGCCCACGACCACTGCGGGCCGTTCACGAAGGAGCAGTTTCAGGCAGAAGAGCAGCCCCTTGAGCTGCGAGACCGCGCAGCGAAAAAACCGCAGTGGGCGCCACGAAAAGCCCAGCCCGGGCACGGCCAGAAAGTGCAGGTGCGGGTACTTCCCGCTCAGCCGCGAGTCGATTTTCTTCTGGCTGATCAGCAGCGTGATTCGCGTGCGGGAATCGCGCGCCTGCACGGCCTCGGCCAGCGCGATCCCGGGCGCGAGGTGGCCGCCCGTACCGCCGCAGGAAATCACGATCCCGTCCATCACAGCGGCTCCTCCCCCTGCGCAGGGCTGAGCGCCACACTGCGCGGCATGCCCAGGCCGCCACGGCGACTGCGCTGCCCCGCGAGTGCCGCGCGCGGCCAGGCGCGCTGCGTGTTGATCATCACGCCGACGAGCAGTGCCATGAGCAGCAGGTTGGAGAGCCCCGCACTGATAAAGGGCAACGACATCCCCTTGGTGGGGAAAAGCCCCGTCACCACGCCCAGGTTGATGATCGCTTGCAGGCAGATCAGCAGCAGGCAGCCCGCGACGAGCAGGAACTGAAAGAGATTTGGCGCGCGGCGCAGGTGCATCAGTCCAGCGATGAAGATCACCGCATAGATAGTCACAATCCCCATCGTCGCCCAAAGCCCCAGCTCCTCGGCCACCACCGCGAGGATGAAGTCCGTATGCGCCTCCGGCAGGTAGTGCAGTTGCTGGCGGCCTTGGCCGAGGCCTACGCCCTCGACACCGCCCGCCGCGAAAGCCGCCAGCGCCTGGTAGAGCTGGTAAGTGCCCTCCTGTTTGTTGGCCTCCACATCGAGAAACGAAACCAGGCGGTAGAGCCGGTTGGGATTGTTGATCACCAAGAGCGCGAAGGCCGCGAGGACGGCCCCGCCCGTCGTCAAGATGTAGCGCCACTTCGCCCCCGCCAGAAACAGCAGCAGCAGCCCCACCGCGACCACGAGAGCCGAGGTACCGTAGTCGGGCTCCAGCACGATCAGCCCCGCCGGGATGAGCACGATCACAATCGGGATCAGGAAGCCGCGTTTAAACTCGCCGATCCGCACTTGGTTGATCGCCAGATAATGCGCGAGACAGAAGACGAGGCCGAACTTCGCAAACTCCGAGACCTGGAGTCGCAGGCTCCCCACCCCCAGCCAACGGCGGCTGCCGTTGACCTCGATCCCCAGCCCCGGGATCAGTACGAGCACCAGCAGCACCGCGAGCCCGACCGCCAGCACCCACACATGGCGGCGCAGCCAATCGAGGTTGATCCGGCTCGTCACCAAGCACACGCCCACTGCGAGGGCCACGCCGATGCATTGCTTGCCGAGGTAGTAGTACGGCCCGCGCGCGAAACCCACGCTCGCGCTAAATAAAATCGTGAGCCCGAGGATCGTGAGCGCTACCGCGCAGACCACGATCAGCGCGGCGGGATTCAGGCTCGGGCTGTGCGGGCGGCTCGCGGGACGCCGCGCGCCGCGCGGCGATTGCGCGGCGGCATCAAGGGCATCGATAATATCCTTTGAGTGCGCACGGGGCATTTCGGGTGAACGAACGGGAATGCGAGCGAAAGGGCGGGAGGCGGGAGGGAAGGAAAAAAGGAGGGCCCGAGTCGGCTAAACACTAGTCCTCGATATCGATCACCGGCGCGTCGTCGGGCGCGCTCGTCGCACCAAAGCCCTCGTCGAGCGGGCGATCGATCGGTGGCGCCTCAACTGGAGTCGCGCCCTCCCCATCAATCGACAGCGCGGGGGTGGACTCGATCTGCGACGCGCTCGGCGTGGTGGCCGGCGGAGCCTTGGCCGCAGTCGGCGCAGTCGCCGTCGGGCGCGGCGCGGCAACCGTAGTCGAAACGCGGCCACCCGGGATTACGAGGGATTGGCCCTGCCGGATCTTCGCCGGATCGCTGATGTTGTTGGCCAGCGCGATGTCGCCCACGCGCACCTTGTAGCGGCGGGCGATGCCGCCGAGCGTCTCGCCCGCACGCACTACGTGAGTGAGGCTAGTGCGCGCTTCTGCGGGCGCGCTGCTTTTCGCAGCGGCGGGGCTCGCAGTGCCCGTTGTGGGCGCGGCGGTTTTGGCGGGAGCCGATGTCGCCGCAGTAGCAGCGGCATTGGACTTGCTGGGGATGACGAGCTTGCGGCCGACCTGGAGCGCCGCGCCCGGGGCCAGCTTGTTGGCTGCGGCGAGCTCGGAAACCGTCAGGTTATTGCGCCGGGCGATCAGCCAAAGGCTGTCGCCGCGCACGACGGTGTAAGTCGAGACCGGCGTCACATCCTCAACAGGCGCAGCACTGAGAGCCACGCCGACGGGCGAGCGAGGGCGCGTCGGGCGCGCACGGCCCGGGGCGTCCACAGGCGCATCCACAGGGCCCTGAGTGTCACTCGCAAAAAGCGGCACCGCGCCCGCAGCATCCGCCCCGCCGCCGAAGGCATTGACCTGCGTCGAAGCGGGATCGCCCGCGGCGGTGGCACCGCCATCGGCCACGATGTAGGGCACGGAGACGACCGGCGCATCGGCGCCCCCCGCGGCGGTGGCATCATACGGGCCACGGTTCGGGCTTCGCGTCGAGTTGCAGCCCGGGTTGGCAAAAATCAAAACCAGTGCGGCGCCGTGCAGCCCGACGACGATGCCGAATATTTTCAGGAGTTTCATAGGAGTGGCGGGTGTCGATGGTGTGCTCAATTTCAGATGGAAAAGTGTGGGACCTGGTGCGGGTTGGCGGCAAGGGCACGGACCGCAGCTTCAAAGGCCTCGCCGCGCTCTTGGTAATTTCTAAAACTATCGAAGCTGGCAAACCCTGGGCTCAGCAAAATCGCCGAAGCAGGGGGGGCGGCGCGGCTGGCCGCCCAGACGGCCTCCTCCAGCGAGTCGCAGCTTTCGTAGCTGAGCCCCTGCGCGGCGCACAGCGGCGCAAGCAGCGGTGCCGTCTCACCGATCAAAAATGCGTGGCGCACACGCGCGGCGATCCGCCCCACGAAGCCCGCGAGGTCGCCGCCCTTGGCGCGGCCACCGAGGATCAGGTAGACGGGCGTCTGCGCGCGGGCGAAGTACGCGAGCGCCTGCTCCACGGCGTGAAAGTTCGTCGCCTTCGAGTCGTTCCAGTAGCTGACGCCCGAGACCGTCGCCACGGGTGAGAGCCGGTGCGGCCCGACGGAGAAACTCTGCGCGGCCTGGTACAGCAGCTCGGGGCTGCGGTCCGAGCGCCACCACCACGAAAGCGCGAGACGGAAGTTGTCTTGCTGCGGCGGGCCTTCGCAAAACGTGCCCTTGAGTTGCTCGCTAAAAAAGGGGCTCTCGCAGCGCATCGTCGCGTAAGGGGGCACAGCCTGCTCGAACTGGCGGGCGGCGCGGGCCACACAGGCCCCGATAAAAACGGAGTCGGCCGGGACGGCGGCGAGCAGCCGCGCCTTGGCGCCAAAGTACTGCTCCAGGCTGCCGTGCCGGTCGAGGTGGTCTTCCGCAAAATTCGTCCACAACAGGGAGTCCGCGCGGAAGTGCTGGAGTGATTCGGCCTGGAAGGAGCTGACTTCGCAGATCACGATTTGCGGGCGCTCATCCTTGCCCGCGGCGCTCTCGACGACGAGCTGCGCAAGCGGCTTGCCGATATTGCCCGCAGCGTGCGCGCACTCTCCGTTCTCCCGCAGCGCGTGGGTGAGGAATTCGGTGAGCGTCGTTTTCCCGTTTGTGCCCGTCACCGCGACGAGCTCGTGGCGGACGCTCCTGGCCTCCATGAGGCCGCGCCAAAAGAGCGCCGAAAAATCGAGCTCGCCCATGCACCACAGCCCGCGCTCGCGAGCGAGTACGAGCCACCGGTGATCGGTCACGAAACCCGGGGAGAAAACAACGAGGCTGTGTTCGGCGCACTGCGCCTCGCCAAACTCGGGGCCGCTCACCTCGTCGTAGAGGCGGCCCTCGGCGCCGACTTTTTCGAGAAGCGCCTGCACGGCGCGCCCGCTTACGCCCGCACCGAAGACGGCAACGGGCTTTTCGAGGGCGAATTCGAGAATGAATGGGACGCGAAGCTTCATGACAGGGATTGAGGCGAGCGCTTGATCGGGTGTGAAATCGGGTGAAGGGAGCGCGCGCCAGATCAGCGGAGTTTCAAGGTCGCCAGGCCGACGAGCGCAAAGCCCAGCGAGAGCACCCAGAAGCGGAGCACAACCTTAGACTCCGGCCAGCCGAGTTTTTGAAAATGGTGATGGATCGGCGACATCAGGAAGAGCCGCTGCCCTACCCCGCTGCGCACGCGCGTGTACTTGAACCAGCCGACCTGCATGATGACCGAGAGCGCCTCCATGACGAAGACTCCGCCCACGATGATGAGCGTCACCGGCTGGTGAACCATGAAGGCCATGACGCCGATCAAGCCGCCCAGCGCGAGCGAGCCCGTGTCGCCCATGAACACCTCGGCAGGGTGCGAGTTGTACCAGAGGAAAGCCATGCAGCCGCCGATCAACGCCGAGCAAAGTACCGCCAGCTCGCCCACCCCGGGCACGTGGCTGATCAGCAGGTAGTCGCTGATCCGCACATTACCCGCCGCGTAGGCCATGATCGCAAAGACGAGCGCGACCGTGATCGTGCAGCCGACCGCCAGCCCATCGAGCCCGTCGGTCAGGTTGATCGCATTGCTGAAGCCCACAATCCACAGGTAGATGAGGACAAGCATCAGCCACCACGGCATGTGCGCGACGACGGCGGTTTTGAAAAACGGCACCCACAGCTCGCGCACCTTGGCCGCGCTGAGCGGGTGGCACAGCAGCAAGCCGATGGCCGCGAGCGTGACCAGCGACTGCCACAGCAGTTTCTCGCGCGAGGAGATCCCATCCCGATTGCGGCGGACGACCTTCAGGTAATCGTCGCGAAAGCCCGCCACCGTCAGCGCCGCGTAAACAAACAGCGAGACGAGCACCCACACATTGGGCGTGGCCCACAGCAGCGCGCTGGTAAACACCGACAGGAAAATGATGAGCCCGCCCATCGTCGGCGTGTTCTTCTTGTCAAAGCGCGCTGCGATATCGCCCGTGCGATCATCGTCGTAGTGCTGGCCGACTTTTAGCGCGCGAAACTTTGAGATAAACCAGGGCGCGATCACAAAGCCGATCAGCAGCGCCGTAGCCGCCGCGAGAAAACCGCGCACCGTGATGTAGCGCAGCAAACGCAGCGGGCCAAAGTAGCTCTCATATTCAGCGAGGTAACTAAGCATCTTTAAGTGTGGTCTTGGGCGGCTGCACAGGGCGCGCAACGCCACCGGTGGCGACAGCAGTAAAATGTGCCGATGCGGCCGGCGAGGGCTCGGCACTAAGTAAAGTTTCCAAACGATAGCGGCGACTCGCCTTCAGGAAAATCGCGCCGCGCCAGCGAGCCACCGCCCCGCGCACTGGCTCAAAATCGCGGGCGACCTCAATCTGGTCCGGCGCCACGCGCCGCGTATCAACCACTCCCTGACGCAGCGCCTCGGCCTCCTCGCCGATGGCGAAAACGCGATCCTGCGGGCGCAATTCGCGGCTCAAGCTGCGGCCCAACGCGCGGTGATGCATCGCCGCCTCTGCGCCGAGCTCCTCCATCCCGCCGAGTACGAAAAGCCGCGGCAGCTCGGTAGGAGCCTGCGCGCAAAATGCTTCGAGCGCATCGGCCATCGAGGCCGGGTTCGCGTTGTAGCAATCGAGGTAAATCTCGCGGCCCGGCTCACGCCGCCACTCGCCGCGCAGCGAAGCAGGCGTCCAGTTCCTCAAGGGCCCCAAGCGAATCGCTTCGCTGTCAACGCCAAGGTGCAGCGCCGCCCGAATCGCCAGAGCTGCGTTATTCGCCATGCCTTTCGAGGTCTTCGGCATCGGGAATGGAACAGGCCCGTTCGTCGGGTCGGATTGATCGGCGAGCAGCAGCTCCATTTTGCCTTCGATCCCGTTCCCGAGGGCATGTTGCACAGTCGTAAAATTTCCTTCGCGGCCCAAACGCGTAACCATTCCAGGCGATTGCTCCGCACAAAGGCACGGCACGCGGAGGGCGGCAAAGGCGGCGTACTTCCGCAGCTCGGCGGGGAAAATCGCCAGGCCGTTTTCGCGCACCTGTGCGGCGAGGATCGCCTTCTCGCGAGCGACGCCCTCGACATCGCCAAGCTCTTCGAGGTGCGCCGCCGCGACCGCCGTGATGATCGCGACATCGGGCCCGATCATCTCGGCCAGTACGGCCATTTCCCCCGGCTCGCTGATGCCTGCCTCAACCACGGCGAAACGGTGCTGCGCGGGGTCGATCCGCGTAAGCGTGAGCGGCACGCCGAGGTGGTTGTTCAGATTCCCCTCCGTCGCCAAAACCCGGGCCGCCCCGCCCGCAGTCCCTCCCGCCGCGCCGAGCAGCGCAGCCAGCAAGTTCTTGGTCGAGGTCTTGCCCACGCTGCCGGTGACCCCGATCACGCGCCCGCCCGCAGCCTGAAATTTCGCGCGCTGCGCCTGCGCGATTTTCTGAAACGCGCGCAGCGTATCGCCGCCCTCGCCTCCCTGCTCTCCCTCCCCCACCACGAGTTGCGGCAGCGCGAGTGAGCTGTCCGCGCGCGACACGAGAGCCGCCGCTGCGCCCGCCTCAGCCGCGGCGGCGAGGAAATCATGCCCATCGCGCTTTTCCGTCTTCAGCGCGACAAACACCTGCCCGCGCCGGAGCTGCCGCGTATCAATCGCAAAACCGCACAGGCCCGCGCCCGGGCGGCGCGTCCACCGGCCCCCGCTCCACTTCGCCAGCTCGTCTGGGTCAAACTGCGTCATCCTTCAGGCGTTTGATGGCGATTAGTTCACGCACGGTCTGGCGGTCGTCGAAGGGGATGACCGTGTCGGCAAACTCCTGGTAACTCTCGTGGCCCTTGCCCGCGACGAGCAGGCAGTCGCCCGCCTTGCAGGCATCGAGCGCGAGGCTGATCGCGCGGCGGCGATCCTCGATCCAGGTGATCCGCGACCCGTCACTGACGCCGCTCTCCATGTCCTTGAAAATCTGCGCGAGCGGCTCGCCGCGCGGGTTGTCCGCCGTGGCGAAGGCGAAGTCCGCGTAGCGCTGCACCGCCGCAGTCATCAGCGCGCGCTTGGCGCGGTCGCGCTGGCCCCCGCAGCCGAAGACCACCATGAGCCGCCCGGGGGTGATCGCGCGAAGCATCCCCAGCGCGTTGCTCAGCGCATCGTCGGTGTGCGCGTAATCGACGAGCACGCTGTACGGCTGCCCCACGTCGATCTGCTCCATGCGGCCCGGCACGCCCTTGAAGTCGGCGAGCCGCGCGAGGCACTCGCGCAAGTCGCGCCCCGTGCTCCACGCCACAGCCGCAGCCGCCAGCAGGTTGCTCACATTGTAGCGGCCGATGAGCGGCGAGCTGAGCTCAAGCTCGCCCTCCGGCCACAGGAGCCGCAGCCGCGTGTCTTTAAAATTAAGCTCCACTGCCTCGGCGCGGATCTGCGCGGCGGCGCTCTCCCCGTAAGTCACGAGGCGCACGCCCTCGGGCAGCATCGCGGCCAGCCGCGCGCCATAAGGGTCGTCAATATTGATGACGGCGATTTTTGGCGCGGCCCCCGTCTCGCCCGTGAAGAGGCGCGCCTTTACCTGAAAATACTCCTCCAGCCCTGAATGATAATCGAGGTGGTCGCGCGTCAGGTTGGTAAAGACCGCGACCTCAAACCCGAGGCCAAGCACGCGGTACTGGTCGATCCCGTGCGAGCTGACCTCCATCGCCACTTGCTTGCAGCCCGCGCCGCGCATCTGCGCCATCATCCCGTAAATATCGAGTGACTCGGGCGTCGTGCGAAAGCTCGGCACCGTGCGCGCGCCCAGGTCGTAGCGGATCGTGCCAAACAGGCCGACCGGCTGCTCCGGCGTGCCGAGCAAGTGCTTCACCAAATGCGTGACGGTCGTTTTCCCGTTCGTCCCCGTGACGCCGATGACCGACAGCGCACGGTCGGGAAACTGGTAGTAGCGCTGCGCCGCCCGCGCGAGCACGACGCGCGGCTCGGCCACCTGGACAAAGGTCAACTTGCTGGGGACGAGCGCGGGCAGCTTCTGCGCCACGATGGCGACTGCGCCGCGCGAAATCGCCTCGTCGATAAACTGCGCGCCATCGCTGCGCCGCCCGGGCAGCGCAAAAAACACGGAGCCCGGCACCACGCGGCGGCTATCCATCACCAGCCCCGAGATCGGGCAATCGAGCGAGCCTTTGTGCGCCTGGATTTCGGCGGGGGTGATAAAGTCGGAGAGTTTGGGAACAGGTTTGGTCATACGATTTCGGACGAGGCTGACGCCGCCACTGCACACGCGCGAACGCCTCGCCTGGAGGCCGCGCTTGGGCGCAGTGCGAAGCGTCGTGGGCCGAGGCACAGCGCTGTGAGTGGAGGGGTAGTATTCAGTGAGGTAGCCGATCACGGGAAAAAAGGCGGGAGGGAAGCGGATGGGGAGGAGGAGGCGCTCAGTGTGTAAAAAACGGGGCACTCACGCGTGCCGTTTGCGGGCTCGGGGAGGCTGCGGTCGCCGCGAGCGAATCGGCGGACGAGGTGACCGAAAAACTTGGCGCCAGGGCGGCACCATCCGGCGGCGGCTTGATGTCGAGGTACTGGACGAGCTGCTCGCCAATCCGCTTGAACGAAGGCGCAGCCACGATCCGCCCGTAAGCGCTGCGCCCGTTGGGCAGCCGTGCGTTATCGACGATCACCGAGATCACGACCTCGGGCCGGCTCGCGGGGAAGAAGCCCACGAAGGAGCCGACGTGCGCCCGATTTGAGTAGCGGCCATTGACGAGCTTTTGCGCGGTGCCGGTCTTGCCCGCGACATCGTAGCCGGGGATCGCCGCCTCGCGCGCCGTGCCTCCCGCTACGGTGACGCCGCCGAGCATGCGCGCCATCTCGCGCGCGGTGGCCGGGCTGATCACGCGGCGGCGCACCGCCCTGTCGAAGCTGTAAACGATCTCGCCCGACGCATCGCGCACCTGGCGGATGATCTGCGGGCGCAGCAGCTCGCCACCGCTGGCGATCACGCCCATCGCGTAGTGCACTTGCAGCGGCGTCGCTGAAACACTGTAGCCCGCCGGAATGCGCGTGATGTCGATCCCGCTCCACTTTTTCACCGGGTTGAGCTGCCCCGGGATTTCGCCGCCAAAGGGGAAGCCCGATTTTTCGCCAAAGCCGAAAGCGCGCGCGTAGTCGTAGAGCCGCTGCTCGCCCAGGAGCATGCCCAGATACGCCGCACCGACATTGCTGGAGCGGCTGATGATCTCGGCCACGCTGAGTGGCGCCGCATGCCGATGGGTGTCGGGCATCGGCCGCAGCATCCGCCCGCGGTACTCGATGGTATCCACCGAGCAGTCGAAGCGCGTCGTGGGCCGCACCAGCCCTTCGTTTAGCGCGGCGGCAGCGGGCACGATCTTGAAGGTCGAGCCCGGGTCGATCTGGTCGGTGATCGCGAAGTTGCGCTGCACATCGAGCGGGGCTTGCGCGTAGCCGTTTAGGTCGAAGCTCGGGTAGTTGCCCATCGCGAGGATGAAGCCCGTGCGCGCTTCGCTCACGATGATCGTCGCCTTATCGGGGTGCAGCTCGCGGGCGATCCGCTCCAGCTCCTCCTCGACCATGTGCTGGACGATGATGTCGGTGGAGAGGACGACGCTGTAGCCATTCGTCGGCTGCACTTCGCGTGTGCGAAACTGTGCCAGCTCGCGCCGCCAGCCGTCGCGCTCGCCCTCGCGCCAGCCGTCCTGGCCGCGCAGGTAAAAATCGGCATAGGCCTCGACGCCTGCTGCGGGCACACCCGCCTTGTTCACGTAGCCGACGAGGTGCGAGGCCAGCGCATTGTGCGGATACACGCGGCGGAAGACGCGGTTGCCGTACACGCCCTTGATGCCGAGCTCGCGGATTTTTTCGTAAGTCGCCTCGTCGAGATCCTCGCGCAGCTTTGCCCAGCGGATCGGGCGCGATTCACGCTCCGCGCCGAGGGCCACTGCGGTGGCAGTGCGCGAGTCGCTCGCCGCCGTTTGTACGCGGCGGGTCTTGGTCGTAAGCACACGCTCCAGCTCCGCGTAGGGCAGCCCGAGCAAGGCGGCGAGCTGCGGCCACTTCTCGCGGTCGCTCTCGCGCAGTACCTGCGGATCGACGCCCAGCGTGTAGACCGAGTGGTTGGTCGCCAGCAGGTGCTGATGCGCATCGTAGATATTCCCGCGCCGCGCCGGATCGACGATGACCTGGCGGCGCACCTGCTCAATGTAGCCGAGGAGTCTCCCGCGGTCGATCACGTGCAGAAACACCAGCCGCGTGCCGATCCCGCCGAGGCACGCGAAGACCACCGCCGCGAGCAGGACGACCCGATAGTTGGAGGCAAAACCGCGACGTGCCATCGTCAGTTACCGCGCCGCACGGACGCGCCTTTGAAGGATACGGTGGTGGCCTGCGGACGGGCCAGCTCGGGGAAGTCCTCGCCGAGATCGCCGAAAAGCTCGCGGTTATGCTTGGCCGCGAGATACGGGACGGGCACCTCGTCGAGCGTCGCCGTCTTTTGCGGATCGGGCGGCACCAGGCCCAGCTTCCACTGCGCGTTGAGCAGCTTGAGCATGGCAGGGTCTTGCGCGCGCTCGACATCGGCGCGGGTCGAGTTGATCAGCCGCTCGGTCTCGGTGAGCCGGGCTTGCAACAGCTTGGTGCGGTTGGCCGTCATCGAAATCTGGTGGCGCATCCACACCGTCCCCATCCCGATCGAGCCAGCGAGGCAGATCATGACCAGGGTGGTAATCAGGAGCGGGTGAGCAAAAGCGTGGGTGTTGTTTTTCATGGCAGGAGGCGGTGAAGCGATTCGGACGGAGAGGCGGTGGACAGATGGACGAGGCAGGAGGTGAGCGGAGCGGCGCGGATGGAACGTGGAACGGAGGGCGGGAGGTGGCGGGAGGGCGGGTTTTAATCTTTGCGGATCGCGCGCAGCTTCGCGCTGCGGCTGCGCGGGTTGGCGGCGAGCTCGGGCTCGCCCGGGGTGATCGGCCTGCGCGTGAGTGGCTGGGCAGAGCGCGGGCGCAGGTCCTGGGGGCGAGAGTCACGGGCACTCTCGGGTTGGCCGCAGAGGCGGCGGAAAAAGCGCTTCACCGGACGATCCTCCAGCGAGTGAAAGCTGATCACCGCGAGCACGCCGCCCGGCGCCAGCGCCTCAAACGCGACGGGCAGCGCGCGCTCAAGCGCGCCGAGCTCGTCGTTCACCGCGATGCGGATCCCCTGGAAACTGCGCGTCGCCGGATGCAGCGTCATCGTGTAACGGCGGCGCGCGGGGATGGCCGCCGCGATTGCGTCGGCGAGCGATTGCGTGCGGGCGAGAATGCCCGTGCCGCGCGCTGCCAGCAGCGCCGCGACGACGCGCCGCCAGCAAGGCTCTTCGCCATAATCGCGAATCGCGCGCACAAGCTCCGCCTCGCTCGCAGTCTCCAGCCACTGCGCTGCCGGGACACCGCGGCGCGGATCCATCCGCATGTCTGCGGGCGCATCGTGCCGGAACGAAAAACCACGCTCGGCCTCATCGAGTTGAAACGACGAAAGCCCCAAATCGAAAAGGATGCCGCAAAACGCACCGCGGCTGCGCGGACCACCGGAGCGAGAGGCCGCCGCTTCTTCGGAAAAGAGCCGCCCCGCCCACCCCGTTTCGCGCAGTGCAGCGAGCTCGCCAAAGTCGGAGTCGATCAGCGCAAAGCGTTCGCCAAACTCGGTGCGCAACGCCTCCGCCCGAGCGTGGGCAGCGGGATCGCGGTCGAGCGCGACCAGGCGGCTACCGGCGAAGCTTTCCAGAATCGCGCGCGAATGCCCGCCCCCACCAAAGGTGCAGTCGAGAAACTGCAAGGAGGGCGCGTGCGCCCCCGGCCCACCGAGCTTGCCCGCGCTGCTGGCAGTTTCGCCGCCGCGCACTTCGTGTTGAGCCAGCAGCGACAAAACCTCGCGCAGAAGGACGGGCGCGTGGCCCTGCTGCTGCGGTTCCCGCGCCGAATATTCCGTAGACTGTGTTGACGCGTGTGACATGACGGCAAACGCGCGCTAGAGGCCCAATCGGCGCATGATGTCGCCGAAGTTTTCGCCCGAGGTTCGCGCCTCCACGCGCTCCCAACGCTCGGGGGTGTAGATATTAAACTTCGTCAAGCTGCCGACCAGGACGGCGTCCTTGGTAATGGCGGCATGCTCGAGCAGCGCGGCGCCGAGGCTGATGCGGCCCGACTTGTCGAACCACAGCGACTGCGTTTGCGCGAAAAAGCGCGCCACAAAATCCTGCCCCGCCCCATCGCTGAGCGCCATGCCCGCGATTTTGTCATACAGCTTTTGCACCTCCGCCGGAGGCAACACCGCGATGTAACCCTCCGGATGCGGCGTCGCTAAAAACAGATCGTCCGCTCCGTGCGCAAAACGCCAAGCCGACGGAATCGTGAGCCGATTCTTGTCGTCCAGCGCGTGCCTGAAAAGGCCCGTATAATGCGGCGCGTGAGTTACTGACATGGAGAGAAATGAGGCTTAGCGCCCCAGAATGCCCCATTTCAACCCCTTATCCCCCACCAAGGTCAAGTACGGAGGCCATAAAGTCCCAGTTACTTATCCACAAGTTATGCGCATGATCTGAGAAAAACTACTCCCCGCCCTGCTTCCCACTTCCCCTCCGCCTCCCATACAGCCCCCAAAAATGCCACTCCTCCCGCCCCTCAGAGCAGCAACAGCCGAAGCCAATCTCCAAACCCGACAGGGCCAAATCTGGGGCGTACAGATACAAGAAACCGCACCACGGTTCAGCGCGCGTAGGATCAGCGCGCGTGCCAGTTTTATTACGTCAGCCTCGGCCTTGTACCGCCAGCTACAGACACCAAAGGGAAGGCTCTGGAAGGGGCCAAGCCTGTGGAGCTCAACCCGCGCGTACCGGGCCGTCCGGCTTCACTGCCTAACCTGCTTCACAGTGCGTGAAGGCAAAGCCCTACCGGTTGGGAGATACCCTCCTCAATTACACTGCACGTACCACCATCGGTGCTGATGCCGAAGGGAAGCGCTACCTTATCAGGTGATGACACTGGGCCACTGGCGAACAGCAATAGCCGCGGCAGTAACATTTTCTTGATAATCGACGACAAACAAAGCGCAGCGCGGAGCTTTCCCCACAACTTCTATTAACCTCTCTTTATGTGATTTTTCCGGGTCACCTTAGCACGTAGTAGATACGTCTCTGTTCATATCAGTAAATGGAGGCCCAAAGAGGCAGCCGCCCCACCCCATTTCTCCGATAACCAAGCCAACTTTATTGACTTGAATTAGTTAAACAGTGCAGTCTTATTCAATTAGATAAACCTCAAATTACCCCATGGCATTAGTTCGGATTTTCCTCCTCACCTGTCGTAGACCTACCTTACTGCCACGAGCACTCGACTCGTTGCGGAAGCAAACGTTTACAGACTGGGTCTGTGAATTGCACAACGATGCCCCGGAAGACGACTCCCCGAAAAGGCTCCTGGATAAGATTAACGACCCACGAATCAGCCTTCACCAGCACAGCGAATCATGGGGAGCAGTAAAGTCCTTTCGGCATGCATTTCATGGAGGCGAAGAGGCATTCTCCAGCTTTCTTGAAGATGATAACTGGTGGGAACCCGAGTTTCTAGAGTCTGCCTTAAAAACACTTCAATCTAACCCGGACGCCAATCTTGTTTGGGCGAATCTCCATATCTGGCGCGAAAACCCTGATCATTCGTGGTGCCCTACTGGACGCACAATCTGGAAACAGTCTTCAGAAGATGATGACTCCCCTCGGGTCTTTCGTTCATTTCAGCCCATTCAATGCTTTGATGCATTACACTCCAACGGAGCTACTTTATTCCGAAGCAATATTTCGCGGGCAGCACCCATTCCGGAAGACACTCCTCTAGCGATTATTGAATGCGTCAGGGAGCGACTTCTCCCAGGAAATTTAATCCTCCTGCCCAAGCCACTCGGCTACTTTGCAGTTACACTAAACACTGCACGTCCCACTGATCGTGAATCATGGCTTCGCTCTCAGCTTTTGTGTGCGGCTTCGTATCAACTAACCATTCGTCCTGGGAAAGAAGAACTTGCGACTACGTGGGCCACCTTGCGTGAGCAACATCCACCAGGAACGAACTTACTGTTTCATGTCGCTCTCGCCGGTGTACGCCCTTGGGCGCTCTTGCGCCATGCAAAAGGGATCGACTGGATTCGATTCCTGCGCGGTTTCCTTTTTCGCCCCCTCACCTCGATACGCGGCCTGCGTTTCAGAACGAAACACCCCAAAACTTGGGAAGCATTACTATCGCCCCCACCTCGGGCAAAAGAAACCTCCCTCTCGCAATACCTTTACAAGAAAGTTCTCTAGGTCAGGGTGGCCCATCCGCATAGAGCAGCGCCCCCCAAAAAAAACTCCAGATACAAACTAAAAAATCAAGAAAACCCTGGCGTCACAATTTTTGAAAAACGCGATTATGCCAGACGTTAAGGCTATTTTCAAATCCGAGCGGTTCAAGCTCTTCTAAAGCAGCCGCCACCTCTTTATATCCTTTGGGAAGGTGATCATTCCCGGGGAGACCGAAGCCCGCATCGTCGGCTACTAACCAACCACCCGGGACTACCTTTGGCCCATAGGTTTTGAAATCGTGGCGTGCCCCAGCTTCACTGTGGTCACCGTCGACGAAAATGACTTCATATTTCGAATCGCGCAGGCTTTCGATAATTCGGGGATCTGTCGAATAGCCACGATGAAGGAGGAGCTGATTAAAATCGAGTTTATAATGTGAAAAAAACTGCGAATACAGCCCTCGTAGTCTTCATCCGGATGAAAATTCCCAACGTCGTCTTGCTCTCTATAGCTACGACTGATCTTCCTTCTTATTCTTTGAATCAGACGCCCACCCCAAGGTCTTGGATTACCTTCGAGCGGCGAAATCGCACTCACTTCAATCTCGATATTCAGTTCCTCTGCAAGCTTCGCCCAAAGGGCAAGGAGCTGCCCTTTATACACGCCAATTTCTAAAACCCGGATTTTCCCAAACCTCTTTGCTGCTGCGACAAGTAGACTCGCCCACATCGCATCAAAAGCCGGCTCCCCATAGCCGAGGTTATTGGCACGAACATAACTGCGATGTGCCGACAAAAGCGGGCATGCATCCCCTGCCTGTGTCAGGCGGTTCAAGATCGCCTCATTGCAGGAAGCTGCATTCGTATAGGAGCCGACCAGCTCCTCAAAATCAAGGGGGGGGGGACATAGTTCTGGGGGTCATAATTTTTGGGGAAATCTCAGTGTGTTATATCAGTGGGTCGGGGGTGCCGGTGGCCTGGCGCAGGGTCGCCAGTGCGACGTTGTAGCGGTAGGTCGCTTGCAACTGGTTGAGGCGGGCGCGGGTCAGCTCCACCTGGCTTGTGAGCACGTCGAGCTGCGTCGCCGTGCCTGCCGAGTAGCGCACGCGGGCCAGCCGCAGCGCCTCATCGGCTTGCTCGACGACCGCCGCGGAGGCCGAGACGAGCTCCTGCGCCTCGATCAGAGAGGAGTGTGCGCGGCGCACTTCGACGTCTATTGCCAACTCCGTTTCCTCAAGGGCGAGGCGGGTTTGCACGAGCCGCGATTTCGCCTGGGCGGTGCGGCCCGCCGTCGCGCGGCCATCAAAAATCGCCCACTGGGTTTGCAGTCCCGCCGTCCAGCCGTCGCGCCGATCACTCCAGCCCGTGCCCGGGCCGCCGCGCTGCCAGTCGTAGCGACCGTAGGCCGAGACGCGCGGCAGGGCGCCCGAGCGGCTGGCGACGACTTGCTGTTCGCCCGCTTCGGCTAGTTTGGCGAGGCGCTGGAGCTCAGGACGCTGTACACGAGCCGCACCGAGCGCGTTGGCGAGGTCGGCCTGGTCGGCCTGCGCCCGGCCTTCCAGCGCGAGCTCGCCCGCGAGCGGCGGCAGCGTGCTGCCCGCTCCGCGCGGGCTGCCGCCAGCCCGAGCACTCAGGCCCAGAGCGCGGCGCAGCTCTTCAATCGCGAGCCGGTAGTCGTTGCGCGCGGTAATGAGGTCGGGCTGGCCGTTGGCGAGGGCGACCTGGGCGCGCAGGACTTCAAAGTTGGAAACCGAGCCCGCCTCGAAGCGGCTCTGCGCGTCCTTTAGCTGCTCTTCGAGGAGCTTTACGTTTTCCTCCTGCACGCCGACCTGCTCCTTGGCGAGCAGAGCGCTGTAAAAGAGCGTGCGCACGGTGAGCAGCGTCTCGTTGACGATGGATTGGAGCTCAAGCTCCGCGGCCTGCACCGTGAGCCGCGCGCTGCGGGTCGAGGCCACTACGCTGCCACCCGAGTAAACGAGCTGCGTCGCCTGCGCGGACATGCCCCAGTTGCGGTTTTGCGGCGGCGATCCTGCCGAGAGTTCCTTGTCGTTTGCCGAGACATCACCGCTCACTGCAAGGTTGGGAATCTGTTGCGAACGGACTTCTAGGACGACGCCGTGTTGCTGGCGGATGCGCTCACGCGCTTGGGCAATCCCGGGGTTGTGGTCGAGCGCGTAGCGCAGCGCATCGGGCAGCGTGAGAAACGGCGTGGGCAGATTGGCCACACGCGGCGCAGCTTCCGTCGCTCGTGTGGGCACTGGAGAAGCAGGCTGGGCAATCGCAGACGATGCGGAGACGAGCGCGGCCAGGCTGGTGAGCAGGACCGGCGCCGCGCGGAAAATCGGAAAGCGGGACTTCATAGGCACAGGGAGAAAACGGCTGCGATTGACTGGGGGGAAGTGTGATCGGGCGGGCGTGGGCGTAGGGAGGAACGGACGGGCTCTAGATCGCGGGCGCATTGTCGGAAATGCCAGCCTGCACTTCGCGCGCGTGCTCGAGCTCGGTCGCCCGCTTATGGTCGCGGGCGATCGCCATGTAAACAGAAGGCACGATGAAGAGCGTAAAGACTGTCCCGATCGCCATCCCTGCAACGAGCACGAGACCGATCGAGTTGCGCGCGGCGGCCCCCGCCCCCGTCACAAAAACCAGCGGCATGTGACCGAAGACCGTCGCCGCCGTGGTCATCAAGATCGGCCGCAGGCGCAGCGAGGCGGCCTCGATCAGCGCCTCAAACTTTTCTTTGCCTTCGATCTGAAGCGTGTTGGCAAACTCGACGATCAGGATGCCGTTTTTGGCGATCAGGCCGATCAGTGTCACGAGGCCGACTTGCGAGTAAATGTTAAGCGAAGTCGCCCCCAGGAAGGTGAAGGAGAGCGCGCCAAACATCGCCAGTGGCACCGAGCCGAGCAGCACGATGAAGGGGTCGCGGAAGCTCTCAAACTTCGCCGCGAGCACCAGATAGATGAGGATCAGCGCGAGGATCAGCGTCGTCGTGAGTGCCTCGCCCTCCTGCCGGAGTTGGCGCGACTCGCCGCCGTAGTCCATGAAGTAGTCGCTCGGCGCAACCTCGCGCATGGCGTCCTCAAAGACTTTCAGTGCCTGGTCGAGCGTCACGCCCGGGAGCGGCTGGCCGGAAATAATCGCGGCATTGAGCTGCTGGAATCGCTCGACCTGGCGTGGCTGGGCCGAGGTCTCGAAGGTCGCAAAGGTGCTCAGCGGGATCAGCCGCCCGTCGGGGCCGCTGACGTGGATGTCGCCGAGCTGCTCCACGTTGAGCCGCTCGGAGCGTTTGATCTGGGGAATGACCTTGTAGCTGCGCCCCTGGATGCTGAAGCGGTTTACGTAGCCGCCGCCCAGCAGCGAGCCGAGATCGGCGCCGATCTGCTGCATGTCGAGCCCCAGCGCAGCCGCCTTGTCGCGGTCGATGATGAGCTGGGCCTCGGGCCGGTCGAAGCGCAGGCCCGTAAACGCAAACATGAGCTTGCCGGACTGGAGCGCGCGCTGGAGCACGGCTTGGGCGACTTCGTTGACCTGCTCGGGCGCAGCGGTCGAGGCGACAACAAAGGAAACCGGAAAACTGGAGCCGCCCGGCAGCCCCGGAGGCACGGCCGAAAACACTTCCATGCCTCCAACCGCGGAGAGCTTGGCACTGTTTTCCTGGAAGACCTCCTTGGTCGTGCGCGTGCGCTGGCCCCAAGGCTTGAGCACCAGTCCCGCAAAGCCAAAGCCCGGACCCACCACCATGAAGGTCTCGCTCTTCTCGGGCACCTGCTGGAATTGGCGCTCGATGTCATTGGCGTAGAGCATGACCTGCTCGACAGTCGCATTGGGCGGCGGCTGGAGGATGCCAAAGAGGAAGGACTGGTCCTCCTCGGGCGCGAGCTCGCTCTGCGAGAACATGAACATCGGCCCCAGCAGCAGCGGCACCACGATGATGATGAACAGCGTCACCACCCAGTTGAAGCGCGGGACGGCCAACCATGCGCGCAACACCCGCGCGTAGCGGCGGCGCAGCCCGCCGAAGCGCTTGTCGAGCCAGGCCGAAAAGCCGCTCGTGTGATGCCCCGCCGGGATGATTCGCGAAGCCATCATCGGCGAGAGCGTCAGCGCGACCACGCCGGAAATCAGCACCGCACCCGCCAGAGTAAACGCGAACTCGCGGAACAGCGCGCCCGTGAGCCCGCCCTGAAAACCAATCGGCGCATAGACGGTGACCAGCGTGATCGTCATCGCGATAACGGGGCTCACCAGCTCGCGCGCGCCCTTGATCGCCGCCTCGAAGGGCGTCTGCCCTTCGCGCACGTGGCGCTCGATATTCTCGACGACCACAATCGCATCATCGACCACGATTCCCACCGCCAGCACGATCGCCAGCAGCGTGAGCAAGTTCACCGTGAAACCGAGGAGCAGCATCAGGAAAACCGCACCGACCAGCGACAGCGGCATCGCCACAACCGGAATCAGCACCGCGCGGAAAGAGCCGAGGAACAGGTAAAGGACGATGATGACGATCAGCATCGTCTCGCCCAGCGTGGAGATAATCTCGGTAATCGCGTCCTGGATGTAGAGCGAGGAGTCGTGCGCGACATGCCCGTGGACGCCGGGTGGCAGTGCGGGGAAGATCTCCGTCTCCAGCACGTGGTTCACCTCGCGCAGCACGGTGAGCGTGTTGGCCGTGGGCAACACGGCGACTTCGATAAACGTTGCCGGTAGCCCATCAGTTCGCGCCTCGCTGTCGTAACTCTCGGCACCGAGCTCCACATCGGCCACGTCACCCAGCCGCACCACCACCCCGCCCTCTTCGCGCAAGACCAGTTGCTGAAACTCCTCCACCGTGCGCAGGTCGGTATTTGCGGTCAGGCTCACGCTGACCATCTCGCCCTTGGTGCTGCCGAGCGCGGACAGGAAGTTGTTACTGGCGAGAGCCTGGCGAACCTGGGTCGCGCTGATGTTGAGCGCGGCGAGTTTCTCGGGCTTTAGCCAAACGCGCATGGCGAAGGTGCGGCCGCCGGCCACCTCTGCCTTCTGGATGCCCTGCACTGCGGCGAGTCGCGGCTGCACGACGCGCGTCAGGTAGTCGGTCACCTGGTTGGGCTCCAGATCCTCCGACGTGAAATTGACATACATGTCCGCCATCTGCGAGTCGGCGGGAGCGATATCGATGAGCGGTTCTTCGGAGCCGGGCGGCAGGTCGCTTTTGACCTGGTTAACCTTGGAGGTGATCTGCGCCAGCGCGGCAGTCGGGTCGTAGTTGAGCTTCAGGCGGACAGTGATCGTGGAGGAGCCCGCGCTGCTGCTCGACTCCAGATAATCGATGCCGTCGGCACTCGCGATGGCACGCTCAAGCGGCGTCGTGATGAAGCCGTTTACGAGGTCGGCACTCGCCCCGACGTAGATCGTGCGCACGGTCACCACCGACACGTCGCTGCGCGGGAACTGCCGCACGCTGAGCGCACGGTAAGACTGCACGCCGAGGATGAGAATGACCAAGCTCACCACAATCGCGAGGACGGGGCGCTTGATGAAAATATCGGTAAACTTCATAAAAGGCAGAGAGGCGGAGACCGGAAACAGGAGCGGCTGGAAAAGCGACTGGCGACGGGCAGCGCGGCGAGGACGAAGCAGGGAACGAGCGAACGAGTCGGGGCTACCAAGACCGCGCGCCCCACGGTTTTGTTGCGCGAGGCGCAGCCTACTAGCTGTCCGGAAGCGCAGGCTCCGGATTGGAGGAAGGCTGGACGGTGTTATTGATCACCACCGGAGAGCGATTTTGCAGTTTGGTGAGCCCGCCGACCACCACCTGCTCGCCGGGCTTCACACCGGAGAGGATCGCCACCTGGCTGCCGCGGCGCGGGCCCACTTTTACAAATTGCTGACGCACGACGAGCCCTTCGGCCCCATCTTCGCGCGGCTCCACGATGAAGACCGCGTCGCCATAAGAGTTGAAGGAAATCGCCGTCGTGGGGAGCGTCACGTAGCGCGCGACCTTGGGCATCACGACCTGCGCCTTGGCAAACATCCCGGGGCGCAGGCGCCCGTCGGGGTTGGCGAGCGTGGCCTGCACCTGCACGTTGCGCGTCGCGCTGTCGACCTGCGGGTTGATCGCGGTGAGCCGCCCCTCGAAGCGCTCCCCCTCAAACGCATCCACGCTGATCTTCACCTCCTGCCCCACTTCAAGCGCGGTGAGCCGCTGCTGCGGCAGCGAGAAATCGACATAGATCGGGTCGAGCGAAAACAGCGGCACGACCGCCTGCCCGCCGCGCACGAATTGGCCAAAGTTTACCGCGCGGATACCGAGCCGTCCGGCGAAAGGCGCGCGCAGGGTTTTCTTTTCAATCATGGCCTTGATGGCAGCGACCTGCGCCTCGGCAGAGTCGAGCGCGGCACGCGCGGTGTCGTACTCGGCGCGCGAGTTGGCCTCCTGTTTGCGCAGGCCGGCGGCGCGCTCGTAGTTGATCCGCGCCAGCGCGGCGCTGGCCTCCGCATCGGCAAGCTGCGCACGCTCTGTCGATGTGTCCTGGCGCAAGAGCAGGTCACCCGCGTTGACGCGCGCGCCGGACTCGAAGGCGATTTCGACCACTTTCCCCTCAAGCTCGGTCTCCACCATGATCCCCTGCACCGCGCTCAGCGTGCCAATCGTCTGAAGCGTCTGCTCCCAGTCTTGCTCTTCGGCGATTGTGCTGACGACGGCCGAGGGCGGCGGCGTGAAGTCCTGCGCCATCACGGCGCGGACTTGGGTGACCTTCACAAAGACAATCGCGCCGATCAGCGCGAAGGCCCCGAGCAGGAAAAGTGCAGAGCGTTTAAACATGGGAGAGCGAAAGAGCGGGAAAAATGCGGAAACTTTGGGAAATCAAACGGGAGAAACGAGAAACGGACAGTCGCCCAAAAAGCGACTGCGCCGCAGCAGTTAAAAGCCACCGTGATTTTGGCGGCGCAGCGATTAGGTGGCCTTATGCCACACTAAGTGTGCGGCACTAAGCCAGGTCGCGGGCAGCAGCGACGAGGGCCTCCGTCGTGATCCCCAGCTCCTTGAAGATCACCGGCCCCGGTGCGCTCAGGCCGAAACGGTCGATGCCGATGACCTTGCCGCGCGGGCCCACGTATCGGTGCCACAGCGCGGTGACGCCCGCCTCGATCGCCACGCGGCGCTCGCAGGTGCTGGGCAACACGCTCTCGCGGTACTCGGGCGACTCGCGCTCGAAGCGCTCCATTGAGGGCATCGACACGACGCGCACGCCACTGCCGAGCTCACGCGCGGCGGCGACTGCGAGGTGCAGCTCGCTGCCCGTCGCCAGCAAAATGTGCGTCAGCGGCGTGGTCTCGCGCACCGCCACGTAGCCGCCGCGCTGCACGCCTTCGCGGCGCACCTGGGCGGGGATTTCGTTGAGCAGCGGCACGGCCTGGCGGCTGAGCGCGATCAGGGTGGGCCCATCCTCGCGCGAGAGCGCCGCAGCGTAGGCGCCCACGACTTCCTCGGCATCTCCCGGGCGGATCACGTCAAAGCCCGGGATCAAGCGCAGCGCAGAAACGGTCTCGACCGGCTGGTGCGTCGGCCCGTCCTCACCCACGCCGATCGAGTCGTGCGTGTAGATGTAAACGACCGGCAGCTTCGTGAGCGCGGCCAGCCGCATCGCGGGGCGCGAGTAGTCTGCAAAAACCAGAAAGGTCGCAACGCTCGGGCGGAAGAGCCCGTCGTAAGCGATGCCGTTGGCAATCGCGGCCATCGCGTGTTCGCGAATCCCGAAGCGGATGTTGCGCCCGCTCCGCGCGGCGGGCTCGAAGTCCGAAGAGCTGGCGATGTAGTTGAGAGTCGAGCCGTAGAGATCGGCACTGCCGCCGATGAGAAGCGGCATCTGCTCGGCGAGCGGCTGGAGCACATCTCGCCCCGCAGCGCGCGTGCCGCCATGCTTCGCATCCGCCGGAAACGGAGGCACCGCAGCGAGGAGTTGCGCCGCGCTCGGCGCCTTGGCCGAGCCGTCGAGCTCGGCAGCCTTTTCCGGATTCGCCGCGCGCCACGCCTTGTAGCCGCGCTGCCACTTGTTGGCGGCGCGGGTGGCGCGCTTTTTCTGCGCGTCGAAATAAGCGCGCACATCCTCGCTCACGTAGAAAAGTTCATCGGCAGGCAAGCCGAGCCGCGCGCGCGCCGCTTCGGCAAACTTGGCCCCACCTTCGCCGTGGCCCTTGGATGTGCCCTCGACCTCGGCGATGCCCTTGCCGATCACGGTTTTTGCAATGATGAGCTGGGGCTTTCCGGTCTTCGTGCGACGCGCCTTTTTCAGGGCTTTAACGGCAGCCTCGATATCGTGCCCATCAATCGTCTGCACGTCCCAGCCCAGTGCCTTGAAGCGTACGGCAGCGTTGAGGCTCTGCGTCTTGTCGGCCATCGCGTCGAGCGTCACGTCGTTGGCGTCGTAGATGAGGATGAGATTGTCGAGCCGCTGGTGCGCGGCGAACTCCATCGCCTCCAGCGCGACGCCTTCCTGCATGCAGCCGTCACCCGCCAGGCAGATCACGCGGTAGTCGAAGAGCGGATGCTCGGGCGTGTTGAAGCGCGCCGCCGCCATTTTTCCGGCGACTGCCATTCCCACCGCGTTGGCGATTCCCTGCCCGAGCGGGCCCGTCGTAGACTCGACGCCCGGCGTTTCGCGAAACTCGGGATGGCCCGGAGTCCTGGAATGGAGCTGGCGAAAGGACTGGAGATCCTCGCGCGAAACCTCGTAGCCGCTGAGGTGCAGCCACGCGTAAAGAAACATCGAGCCGTGCCCCGCAGAGAGGACGAAACGGTCGCGCCCGCGCCAGCGCGGTTGATCGGGGCAATGCACAAGCGCACTACCAAAGAGGGCAGCGCCGAGCTCGGCGGCCCCGAGCGGAAGTCCCAAATGCCCCGAAGAGCACTTGTGTACGGCGTCAATGGCGAGGCCACGGGCCTGGTTTGCAGCTTTGGCGAGAATGTCGGTCGGGAGGCTCATGAAGTGTAAAAATGCGGAGGTCTAGGCACTGGCTCGCCAGCCGCAAGGGTCTTATTGCGCGGAGTCTGCCCCTTGCACGCAGCGGCAACGCCGCTGCGACCAATAAAAGAGCCTGAGGCTCCCACTCACTGCGCGTGGGGCGGCAGGCGGTGCCTGCACCCATTTACTGTGCGGTTTGTTTGGCGGGCGGACCGCCCGCCAAACAAACCGCACAGTTGAATAAGCCTGACCTCCGGTCAGGCGGAGACTTACCCCGTCAACTTTTTCGCCGCGCCCAAATGGGTTACCGTTCCATCCGCATTTTTATGCATCTCCTGTCGCAACGCGACAGGGGGAATGTCCCGTTAAATTTGCGATTTTGCTCGGACGCGTAGCGCACGGGCAAAATCGCAAATTGAATGGCAGTGGCGACCCGCCACCGCCGCCCGCGTAGGGCCGCCCCACGCGCAGTGGAGTCTTCGACTCTTTCATCTGGCGAACCGCTCGTTGGCGGCTCGTCAGCCGTGGATCAAATACTTGTCTACACGCGCGCTTAAGCGCGGGTACGCTTTTCGGCGCGGACTTCGCGGATCGCCATCGCGGCCTTACCCTTGCGCTTGCGCAGGTAGTAGAGGCGGGCGCGCATCGGCTCGGACTGGCGCTCGATTTCGACCTTCACCACGTTGGGCGAGTGCACGGGGAAAACCTTTTCCACGCCCTCGCCGTAGCTGATCCGGCGCACCGTGAAGCTCTCATGAATCCCGGAGCCCTTGCGCGCGATCACGATCCCCGCGAAAAGCTGCACCCGCTCCTTATCGCCCTCGCGCACCTTGGTGTGCACCTTGACACCGTCGCCCACTCGAAACTGCGAAAGCTCGGGCTTTAGCTGGGAGGCAGTGATTTCTTTGATGATCGGATTCATGCTGTGGTGTTAATTTTTTGAGAGTAAATCGGGCCTTAGGCGGGCGGTCTTCCGCTCTTGCTGCTCGCGGCGCCACTTCTCGATCGCGGTATGATTACCCGAGAGGAGCACCTCCGGGGCTGCCATACCTCGATACGTCGCGGGACGCGTGTATTGAGGGAAGTCGAGCAGGCAGCGAGTGAAGCTCTCGTGTGTCAACGACTTTTCCTCGCCAAGCACCCCCGGCACAAAACGCGCCAGCGCATCGATCACCACAGCGGCTGCCAGCGTGCCATTGGTCAACACGTAGTCGCCGATGCTCAGCTCCTCGTCGATCACCGTATCGCGAATCCGCTGGTCGATCCCCTCGTAGTGGCCGCTTAGAAAAACGAGGTGCGACTCGTGCGAGAGCGCCTCCGCCCGCGCAGCCGTAAACGGCACACCATCGGGCGTCAGGTAAATCCGGCGGCAGCCCGGCGTCTGCACCGCCTCAATCGCCGCAAAAATCGGCTCGCACTTCATCACCATCCCCGCACCGCCGCCGAGCGGGCGATCATCCGTCGTGCGGTGCTTATCGGTCGCCCAATCGCGGATATTGTGCACCGCCACCTCGACCTGCCCGCGCTCGCGCGCGCGCCCTAAAATGCTCTCGGACAAAAATCCGTCGAGCATCGCGGGAAACAGGGTGAGAACATCAATGCGCATGGGGAGAAGATAAGCAGAGCGGGCGGCGGCGAACGGGAGATTTCGATGTGCGCAGTTCGCGACGAGCAAGCGGCTGACGACAGGCGATTTGCCCTTCTGCTTGCCCGCGCCAACTGCCCGCCCACCTCAAGATACGCAGCGCCGCTTCACAAAAAAACCCGACGCGGCGAGCATCGGGTTTTCAGGAAAAAATCGACCAGTCGAGCGGCAGGCATGCACGCGCGCACAGCCCGTGGAAAATCAGGCCGCAGCGGGCGCGGCTTCGGCGACTGCGGCGGGCGCTTCCTCCGCAGCGGCAGCAGCCACAGCCGGAGCGGCCTTGCGCGCGCGCTTGATCATCGCGCCCATCGTGTCAGTGGGCTTGGCGCCCTTGCTGATCCAGTAGTCCACGCGCGGCAGGTTGAGCTTGAGCTGCTCGCCCTTGTTGCGCGGAGCGTAGGTGCCGAGAAACTCGACGGCCGCGCCGTCGCGGCGGCTGCGCGCTTCGGCCACGACCACGCGGTAGTGCGGATTGTGGATGGAGCCGACGCGGGTAAGACGGATTTTGAGTGCCATAAAAGGAGCGTTACAGAGCCTTGTCTTTGAGTGGAAAAAGCCGCGGAGCACACGGGCCGATAAATGGCTTGTCAAGCCCCCAGTCCCCGCCCTCGCTCTCGCGCCCTATGAAAGCCGGAATCGTCGGGTTGCCCAACGTGGGCAAGTCCACCCTCTTTAACGCCCTCACCCGCTCGCGCAAGGCCGAGGCCGCCAACTACCCCTTCTGCACCATCGACCCCAATGTGGGCGTGGTGACCGTACCCGACGAACGCGCCTACGTGCTGCAAAAAATCGCGAAGACCCAGGTCGTCATCCCCGCGGCGATCGAGTTTGTGGACATCGCCGGACTCGTCGCCGGCGCCAGCAAAGGCGAAGGGCTGGGCAACCAGTTTTTGGCCAACATCCGCGAGGTAGATGCCATCGTCCAGGTCGTGCGCTGCTTCGAAGATCCTGACGTGATCCACACCATGGGCTCCGTGGATCCCGTCCGCGACATCGAGATCATCGCCACCGAGCTCATGCTCGCCGACCTCGACTCCGTCACCAAGCGTATCGAGAAAACCCAGAAGAAAGCCAAGTCCGGCGACAAAGACGCACAGGCCGAGCTCGCCCTCCTGCAAAGACTCGAGCCCCACCTCGCCGACGGCAAACCCGCCAACACGCTGGAGCTGCCCGACGACGATAAGGCGCGGCTCAAGCAATTTCACCTGCTCACGGCCAAGCCCATCCTCTTCGCCTGCAACGTCGCCGAAAGCGACCTCGCCCAAGCCGAGGCAAATCCCTTTGTGCAAAAAGTCGCCGACTACGTGCGCACCCACCACGACGCCGCCTACGTGCCCATCAGCGCCAAGATCGAGTACGAACTGATCGACCTCAGCCCCGAGGAAGCCCGCGAATTCCTGCAAGACCTCGGCGTGAGCGACTCCGGCGTCTCCAGCCTCATCCGCGCCAGCTACGCGCTGCTCGGCCTGCAAACCTACTTCACCGCGGGCGAAAAAGAAGTCCGCGCGTGGACGATCCAGAAAGGCTGGAAGGCCCCGCAAGCGGCGGGCGTCATCCACACCGATTTTGAGAAAGGCTTCATCAAGGCCGAAGTCGTCTCCTACGAAGACCTGACGACGCTCGGCAGCGTGGCCGCCGCGCGCGACGCCGGTAAATACCGCCTCGAAGGCAAAGACTACGTCTTCCAGGACGGCGACGTCGCCCTCTTCCGCTTCAACCGCTAAGGGACTTCACCCCTTCATCGTGCGTGCGGTCACTGCCCGCACGTCTGGTGACTGTCTAAGGTCCCGCGAAGCCATTCTCTCGCGCTTAAAACAAGCTCTGCTGCTGGATCGCGTCGCGCTTGGTGCCGTCGAGTGTGCTGAGTGCCAGTAGCTGCATTAGGGAGAGCGCTGCGATTTGCGGTTCGCGTGCGAGAAAGCCCAGGAGCAAGGCTCCTGCCAATGCGTCGTAAGGGGCGGCGTGATACTGGCAGCGTGCCGCCGGACACAACTGCGGCGCGAGCGCATCCAGCTCGGCCTGCAGACCGCAAAGCGCGATCAAGTCCGCCAGTTTGTAGGAGGAAAACTGCGGGTAGAGCTGCCGATAGAGTGCCCCGGTATCGACCCAGGGGCCCCACTCCGCCGCGCTCGGCACCCAGCCCGCAGCGGGATCGGTAGTCGCCCCCGAAGGGCGGGCTGCCGCGCGGGCGCTGCGCTGCGTAAAGTCCGGTGAGCGTCGCGGGTAAGGCCACACCGATTTGAGTAGGGTATTTTCCGTACCGGCAAAGTGCGCCGCCAACGGCCCAGACTCCCGCCACGCCGCGAAACGTGCGAAGTCTTCGGCCATCGGCGCTGCCCCCGCCAACGCGTCTTCATCCAGGCCGTGCACCGCCACATCCTCACGCCGCAGCGCGCCGAGCGGATGGCACAGCCGCGTGTGCAGCTCGCGCACTTCGCCCCCCACCAGCGT
Source organism: Cephaloticoccus primus (assembly GCF_001580015.1). Taxonomy (GTDB): domain Bacteria; phylum Verrucomicrobiota; class Verrucomicrobiia; order Opitutales; family Opitutaceae; genus Cephaloticoccus; species Cephaloticoccus primus. The sequence goes on from NZ_LSZQ01000047.1 coordinate 37,727, forward strand.
GACCACGCCGTACTCCACGATCCCCGAACCGAGGCTCCCTTCGAAATCTACAAAATGTATCGGCTGCGCAGTCCAGGTACTCATCGGCAAGTCGGAGAGCCGAATACGCACGGGCCCTGTTTGGCGAGGGAGGACTTTTCAGCGCAGTTCCGGCCAAAGAGATTCGCCGACTGCGGATTCGCATTGCCCGGCGGACTGCGCACCCAGCACCGCTCGCGTCCGCGCACTCCGCTGACAGGCAACCGGAGGCTCACTGGCGGGCATCTCCCGATTCATTGACGGCCTTTCCCAAAATAAAGGGGTCGAAGCGGCTGGGAAAACGGCTTTGGGTTTCGCGCCGTGGATCTTCGCCCTTATCGTGATTTTTTAACCGAGCTCGCCCAAGCGAGTGGTGAGTTTTTGCGCGACTACTGCGCGCGCAGTGCAAACGGCCAAATCGCCGTCGAGACCAAGGCAGACGAGAGCCCCGTCACCGCCGCAGATCGCGGGGCCGAGGAACTATTGCGCAAGCGCATCAAAGCCAGGTTTCCCACTCATGGAATCATTGGCGAGGAGCACGGAAACGAGAACGAAGGAGCAGACCTTGTGTGGGTGCTCGATCCGATTGATGGCACCAAGAGCTTCATCAGCGGCGTGCCGCTCTGGGGCACATTGATCGCGCTTCTGCACGAGGGGCAACCCGTCCTCGGTGCCATTCACCAACCACTGCTGAGCCAGCTCCTCATCGGTGACGGCCGCACCGCGACACTAAGCGGCCGCACCGTTCGCACGCGCACCACCACCGCTCTTCGCGAGGCAACGCTGCTCACCAGCGATACCGTCAACCTCGACCAGCGGTTGGGCGCCGCACGCGCGAGTGCCCTGTTGGCCGCGGCCCGCATCGCGCGCACCTGGGGCGATTGCTACGGCTACCTGCTCGTCGCCACGGGGCAGGCCGATGTGATGCTCGACCCGATCATGAACCCGTGGGACATCGCCGCGCTCGTCCCGATCATCCGCGGTGCAGGCGGCGTAATCAGCGACTGGGCGGGCGGCCCCGCCTACCCGGCCGAAGCGACTGTCGCCGCCGCCACACCGGCGCTCCACGCCGCGACGCTGGAGCAACTGGCAAGAACATAGCTCGCGCGGAGGAGAGCGACAGGGAATGCCCTGCGCGGGCGGCGGCAGGCGGTGTCCCCTCCCGTTTACTATGCGGCTTGCCTGTTGGGCGCTTCGCCCAACAGGCAAGC
>NZ_LSZQ01000048.1 GCF_001580015.1 Cephaloticoccus primus
AGGTGGGAGTTTAACCCGTCAACTTTTTCGCCGCGCCCAAATGGGTAAGCGCCTCTCATTTGCGTTTTGGGATTCCTCTCCTGTCGCGAAGCGACAGGGAGGCTAATTTGGGAATCGGCGACGGCGCGTAGCGCCGAGGCCGACTCCCAAATTGAATGGCACGTGGCGCCACGCCACCGCCCCACGCGCGGTGGAAGGAGCCCGCCCTCAAGCTGCCGTCTCGGTGAAGCGTTGCTCGCGGATGACGGTGATTTTTATCGTGCTCGGGTAATCGAGCTCGGCCTCGACGCGTTGGCGCAACTCGCGCGCGATCTCGCGAGCGCGATCATCATCGACCGCATCGGGCGCCACGACGACGCGGATCTCGCGGCCCGCCTGAATCGCGAAGGACTGCTGCACGCCCTTGATTGCATTTGCCAAATTCTCCAGCCGCTCCAGCCGCTGGATGTAGCTCATGACACTCTCGGCTCGCGCGCCTGGGCGCACCGCGGAAATCGTGTCGGCGAGGATGACGATGCCCGCGTAAATCGTCTCCGGCTTCACTTCCTCGTGGTGCGCCTCGACCGCGTTTACCACGATCGGCGTCTCGCCGTAGCGCTTGATAAAGGCCGCGCCGACTCGCGCGTGGCTGCCCTCGTAGCCTGCGGGTGCCGCCTTGCCGATGTCGTGCAAGAGGGCGGCGCGCTTGGCGATATTGGGGTCGAGCCCCAGCTCGCTGGCGATCATCGAGGCCAGCAGCGCGCACTCCACCAGGTGGTCGAGGACGTTTTGGTTGTAGGCGAAGCGGTACTTCAGCTTGCCCAGCAGGCTGATGATCTCGGGGTGCAGGCCGTTGATGTTGAGGCGCGTCACGGTCTCCTCACCCGCGAGATCGGCGCTAGAGCTGATCTCGGTCTGCGCTGTTTTTACAAACTCCTCAATCGTGGCCGGGTGGATGCGGCCATCCTTGACGAGCGCTTCGAGCGCGAGACGGGCGACCTCGCGGCGCATCGGGTCGAAGGAGGAGATCAGGACCGTCTGCGGTGTCTCGTCGATCAGGAGGGTCACGCCAGTCGCCGCCTCGAAGGTTTTGATGTTGCGCCCCTCGCGCCCGATGATCCGCCCCTTCATTTCCTCGCTGGGGAGCTGCACAATCGTCGCCGAAAGATCGTAACTCTGGCGCACGGCCAGCCGCTGCATGACGGTCACCAGCTTGTCGCGCGCTTGCATCTCCAGCTCCTGCTCGGAGCGCTCCATGATCTCGCGGCGCAGGGCGCGCAGCTCGTCCTGGCATTCGAGGATGACCTCCTCGCGCAGGGCGCGCTTCATCGCCTCGGTGTCCATCTGCGAGACGCCCTCCAGACGCTCACGCACGCTCGCCGAAAGCGCGCTGATCGTGTCGCGCGTCTGGCGCACCGCGGCCAGCTCGCGGTTTAGCCGCTCCGTGCGCTGCTCCAGTTGGTAGTCGAGGAGGGACAGCGACTCCTCGTGCGCGCGGATCTCGCGCAGGCGCACCTCCGTGTCGATCTCCCTGGCGGCAAACTCCTCGGCGAGCGCGGCACGCTTTTTGCGGATGCGCTCGGCCGCCTTTTGGCGAATCTCCTCGGCGGCGACCGCCGCCTCGCGCCGCGCCACCTGCACAAGCGTATCGGCATTTTTGCGGGCCTCGCGGCGGATCGATCGGGTGACGAGCCAGACCGACCAGAAGCCGATCCCCATCCCGACCAAGACGTAGACCGCCAAACTCCAGTCGAGCCGCGTACCCGCAGCGAGGAATAGAGTGGCTTGGCTAAACGTGGGCATCAGGAACAGGAGAAGGGAAGACCCTAAGCCGGCCCGCAGACTATTCGAGTATTTAATTGGGAACTTTGCCGCGCAACCACTGTCGCGCCGCGGTTCGGCCCCTCGCCAGCGCAGCACTTTGCCCCAAGCGCGCTACTCCATTTGTGGCACAGAAAACGGCACCGCCCTGAGGGCGCAGGCAGAGACTTCCTCGCACCAGTAAATGGCCATAGCGCAGACGGCAAGCGGGGCATTCGCTAGGTGATTTTTCGCAGGGAGCGGGAAAAGAGTCGATGCGTGGGGGGTAATGGCTTGTTGTGCGCGCCTCTTTTTTTATGCGGCTCCCCACCCTCCTTGTCCTCGCTGCCGGCATGGGTTCGCGCTACGGCGGCCTCAAGCAGCTCGACCCTGTAGGCCCTTCCGGCGAGACCGTGCTCGACTACGGCGTTTACGACGCGCTGCGCGCTGGTTTTGGCCGAGTGGTTTTCGTGATCCGCAGCGATTTTGAGCAACAATTTCGCGAGCAGGTCGCTGCCAAGTATGCGGGCCATGTCGCGGTCGATTGCGCGCACCAATCGCTCGATGCACTGCCCGGCAGCTACGCCGTACCCGCTGGTCGCACAAAGCCTTGGGGCACGGGGCACGCCGTATGGTGCGCGCGCGAGCACATCGCCGAACCCTTTGCGGTAATCAATGCCGACGACTTTTATGGCGCGGAATCATTCGCGCAGCTCGCCCGGTTTTTGACGAGCGGAGCCGTTCACGACGAAGCGCAGGTCCGCGCGGCGATGGTCGGCTTCCGGCTCAAAAATACGCTTTCGGAAAATGGCGCGGTCTCACGCGGCATCTGCCGCGTCGATGCAACGGGCCAGCTCCAATCAATTGAGGAGCACACCGGCATCCACGCGGGCCAAGTCGGCAGCAGCCGCGACGGCTCCAGGACAGACGCCAACGCGACAAATCGCATGACAAGCAGTGCAGCACGCTCCACTACCTCCGTGGAAATCGCAACCGCCGTCGAAACTGGTGCCGCAACTGCACCGCACTATTCGGGCGAGGAAGTGGTCTCGATGAATTGCTGGGGATTCTCGCCCCGGCTTTTTGCAGAACTGGACGCGCAACTGCACGAGTTTCTCGGCGCGCACGGAGCCCAGCCCAAGAGCGAATTCTACCTGCCCGCCGCGGTTTCAACCTTGATCGCGCGCGGCGCGGCAACCGTACAGCTCCTGCCCACGAGCAGCCAGTGGTTCGGCGTCACCTATCGCGAAGACCGCCCGCGAGTGGTCGCCCAGCTCGCCGCACTCGTCGCCCAAGGGACTTACCCGAAGAAGCTTTTCTAAAACCCCGCCCCGCTCCCTCAGCTCCGCTTTCCCCCAAAACCTCACCCCAAGAAAACCAACCCCGATGAGCACTACCCCAGCTCCGCAAAACCTCGCCGATACGCTCGCGGCCTTCGCGCTCGAAGGCCGCTTCCTGAGCGCCGCCCCCTACGGCAGCGGCCACATCAACGACACCTTTCAAGTCCTCTGCGAAACCCGACTTGGCCGGCCCAAACGCTACATCGCGCAGCGGATCAACGACCGGATTTTCAGAAACGTACCCGCGCTGATGGATAACATCCAGCGCGTGACGGCGCACCTCGGGCAGACGAGTGCCGGCAGCTCAACCGCTCCGCGCAAAACCGCCGCCGCGCCCGAAGGCAGCGCCGACCGCCAGCTCCGCCTCATCCTCACACGCGACGCGGCGCCTTACACCCGCGATGCGGAGGGCGGCTGGTGGCGCGTCTACGACTTTATCGAAGCCGCCCACACGATCGATCGCGTCACTGCACCCGCCCAAGCCCGCGAGGCGGCGCGCGCCTTTGGCGATTTCCAGGCACAGCTCGCCGAGCTCCCCGGCCCGCGCCTGCACGAGACGATCCCCCACTTCCACAACACCCGCCTCCGCTTCGAGAGCTTCCGCGCCGCACTCGCCAGCGACCCGCTCGGACGCGCCGCCGCCGCGCGCGCCGAGATCGACTTCGCGCTCTCGCTCGAAAGCGAGTGCGACCGCCTCCTCGACCTGTTTGCCCGCGGCGAAGTCTCCGAACGCATCACCCACAACGACACCAAGATCAACAACGTGATGCTCGACGATGCCACCGGCCGCGCTGTCGCCGTCATCGACTTCGACACGCTGATGCCCGGGCTACCGCTCTACGACTTCGGAGACATGGTGCGCACCGCCGCCAGCTCGACTCTCGAGGATGATCCCGAGCCCGCCAACATGCGCCTCGAGATCCCGCTCTTCGCCGCACTCGTCGAAGGCTACATGGGCTCCCATATCGGCCCCATGCTCAGCCCCGCCGAGCTCGCGCACCTCGGCTTCGCCGGAAAACTCATGACCTACGAAACCGGCCTGCGATTCCTCGCCGACCACCTCCAAGGCGACGTGTATTTCAAAACCCACTACGCCGAGCACAACCTCGTGCGCGCACGCACCCAGTTTGCCCTCGTGCGCAGCATCGACACGCAAGCCGATGCCATTAACCGCATCCTCGACCGTACCTGACTCAACGAGCAAGAACGCCCACACGCGTGAGCCAGGTGCGACACGCACCTCACACGCTGGGCGCGCTACTCCAGCACACCCGCGCGCACACGCGCTGCCGTTCCCCCCACCCAAAGTTGTGCCGCAAACGCGCTCGCACTCGCGCTCCATCTCCGTAAATCCACCGTCCCATGAAATTCTCACACCCCAACGCCGACATCTACCTGCCCGAGACCAGCGACTCCGCGCAGCTTGAGCCCGCCGCCGCGCTCGCCCGCACCACACACCTCTGCGTCCTCGCCCACCCCGATGACATCGAGATCAACGCCTACCCCGCCGTCGCCGAGTGCTACGACCGGCCCGACCGGCACCTCACCGGCGTCATCGTAAACGACGGCGCAGGCAGCGCCCGCGAAGGCGCCTTTGCCCACTTCACCAACGACCAGATGCGCGCCACGCGGATCGAGGAGCAACGCGCCGCCGCCCGCCTCGGCCGCTACAACCTGCAAATCCAGCTCTCCCACCCCAACACCGCCGCCAAGGACCCGCACAACGCCGACGTGCAAGCCGACCTGCACGCCATCTTCTCCGGCTGCCGCCCCCAGATCGTCTACCTGCACCAGCCACTCGACAAACACGACACCCACGTCGCCACGCTCCTGCACTGCCTCAAGGCCATCCGCGCCCTCCCGCCCGAGGCGCGCCCCAAGAAAATCTTCGGCGTCGAAGGCTGGCGCGGCCTGGAGTGGATCCTCGACGCCGATAAAGTCGCACTCGACGCCAGCGGTCACCCCGAGCTCAAGCTCCCGCTCATCCAGGTCTTCGCCTCGCAAGTCGCGGGCGGCAAACGCTACGACGAAGCCGCCCTCGGCCGCCACCGCTCCAACGCCACCTTCTACGAACCGCTGGCCACCGACTCCTTTACCGAGCTCGCCTGGGCCCTCGACCTGACCCCCCTCGTGCAAGACGGCGCCCCCAGCCTCCAGGACTACTCACTCGGCATCATCGACCGCGTCCGCACCGAAGTCCAAGACCGCCTCACCCGCCTCGGCGCAGTTTGAGGCGGAAACCCTCGCTGCTCATTATATTTGCGGGCCACTCGTTGGCGGACCGACGGCCGCCGCTCTCTATTGCGCCAGCCAAGGGTAACCAGACCCACCGCGCCCGAAGTCGGCCGCCCCGTCAGCAGCTCAATTAAACCTGGCTGCCCAGTTGCACGATTTCGATACCGGCCTCGGCAAGCATGGGTTTGACAAGGGGATCGTTGTGGTAGTCGAGCCGGTAGCAGATCTTGGCGATGCCGGCGGAGGCCAAGATCTTGGCGCAGTTGATGCAGGGGTAATGCGTCACGTAGGCAGTGCAGCCTTCGACCGAGGAGCCGCGCCGCGCCGCATCGGAGATCGCGTTTTGCTCGGCGTGGACGGTCGCTTGTTCGTGGCCGTCGCGCATGAGGGAGCTGTGCGGCGAGCCGGGCAAGTGGCCGTTGTAGCCTGCGGCGACGATCCGGTTTTTATGCGTCTGCCCGGCAGTCACGATCACACAGCCCACGTTGAGCCGCTCGCAGGTCGAGCGCGTCGAGATCAGAACCGCAGTCGCCATAAAATACTCATCCCAGGTCGGGCGGCGCTCAAAGCTCGCTGCTGCTGCTGCCACGAGCTCGACCGGTGAGGCCGAAGAAGCCCGCGAGGAGCAGGGAGGGCGTGAGGGCGCGCAGTCCTCATTTTGGGGCGTTTGTTGTGGCGGCAGTGAATCACTCATGGGCACCCTCAGCGCTACGGAGCGCACTCAAGAAAATCCACCTCGAAACTTTTACGAAACCTCCAAGCCTGACAGCGAGTCCGACTCTGCCACTACCATTCTTTATGCCTCCTACTACTGCCGAACTCGTCGCCTACTGTGACCAACGCACCCGCCGCAGCGCCTTTGTCGATGCCGCTGCCGCGCACAACGGCTTGCAAGTCGCCAACTCGGGCAAGGTCACGCGGATCGGCGCCGCAGTCGATGCGGGCCTCATCCCTTTCCAAAAAGCGGCAGCGGCAGGCGTGGATTTCCTGCTCGTGCACCACGGCATGTATTGGGACATGCCGCGGCCACTGGTCGGCCCGGTCTACGAGCGTGTCGCCACGCTCATCCGCGCCGATTGCGCGCTGTACTCCAGCCACCTGCCGCTGGATGCGCACCCCGAGATCGGCAACAACGCGCTGATCGCGCGCCAGCTCGGCCTCGCGCCCGAGCGCGGTTTCGCGCCCAACCCGGGCGGCGACATCGGCCTGATCTGCCGCAACTCGCGCCCGCGCGAGGAGCTGGAAGCGCGGCTGCGCGAGCACTACCCGCGCGTGACCGCGATTTGCTACGGCAGTGAGCAGCCCAGCGAAGTCGCCCTGTGCAGCGGCAGCGGTAACAGCGCGCTGCGCGAGCTCGCGGGCAGCCACGTCGATACGCTCATCACGGGCGAGCTGCGCGAAGAGCACTTCAACCTCGCCCAAGAAAGCCGGCTCAACCTGTACCTCTGCGGCCACTACGCGACCGAGACGCACGGCGTGCGCGCGCTCGCTGCCGAGCTCGCCGACAAGTTTTCCCTGCCTTGGGAGTTTATCTCTACGGAAAATCCGCTTTAGCCAAATCCACGCTGCCAGCAGCACCCTTAAAAAAACGCCCGACACCTGACAGCGGCCTTCGCCGCACAACGCGCCAATGAAAACAATCGCCATCCTGCACGGCCCCAACCTTGACCGGCTCGGCAAGCGCGAGCCCGAAGTTTACGGGCACGCCACGCTCGCTGACCTGGAGGACTTTATCCGCGTCGGAGCCCGGCAGCGGGGGCTGGGCACCACGTTTTTCCAGTCCGCGAGTGAGGGGGCACTCGTCGATAAAATCCACGCGCTGACGGACGAGGGCATCGCCGGCTTCATCGTCAACTTCGGCGCCTACTCGCACACCAGTATTGCGCTGCGCGATGCGCTCTCCGCCGCCGAGCTGCCCGCCGTCGAAGTGCACCTCTCCGACATCAAGGCGCGCGAACCCTTTCGCCATCACTCGATGACCGCCGGAGCCTGTCGCGCCATGATCAGCGGCAAAGGCTTTGGCGGCTACGCCGAAGCCCTCGATCAAATCACCCAGTGGCTGTGAACGCGGAAACAGGTAGCGGCCGCCCAACCGCTGGCGCCACGCGGATCGAGGGCGGCGCGGCCCCGGCAGGCACACGGGAAAGCGCAACCGACGAGCCACTCGATCAAAAGGCAGCCCCCGCAGTGCCCGCGCCCGCCGACCCGTGGCTGGTCTGCCACTGCAAGCCGCGCTGCGAAAAGAAGTTTGCCGAGCTGATGCGCGCCCAGCGCTTCGAGCACTACCTGCCACTCATCGGCAGCGAGAGACGCTACGGCACGCGGATCAAGCGCTTCAGCAAACCGCTTTTCCCGGGCTACGTTTTCGCCCAGGTGCCGCGCGAACGGAAGGCGCTCATTTACCAGCAAGACCTGCTCGCGCGCGCCATTGAGGTTGAGGACACGGTGCGGCTGCTCGCGCAGCTCGCCGACATCAAGGCCCTGATCGCCTCGGGACTCGATTTTCGCCTCACTCCGCAACTCGCCAAAGGCCACCGCGTGCGAATCATCAGCGGCCCGCTAAAAGGCGTCGAAGGCCAAGTCGAAGACCCGCACAACCCGCGCGGCGGCGTACTCCTCTCAGTTGATGTTTTGCAACAAGGGCTGCTCGTGCCGATCCCCGCTGTTGACCTGAAAGTGCTGCCCTGAGGGCGCATCACAAAACGAGGTGGATCGCGAGTGCCCCGCCGATGTGAAGCACGGCGCAGGCCAGCAGGGCCGCGGCCACATCGTCCCCCACTACGCCCAAACCATCGGTATATATACAACTGCAACTGGGTAATTTTGGGCTTCCCTACTCGTTGAGCATAACAACACACGTAGGCCACCGCACGCTCAGCAGTGTACACCTCTCCAGTTCTTGTCGCTTCCAGACACGATCACACAGCCAGGGCCAATGTGTAATGACTCCCCCCGCCCCATAATGAAAACACCCACAGTATCCACCTCTTCTATCGCGCCTAGCTTTTCCCTCCCTAATGATCGCTGGCCCGGAAGCTTGGCCGTCAGCGGCAAGACACTTGATGATTTTGTCTCCATCGGAGACGAGGCGCATCCGGACGCCTCGTGGACAGTCCGTGTGTTCCATTCGGTTTCGGAGCCGACTTTGCAAATCCGCGCCCAATGGCGAGCTATCGGGGCCGTCACGGAATGGATTCCCACGCTCGTCAATAACAGTCCCAAGCCTTCCGTACGCATAACCGAAGTACGCTCACTTGCAGCTTCGTGGCCGACGCGCGGCCCGGTGGACTTTTATGGAACCAACGGCTCGGACTCTACGCCTAATGACTATGTCGACCGCACGGAGCTGGATATCGGCGTTGTTGAGCTGATGCCGAAGGGCGGACGCTCGTCGGATGGGATCTTTCCCTTCTTTGCCCTGACAGATAGGCATGACTCCTTGGCCATCGGTATTGGCTGGAGTGGACGGTGGTGTGCCACGCTTCGACACACTAACGGGCTCCTACAGATTGAAGTCGGACTACCGCAGGTTGGGTTCGTGCTGCAGCCGCAGGAGTCGGTGAGGTTGCCTTCGGTATTGCTCGCACGGGCTCCTGGCAAGACGGCTGACCAGGCCCGCCGCGTGGCACGCGCACACATGACCAAGCACGTCGTGCCGAGAGCGGCCGATGGAGGGTCAACTGGCTTTACGGCCTATTCAATGATGTACGATTTCCTCCACGGGAATCCGGTTATTAGCGAAGAAGGCGAGATCGCGGCACTGGAGCAGGCCGCAGCATTGGGATTCGAAACATACTGGGTCGATGCCGGCTGGTACGGGACCCAGCCCAACTGGGTTGAGGAGGTTGGTAGTTGGTACGTGCGGCGCAGCGACTTACCGCGTGGGCTGCGCCCCATCAGCGACCGTGCGCACGAGCGGGGGATGAAGTTCATCTTCTGGATGGAACCAGAGCGGGCACGGCAAAGCAGCGAGTGGGCGCGTGCCCATCCCGAACTCTTCCTCAGCTATCCTGGCCACAACGCTCAGCACGATTGGTGGAAGAAGGACAACGTACTCCTAAACCTCGGCGATCCTCGCGCGGTCGATTTGGCCTTCGCCAAGATCTCCTCCCTGATCACAGAGTTTAATGCGGATATCTTTCGTCAGGATTTCAATACCACGCCGCTTGATGCGTGGTATGCAGCGGATGCGCCTGACCGGGTGGGGATCACGGAGATCAGGTATGTCGAAGGGCTTTATGAGCTATGGGATCGGCTCTTGGCGGCTCACCCCGGCTTGGTGATCGATAATTGCGCGTCGGGCGGGCGGCGGATTGACTTGGAGACCATGCGCCGTTCGGTGCCGCTCTGGCGCAGTGACTATCTGATGGATAAAGGGGGGGCCGAGCTGAATATCGCCAGTCAGCTTCAATGCTGGGGGCTTGGGCACTGGATTCCCGACCATCTGGGAATTATCAAAAGATTTGATGCCTATGCCACCCGGAGCGCACTCTCTACGGCACTCATGGCTTACCGTGCACTGCCTGGCGAGCAGGACCCCGAGTACGCCAATGCCATCGCGGCGATTGCCGAAAACAAACGTCTGCGCCCCTTTATCGGCGAGGAGCGGATCGGCCTGATCGCCCCCTCTTTGGGGAAAGAAGTGTGGATGGCCCTCCAGTACCATCGCCACTCTGACTCCAGCGGAATCATCGTGGCGTTGCGCGGCCCCGATGCCGACTCGGAGACCGTCACGCTGTTCCCCGAACATATTGATGCCAACGCCACCTACCAAGTAACCCGATGGGATGACTACCGCGTGGCTGCCCCAGCTCAGGTAGCTGGGGCAAAGCTCAAAGAAACAGTCATCACAATCGCCCAAACACGCAGCAGCATACTCATTGAATATCAGCGGGTAGGCTGATAAAAACGCGTACACAAAACTCGCGCTCCTTTCTGATAGCGGAGCGCGCGCAGGCATTTGAAGCCCCTCCCTGACCACTCTGGAGTACCACGGCCCCTCTGTGGTTAGGTGTGTAACACGCTCTTCGCCGTAGAGCTTAGCCCCGCCTACTTCCGGGCACTAGCACCTTCCGCGATTACATCACACACTTGCCGAACGGCGCGGTACAGGGGGCGGGGCACACCAACTGTGCACACGTACGCGGGGTCTTTATTTCGTTACTCACAGAGGCCGGAGCATCACAAAACGAGGTGGATCGCGAGTGCCCCGCCGATGTGAAGCACGGCGCAGGCCAGCAGGGCCGCGGCCACATCGTCCACCACTACGCCCAAACCACCGGGCAGCTCCTGGAGCCGCTTGATTCCAAACGGCTTTACGATGTCGAAGAGCCGGAAGAGCGCGAAGCCACTGAGGAAGATCAGCCAGTTTGGCAGCTCGGGTGTGAGCAGCGGCCAGCCCAGAAAACACAGCGGCACGGCGACAAACTCATCGAGGATGATCTCGCCCGGGTCGCGCTTCCCGAGCCGGAACTCCGCCTCGCCACAAATCGCAATCGCCACATAAATGCCAACCGCGCTCAGCAGCAGCGTCCCCAGCACCCCGTAACGCTCGGCAAAAAACACCGTAAAATACAACAGCCCGGCAACACTGCCCCAAGTCCCCGGCGCGGGCAGTCGCCGCCCCAGCGGCCCCAGGGTTGCGCAGTTAAGCACCACCGCCGTTGCCAAAAACTTCGGCCAGAGAGGTTGCTTAAACGCCTTCATGGAGAGTCCGAAATCGCCAAACGCACAGGTCACTGTTTTCGCCCGGCGCGGCTCAGTCGCGAACGACGTAGCCGTGCTTGCGCCAATACGACCAACCGGAAGTGATCGCGAGCAGCACCGAGGCGCCGAAAAAGACGAGTCCGGTCGTGTGCACCACCGCCATCCCCAGCCCGGGCTCACCCTCCACAAAGTCGCGCACAAACATCCGCCAGCCCAGCAGCCAGCCTATCGCATTGAGCTGTAAAAACGTCTTCAGCTTCCCGCCCCCATCGGCCTCGACCACCACGCCCTTGCTCGCGGCGACCATCCGCAGCCCCGAGACGATGAACTCGCGCCCGATCACGCACAGCAGCAGCACCATCGCCGTCGTCCGCCACGCCATGAAGTAGCCGCCGTTGACCAGCGCGACCATCAGCCCGATCACCATCACCTTATCGATCACCGCGTCCATGAAGCGGCCAAAAGTGGACACTTGCCCTCCGCTGCGCGCCAACTTCCCATCCAGCCAATCCGAAAACGCCGCCGCGATAAATAGCCAGAAAGCCGCCGTCGCGCCCCACCGAAAATCGCCATACATCAATGCCACGATCGCAAACAGCGCAGGAACACGGGAAACCGTCAGGATATTGGGTAGAGTAAAACGCACGCCGCCGCCGAAAACACACCGCCGCGCCGACCGCATCAACGGTTTTCTATGGCCAACTCTCCCACTCCACTTGCCTGTTAACATCCGCTTGACTCTCCCACGCGCCCGCTCTGCCGACGCCCAATTTCGCACCAAACCGCCCACACAAGGCCCCCCTTGCCCATGACCTTCACCGACACCCCCTCACCGCGCCTACCCCGCCTCGCCGCACTCGCACTCGGCCTTTTCGCTATCAACACCGCGCCTCTACCTGTGCACGCACAAGGCCAGCCGCCACCGCCAGCGTACTCTATTGCCACCGTGGCCCACCCCATCGACTTTCGCCTGCTCGCCGCCCGCGCCACGATCAACAAGCGCGACTACGTGCTCTCCGATCAACATCCGCCGCTAGTCACTCCTGTGGGCGAAAACCTCTACCGGCTCGAGCTCCACCTGAGGCGCAACTCCCGGAAAAGCTGGCGCGGCGAAGAAAAAGTCAGCGTTCACTTTTTCTACGACGGGTTCGCCCTCACCTTTTTCGGCGACCGCAACCGCAACGAACGCCCCGACCAACGCGAAGGCCGCCAAGAGCACCTCATCCGCCACAAAGAAGAAGTCGTGACTGAGGGCAACCGCAGCTTTGTACGCCCGGTTGAGTTGCTCATTGAGCTAGGGCGCGGCGAAGTCAGCTCGCCTTCCAGCCTGCGCTCCCTCCAGCTCCATCTCATCTTCCCGCAATAGCGACAACCGCCACGCTGGCCCAAGCACTCAGCCACGCTAAGGGTAGACGCCACCGCCGCCCAATTCCCTCGCAACGACCGCCACTCTTCCGAATGCACCACTGCATCTACCCGGGCACCTTTGACCCGATCACCAACGGCCACCTCGACGTGCTCGCGCGCGCCGCGAAGCTCTTCGACCACGTCACCATCGCCATCGCCCGCAGCTCCACAAAGGCGCCCTTCTTCAGCGTCGAGCTGCGCCTCTCCATGGTGCAGGCCACGATCAAAGACCTGCCCAACGTCAGCGTCACCGTCTTTGACGGGCTCCTCGTGGACTTCGCCCTCGCGCAAAACGCGCAAGCCATCATCCGCGGGCTGCGCGCGCTCTCCGACTTCGAGTTCGAGTTTAATATGGCGCTCATGAACCGCCACCTGCAACCCGCACTCGAAACCCTCTTCGTCATGCCCAGCGAGCAGTTCAGCTACACCAGCTCCACCCTCGTCAAACAAGTCGCCAAGTACGGCGGTGACGTCTCCCACTTCGTCCCGCCCATCGTCGCCACCGCCCTCAAGCGCGCCGCCGAATCCCGCGGCCATATCGATTAACCCCGATATCAGCCGCGTACTGCAAATTGCGGCGCGTCATAAAACGGGACCTCGACTCCGCGCCGCCGGAATCACACAGCCATATCGATTGGGGCGCAGCCCCTTTTATTTGGCACAACTCCTGCTGGTCGCGCGTCGGGCTCTGAGGAGCAGTGCGGCGCAGGCACGTTTGTACCCGCGGCGAGGCAGAGGACGTGTCGCTAACAGCGACACGCCCCACGGAACCAGTCGAACGACCGCGCTGCCAATGAAAACAGTCGAAGGCCGCAAAAAGGCACTCTGCGCACGAAACCGGCCTGTGGGCTTACCGTCTTGTCGCCGTCCCTGCTTCCCCGCTGCCGCCCGCAGCAGCGGTAACACGCACGCTTTTTCAAACACGCTCACCGACTCAGCGCACACACCCTCAACCCACGCCCCATCCGCCGCATGGCCCGCAAAAAACGCTCCCCCCTCCGCAAGCTCCTGCTCCTCCTCGTCCTCGTGGGCCTCGGCCTCGGGTTCTGGATGCGCAATCGAAGTAGTGCCGAGACCAACGCCGTATTTACCACCACGAGCGTCGAGCGCGGCGACATGGCCCAGATCGTCACCGCCACGGGCCAGCTCGAGCCCGTCACCTCCATCCAAGTCGGCAGCCAAGTCTCCGGCCTCATTACAGAGGTGCTCGTCGACTTTAATTCGCCGGTCAAGGAGGGCCAGCTCATCGCTCGCATCGACCCGGCGACCTACGAGCAGCGGCTGCGCCAGGTCGAGGCCGACCTCGCCAGCTCCCAGGCCAACCACGCCCTCGTGCGGCTCAACACCGAGCGCACCCGCGAGCTGCGCGAGCGCAACCTCGTCTCCCAGCAAGAGCTCGACCAGGCCGAGGCCAACCTCAAGCAGGCCGAGGCCAACCTGCTGACCCGCGAGGCCAGCGTCGAAAACGCCCGCGTCGACCTCGACCGCTGCTCCATCTACGCGCCGGTCGACGGCATCGTCCTCGACCGCCAGATTGAGGTCGGCCGCACCGTCGCTGCCAGCCTCAATGCCCCCGTCCTCTTCATCATCGCTGCCGACCTGACCCAGATGCAGATCAACGCGCTGATCTCCGAGGCCGACATCGGCCAGATCGTCCAGAACCAGCGCGTCAATTTCACCGTCGATGCCTTCCCTGATCGCCAGTTCCGCGGCCGCATCGTCCAGATCCGCAACTCGCCCACCACCTCGTCCAACGTCGTCAACTACCAGACCATCATCCAGGTCGCCAACGACGACCTGAAGCTCAAGCCAGGCATGACGGCCAACGTCTCGGTCATCGTCGCCGAGCGCCAAAACACACTCCGGCTCGCCAATAGCGCGCTGCGCGTGCGCATCCCCGAAGCCCTGCTCCCTCCGCCCGAAGCGCGCGGGGACGCCGCTACCGCTACCGCCAGCTCCACCGACTCGCGCGCACAAATGCAGCAACTCATGCGCGACGCGGGCTTCACCCCGGGCAGCGGCCCGCCCAGCCCCGAAGTCCGCGCACGCATGCAAAAACTGGCTGCCGAACGCGGCATCACCCTCCCCGGCCCGATGGGTGGCGGCGCGGGAGCAGCCGGCGGCCCCGGCGGATTCCGCCGCGCGGCACGCCAAAGCCCCGAAGCCGTGGACGCACCCGTCACGCGCACCGTTTACAAACTCGGCGGCACGCCTCAGCGGCCCGAGGTCATCCCCGTCACCATCAAGACCGGCATCACGGACGGCATCCAGACCGAAGTCATTGAGGGCCTGGAGGAGGGCGATAACCTCATCACCAGCGCGCTCATCACCTCCGGAAAGTCCGCCAAGTCGAGCAGCGCCTCCGCCTCCGGCAACCCCTTCGCCCCTCAACCCGCCCGCCGTCGATGAGCAACACCCCAGTCGTCGAGCTCCGCGACATTCGCAAGACCTACGCCTCGGGCGAGGCCACCGTGCACGCAGTGCGCGGCATCTCCCTGAAAATCGAGCGCGGTGAGTTCGTCGCCATCATGGGGGCTTCCGGCTCCGGCAAGTCCACCCTCATGAACACCATCGGCTGCCTCGATCGCCCCACCTCCGGCCAATACTTGCTCGATGGCGTCGACGTTTCCGGACTCGACCGCGATGAGCTCGCCGACATCCGCAACCGCAAGCTCGGCTTCGTTTTCCAGGGCTTTAACCTGCTCAGCCGCACCACCGCGCTGGAAAACGTAGAGCTGCCCATGCTCTACCGCGAAGACCACCCCTCCCGCCAGGAGCGGCGCGAGCGCGCCATGCGCAGCCTCGAAATCGTGGGGCTGGCCCAGCGCGCACACCACTACTCCTCGCAGCTCTCCGGCGGCCAGCAGCAGCGCGTAGCAATCGCCCGCGCCATCGCCAACCAGCCGCAAGTGCTCCTCGCCGACGAGCCCACCGGCAACCTCGATAGCAAAACCTCCATCGAGATCATGGGCGTCTTCCAGCGCCTGAACGACGAAGGCATGACCATCATCATGGTCACGCACGAGCCCGACATCGCCCGCTTCTGCAAGCGCGACCTGCTCGTGCGCGACGGCCTCGTCGTCAACGACGTCGCGGTCTCCCCGCGCACCCTCGCCGATGAGGAGATGGCTCGCTACCTCGCCACCACCCCGCGCGATTCAAGCGGCGACTCTGCCGAAAACGCCGCTGCCTAGCTGACAGTCCCACACACACTCTCTCTCCCACTCAACCCCCTGAAGCCCCGGACCGTCGGCAACGACGACGCGCCCAATAAAACAACCGAAGATTGTGAGAATCGGCATCACCATCGCCATCGCCTTCCAGGCCCTTCGACGCAACGTCATGCGCTCGACCCTCACCGCGCTGGGGATCATCATCGGCGTCGCCGCCGTCATTGCGATGGTCGGCATCGGCAACGGCGCAAAATCCCAGGTCGAAGCCCAAATCGCCGGCCTCGGCCAAAACATCATCCTCGTATGGCCCGGCACCAGTAATACAGGCGGGCTGCGCGGTGGCTGGGGCTCTGGCAGCAGCCTCACTCGCGCCGACGCCACGGCCATCGCCCGCGAAATTCCGGGCGTCATCGGCGTCAGCTCCGAGATGCGGAGCGGTGCCCAAGTCGTTGCCAACGGGCTTAACTGGCGCACCCAAGTTTACGGGGAGGAGATAGACTACCTGCAGATCCGCAGTTGGCCGCTCGCCTCCGGAGTGATGTTTACCGAACAGGAGCAAAACCGCAGCGCCAAGGTCGCCGTCATCGGCCAGACCGTCGCCGAACAGCTCTTCCCCGATGAAGATCCCATCGGCAAAACGATCCGTCTTTTTAACTTCACCCCCTTACGCGTCATCGGCGTGCTCAGCCCCAAAGGCTTCAACTCCTTCGGCCAAGATCAGGACGACGTCGTTATCATCCCCATCACCAGTTTCCTGAGCCGCATCACCTGGCAGCGAAACCTCGCCTCGATCCTCGTACAGGCCGATGCGCCCGAGCACATGGAGCGCATCCAGGAGGGCATCCACGACCTGCTCGCCGAGCGCCGCCCGGGCGGGCGCGTGGACTTCACCGTGCGCAACCAGGTCGAGATCGCCGAGGCCGCCACCGCCACCACGCGCACCATGACGCTGCTCCTCGGCGCAATCGCCGGCGTCTCGCTCCTCGTCGGTGGCATCGGCATCATGAACATCATGCTCGTGAGCGTCACCGAGCGCACCCGCGAAATCGGCATCCGCCTCGCGATAGGCGCGCGCAGCCGCGACGTCATGCTCCAGTTCCTCACCGAGGCCGTAGTCCTCAGCGCCTTCGGCGGCCTGCTCGGCATCAGCCTCGGCGTCGGCATGTCGCAGCTCATGTCGCACCTCAACGGCTGGCCCACCCTCATCTCCAGCGACTCGATGCTGATCGCCTTCGCCTTCAGCGCCGCTGTGGGAATCTTCTTCGGCTACTACCCCGCGCGCAAAGCCGCCCTCCTCGACCCTATCGACGCCCTCCGCTACGAGTGAAGAGAGGCGAGGCGCCACTTGCCGTTGAATTTGCGATTTTGTCCGTGCGCTGCGCGTCCGCCCAAAATCGCAAATTTAACGAGACCTCCCCCTGTCGCGTTGCGACACGCTCTTCGAGCGTTCCATTTTGCGAGCCGCTCGTTGGCGGCTCGTCAGGTGCCTCATCTCGTGCGCGAATGAAGCGAAAACCCATTGAGGCGCGGCGAAAGAGTTTACGGGTATAATCTCCAGCCCGACCGGAGGTCGGGCATTCCCTACTGTACGGCTTTTG
>NZ_LSZQ01000049.1 GCF_001580015.1 Cephaloticoccus primus
CACGCGCAGTGGAGCCTTCCAGCCGCGCGGGTGCCTTTCGGGGTTGTTTGCCTGCAGTTACGTTGCGCAGGCTTTGCCGCGATATGACTCGCTCCCCTTTCGCTGCCCATTTTGCCGCCCGCCTTTGCGGGTTGCTGCTCGGCCTCGCGGCTTTTGTTCCGTTTTTGCACGCCGCCGATTCAGCCGAATTTCAAAAGGCGCGGGCGCTCTTTTTATCGCAGCGTTATCCTGAGTCGCGCGCTGCCTTTGAAGCGCTTGACCGCAGCAGCGAGCCCAACAATCCGCGCATCCACTATTACCTCGGTCGCATCGCCATGAAGCGCGGCGACGAGAAGGCCGCCATCACGCACTTCAGCCGCGCGACCGAGCTCGATCCGGCGAACTCTGGCTACTTCGCCGAGCTCGGCGGGGCCTACGCCGCCGCTATCGACAAGGCCTCGCTTTTTGAAAAGCCCGGCCTCGCGAGAAAAATCCGCGCCGCACTTGAGCACGCCGTTGAGCTCGACCCCGAGAATCTCGAAGCCCGCATCGGCTTGGTCGATTACTACCGCCAGGCCCCCAGTTTTTTAGGCGGCGGCATGGCGAAGGCCCAAGCCCAAGCGGAGGAAGTTCGCGCCCGCGATTTTGACCGCGGCACACACGCGCTCGCACGGCTCCTCGTTCGCCAAAAACGTTTCGCCGACGCTATCGATGCCTACGAGCAGCTCCTCGGCCAGAGCCCCGACAACTACCGCGCGCACTACGCCATTGGCCACCTGGCCGCCGAGCACCGGGTCGAGCTTGAGCGCGGCACCCGGCACTTGCGGGCCTGCCTCGACCAACAGCCGCGCGCCGATGAGCCCAACCACGCCGAAGTGCACTGGCGGCTCGGCCAAATCGCCGAAGCCCGGGGCGACACTGCCGCCGCACGTGCGGCCTACGAAGCTGCCGTCGCGCTCGCTCCCGGTTTCTTCCAGGCGCGCGAAGCACTCGACAGATTAAAGTAAAAGGAAACAAGCGGTTGAGAGTGATGTCATAACCCAAGGACATGAGCCCTGCTTCAGCCGAGGCGGCCAAAGACAAGGCCGCGACTCCGCCTCACCGACTAAAAGAGGCCGCTGCCCTTACGCTGCGCGGCGTGACCAAGTGCTACGGCGACGGCCCGCCCGTCCTCGACTCGATCAACCTCAGCGCACGTGCGGGCGAAGTGCTCAGCCTGATCGGCCCGAGCGGCTGCGGAAAATCCACGCTCCTGCGCCTCATCGCCGGCCTCATCCCGCTGACCCGCGGCACGCTCGAAATCGCTTCTCACGCTGAAGTCGGCTTCATCTTTCAGGAGCCCACGCTGCTGCCCTGGCTCAACGTTGCCGACAACGTCGCCCTCCCCCGAAAGCTCAAATCCGCGCCGCGCGGCACCACCCGTGCCACGCCCCCGTCCACCGCGCCAATTCTCCCGAGCACCGACACGCGGGAACTCCTCGCCCGCGTAAAACTCAGCGCGCGCGCGCGCGCCTATCCACACGAGCTCTCCGGCGGCCAAAAGATGCGCGTCTCAATCGCGCGCGCCCTGACGCTCAACCCGCAACTGCTGCTCCTCGACGAGCCCTTTGGCGCGCTCGACGAGATGACCCGCGAGCACCTCCAAGAAGAGCTGCTCGCCCTCCACGCTGCGCAGGCCTGGTGTGCGATCTTCGTCACCCACTCCGTCGCCGAGGCCGTTTTTCTCTCCGACCGCGTGTTCGTCATGAGTGCCGCGCCCGGGCGGCTCGCCCACGAAGTCGCCATCAACCTGCCCCGGCTGCGCAATGCCGATACGCGGCTGAGCCCCGCCTACCAGGCCCAGGTCACCCACGTCTCGCGCCTGCTGCGCAGCGTCGAGCAACAGGCCTGAGCCACACGCGCAAATACAGCGCCGCCCAGACGACACGCACCGCCCGCGCCCGCCGACCTCCCCCCCCACCGCAGCAACGCCGCCTCCGCCACTCGCCCCTATTTCCTCAAGGGTTGCCCTCGCCACGCCAATCAACTCGCCCAATGCCCACCCGATTTCGCAATATCCTCGCCCCCGCTGCGACTTGCCCCGTCGTAATCGCCCTTTGGTACACGCTGTGGCACCTGCTCGCGCCCACGCAACGCTTCCTGCTCCCGCTGCCGCACGAGATCCTCGCCGCCCTGCGCGATAACTTCGCGATCCTCGCTCATGCGATTCTCAACACCACCAAGGGCGCGCTCCTCGGCTTCACGCTCGCCGTCGCCCTCAGCCTGCTAAGCGCAGTGCTGCTGTCGCTCTCGCGGCTCATCCGCGCGAGCCTCTACCCCTACATGATGGTGCTCCAGATGACGCCGATCCTCATCATGGCGCCGATCCTCGTCCTGTGGGTCGGCCCGGGGCTGCCCAGCGTCGTCGTGATCACCTTCATGATGTGCTTCTTCCCGCTCGTAGTAAACACGACCCAGGGGCTCATCTCCACCGACCGCGGACTCGTTGAGCTCTTCAAACTCTACCGCGCCACCAAATGGCAAACGCTCTTCCGGCTCCGGCTCCCCGGAGCGCTCCCGTACTTTTTCACTGGCCTGCGCATCGCCGCGATTCTCGCCCCCATCGGGGCGCTCGTGGGCGACTACACCGCCGGCAGCTCCGTAAACGGCGGCAGCGGACTCGGCTTCCAAGCCGTCATCTTCAGCGGCCAAGGCAAGTACGCCGCACTCTTCGCCACCGCCGGGCTCACCTGCCTGCTCGGCTTTCTCTTCGCCACCGCCGTCATCAGCCTGAGCTGGCTGTGCCTGCACAAGTGGCACGACTCCTACCACCAGCACCACTAGAGCCTTCGCTCAACCGATTGACGAGGAATGGCCCCACTACGCGTGGGGCGGTGGCGGGTCGCCACGTGCCATTCAATTTGCGATTTTGCCCGTGCGCTGCGCGCCCAAGCAAAATCGCAAATTTAACGGAAGCTCCCCTGTCGCATTGCGACAGGGAGGAAACTCAAAACGCGAATGGAGCCTATTGGGGAGAGATGAAGCGATTTACCGGTGAATCACCGACTAATGATTGGGACCTTTCTACTGTGCGGCTTGTTCGTCGGGCGGAACGCCCGACAGCAAGCCGCACAGTAAATGGGTGCAGGCACTGCCTGCCGCCCCACGCGCAGTGGGAGGAGTCTTCGACTCTTTCACTGGACGGCGCAGCAACGGCTCGCCTTCGCGGCCTCGACGAAGTCGGCAATGATCCCGTCAAAAGACCCGCTGGTGAAAAACGCGAGCAAGCGCGGCCCACCCGTTTCGGCGCGCGTTGCGGTTAACGGGTTGGGCGACGAGTCCAGCAGCTCGGCCTTCATCCGCGCGAGCAGCTCCGCATTCGCCGCTGCCGTCTGTGCGCGAACGCCCTTTGCTGCGAGCTCGGCAATCACCCGCGCCGTATCAAAACGCGCTTCGCCTGCGATCCGCGACTCCGCCACCGCACCGAGGTAAACGCCATCGGCCTGGGCCAGTGCGGCGATAAACCCATCGAGCAGCACGCTCGTTCGCGCCGTGTTACTGCGCGGCTCAAACGCGGCGTAAACCGCATGCTCCGGATAGCGCGCCCGCAGCGAGCGCAGCGTCTCCCCCAGTGCAGTCGGATGGTGACCGAAGTCTTCAATCACCTTGAGCGCGGGCAAGTTCACGCGCAGCTCCTGCCGCCGCCTCACTCCGCGGAAGCGCGTGAGTGGCGAAAGGTCGAGCCGCGCAGGCGAGTCCGGCACCGTGGCGAGTGCGGCCGCCGTCGCCGCCATCGCTGCATTGCGCGCGTTAAACAAGCCCGGCTGCGCCCAATGCACGCGCTGCCCCCACGGCGCCCCCTTCCACAAAAGCGAAAACTGCGCGCCCGCTGCATCTTCCTCGAAATCCACGATCCGCACCTCGCAGCTCGCGCACTGCCCCACGCGCACGACTCGCGTCCACGGCATCGGCCCCAGTGCGGCGAGGTTCTCGTCGTCCCCGTTGAGCACTACCCAACCGCTGCGCGGCACCAGCCGCGTGAGGTGCCTAAAACTGCGCTGCACATCCGCCAAATCGCGAAAGATATCCGCATGGTCGAACTCCAGATTACCCAGCACTGCGACCTGCGGCGCGTAGTGGACGAACTTGCTGCGCTTGTCGAAAAACGCGCTATCGTACTCGTCGCCCTCGATCACAAACGGCGCCCCTGCACTGCCGAGATGCTGGCCCACAGGCGGATCGAGCGGCACGCCGCCGATCAAGAAACCCGGATCGAATTCGCCCACGCATGTCTCCGCACGCTCGCGCTTCCCCGCTGCTTGCCCGCGCAGCAAAAATGCGGTCAGTGCCGTCGTCGTCGTCTTCCCATGCGTGCCGCAGATGACAACCGGCCGCCGCCCCTTCAGGATAAACTCCGCCAGCCACGCGGGCAACGACGTGTAAGCCAGCTTCCGCGTATCGAGCAGCCACTCCACCTCGGGGTTTCCGCGCGACTGCGCGTTGCCGACGACCACGAGATCGGGTGCCAGCCCTTCCAGACGCGCCGCATCGTAGCCCTCGTAAATGGGGATGCCCGCCTCGCGCAGCACCTCGCTCATCGGCGGATAAATGCCCGCATCGCTGCCCAACACCTCGTGGCCGCTGGCACGCGCGAGCAACGCAGCATTCCCCATCGCCGTCCCACAAATCCCCATGAAGTAAATCCTCATCGCACAGAGGCTCCACCACTCCCCCGCCCAAGACCAGCCCGCAAAGCACCACTGCACGTGGGGGCTTCGACTCTTTCATTATGCGCGCGGCTCGCCCTCCCGCCTGGCCGCGTGTCTTCGACCCGTTTCATCTGCCGATGCCCCTCGCTGACGGCTCGTCAATCAATTGACAGATTCAACTAATCTTGGGCCGCGTAAACGCGCACGTAGTCGATGCGGTACTCCTGAGGGAATTCGGTTGTGTCATCGGGGTAGCCGGGCCACTTGCCGCCGACGGCGAGGTTGAGCAGGAGGAAGTGCGGCGTCTCGTCGAAAACCCAGTGTGCTCCTTCTGGCAGCTCGGACTCATCTACGACGTGATAACGCAGGCCGTCGCAAAACCACTCGATCCGCCCGGGCCGCCACTCGACGGCAAAGACGTGATACGCGCTGCTGAAATCCGCCACGATGCTCTCTCCTGAATCGCCTTCGGGCGACTGCCCGCCCATTGCGGCATGCCTCACCGATCCGGTGAGTGAATCGATGCCCGAATATCCCGGGCCGTGCAGGCTTCCATAAACGCGCTCCGGTTCGTGGCCGAGTAACTCCATGACGTCGATTTCGCCGCAGTGTGGCCAGCCGTGCTCGGCCTCATTTTCGCCCAGCATCCAGAAGGCCGGCCAGATGCCTTGCCCTTTGGGAACTTTGAGTCGCGCTTCGATTCGCCCAAATTTCACTGCGAATTTTCCGCGCGTAGTAATCCGCGCCGAGGTCGTGCGCCCAACCTCATCGCGCAGCGCACGGATGACTAATACCCGTCCGTCGCCGGCTTCGGGATCGGCGGCGACAAGGGAATTTTCGCGCGAGTCGGTATAGCACTGGAGCTCTGCATTTCCCCAACCCGAGTCGCCCAAGGCATAAGTCCAACGACTTTCATCCGGCCCCGAGCCCACAGGCTGATCAAACTCGTCGTGCCAAAGAAGCGCACCCCACTTTGCCGGAGTCGCTGTGGAATCGGTCGCGCGCGCAGACACGGCGCACACCGCGCAGAGGATTGCGAGCAGCGGAAGCGCGAGCCTATGAGCGGCGGCGGCGCGGCGGAAATCAATCGAGAGCATCGGAAGTGTGGAGGGGATAGATGGGGCTATCGGGATAAGACTTTGGGAAAAGCAGCAGGAGCAGGTTCAGGAGCGCGACTCCGGGGCAGCTTCGCTGCGAACAAACAGAGCGGAGCACGATCAAGCGGGCCTCGCCTGCGCAGCCTCGGGGATTCGCAGGCGCCAGCGGTTTCAGAGGCTGGCGACTTCGGGCGCCTCTCACAGGCAGAGTTTCCGCGCCCGTTTTTCGCGCGTGGAAAACTCGACCTGTGAGGAAAACTGCGAAACCGAAAAAATCGCCCGAACGGGTAAGCCCCACCCGTCGGGGCCACCCCCTCCCGGGCAGGCTCAGAAATTAAGCCCGACTTCGAGCCGCACACTGCGACCCGGCGCGTAGATCAGGCCGTAGAGGTCGCGGTCGTCTTGCAGGTTGTAGATGTTGAGCTGTGCGTAGGCTTGACGCTGCGCGATCTCGAAGGGGTATCGCAGCATCAGGTCGAGGTTGAGCCGCGCCTTGTGTTTTAGGGTGATCAGCTTGCCGTCCTTGTTGGTCTGTTTTTGACCCGCGACGGAGATGCCCGAGAAGTACTCGCGCTCGGACTCCCACTGGCCACCGAAGCCGATTTCGAGGCCTTTTAGCGGGCCTGCCCAAGTGCCGACTTTGTAGTGCGACCACAGGCTCAGCGAGTGCTTCGGTGTGTCGTCGCGACTCTGGCCCGCGCCCCAGCCGATGCCCGTCCAGGTCGAAGTGTCGCTCGGGTCGGTGTAGACTTCCTCAATCGGATAGCCGGTGAGCCCCCACTGGCCGTCGGGGTAAAACCACGGCGCCCAGCGGTTTTCGGGGTGTGGGTATTTGATGAATTTCCCCGGATGGGTGATCACGCGCTTGGTGTGCGCGTAGGTCACGATGAACTGGAGGTTGTCGGTGGGCGTGATCAGGATCTGCGCGTCCCAGCCCTCCGACTGGTCTTGCTGCTGCACGTAGGACTGCACGCCGCCGCCGTCGCCGCGGTCTTCCCAGCCATTGTTCGTGTGTTCGTCGCTCGTGAACAGCCAGCCGGCCCAGCCGCCGATCTCCTGGCTGACACGGATCACTTCGTCGAGGTAGGCCGCGCCCTCCGCCTGCGAAGCGTTGACGTACCAGGTGGGCACGCCGCCGGTCGTGCGCTGGTAAATCGCGCCGCTGGCGACCGCCGCGTTCCACTGCGAAATCGCCAGGTCCATCGCGCCATTTCCGCCGTTGCTCACGCCGGTGACGCTCGCGGGGCTGTAGTCGCTAAGGTTGTAGATGATCGGCCGCGTGGAGTCGAAGTTGCCCTTGAGTGTAGGCATCCACCATTGGCCGAAGGGCACGCCCGAGCGCTTGATCTTGAACTTGCTGATCGTCCCCGAGATGCGGCCATTCGCCAGCTCGACCTTGAGGCCGATCTCCTTGCTCTTGGCGACCGTCGGCCCGAGCGGATCGCCCGCTGCGTCGCGCAGACCGTCGAAGTTGGGCTGGATGCCGCTGGCGCGCAGCGCGTACACGCTGAGCTGCGGCGTGAGCTCAAGCATCGCGCCAAACTGGTCGGTCGTGTCGCGCATGGCCGGGCGGCGCGCGAAGCTCTCGCTGGCCGTCGGGTGGTAGACGGTGCTGCCGACGGCGTTTTCGTTTCTGTCGCTGCGCACGCCGCCGACGAGGATCAAGCGGTCGTCCAGAAACTTCCCTTGATACACGGCGTAGTCACCGGTGTTGCGTGCGGTGCTGTCGGTGCGGTTGATCGCGACCATCGGCACGTCGGCGGAGCCATCGCCCTGCCGCCCGAAGCGGATGTAGGAAGTGTCGGTCGGGCTCTTGTAATTATACGTGTTGTCGGCGCTGCGGGTCAGCGCGGTCTTGCGCACGGCCTTTTCGGTCGAGCGGCCAAAGAGGAAGCTGTTGCGCATCGCCAGCCACTTGCGCTCCTCGAAGAGGTTGAGCGCATAGTTGAGCTCTACGCGCACCTGGTCGCGAGTGGACCGCTCGGTCAGGTCGCTCCACTGGTATTGGAAAATCGTGTTGGGGCTTTGGCCGAGGGCGAACTCTGCGCCGTTGGCCACATCGAGCGGAAGCACCGTGATCGTGTCGCGCAAGTCCACGGGGCCCACGTTTTGGCGCATCGTACCGTTCACGTCGCGCACGTCGAAATCGACCCGCGAGTGGTTGTAGCCCGCGAGCAGGTTCAGGTTGCGCGCGAGCTCCTGGGAGCCCTGCACGCGCAGGTTAAATTGATCGGAGTCGCGGTACGTGTCTGGCCCCGACCAGCGAAACCGGCGCGGGTCTTTCCCCGCAAACTGCACGAAGCCTGCGTTCTGGAGCCGATCCGCCTGACCGATCCCATCGACATCCGAGCGCGCACGCACGCTCTGGAAACCGAGCCCTTTTTCGCGCGACTCGCCAAACTCCAGATCGACCAACAGGTCGGTCTTCGCAAAGGGCTTCCACTCAAAACTGGGCGAGGCAAACCAGTGCTCCTCATCGTAGAGCTCCGTCTGGTTTCCCGTGTTTTGCCAAGCACCCGTCAAGCGATAGCCCAGCGTGCCGGAGCCGCCGAGCGGTGCCGTCGTGTCGACCCAGGCTCGTTTGAAATCGTGGCTCCCGTAGGCCGCGCCGACCTGTGTCTCTGCGGTGTCGAGGTTTGGCGTTTTCGGCAGGTAGTTTACGATCCCGCCGAAGTTGCCGATCCCGTACAGCAAGGCCGCCGGGCCGCGGATCACCTCGATACGCCCGATGTTGACCGAATCCGTCGCACTCTGGCGGCGGTACCCGTCGCGCAACACCACATCGGTGATGTAGCCGCGGATCTTGAAAGTCGATTGCGTCTTGTTCGCCGTCGCGCCCTCCGGATTGTGCACGCCGCCCGCGCCGTAAAACGCGTTGGCGCCTTGGTCGTTTTGCGACTGGAGGATGATCCCCGAGCTATAGCGCAAGCTCTGCCGCAAATCGCTGGAGCCCGTGTCGCGCAAAAACGACTCGGTGATCACCTCGATCGGCATCGGTAACTCACGGATCGGCGTGTCGAGTCGTGTGCCCGAAATACTGTTCGTCGCGCGGTACCCCTTGTCCGCGCTCGTGCTCACCGTAAACGGAGACAGCACGAACGCCTCATCCGAAAGGCCGATGCGCGGGCTCTCCAGCTCGGCGGCCACTTGATCGGCCAACGTGGAGGAAGTCTCTTGGGCAAAAATCGCCGAGCTCAGCGGCGAGAAAATCAGGCTCCCTGCAAACGCCAAAAGCGCAGCACGGCCTACGATCAGAGGAGGCGTCATAACGAAGTAAGGGTGGTTGCTGTTTCGAGGGGGGGGGTAGGGAGGCGCCATCCCTTCATGAGGGTCGGCACCTTGGCCTCAAAATCCCAATCTCACTTCGTTGCGGTCAACCGAAAGCCAGCCTTTTTGTTGCATTAAAAATAGGGATTTATTTTTATATAACTTATTATTAATTAATATTTTGATAAAATTTAAATTCGTTAAATTACGAATAACATACGCAATTTTTCATTTTTGTTGCATTAAATTTCAGGCAACAAAATCTCAAGGTACAGTCACTCAACACTATGTCCCCAAAGCTCAACCAGGCCCTCCTTGCCGAACGGCTGAAACTCTCGCGAGCGACCATTTCGCGCAGCCTCGCTGACCACCCCGCAATCAGCCTGGAGACCCGCCAACGCGTCAAAGAACTCGCCGCCGAGCTCGGCTACCAGCTCTCGGATGCGCGACTCGCCGCCCGCGCAGAACGATTGGCCTCGCACGGCAACCGCCCGACACGCGGAGGCCGGGCGGATAAAGCGAGCGGATCAAGCCGCGAAGCCGGACTTACGGTCGGCGCGCTCATCGGGATTCCCGATCATCCCACGAGCATGACCGTTTACTCGCAAATCGTGAAAGGGCTGCGCGCCCGCGCCCAAGTCGAGCGCGTCACTCTCGACCTGTGTTACCAGCCTCCCGAAGAGCTCGACGTCGGGCGCATCCGCCAAGGCGCCATGAGCCAGATCCGCAACAACGCGTGGCGCGGCGCACTCCTCATCCACCCCTTCCCTGCCCAAACAGTTGCAGCACTCAGACGACGCCTCCCGCTCGTCTCCATTCTGGAGCGCTATGCGCAGACCGAGCTGGACATCATTGATGTCGATGACGCACCCGCGATCGCTCAGCTTGTCCGCCTCCTCGCCGAGGCCGGGCACAGCCGTATCGGCTTCGTTTCGTGGACTTACCCCGTTGCGGGTGGCTGGATCGCGCGCCGCTTCAGCGGCTATGTAGAAGCCCTCTTTTCACTCGGGCTGGAGTTTCGCCCCAAGTGGGTGCTCAACGTGCACCAAACCGCTGCGCCACTCGCCCCCCGCGCCGTCAGCGACCGCGTTGCCCAGCTTTTGGAAAAAGATCACGTCAGCGCCTGGGTCTGCGCCGCCGACCACCAAGCCTACGGCCTCATCTCCGACCTAAGCGAACGAGGCCTGCGCGTCCCGCAAGACTGCGCCGTAACTGGCTTCGACGGCCTCGCCCCACCCGCAGGGCTGCCTCAAGTCACCTCAATGGCTGTCCCCCACGAGCAAATCGGCGCCGCTGCCTTGACCCGCCTCGTCAACCGTATCGCCAACCCACTTTCCCCCTACAGAAAAACCCTCGTCGACCCACAGCCCATCCCCGGGCGTACAATCTAAACCGCAGTGATAACTGCCCCAGGACGCTAACTGCTCAACCCGGCCCAGTCAGCTCAATCTGACGTACGAAAATTCGTTAACACATAAATATCCTCCTTAGGATACTCCAAGAACACATCCTTTTTATAAGGATTCAGAAACTCTCGCCAAGGATCGGAAAGCCCATCTTTCATTTCCTCTAGAGGCTCAAACTCTCGTGAGAAGAGGATATAAAAGTCAATATCAGCGTATGAAACGGCACCTGCGCCCTCTCCCAAGACATGGACATAGGAGTAATTACAGCTATTCACATAGTACTCCACAACCTTACCTAGTACCGTGGAGCACACCAAGTTAACTGTTCGCCCTGTGCGCCGCCCCTCTTCGTTTACCTTCTCCAATATCTGACGAGTATGGGCTTCATAGTCCCAGACTCCAACTTTGTAAAAATTGGCATTCAAGGTGAAATTGATACCACAAGCCAGCACCAATAAAGAAATAACACCCCCTCTTAGATATCCCCCGAGGTCATTTAAACAAAAACAAAAAAGAATTACCAAAAGGGGATACAAGAACAAGGCCACTCGATCAATCGGATACCGAGCCCCAGCCAAATAATATGCCGCCACAATCGTCACTACTAAAAAAGTGGTTAGGCCAACGAAGACATTCCTTAAAGAAATCCACTCTCTTTTGAAGAAAAGTGCCGCCGATACCGTCACTCCCAGAGATAAAAGAAGAAAATTCAGGGCGAGATACACATTAGACTCATTACCTAAAGAGCCCAAGCTATATTTAGCCAATGAAAACAGAGTATCATTATAAAAATCGTGCACACCCCCGTAGTATAGCTGTCCGTACTTATGAAGGCGAAAAACGACAGGAAGGATAAAACAAAGAAATATCGCACCCACGGAACAACTAATCCCTAGCCCCTTTTTTAAAGAAGCTGCGTCTTTCCTGAAAACTGGCACCAGATTTAAAATAAAGGTCAAGGCCAGAAAAAAGTAGAGCATGGAAAATACGCTAACAGCAGACAGTCCTGCTAAAAAAATGCTGGCCAAAAACTTACGAACAGAAGGAGACTTAAAATCCTCTGAGGCAAAATAAAGCGAACCCATCATGAACGCAATCGACAGGCCATAGCCTCGCGCTAATCCGAAAAACTCCAATAAAAAAGGATTAGCGAGGGCCAACACAAAGAGCCCAATCCCCACAGCCGTGGATAAATTCCGAAGGGCTATCTTGTATAAAAAATAAGCATAAAAGGCGAATGAGATCACATTAGGTAGCCGCGCCCAGAACAGGGACACATTGCCAATGTAAAAAAAAGACTTCACCAATAGAGTATTTAAAACATGATTATTCGCATGGCGACTCCCCCTATTTATTAAAATATCCCAAAATTGCCATTTCTCAGCAGTTTCAATGGTCATCACCTCATCATAAACAGCGCCCACATGTAAAGCCCTGATCACTATATAACCCAAAAACAAGGCCCCTATCACTACGTAGGTGATCTGTACCCTCCACGGGCTATTCGCAACAGCACTTTTACCAGAAAACGGAGAGGAAGTAGTCATTTATTTAGTTTGAGTGTCCGATGGACTTTTTCGCTGCCAGTCAAAAGCCAAATGGCTGGTCATCGTAAAAAGAGGCGACTGTCCCAAAACCCACTTTGGCGAGGACATTTTATGAAAAAAATGTCTTATTTTGCCTTAGTGCATCCCCCAAATGATTGAGGAGCTGGACGGTGTGGGTGGTTTCCGGGTTTTGGGAGAAGGAGAGGGTTTCGGCGGTGAGGCCGTGCCAAGCTAAAGCGCGGCAGGTTGCCTGGAGGCAGTTTTCCTCGGGTCGTTTTGCGAGCTGAGTCCCAATCATCCCCGCCAGCAGGTCTCCACTCCCTCCCCGGGCCAGCACGGGGTCGCCAAAGAGACTGTAGATGATCACTGGTTCACCGTGCGCAAAATCGGTACGATCACTTGGGGGAGTAAAGCCGCGGAGGGCGCTCACCTCACCCGCAACAGGCACGGTTTCACTGCCCGGGCTCTCGCGAGAGCTACGAGGGCGGCCTGACTCCACCGGCATGGAGGCACTGTACAGACTCTGGTTGAAGCTGCTCAAGTGGCGTTCACTCGGGCAGTGTTCAGCTGCCGCACCCACTGCGCTGCCGTCACAAATCCGCGTTACTGGCCCTTTTAAAACGACGATTGCCCCTGCGCGGCTCGCAAACTCGCGCAGGTGAGCATCGGTCGGCTCGGTGCCTGCGATGCGCCTAAACTCGCCCGCATGCGGAGTGAGGATCAGCGGGCTTTTCGCGTTTTTAATCAGCTCAGATTGGAGTGCATCGGCATCAAGCAGGAGCGGAAGCACTGGGCCGTACGCTTTCACGAGCTCAGTCACGAGGGTTTGGGTCTCACGCTCGCGGCCAATGCCCGGACCGATCACTAGCGACGCTCCGCCCGCCGACCGACTGCCAACCGCTCGCTCAATGCGCTCCCGCAATAAATACTGCCCTTCCAGCGCAAGGCCGCCGCGTTCCGTCTCCGGCCAGCCTACCCAAATGGCCTCCGGCACTTGCGCGGCAAAGCTCGGCACGAGCGACTCGGGCACGAAGCCCGTCACCAGCCCCGCACCGCTGCGCAGGGCTGCGAGCACACACATGAGGGCCGCGCCCGGATACTCGCGCGAACCAGCCAGCACAAACACGTGCCCCTCGCGCCCTTTGTGCGTCTGCGGATCGCGCCACGCACGCAGTGGGGCCAGCACCGCCTCGGTAAGGACGCAATCTCCTGCCAGCGACGCCCCACTCGGAAGCGGCGGAAACGACTCGCGCTTGAAAAAGCCGAGGTCGAGGTAGCGAAGGCGCCCTGCTTCGCGGCGGCCCAAGACCTCGCGTTTCACCGATCCGGTCGCGTAGGTGAAATCTGCCCGGAAAACCGGCCCCGCGACATCTCCGCCAGCGACCTGTGCCGCCGGAAGATCGGTATGCGGTGCGGCATCGACAGGCGGCGATTGCCGCGAACCCTCCGTCGCCGACGCCCTAAGCCCGCTGGGTAGATCGACAGCGGCACGCAGATCAATCGGAAGCGCATTGACCGCAGCTACGGCAGCCACTGCGCGCGCATCCATAGGTGGTCGAAATCGAAACCCGAACACGCCATCCAGGCACAGCGTGTAGCGCACCTGCGCATTCACTCGTGTCGATAAATCGCGCGCCGAAATCGGCCTGACCCGATCCGGGAAGCGACTCTGTAGCGTCGCCCAAGCCCGCCAAGCGAGCGGCCGCAACGCGCGCAGACCATGTACCAAAAACACCTCCGCGTGCGCTGTAGGCTGCTCGGCCAAAATCGCCTCCGCCGCGATCAGAGCGTCGCCGCCGTTGTGCCCCTTGCCTGCGAGAACGAGAAGCCGCGGTTTCTGTCTGACTTGGGGCCCCAAGCCGGTGAGGTCACGCCACACTGCTTGTGCGACGGCACGGCCGGCCGCCTGCATCGCTGCCCACTCGCATTTCTTATCCCCCGCAAAAAGCCGCCTTTCAAACTCCGCCGCCTGCGCCGCCGAAAGAATCGGATGCGCCCAGCCTGTGAGCAGAGTTGCAAGCTCCCGGTTTGTGCACGAGACATTGGCCTCGGACGAGGATACGGGAGGCACCGCCGCTACTGCTTCTCCGGAGCGAGGTATTCGCTTCATGGAGAGAGGAAGAGGCGCCTCCACCATCCGTGCCAAAACAAAAGAGAAACGGGCTTTTTCTCCGGCGCATCGTCGCCGAGTGCAGCCCAGCGGTGAGCGGGGGCCGCAGATGAGATCAAGCTCCGCGCTATTGCGGTGAGCGAGGAATGGTTGAGCCGAGTCTGACGGTGGGTGACGGCCCCCTGTTAGGGAAAGGCGGGCTGGGGGGCGGGTGGGGCTTCGTTTTTGGGCGGGGAGAGTTGGCGGATCGATTCCTGGATGGCGCCCCAGGTTTCTTCGTCTCGCTGGCGCAGCCAGGCTTTGCGCAGGGCGTCGGGCTCGGTGAAGAGCAGCGGCGCGCTCGCACTCACTCCGCGCGTGAGCAGGGGCCGCGTAAGCGCGGGGATCGAGCGATAGTAAAACACGATGCCCTCGCCTGCGGCCCCCATTGCGCGCCGCACTTCGTAAAGCCGCGTGTATTGCCCCGACTCGCTATCCCAGAGCGCAACTTCCGTCGTATCGTCGTCCCACACGGCGTATTGCTGCCACTCGGCAAACACGGCCTCCAGCAGCGTGAAGTCGGCCTCTTGCCGAGCGGCCATCGGCACGGGCGAATGCGAGTTTTCCTCGGCGGGCACGTAAATGATCTGCGGCTCGGGTTGGCGGCGAGGCAGCGAGAAGACGAAAACCGCCCCGATAACAAAGCCCAACATGATCCAGGACGGCGTCTTCGAAAGATGCTTGGGCGAGGGCGGCCGTTCGTTGCCGTCGCCGACGCCGCGCGGCGGATCATCATCAAACGCGGTGTCCATCACTCGCCCCCCTGTTCTCGCTGCACAATCGCGGCGACGGCCATCGCGTGCGTCTCTGTATGCGAAAGGCTGAGCAACACATCGGTGCCGCCCACTGCGCGCAGCAGGGCCGCACCCTTTTCGTCGAGCCGCACGAGCGGTTCACCGCGCGCGCCGTGATAAACGCCCACGGAAGTCCAGCCCAGCTCGGCGCCGATCCCGGTAGTAAATGCTTTCGCCACCGCCTCCTTGGCCGCCCAGCGCACCGCGTAGTGTTTGTGCGGATACTTCAGCGCAGCGCAGTACGCCCGCTCTTCTTCGGTAAAGGTGCGCGCCAAAAAACGCTCTGCGTGCCGCTCAATCGCCCGCGCGATCCGCGACACCTCGACGAGATCGCAACCCAGCCCGACCAAGCGGCCGCCCCGCCCGCCCGCCGGAAGGGAAAACCCAAAAGAAGCTGCAGGCAGCCGCGCACTCATGCCCGCGCCTCCTCGCCCTCGGCCTCGGCGGAGACAGCGCGCGGCCCGCTTGCGCCATCGCTTGACTTTTCAGGAGTGAGGACACGCCCCTCGCGTGTGCTGCGCAACTCGCCCGCCGGATTCATCAGCGCGCGCATTTCGCGCACGGCCTCGGCCAGCCCCACCCAGAGCGCGCGGCTGATGATACTGTGGCCGATATTGAGCTCATGCAGATGCGGCAGCGTCCGCACTTCGGCGATGTTCACGTAGTTTATCCCGTGTCCCGCGTTCACGCGCAGCCCGGCCGCGTGCGCGCGCTCGGCGCCTTCGCGCAGCCGCACAAACTCAGCCGCCCGCGCCGCGGGCTCGTAGTACGCGTTCGCGTAAGCTCCGGTGTGCAGCTCGACCCAAGGCGCGCCGAGCTCGGCTGCCAGGTCGATCTGCACGACGTCCGGATCGATAAAAAGACTCGCCGCAATCCCCGCCTCGTTCATCGCCGAGACGACCTCGCGCACGCGCTCAAACTGGCCCGCCACATTGAGCCCGCCCTCGGTCGTCACCTCCTCGCGCGACTCCGGCACGAGACACACCGAGTCGGGCCGCAGCTCCAGCGCGATTTTCACCATCTCCGGCGTGCAAGCCATCTCCAGGTTCAGCCGCGTGGCGATCCTCGCGCGCAGTTCGGCGATATCCGCATCCTGCATATGACGGCGATCCTCGCGCAAATGCGCCGTGATGCCGTCGGCCCCCACCGCCTCGGCCGCGAGCGCCAGCGAAACGGGGTCGGGCTCGACGAGTGCGCGCGCCGCGCTCGCCGCATTCGCACTACGGTAGCGCGCCTGCCGCAGCGTCGCACAGTGGTCAATATTGAGGCCAAGAAGGATCATGATTGCCGCCCAAGCTACGCGAGCGATCCGCGCACTGGGAACCGTAAACACGCGCAGGCTTGTGTGTTTCTTCTGCGCGCGGCGTTCTGCATTGATCGACGCCCGCCCTCCCGATCCTCCCGCCCATGTCCACCGCCCTTCCGCATCCGCAAAACACGCCCGCGCCAGCAGCCGAGCCTCCGCACGCCGACACGCTCACCGCCGCCGCGCCTGTGCACGCGCCCGTCCCCAAGCGCGAAAACCTGCTCGTCAACCTGATCTGCAACATCGCGCTGCCCTCGCTCATCCTCTCCAGGCTGAGCCCACCCGAGCGGCTCGGCCCCGAGCTCGCCCTCATCGCCGCGCTGCTCTTCCCGCTCGGCTATGGGCTCTGGGATTTCGCGCAGCGGCGCACGGCCAACTTTGTATCGATCATCGGCTTTGCCAGCGTGCTGCTCACCGGCGGGCTCGGCCTGCTGCAAGTCGATGGACTGTGGTTTGCCATCAAGGAAGCCGCCGTCCCCGCCTTGATCGCCACCGCCGCCTGGGCCAGCGCACACTCGAAGCGCCCGCTCGTGCGCCAGTTCGTTTACAACGAGCAGATCATCGACGTCGCCCGAGTGGACGCCGCGCTCGCCGCCAACCAGGCCCTCGGCCCCGCTGCCGCCAAAGCCGCCTTCGATGCGCTCCTGCGCCGCGCTGGCCAGTGGCTCGTGGCCTCCTTTCTGGTTAGCGCCGCGCTCAACTTCGCGCTCGCCCGCTGGCTGCTCCAAAGCCCCGCGGGCACACCCGAATTTAACGCCGAGCTGGCCAAAATGAACCTGCTGAGCTGGCCCGTTATCGCGCTCCCCAGCACCGCCATCATGATGGCCGCACTGTGGCAGCTTCTGCGTGGGATTACCCAGCTCACCGGGCTGCCGCTCGAAGCCATTTTTCGCGCCAAAAGCGAGTAGGTCGGGAGCCAGCCGTCGCCCATTACTTTGAAATAAAAATAGTTACGACACCAAGTAGTTGGATTAATAACGGATTAATAGATCATTAATCCTGCTTGGCACCTGCGAGGAACTACGCATCCAAGTGGCCCTGCAAACCATGAAATCCAACACCATCAAAACCCTACTCGCAGCCGCTGCCTCGGCAGTACTGCTCGCCTCGACTGGCTTCTCCCAAGCAGCCGGTACCTGGACCGTCGGCATCGGCGCGCACAACATCTCGCCCAAGGCCAGCAACAGCAGCGCCGTCGGCGGACAGCGCGCCAAAACCGAGAGCGACACCCAGCCCACGATCGCCGTTGAGTACTTCGTGTGGCAAAACTTGGGGATCGAGCTCCTCGCCTCCACGCCCTACCGCCACAGCGTCAAGGTCGGCGGTGACTACGTCGCGCAAACGAAGCTGCTGCCCCCGACCCTCTCGGTGCAGTACCACTTCGTAAACGCCAGCAAGTTCACCCCGCTCATCGGTGTCGGTGTTAACTACACCACCTTCTTCGACACCCGCAGCGCGGGCGCCCTATCTGGAGTTGATCTCGACGCCAAGGAGACCTGGGGCTTCGCCGGTCATGTCGGCGTGGACTACAAGCTCACCGAGCGCAGCAGCCTGCGGGTCGACGCCCGCTGGATCGAGTCCAAGAGCGACATCCGGGTTAACGGCGAAAAGGTCGGCTCGCTCCGCCTCGACCCCATCGTCTACGGCGCGGCTTGGGTCTTCCGCTTCTAAGGAGTCTTCCGACTCTTCCATTTGGCGCGGCTTTTGTTGTGGGCCGCGTCACTTAACAACGAGCGCAGTGCATTTCGCACTGCGCTTTTTTGCGCCCCGAAAAACTCCCCCACTCACCTTCCACTACGCGTGAGGCGGTGGCGGGGCGCCACGGGCCATTGAATTTGGGAATCGGCTCCGTCGCTACGCGACGAAGTACGATTCCCAAATTTAACGGGACTTCCCCCAGTCGCGTTGCGACTGGGAAGAAACTCAAAACGCGGATGGAGCGTGTACCCATTTGGGCGGATTTTTTGGGTTAACCGGTAAACGCAGTCCTAGCTCGGCCCAACGAGGCCGCGCCCATAAAATCGGTCAACGACCGCGACTAATGGCCGGGACCTTTCTACTGTGCGGCCTGCTCGCCGGGCGGCACGCCCGACAGCAGGCCGCACAGTAAATGGGTGCAGGCACCGCCTGCCGCCGCCCGCGCAGGGCAACTCTCCCGCGCGAGCGTGAATGGAAAATACCACGGGCATTCGAAAACAGTCGAAGCCTGCGAGCTGCCCGCTCACACACTAAGCGCGTGAAACTCCTGCTCATAGCCCTCGCCGTCGCCACGCTCGCTGCTGCTCGTGCCTGGGCACTCGCCCGCCAGAGAAACAACATCCTCGCGGATCAACTCGCCCAGCGAAACAGCGACAACCAGCGGCTCAGCAGCGCACTCAGCGCGGCCGAACAAGCCCGCAACTCGCTCAGCGAGCAACTCACCGCTGCGCAAATCGCGCTCGCCGCACAGCAAGCCACCGCCGAAGCCGAGCGGCGCGCTGCCGAGGAAAAACTCGCCGACCGCGAAGCCACCGCGAAGCAGTACCTCGAAGACATCGCCGCGTTGCGCGCCACGATGAAAACCGAGTTCGAGGCCGCCGCCGCCAAGATTTTTAACGAAAAAGCCAAGACCTTTAGCACCCAAAACCAAAGCCAGCTCGCCAGCCTGCTCGACCCGCTGCGCGAGCGCCTCAAGGAGTTCCGCGAACGCGTTGACCATATTTACAAAACCGACAGCGACGAACGCAGCGCGCTCAAAACCCAGCTCGCCGAGCTCCGCGCGCTCAACAGCACGATCGGCACCGAAGCCCAGGCGCTCACCTCCGCGCTAAAGGGCCAGTCGCAAGTCCGCGGCGCCTGGGGCGAGCTCGTCCTGGAGCGGCTGCTCGACTCCGCCGGCCTCATCAAGGGGGAGAACTACCTCGTCCAGGAATCGCTCCTCACGGCTGATGGGCGGCGCCTGCGGCCCGACGTCAT
Source organism: Cephaloticoccus primus (assembly GCF_001580015.1). GTDB lineage: Bacteria > Verrucomicrobiota > Verrucomicrobiia > Opitutales > Opitutaceae > Cephaloticoccus > Cephaloticoccus primus. The sequence continues at coordinate 19,189 of NZ_LSZQ01000049.1, forward strand.
CCTGCGTCTCCCCGAAGGCCGCCACCTCGTCATCGACTCGAAAGTCTCGCTCGTCGCCTACGAACGCGCCGCCAACGCCAGCGACGAACCCAGCCGCGAGGCCGCCACGCGGGAACACGCGCGCGCCGTCCGCCAGCACATCGACGAGCTCAGCGCCAAAGCCTACGAGGACACCGGCAAACTCTTCACCCCCGACTACGTGCTCATGTTTATCCCGCTGGAGCCCGCCTTCGCGCTCGCACTCCAAGCCGACTCGGGCCTCTACGACTACGCCTTTAACAAACGCGTCGTCCTGCTCACCGCCTCTTCGCTGCTCGTCACACTCAAGACAATCGCCGCGCTCTGGAACCAGGACCGCCAAAACAAAAACGTCCTCGCCATCACCGACCGCGCAGGCGCGCTGCACGACAAATTCGCCGGTCTGCTCAAAGACCTGGAGGAAATCGGCGCGCGGCTCGCCGCCGCACAAAGCAGCTACGACAACGCCATGAACAAACTCCACAGTGGCCGCGGCAGCCTCTACTCCCAAGTCGCCACCCTCCAGAAACTCGGTGCCAAAACCAAGGCCCCGCTGCCCGCCGCACCTGAAAAATACTCACACGCAGAGCCCCTCCCCTCACTCTCCTAAGCACGCACATACTGCCCACCGACGAGGCGCCAACGAGGGCCTCGCACAAAAAACGAGTCGAAGACTCCGCTGCGCATGAGGGCGGGGGGCGCAGACCCATTTATTTTGTAGCGCACTCGTTGGTGCGCCGCCCTTTCTGCCGCTTGCGCCACACCGCCAAACCCAGCCCAAGCCCACTGAGGAGTGCGCCGTAGGTAGCCGGTTCGGGGGCGGCTTCGATTGACCAATAGTCTTTATCGTAGTCTTTCAGGTAGACCTGATTTTTCGCCCAGCCGTCGATTGTGATCTTCTTCATCGCATCCGCGAGGTGCTTGCTATTTTTCCGCACGAGCAAGAAGTCGCGCCCCTCCTCCCAACGCATAATACGCAGCGAAGCCCCATTATTTATATTCAAATCATCCAGAATGAGAGTTCTCTTGTCGTTGATCGATTCTTCTAGATGCCCAAAACTGAATATCCCAACGCCCTTTTCGACTATTAACTCCCTGATTCTTTCGATTCTCTCACCCGGAGAAGTACTGAACATAAATGTCGCCCTATTACTCAAGACCACCTTTGAAGAGTCAGAAATTTGGTTACTGAAAAACATACTAACCGCAGACCTATTTGTGATATAGATATTTCCGGCTATGGCCGTAGCCCCGCTTTCCTTACGGAGGTAAAGTACATTATATGCGCCATCAACAATAGTATCGCCCGTATAAGTATTAGAGCAATCCCCATCAAGGGCCACTATGCCTCGCTCTTGCCCCCTTTTCCCTGTGGGATGCTTCCCTGCGATGGTCAGGCCAACCTTGTGCCCCTTGTGATCCTGAATGACTGCAGAAAGTGAAAAAGCCAGGTTAATCGGCTTACCCTCCTCGGTAAATTCACCCGTGCCGTAGGTTCCCGAGTGAATCACTATTGCGGATTCATTGGAAGTTATCTGTCCATTACTTATATACGGACGTATATCGTTATATTTTACGTTAATCCCGCCACCCCCTACAGTCAAAGTCTTCCCTTGGAGGCGCAGTACTGAGTCATTCTCTTGATCCATCCATATCCCCCTGACTTCTCTATCCCAAGTCAGCCTTTCCGTTCCGACGATTTCGACGTTCGTGTCTTTCGTCCACTTCGACTCCTCAATACGAACTGCATTAATATCACTTATAATCGGGGGGGGGGGTAGATAATAGTAAATTCGTGTATAAGAATACTGAATATAAAATACCAAGAAGTCGGAAGAAACGCATAGTACGCTTACTTACTCCGCCTTCGGCTTTTTCGGTGAAACAAAAGCCACTACGTACTATCCCGACCAAGCTACTTGAGCTCCCCCTGTATCATTGCGGCCCTTCAGACTGACTTGCTTGGCAACCGGCCACAGACCGTGCCCACTTGACAGTCCAGACTAGCTGGGGCTGATTCGGCCCGCTATGGATTCCGCCCCCATCAACATCCAGGCAGCGAAAGCGCAGTTTTCGCGCCTCATCGCCGAAGTTACCGAGGGGAAGGAGATCGTACTGGCCAAGGCCGGAAAGCCCGTGGCCAAGCTCGTGCCCTACTCGCCGCCTCTCACGCCGTAGCATTCCGATGAGGATACTTCTATTACCGTGAATGAATTTGGCAGGCAACTCCAAGGCACTTGGGCGCTGGTGCGGGCAGAGCTCGGCGGCCAGCCCATGCCGCCCGAGGCGGCGGCGCGGGTGGAAATCCAGTTCGACGCGCAGGGCGGCTACTGCGTGCGCTTCGCCGGAGAAATCACCGACGCGGGCCGCTTCACGTTAACAGCGTGCGCAGAGGGTTGTGATAGTCCGCTGCAAATCGCGCTTTGGGGCGAGATCGGCACAAACACGCAGCGCAAGCTCCCGGGCATCGTCCAACTGCGCGGCGACCGGCTGCGGCTATGCCTCGCACTCGAAGGCGACGCCGCGCCGAGCGAATTTTCCAGCAAGGCGGGCACAGCCCACTACCTCGTGACTTACCGGCGTGGGACTCACTGATCGCCCGCAGCGCATCGACAAGGCCCCAACGCGGGCCTCGCCCAAAAGACGAGTCGAAGACTCCACTGCGCGTGGGGCGGCAGGCGGTGCCTGCACCCATTTACTGTGCGGTTTGCGTATCGCGCGTGCCGCGCGATACGCAAACCGCACAGTAAGAGCTTCCCGACCTGAGGTCGGGTCGAAAATGTAACCCGTCAACTTTTTCGCCGCGCCCAAATGGGTAGCCGCTCCATCCGCATTTGATGTCTTTCTCCCAGTCGCAACGCGACTGGGGGGATGGCCCGTTAAATTTGCGATTTTGTTTGGGCGCAAAGCGCACGGGCAAAATCGCAAATTCAATGGAAGTGGCGCCACGCCACCGCCCCCCGCGGGGTCAAGGACCCTTCTTTTGGGCGAGCTGCTCGCTGGCGGCTCGTCAGGATCGGCCCTCTCTCCGCGCGTGGGGGCGTTGGTACTCATGCAGAGTGCCCTTGCGTGGGGCGGGGCGGGGAGCCCAAGCTCGGCGTTTTTTACTCCCTTGGCCGCTCGCACCACTACTGCCCCTCTCCGCAAACGCATCGTCCTGCTCGGGGCGACGGGTTCGATTGGGGAAAGCGCGCTGCGTGTCATCGCGGCGCACTCCGACCGGCTGGAGCTCGTCGGCATCGCGGCGGCGCGCGGCTGGGAGGGCCTCGCGAAAATCGCCCAAGGGCACCGCAGCGTGCAGCACGTGGGCCTTTTTGACGAAGCGGCCTACGGCGCGGCGCGCGCGAGCGGGCGCTTCGCTGCGGGCACCCGTTTTTACGCGGGGCTCGGCGGACTATGCGAGCTGGCACAGCTTGCGGAGGCGGACATGGTACTGGTCGCAATCGTCGGCACCACGGCGCTTGAGCCCACGCTGGCGGCCATCGCGGCGGGTAAGGCTATCGCACTCGCTTCCAAGGAAATCCTCGTCCTCGCCGGAAAGTTTGTGATGGCTGCCGCGCGTGAGCGCGGCGTCGCGCTGCTGCCCGTCGATAGCGAGCACAACGCGGTTTTCCAGTGCCTTGAGCGGCGCACGCCGCACGCTGCTGCGCCGAGCGAGGTCGCCGACAAACAGGCCGCAACGGCCACCCGAAATGCAAGCCCCGCCGACATCACGCGAGCCAGCACTGCCCATTGTGCACCGCCCGGGCTGAAGCGGATCCTGCTCACGGCCAGCGGCGGGGCGTTTCGCGACTTGCCCGCCGAGCAGTTCGCACGCGTCACGCCTGCCGAGGCACTCCGGCACCCGAACTGGGCGATGGGCGCCAAGATCACAATCGACTCGGCCACGCTCGCCAACAAAGGGCTGGAGCTGATCGAGGCGCAGTGGCTCTTCGGGCTCGCGCCCGAGCAATGCCAAGCCGTCCTGCATCCGCAGAGCATCGTGCACTGCCTCGTCGAGTACGCCGATGGCTCGATCCTCGCCCAGCTCTGCCCGCCTTCGATGACGTTTCCGATCCAGCACGCGCTGCTGTACCCGGAGCGCGCGGGCGGCGTGGAGCCCACGCTCGGTTTTACCCAAAGGCTCGTGCTGGAGTTTGGCCCGATTGATACCGCGCGCTTCCCCATGCTGCGGCTGGCGCACGAAGTCATGCACGCGGGCGGCACTGCGCCCGCCATCTACAACGCGGCCAACGAAATCGCCGTCGCCGCCTTTCTCGACGGGCGGCTGCCTTTTCTTGCGATCCCCGAAGTGGTCGATAAGACCCTTCAACGCCTGCCACACGCGGAGCCGCTCACGCTCGCCGAAGTCCTCGACGCCGACGCACGCGCCCGCCAGCTCGCCACCGAGCTGCTCACCCCTTTCACACGCCTTTAATTTCCTAAAAACGCCACACTCTCTCCATGCCTGCCGACCTCTTCCAAAGCCTGCTCTCCAACGCGTGGGCGGTCATCCTCGTCATCCTCTTCTTCGGTGGCTCGATCTTCGTGCACGAGCTCGGGCACTTCCTCGCGGCGCGCTGGTGCGGGCTGCACATCGAGCGGTTCTCGATCGGCTTTGGGCCGGCGATCTGGTCCTGGCGCGGGAAAGACGGGGTCGAGTACCGCATCTCCTGGCTGCCGCTGGGCGGCTACGTCGCGCTGCCGCAAATCGCCGCAATGGAGGCGATTGAGGGCAAGGGCGCGGGCGCGGTCGATTTTTCCAAACTGCCGCCCGCCTCGTACGGTGCGCGGATGCTGACGCTCGTCGCGGGCGCCGCGTTCAACATCCTCTTCGCGCTCGCGCTCGCCTGCATCATCTGGATCAAGGGCCAGCCGACGAGCAGCCCCGCCACCTCGACGACGATCGGCTACGTCGCGCCCACGCTCACGCTCGAAGACGGCCGCGAAGTGCCCTCGCCCGCCCGGGAAGCGGGCCTGCTCCCGGGCGACCGGATCGCCGCCATCGACGGGGAGCCCGTCAAGGACTGGGGCGACGTCGTCCAGGGCATCGTCACCGGCTCGGGCCGCACGGAGGCGGGCACGCCTGTGACCACGTTTACCATTGTGCGCGAGGGCACTGAGGCCGCGCAGGACATCACCGTCTACCCGCTGCTGGCCGGGCCCGACCAGTTTCGCCGCGTGGGGATCGACTCCGGCTACGAGCTGATCGTCCTCGAAGTCGCCCCCGGCAGTCTCGCCGAACAAGCCGGACTGGCCGTCGGCGACCACCTGCTCAGCATCGACGGGCAGCGCGTCCTCAATGTCGCCACCTACGCCGAGCTCCTGAAGGCCGATCACACCGCGCCGCTGGCCATGCTCGTGCAGCGCGGCGAGTCCGTGGTCGCCCTCACGCTCCCGCCCCAGTTTAGCGAAGATCCGCCTCTCGGGCTCGCGCTGACGACCAACTTTGCCGTCGAGCACCCCACGCCCTTTGCGCAGCTCGCAGGCCACGCGCGGATGACTTGGCGCACGCTCTCCAGCCTGCTCAACCCGCAGTCCGACATCGGGCTCTCCAAGATGTCCGGCCCGGTCGGCATCGCGCGCGTCCTCCACAGCGCGGCGCAAGTCAGCTTCGTCGCCGTGCTCATGTTTACGATCCTGATCAACGTAAACCTCGCGATCTTTAACCTGCTGCCGATCCCCGTGCTCGACGGCGGGCAAATGCTCTTTGCCACGATTGCGCGGCTGCGCCGCCGCGCGCTGCCCAGCAGCTTCGTCCTGGCGACGCAGAGCGCGTTCATGATCCTGCTCTTTGGGGCGATGCTCTACGTGACCGTTTTTGGCGACATCCGCCGGCTCGCCCGCGACATCAGTGATAAACCCGCCGCGGCGAGCCAAAGCCCGGAACCCCCTTCTGAAGCCAGTGAGTAAGACGCCCAGTGGCGACGCCTCGCACGCGGGCGCCCTCCCTACAGAAGACGCGCCGCCTGCGAACTCGTGGAGGCGGCGCAGCCGCGAAGTACGCGTCGGCCCGGTCGGCATCGGCGGCGCCAATCCGCTGCGCATCCAGTCGATGACGACCAGCGACACGCAAGACGTGGCCGCCACTGTGCGCCAAGCCATCGCGCTGGCGGAGGTCGGCTGCGAGATCGTGCGCATCACCGCGCCCAATCCCGCCGCCGCCAGGTGCCTGGGGCCGATCCGCAAGGAGTTTAGCGCAGCGGGTTTTTCGGAAATCCCGCTCGTGGCGGACATCCATTTCCTGCCTTCGGCTGCGATGGAGGCCGTAGAGCACGTAGAGAAAGTCCGCGTAAACCCGGGCAACTACGCCGATAAGAAAAAATTTGCGGTAAAGGAATACAGCGACGCCGAGTACGAGCAGGAGCTCCAGCGGCTGCACGACGCGTTCTCGCCACTCGTGCGGCGCGCACGCGAGCTGGGCCGCGCCCTGCGCATCGGCACCAACCACGGCTCGCTCTCCGACCGGATCATGAACCGCTACGGCGATACGCCGCTGGGCATGGTCGAGAGCGCGCTGGAGTTTCTGCGAATCGCCGAAGCACACGGGTTTAGGGAAAACGTCCTGTCGATGAAGGCCTCCAGCCCGAAGGTCATGATCCAGGCGTACCGGCTGCTCGTGCAACGCATGGCGCAGGAAGGGATGCACTACCCGCTGCACCTCGGCGTGACCGAAGCGGGCGACGGCGAAGACGGCCGGATCAAAAGCGCAATCGGCATCGGCACACTCCTCAGCGAGGGGCTCGGCGACACGATCCGCGTCTCGCTCACCGAGGACTCGGTTTACGAAATACCGGTCGCCCGCGCGCTCGCCCATAAGGCCGCGCAGCTCTGGCGGCAGCCGCGGCCCGTTGTCTTTGCGCGAGGCGCGGAGGCACTCGGCTCAGACGTGGCCGAACAGAAGGCGGAAAATGGTGCGGCGGAGCGGGCTCATGCGGCAGATTCGCCCGCACCAAATTTTGAAGAGGCACCGACGCGGCGCGAAACAACGGAGTGCGCTCTCGGCGGCGGGATAAAAATCGGCGGCGGCCAAGTGCCTGCGGTCATCGTACGCGTGGCCGAGGTCGCCGCCCTGGCCGCAATTTGCGGAGCGTTTGCAGCGGCGCGGCTCGCCGACACGCCCGTTGAGGGCTTGCTCGTGCCGCTCACCAACGCCGCTACGCTCGCGAACGATCTCGCCGCAATAAACGACGCGGTGCGCCGCGCTGCCTGCGGCTTCGCCGTATTGGAGCTCGCCCCCGAGATCACGGCGGCCCGGCTCGGCGACGCGCTGCGCGACTCGCCGCTGCCGCGTGGGTGCGTGCTCCTGCTTGAGTTTGACGCAAAGGAAGCCGCTGAGCTTGCCGCCTTCGCGCAAATCGCCCGCGAGCGCGGGCTCGTGCTGGCGATTGCTACACGTCCCCACGCGATTCCCTCGCTCTCGGAAACGCTACGCCCACTTGCGGAGGCGCAGCCGCTCCTCTTTACGCTGGCGGCGACCACGCCGGACAACTCGTCGCACGCATTGGCAGATTATCGCGCACTCGCCGAGGCCCTGCGCAATGCTGCGCCGCACGCCCCCATCTGGATTCGCAACACGGGCACGACCGCAGTGCTGCCGAAGCCCGATTTTCTCTCGCGCCTGCTCGATGCGGCTACGCTCAGCGGCGCGCTTTTGTGCGACGGCATCGGCGACATGATCAGCGTCGAGACCGAGCCCGATCCCGTCCGCGCGCTCAAGCTCGCCTACAACGTGCTCCAGGGCGCGGGCGCGCGCACGACGAAGACCGAGTTCGTCGCCTGCCCGAGCTGTGGCCGCACGCTCTTTGACCTGCAAAGCACCACCCAGCGCATTCGCGAAAAAACCGGCCACCTGAAGGGCGTAAAACTCGCCATCATGGGCTGCATCGTAAACGGCCCGGGCGAGATGGCCGACGCCGACTTCGGCTACGTGGGCGGCGCCCCGGGCAAGATCAACCTCTACGTCGGCAAGCAGTGCATCCGCTACAACATCCCCCAAGCCGAAGCCGATGACCGGCTGATCGAGCTCATCAAGGAACACGGCAAATGGACCGAGCCGCCCGAGCCTGCTGCCGTGCCCGAAGCGGGCGCGGCTCTCGAAGTCGGCGCGGCGACTGCGCGCTAATCGCCCCTGCATTTCTGAGCCAGGCCGCTGCACTGCACGGCGGAGAAGGCCGCTTGTAGTTTTTTTTGGGCGCGCCTGCACTTGGGGTCGCCGTGCACTGTTCGTCGCCATCGGCTCCCCCAGAGTTTTCCCTCCCCCTCATGCTCCCGTTCGCCCTAAAATTCGGCGCACTGCTCGCGCTGCTCCTCCTCGGCCTCGCACTGGTGCTGCCCAGCGTCGCACTGGCGCGCCCCCAAATCATCGCCCGACTCGCCGCCCCCGATGGGGAGCTCCTCATTGAGGCCGAGGCTCACAGCCCCAACGCGGCGGGCTCGTCCCACATCCGCATGCGTTACCGCTATCGTGGCATTGAGCTCACCTACTTCGATTTCGGTCAAAATAAGCCCAACAGCGCAGTCTACCCTTACCTCCTGCGCGACGAAGCACAGATCCGCGATCTCGGGCTCAACCCCCGCACAGGCCATTGGTACAACCCCAGCTACCCGCAGTCGGGCCATACGCTGTACCTGCCGCCCTCCCAGTTCAGTGCCGCAGAGGTTGACCGACTCGCCGACCACATCCGGAAAAACAAGGAACAGCTGCGCGACATTTTTAAGAGCACACCGGTTCGGGGGAGCTTCGCCTTATCCGTGGTGAAGACCACGGCCCGCATTCCTTACGACGGGATTGCCCGCCTCGTTCACGCTGCCCCGCCCCTCAATACTGTCCTTTACGGTGACCGGTTAACGTTCGTGATTGAGCAAGACGGCCGCGTACTGCTGTACAACAGCTACCGCGGTGAACGCCACCCTCCCGAGATCGTAACCTGGGGCCAGATGCTCCCCCCGCGCAAAGGCAGCCGTAAACCTAGGCTGCGCCTCCGTGCGGTCACTGTCCACGAAGACGAACCACGCACCTTTGACAGCGGATTTGCGAAGAAACTGTTCGGAGGCCGCCTCCGGAAAGACTACGAAATCTTGCCCTGGTAGAGGCCCTGCTCCTCCCTCGTCCCGCTCTCCGCCTCGCTCGCAATCGCCAGCCTCCCCTCCAAGGCTTTCCCCACCTCGCACTGCGCAACCCCTGCCCTTCACACCCATGCTCCCACCCAACCTGAAATCCTGCGCGCTCCTCGCGCTGCTGTCCCTCGGCCTCGCACTGGTGCTGCCCGGCGTTGCACAGGCGGCACGCTATCAAACCATTATCCGGCTCCAGGCGCCCGACGGAGAATTCGTCGTCGATGCCCTGCCCTACAACCCAAACGAAGGAGGTAGTAACGCAATCCACGTGCGCTACCGCTACCGCGGCATTGAGCTTACCGACATCTACTTCGGCCACTACTGGAGGCTGAGCGAAATCCAGCTCGGCTACCTGAAGCGCGACGAAGCGCAGATCCGCGCGCTCGGGCTCAACCCCAAACCCGGGCAGTGGTACGAAAAAAAACCTCAAGAGGGTGCCACGCTGTACATGCCGCCGTCGCAATTCAGTGCCGAGGAGGTGGATCGGCTCGCCGCCTTTCTCAGGGAAAACCAGGCCCTCATCCGAAGTGCCTTCAAGAGCACTGACATTGGCATGCGCTTCCTGCTGTTCTTCAAGACGAGTGCCAAGATCCAGCTCCACGGTATTGCACACCTCGTTCACGCCGAGCTGCCCCTGGCCAGCGTCTCCTGGGGCCACCATAGCCTGCAGGCCGTCATAATTGAGCGCGAGGGGCGCGTACTCCTATATAGCAGCACCGATAAACGCAAACCCGCAGAGATCATCACCTGGGGCGAAGTACTGCCCCCGCGCAAGGGTAGCCGCAAACCCAGGATGATCCTGCGCCCCGTCACCCCCCAGTTCGACTCGAAGCACATCTACGACAGCAAGCTGATGAAGGGCACGAGGATGAGCGGGAAAGGGATGGCTAAAAACCTCTATCGCGAGGGCCGCTCCCTGATGGAGTATTACGAAATCTTGCCGTGATCAGGGCGGCGGCCCCCGCCGCGCGCGCCCCCCCCGCGCCGCACCGCACACGCCACTGCAAGCACACTGCTTTCCAGAAAAAAGCGGGGCACCCGCGGTAGCTCTCTTTCGCGAGACAAAGCCCCCCCAAGAGCCGTGCCGTTCTGCCCAAAATCCCCATCAGTAACAGTCCGCCGTGGATGCGCTAAATTACGCAGGATCAAGGGGTCATTCTGACCCCGAATCAGCCCGAAGCGTGGCAACCTAAAAATGCCAAAAGTTTCCCCCAAATCGCTGTGAACAACTTGTCGGGAACTTCGCCTTGAAATGGGTTTTGGCATCCCAGTTAGTGGCCCCCTCAGCCGCCCCGCGCGGCACCCGCCCGTACGCTCTTTCTCAAGTTGCTCAAACGCCCCAGCCAAGACCGCACAGATAGCGTACGCTACGCACTGGTTAACAGTAATTTATGTAAGAACGGCAAGCATTGCTGCCGCCACTGTCATCCGGCCACAAATTTTGAAGCCATTTCGGCAGGTAAAAACAGGGTGTTGGACGACTCGGGAGCCTCGACGGCGCGGCTCATGTGAATAAACCTCCGCCAACCTCTGCCCAACTGCCTGTCCATGTCCTCACTTACCCTAGCTCCCAGCCCTTGGGAGGCCGCCAAAACCAGCCTTAAGCAATTCTTCTCAGAAGAGGTGTTCAAGATGTGGTTTGAGCCGCTGCACTGCGTCGAACTTGGCGAGGACAATATCACGCTGGGCGTGCCCAATGACTTTGCCGCGATCTGGATCCAGGAAAACTACCTCGACCTCATCGTGAAGCACCTCGGCATGGCCTGTGGCCGCCAGCTCAGCGTCACGCTCCAAAAATCCGCCGCGCCGCTGCTGCACGGTCGCAGCGGCAATGCGATCCCCGCCCAAAGCAACGAGCGCGGCACGCAAAGCGCCGGAGGCCGCTCCGGAGGGAGCACCGCAGACGGGCTCGACGCCTCAGCGGGCCGTTTCGCGTCGACGCACGCCGCCACCCACGCCGCCGAGCAGTCGCGCCCGCGCTACAGCGAGCGCCTAGCCGAGGCCACGCTCAACCCGCGCAACACCTTCGACACGCTCGTCGTCGGCTCGAACAACCAGATGGCGCACGCCGCCGCGATGGCCGTCGCCCAAGCCCCCGCACAAGCCTACAACCCGCTCTTCCTCTACGGGGACACCGGCCTGGGCAAGACGCACCTGATGCACGCGATCGGCCACGCGATCCTGCAAAACCGGCCCGACGCCCGCGTCGTTTATCTCTCCACCGAGCGCTTCACCAACGAGTTCATCCAGGCCCTCCAGGAGAACAACCTCACCAAGTTTCGCCAGCGCTACCGCCGCGCCAACGTCCTGCTCCTCGACGACGTGCAGTTCCTCGCCGACAAGGAGCGCATCCAGGAAGAGTTTTTCCACACCTTTAACGACCTCTTCGAGTCGGGTAAGCAGATCGTGCTCTCCAGCGACCGCCGCGCCAGCGAGATCCAGAAACTGGAGGCCCGGCTCGTCTCGCGCTTCGAGTGGGGCCTGCCCGCCGACATCCAGGCCCCCGACTTCGAGACGCGCGTCGCCATCCTCCGCTCAAAGGCCGCTACGCTGAAGGCGGAAGTCCCGCACGAAGTCATCACCTTCATCGCCCAGCACATCTCGGGAAACGTCCGCCGGCTCGAAGGCGCCCTCATCAAGGTCAGCAGCTACGCCGCGCTCACCGGGCGGCCGCTCGACATCGCCAGCACCGAAAAGCTCCTTCAGGACGTGCTCATCGAGCAGGCGCAAAACCTGCTCACTATCGAGACGATCCAGAAGCGCGTGGCCGATCACTTCCAGATCCGCCACAGCGACATGACCAGCAAGCGCCGCCCCAACAACATCGCCATCCCGCGGCAGATCGCCATGTACCTCTCGCGCAAGCTCACCAAGCACTCGCTCCAGGACATCGGCGACTCCTTCGGCGGGCGCGACCACGGCACCGTCATCCACGCCTGCAAGGCCGTCGACAACATGATCGAGCAAGACCCGGGCATGCGCGGCAGCATCGAGTTTTTGCGCAACCAGCTCGCCCGCTAGTCGTCGGCGCGCCCTCCCGCCTTCCCTCCCGGAAACGAATCAGAAGACGCCGCCCGCCGCCTTACCCCGTCCTCCCGCCCCTCCCTTTTTTTCCATGAGCCTTTCGCCCGAACAAAAACAAACCGTCGCAAGCTGGGTCGCCGCTGGCGACAGCCTCTCTGTCGTTCAAAAAAAGCTCCAGGACGAGCTTCAGGTCTCCATGACCTACATGGACGTGCGCTTCCTGGTCGACGACCTCGACCTCACGCTCAAGGACCCCGAGCCACAGGCAGATGCCAGCGACGTCAGCAAAACGCCTCCCCCGCCCACGCCGCCCCACGCCGCCGCCGATGGTTCGGGTGCAGACAGCGGGACGGCTGCTGCGGATGAATTTGCCGACGGCGAAATCGCCGAAGACGACGCGGCACCGCCGGATGCCGCTGCGGGCAACGTCAGCGTCAGCGTCGACTCCGTGACGCTGCTCCCCGGCGCAGTCGCCAGCGGCACCGTGCGCTTCAGCGACGGCGTCACCGGTAAATGGGTCATCGATAATTACGGCCGCCCCGGCTTCACCGAAATCTCGCAGCCCGGCTACCAGCCCAGCCCCGCCGATGCCCAAGCCTTCATGCAAGAGCTCAGTCGCTCTCTCCAGTAAGTCCCCACCCCGCCCTGCCAGCCCGCATTTCCCATGCGGGCTTTTCATTAGCTGCGCCCCTTTTCCCTGCCCCCAACTTCCCAGCCCTTTCCCTCCTCCAACTCTGCCCTAAATGAATACCCAACCACTGCCCCTTCTTCCCCAACCCGCCCAGGTCGAGCGCGCCGAGGGCCAGTTCACGCTCATAGCGCAGACGCCCGTCGTCGCAGTGGGCGGCAATCCGCACGCTGCGAAAGTCGCCGCTCAGTTTGCGGCGATGGTCGAAGAAAGTTTTGGCCACAAACTCCCGCAGCTTGCAGAAACCGCCGACGGAACCGAGGCGGCGACGGCGGCCGCAACCGCGGGCGCGATCCGCATCCACCTCGACGAAGGCGCCGCGCTACCGCGCGAGGGCTACGTTCTGGAAATCACGCCCGCAGGCACTTCGATCCGCGCGGGTGACGCAGCCGGACTTTTTTACGGCGCGGTCACGCTCTGGCAGCTCCTCACCGGCGGTGCCGGGCTCGCGCTCCCCGCCACGCTCCCCGCGCTGCGGATCACCGATTCGCCGCGCTTCCGGTGGCGCGGCTTCATGCTCGACTCCGCACGTCACATGCAGTCGGTCGAGCACATCAAGCGGCTGATCGACCAGGCCGCCCGCCACAAGCTCAACACCTTTCACTGGCACCTCGTAGACGACCAGGGCTGGCGGCTGGAAATCAAACGCTACCCCAAGCTCACCGAAATCGGCGCATGGCGCATCCCCGCGGGCAAGGCGGGCATCGGGCCCGATGGGCAGCCGCTGCGCTACGGCGGATTTTACACGCAGGCCGAGGCGCGCGACATCGTCGCCTACGCCGCCGAGCGCCACATCACCATCGTGCCCGAGATTGAGATGCCCGGCCACGCGCGCGCCGCACTGGCTGCCTACCCCGAGTTCGGCCCCACAGGGCAGCCGACCGAGGTCACGCCCAACTGGGGCATCCACCCCTTCATATTCGACGTCACCGACGAAGCCTTCGCGTTTCTGGAAAACATCCTGCGCGAAGTGTTCGAGATCTTCCCCGGCAGCTACATCCACATCGGCGGAGATGAAGCGATAAAACCGCAGTGGAAAAAATCCGCGCGCGTTCAGGAGAAAATCCGCGCGCTCGGCCTCGCCGACGAAAACGCACTGCAAAGCTGGTTCATCCGCCGCATTGCCCAGTTTATCACCGCCCAAAACCGCAAGCTCATCGGCTGGGATGAGATCCTCGACGGCGGCCCGCTCCCCGAAGGCGCCAACGTCATGGTCTGGCACGACATCAAAAACGCCGCCGTCGCGACCCGCTCCGGCCACGACGTCGTCATGACGCCCACCGCCTACACGTATCTGAATCGCGCGCAGTCACTCGCCTCCGACGAGACGCCGGGCCACGACTGGGTCACCAGCCTGCAAAAAGTCTACGAGTTTGAGCCCATCCCCGACGACGTGCCGCAAGCCGCGGCGCAGCGGATCATCGGCTACCAGGCCAACCTCTGGACGGAGTACGTCCGCACGCCTCGGCAGGTGGATCACATGCTCTACCCGCGCCTCTCCGCCGTCGCCGAAAACGCGTGGTCTCCCGCCAGTCTGCGCGATTGGGCAGGCTTCCTGCCGCGCATCGCCGCGCAGCTCCGGCGGCTCCACCGCGCGGGCATCCGCGCCGCCGACAGCGCCTTCGCCGTGCAGATCGACGCGGAGCCCGCCGATGCCAACGCAGGCCCAAACCCGGGCCGCGCATACGTCCGCCTCTCAAACCAGGCCGCCTTTGGCGAGCTGCGCTACACGACCGACGGCAGCGAGCCGCACGCCGATTCGCCGCGCTACACCGGGCCGCTCGCACTCGCGCTTCCTGTCACCCTCACCGCGACCGCATTTTTTGAAGGCCAGCCCATCGCCAAGCCCCGCCGCGCAGTGGTGGACGCACTGGCGCTGCGCACCCGCAGCGCAGAAAAACTCCACCCCAACCCGATGATGCGCGCATGGCGGCTCGAAGACGATGAGCCACTCGAAGGCGAGCGGCTCGTTGTGCCGGTGGACATCATCACACCGACCTGGGTCTGGAAACAGGCGCCGCTCGACGGCATCCACAGCCTGCGCGTCGAAGCGGTCGATGTGCCCTACAACTTCGCCTTTACGGAAGACGAGACCGGCGGCAGCCACCCCACCCCCGCGAAAGATCCCGTTTACCTGCAACTGTACTTGGGCAGCTTCGATGGCGAGCCCGTCGCCCAGGCGCTCGTAGACCCGCAGCAGCCCACGCCGATCAAAGCGGTCACCTTGGCACTCCCCGCAGGGCTCAGCGGCCTGCAAGACCTGCACCTCAAATTCACCGGTAACGAGTGCACCAACAGCGCCCGCCAAACCCTCTGGGCCCTCAAGCGCGCCCAACTCCTCACTCAAGAGGAAGCGACAAGAAACCAGTAGCCCCGCCCCTTCCATCGCACGGAAAAGCCGCCAGCGAGCAGTCCGCAAAGTAACAGGAAGCTTATGCGCTGCTCTTCCGGCTGATCCTGAAGAGAGTGGAGCCTCCCCTCCCGCGCACTGCAATCGCAGCCCCTGTATTTGAGCAGTATCTTCGGCCTGCCTGTGGGATGAATGCGAGTCCACCATTCGCCACACAGCTGGACAGAGTCTCGCTGCGTTCCTGATTCTGTCGCGCGAGCGTAGATGGGAGGTGCCACTGGCACTGCGATGAGGCCGTGTCGCGCACACCCATGCACGACACGGCCCGTTTTGCTTCACCTAGGTCCCTGTATGACCTATGCTCCCTATTGACGGCGGAGCGGGGTTTTCTCCGCCGCCAAAGTCCTGGTCGCCGCCGGATCGCGGCCAACACCGGCCCCGATCTGCCCGCGCAATGCACGGCTCTTGATCGAGCAGTCAGCGGTGTTGGAAAATCGAAAAACCATCAGTGGGGGAACTTTTGAAACTCGGCTTGTTGAAACAGTGAACAATAGAGCCGCCAACGCCCACAAAGTGCAGGGCCTCAGCGGCATTCCCCTTAGGAACAGCGGCCGTTAAAAAACGGCAAGTGATTAATGATAGGCATGTTTACGTAAAAAAGAGTAAGCTTCATTACGAGCTCTGGTTGGCTCTTGGTCGGTGTTTTCACAAGGGCTGTAAATTCGGCCAGGCGGCCCCCCAAGGGCACTCCGATTTGCCCGACCAAGAGTTGGGAGGCCCTCCGCATTTTCGTCCCCGGTAGGAAAGCCCAACCCGGATCATCGGGAGCCTCCCAGAGTTGCCCATCCGGGTGAAGCCAACCGCCCGGACACCGTCTGAGACGGTATCGGACAGGTCTTGGCCAAACCGGGACAGCAGAAAGGGCAGCACGAGGCTCGCGGTGGAGCCGGTCAAACGTCGCACAGGTGCACCGCCTCGCGCAGCGACTCAACGATATCGGGTGCGGTCGGGATAAACTCGTGCGCCAGATATCCCTCGAAGCCGGTTTCGACAATCGCCCGGCAAATGGCCGGATAATTGAGCTCCTGATCCGCACCGATCTCATGCCGCCCAGGGACTCCTGCCGTGTGATAGTGCACGAAGTATTCGTGGTATTTGCGAATGGTGGCGATGATGTCGCCCTCCATGATCTGCATGTGGTAAATATCGTTGAGCAGCGCGAAATTAGGCGAACCCAACCGCTTGCACAGCGCTACGCCCCACTCAGTGCTGTCGCACAGGTAGTCGGGGTGGTCCACCTTGGAGTTTAGCAGCTCCATCGCCAGCACCACACCACGCTTTTCGGCATGCCCCAAAACTCGCTTCAGGGCAGCCTCGGCATTCGCCAGCCCCTCCTCCGGATCCATCCCGTTTCGGTTGCCCGAAAAGCAGATCGTGTTGCGGTACCCGGCATCCGCCACGAGGTCGATCTGCTTGAGGTAGCGTGACACCAGCTCGTCATGATACTGCGGCACTGCGAAGCCTTTCGCCAGACCGAGCTCCGCACCGCCGCACATAGGGCAGTGAATCCCATGCGCCTTCAGGGTCGGCCAATCGCTCGGGCCGACGGCTTCAATCGCCGAAAAACCAAGCTGCTTCACCGTCAGGCAAAGCTCGTCGAGCGACAGTTTTCTAAAAGTCCAGCGTGTCACGGACTGTTTCAGCCTTCCCTTAAGGGGAGAAGAGGATGGCGATGGCTTGGGCGCCCGGGCCGCACCAAGGCCAGCGGACGCCAAGCCCAGCCCGCCCAACATTGCTGCACGCAACGCCGTGCGGCGATTCAGGGTGTGTGTGGAAAAGCTCATATTGCAGTTCTCCTTCTGAACGAATGCCTGCTGAAGCAGCTCCCGTTCAGAGGCTGTAGTTCAGTTCCCAGCCGGGGCGGTAGTCCCGTTTCACAAACTGGTTAACAATATCGAAGTTGGTCATGCGCATCGCCTCGTGGTCCCACTGCATCCTTACCTGGCGGCCTTCACCACGCCCCTCCATGTTCATGTCTGCTCCGCGTACAGCCAAGTTGGCGACAAGCAGCGCCTCAGTTAATGGCCCGGCAAACTCGAATGGCGAGCTCACCTCTTTATTGCCGTACCCGGCAAGGCAGGCCTCCACCCACTGGGCGTAATGCCCATTGGCAACTCGCGGATATTTTTCCCGCACCTTCACCTGCCGGGATGCGGGCAGGAGCCGGGGATTACTCCCATACACACCGGTGAGTATCTTTCCCTTGGTGCCAACAAGCAGGCTATCATTCGCGGATAAGGGCGTATCCAGGCCGAGCTCTTCGGGAATCGTGGGCGTTATCCCCCCATCCATCCAGTGGACGGTCACTGGCCCTTTCGTGTGAAGTGCTTTGGGAAAGCGCATAGTGACGTGAGCGGCGGGAGGATTACTATCGGGTGCCGAGATACGCACACGAAAATCGGAGAACAGCCGCGCTACCGAGGCCTGCACTTCCTGCACATGCTGTAACCCCAACACTTTGAAGGCAATATCCAGCAGGTGGCAGCCCATATCGCCAATCGGGCCGGTGCCAAAGTCCCACCACCCACGCCAGTTAAAATTAACGACGTAACCATCCGAATACCGCACCGGAGCCCCTTCTACATAATACCTGTGCTTTGCGGTACCTAACCACAGGTCCCAGTCCAGGTTCGCAGGCACTTTAGCCGCTTCGCGCGGCCAAGGAATGCCCGCTGGCCACACGGGGCGATCTGTCCAGACGTAAACGGTGTGCACATCGCCAATAGCACCAGCCTCGTACCACTCACGGATCAACCGCGCACCGTCACTAGAAGTCCCTTGATTCCCCATCTGGGTCACTACTTTGTAACGCCTGGCCGCATCAGTCAGCACCCGAGCCTCCCAAACATCATGAACAAGAGGCTTTTCAACAAACACGTGCTTGCCCAACTGCATCGCAGCCAAGGCCTGAATCGCATGGTTGTGGTCAGGCGTAGCCACACACACCGCGTCAATATGGCGATGCTCCTTATCCAGCATTTCGCGAAAATCCTTATAACGCTTCGCCTTGGGGTAGAGCTTGGCGGCAGAGGCCATGCGGTTGCTATCTACATCACACAAGTGGGTAATCTCTGCCTTTCCGCTTTTGCTGAAGTTTGCAGCATCGTGTCCGCCCTGCCCCCCCACTCCTATACTTGCGATTGCCAATTTTTCGCTGGGGGCGGTAAAGCCCGTCCCGCCCAGCACGTGCCGGGGGACGATGGTAAAGGCCGCAGCGGCCGTTGAGGCACTTTTGATAAACTTACGTCGGGATGTCTGAGTCAGTGTTTTCATAAATACAGGTTGCTGAAGGATGCGATCAAGGCCGACTCCCGAGGTCTGCTAAGCAGAGAGGTGGCAGGATGGTGAAGGAAGTTAACCGGTCACAGGTTCCACAACTTGAGCCCCCTCATCCCCGCGGCTTTTTGCGGACGAGCCGAAAGTCCGGCACACACAATAAAGTGCCCGCGCACAACAAAGACTGCATTTCTTCATCTGGGGGAAGGAGGGGTGGGTTTTACTAAGAAAAGCAGCTCGGAAGAGAGCCGCCCTTCCATCGCGAGCAAGGTAAAAATTCGCCACAAGCAGTTTCCACCGCGCTTCTACTCAGTATCGACTTGCCGAACTCCGCGCGGCCCTCTGCGCACTCCTCATCCCGCAGCTCCAAACGCAAACAAGCCGCCCAAATTCGGGCGGCTTGTTTGTGAACCCCTGCCCACAAAAGAAGAAGGCCGGGGTGAAAACGTGCAGTGGCTCAGCGCTTGGAGAACTGGAAGCGCTTGCGGGCACCGGGCTGGCCGGGCTTCTTGCGCTCTTTCTCGCGCGGGTCGCGGGTCAGGTGTCCTGCCTTTTTGAGGACGGCGCGCAGCTCGGGGTCGAACTTTTGCAGCGCGCGGGCGATCCCGTGGGCGACTGCACCGGCCTGGCCAGCAACACCGCCGCCGGAGACATTGGCCGTCACGTCGAACTTGTCGCGCATCTCGGCGGTAATGAGCGGCGCGGTCGCGGCCTTGGCAAAGTTTTCGGGGGTGAAGTAGGCGTCAAAACTGCGGCCGTTGGCCAGTAGCTTGCCCGTACCTTCGATGATGCGGACGCGCGCGGTCGCGGTCTTGCGGCGGCCTGTGGCGGCGATGACGGAGGAGTCTGCGATACTCATGTTTTGGGCGAAAATCTTAGAGAGCGAATTTCACGGGCGCCTGGGCCTCGTGTGTGTGGTTGGGGCCGGCAAAGATGCGCAGCTTGGTCAGCATCCGGGCGGCGAGGCGATTCTTCGGGAGCATCCCCTTCACGGCGTGCTGGAGGATGAACTCGGGGCGCTTCTGGCGCATGTCGGAGAGTTTGCGGCGGCTCTCCCCCCCCATGTAGCCGGAGAAGAACATGTACTCGTTTTGCTCCTCCTTCTTGCCGGTGAGGACGACTTTCTCGGCGTTGATCACCACGACGAAGTCGCCCGTATCCACGTGCGGAGTATAGAGGGGCTTGTGCCGACCGCGGAGCAAGTTCGCGATCTTAACCGCAAGACGGCCCAAGACTTGCCCTTCGGCATCGACGAGGTGCCACTTGGCTTGCACCGTCTCTTTGTTGGCGAGGATCGTTTTCATGAGAAAAGAGGCCAAGGGCTAAGGCGCAGCAAAGCCCTGTCAAGGGACTTCAAAAAGCGCGCGGCCTTTTTTTAATTTATTACGCGATTGCGCGCACCCCATGCGCGGCATGCCCACAGCGACGGCTCTCCGCGACCGCGCCCGACAGTGCCCGCCGGTGGCGAGTGCCCCGCGCCAACGGTAAATCGCCCCCACGCCCCGAACACAGGTGACGCGGCCCCACCGTTGACAGCCCCGCGCGCCGCTCGCTATTCGCAGTATCCCGTATGGACGCCGTGCTCGATCAACCGGTGCTCGTGTTAAACCGCCTGTGGCAGGCGGTAAATGTCATCGCGGCGCGTCGCGCCTTCGCGATTCTGGCGCGCGGGCACGCCCAGGTCGTCTACAATACCGAGGACGATTTTCGCACCTTCGGGCTGCTCGACTGGATCGACTTCTCCGCCCAACAACCCCCGCGCGAAGCACGCGAGCTGGTGCGCACGCCCACACGCGCGATCCGGCTGCCGCGGGTAATCCTCCTCAGCGTCTTCGACCGGCTGCCGCGCAAGGAGCTCAAACTCACGCGCAACAACGTATTCGAGCGCGATAAAAACACCTGCCAGTACTGCGCGCGCGTCTTCCCGCGCGACGAGCTCAACCTCGACCACGTGATCCCGCGCGACTTCGGCGGGCGCACCACTTGGGAGAACATCGTGTGCTCCTGCATCAAGTGTAACTCGCGCAAAGCCAACCGGCTGCCACACCAGGCCGGGATGCGCCTGATCCGTAAGCCCACACGCCCCAAGTGGCGGCCCGTCATCTCGCTGGTTCTCGGCCACCAACCACACAAGGAATGGAAGGACTTCCTCGACCTCGCCTACTGGAACATCGAACTCGAAGCCTGAGGCGAGGCCCCACTTCCACTGCGCGTGGGGCGGTGGCGGGTCGCCACTTCCATTTACTGTGCGGCTTGTGTGTCGCGCGTTCCGCGCGACACACAAGCCGCACAGTAGAATGAACTCCCTGACTGGAGCTCAGGCAGGAGTTTAGCCCGTAAACTTTTTCGTCGCGCCCAAATGGGTACGCGCCTCATTCGCGCTGTAGGCGGCTTCCCTGTCGCAACGCGACAGGGGGATGCCCCGTTAAATTTGCGATTTTGCTTGGGCGCAAAGCGCACGGGCAAAATCGCAAATTGAATGGCACGTGGCGCCACGCCACCGCCCCCCGCGCAGGGGGCAGAGACCCTTTCATTTTGCGGCGCACTCGTTGGTGCGCCGTCAGCTTCGACTCGTTTATTATGCGCACGCGCACCCTCACCTGACCTGAAGCGTGTCAGCCTCGAAGCTGAGGTTGAGTGGCGGGACGGTGACGGCTTTGCGCGAGCCCTCTTTTTTCACGGTGCCGGCGAGCCAGGCGTCGTAGCCGCTGTCGCGTGCGGCGGCGAGCGTGGCCTCGGCCAGTTCGGGCGCGACGTAGGCGGCGAAGCCCACGCCCATGTTGTAGGTCGCGTACATTTCGCGCTGCGAGATCGGCCCCATTTCTTGCAAAAAGCGGAACACGGGTGGCGACGTGCGCAGCTCCGTGATTTCGTAAACGAAGGGCTCTTCTAGGCGCATGAGTTTGCGCCAGCCGTGGCCGGTGACGTGCGAGACGTAGCCCAGCTTGAGCCCGCGGCGCTGGCACTCGGCGACGAAGTTCACGTAGATGACCGAGGGCGCGAGCAGTGCTTCGCCGTAGGTGCCCGCCGCGCCGTGGCCGAGCGGCGTCGCGTAGCCCTGCGGCAAGCGCTCGGCGATCAGCCGGCACAGCGAGAGCCCGTTGGTCTGCACGCCGGAGCTGGCGAGGAAGAGGATGGCGTCGCCCTCGCGCACGTCACCCGTGATCCGCAGCGACTTGGGCGCGATCCGCCCTATGGCCGAGCCCGCCAGCACAATCGCCTCGGGCGCGACGATGCCCTTCAGCGTGGGCGTCTCGCCGCCGCCCCAGACGGCGCCCGCCTGACGGCAGCCCTCGGCCCAGCCCTCGACGAGCGCCTGCATCCGCGCCGCATCGGCAAACCACTGCGAGTCGCCCACGGCGGCATGCATGGCGACGGATACGGGCAGCGCGCCGCAGGTGACCAAGTCGTTGACGATTGTCGCGACCGTATCGATGGCGATCTCGCGGTAAAAGTTGAGCCCCTGCTGCGCGTAAACCGCATCGGCCACGAGGTTCTTTGTGCCGAGCCCTTCCTCAACGTGGGCGAGGTAGTGGTCGGCCGCCTCGATCAGGTAGCAGCTCTCGCCGCGCGTGGCGGCGGGCTCGGCGTAACCGTGCGCGGCGAGCAGCGGCGCAGTCGTGCGCGCGGCGCGCTGGCAGGCGCGCTTGAAGGCGTCGAGCTGGTCGTAGTCTACACCGGAAGATTCGTAAGAGAGGCTGGTCATGAGCGGGCGGGAGGAGCGGACGGGCAGTTCTGAAAAACGAGGGGGACAGCGCGGGCGGGAAGGCGAGAGAGGCGGGACGAGTTTCGCTAGCGGCGGCGAGTGCGAGACAGCACGCAACTATCGATGCGGAGGCGGAGAACGGAAGGCAGGCGGAGGACGAGCAGGAGGCCACGCGCACGCGGCTAGTAGGCGCGGGCTTCGGTCTTTTCGTAAAAGTTGAGGTAGGCCTGATTTACGACGCGGTAGCCGCCTGCGGTCGGGTAATCGCCCGTGAAATACCAGTCGCCCGTGTGCTGCTGCACGGCGGCGTGGAGGTTTTCCACGGTTTGGAAAATGATCTCGATCTGCCCGTCCCAACCATTGGCGGGCGGGGAAACGAGCTGCGCGATCTTGGCCGAGATTTCCTCGGGCGTAAAAGGCGCGTAGATTTTTTTAACGTGGTTGGTGCCGGGCTGTCCCGCGCCCGCCGCACGCGCGACCTCGGCGCGGCACAGGTCGTAGACCTCCTGGAGGAGCCCGCCGAAACCGCCGCGCTCCTTGATCAGCTCGACCGCAGCCTCAAAGGCGATGAACTTGCCGAGCTGCGACATGTCGATGCCGTAGCAATCCGGGTAGCGGATCTGCGGCGCGGTGGAGACGATCACGATCTTGCGCGGGTGGAGCCGCTGGAGGATGCGCAGGATCGACTTGCGCAGCGTGGTGCCGCGCACGATCGAGTCGTCCACGCAGACGAGCGTATCGCCCGGCGCTACCGCGCCGTAGGTGATGTCGTAGACGTGCGTTGCGAGCTGGTTGCGCAGGTTCTCCTGGCCGATGAAGGTGCGCAGCTTGATGTCCTTGCTGACGACCTTCTCGGTGCGCGGCCAGTTGCTGAGGATCAGCTTGTCGAGCAGCGCTTCGTCGAGCGCACCGCTGCGGCTGGCGGCGAGGATTTCGTCCTTCACCTCCGTGCGGCGGCGCTCGCGCAGCGCGGACATGAGGCCGTAGTAGGCCACTTCGGCGGTGTTGGGGATGTAGCTCACCACGCTGCGCTCCCAGTCGTGGTCGATCGCCGCGACGACCTGGTCGAGCAGGCGCGCGCCAAGCGCCTTTCGCTCGCGGTAGATGTCGATGTCGTTTCCGCGCGAGAAGTAGATCCGCTCAAAGGTGCACTCCGCGCGCGGCAGCGGCGCGGCAAAGCGCGTCTCGCTCAGCGCGCCGTCATTCTTGACGACCATCACGTGCCCGGGCTTGAGCTCGCTGACTTGCGGCGCCTCCAGGTCGAAGACCGTCATGAGCGGCGCGCGCTCGCTGGCGAAGGCCACGACTTCGTCGTTCTTGAAAAAGAAACAGGGGCGGATCCCCGAGGGGTCGCGCGCGACAAAGGCGTCCCCGTTGCCGATCAACCCGCAAACCGTGTAGCCGCCGTCCCAGCCCTCGGCCGAGCGCGTGAAGACGCGGCCCAGATCGAGCTCGCGGCTGATCCGCTGCGAAATCTCGTCGCCCGGGAGCCCTTGGGCGCGGAGCTGGCGGTAGAGCTCCTGGTGCTCCTCATCGAGCGAAAAGCCGATTTTTTCGAGGATCGCCTGCGTATCCGTCGCGAAGATCGGGTGCTGCCCCATCGCCGTCAGCGAGGCGTTTAGCTCGGTGGTGTTGGTGAGGTTAAAGTTTCCGCAGAGCGCGAGGTTGCGCGTCGGCCACGGGCTCCTGCGAAAGTACGGGTGGCACGAGAGCATGCTGTAGCCCCCGCTCGTGCTGTAGCGCAGGTGCCCCATCAGCAGCTCGCCGCCAAAGGGGAACGCGCGCTTCACCGTCTCCGGAAACTCGGGGTGCACCGTGCCCGCACGCACCTGCTCGTCGTACTGGGCGAGCAGCGTTTTGAAAATCTTGTCCAGCGGGTTCGGCTCCACGCTGCGCTCGCGAAACATGAACGGCTCGCCCACGGGCATCCCCAGTTTCACGCAAGCCACGCCCGCGCCATCCTGCCCGCGGTTGTGCTGCTTCTCCATGAGCAGAAACAGCTTGGTAAAGCCCCATAGCGGGCTGCCGTATTTCTCCTGATAATAAGAGAGCGGCTTCAGCAGCCGGATCAGCGCGACGCCGCACTCGTGGGTAAGCTTGTCACTCATCGTTGTGAGTACCGCGCCTCCTCCTGCGCGTTGGCCGGCCTGCGTGTCGGGCCAGCGGCCAACACCGGGTGGCGATGTCGGCAAATGGGATGAAGGCGGGGCGGCGAGTGGAGCGGGTTCCTCACGGGCCAGCCATTGCGCCGTGCCCTCCCGCGCCCGTCAACGGATTTGTGGGGGGCGGGGCGCCCCGGCCCTTTACCTCGCGGACAAGCTGCAGCAGGCAAAACCGTTACTCTGCCTCACCCACTCAGCGGTAAAAAACATAAGTAATCACCGACCCCCTCTAGGAAAAACATACTATCCATAAAGAATAGTATCGTAATTACCGCCCATTCTGATAGGGGAAGTATGTACCCGAATACCCGAATACCCGAATACCCGAATACCCGAATACCCGAATACCCGAATACCCGAATACCGCTAGTCGCTTAGCCGCAATAGTATTTTCAGGGACAGCACTATTACTCTCTATCGCTCTTCCACACACCTATGGCTCCCACGCCGCGGTTAATAAAAACTGGAAGCTAGACGGTGATTATACGGGGTCACTGAGAATGCAGGGTGTGGCAGACCCTGGCCTTTTCCCGATTGTAGACCTTAATGGTCATACAATAACTCTTAATTCCAAGGGAATTGAAATTGTCGCAAACACAAGAAGTGCCTTTTTAACTGGAGGAATTATTACATCGGGTACGAATTTCGTGAATGCGCGATTCACCACTCACCCGGGAAAGGTATATAATAATATCTATATTTCATCGGTCATTGCCGACTCGGATCATAAAGTCGGCCTTCGCGTGACAGGAAATGACGCACAGGACGCAGGATTCCATCTCAAAGGAGATCAGTCTAATACCTTTACAGGTCGTGTGGAGGTTTCTGGGCAGAGAAAGCATTTAGTCTTGGCAAAAACCAACGGCGCTATCGCTATCAGAGGAGATGTTTTCGTACAAAAAAGAGCCAGGATCAGATTCTTAAATAGCAACCAACTTCTAAAAACCTCTAACATCTCATTAAAAAGCTACGGAGAGCTACAATATTTATCAAACGAGAATACAACAAACATATTCAGAAACCTGACCATAGAAGATAACGGAATAGTAAACTTCATTCATCGAGACAGAGATTCGCAAAAATCGAAATACTATATTAAAGTTGATAATCTCATAATAAATAAAGACGGACATTTACAGGTACAAGGCTGGCAGGAAGGGCGAGATTTTCTGCTCGTGCGAAAAGATAGTACAGCCCTCAGAGATGCGCTTACCAAGGTGTCATTTGCAGGCTACAACTCGGGAAACATCCATCTTGAGGATTACGATAGCGAGTATTGGTCAATCTCCGCCGCTCCTGAGCCCGCTATGTACGGTGCACTCTTCGGTGCAGCGGGAATCGGGCTCTGGGGCTGGCGCAAGCGCAGATGCCGGGGCCGAAAAACCCAGCACCAAATGCAACGAAGACTTTAGTCGGCCCGTGCCGAAGGCACGGTAGAGCCCTGCTGCGTGTCTCATCTGCTCGCGTGAGCGTAAACGGAAGTGCCACAGGCACCTCGCCACATAGTGTCGGCGACGTAAATGGCCGGGGCGACACGCCCCTCGCGACGTGAATGGCGGGAGCGGGATGCCTCGCGGTTGACGCGGGGGCGCGGATGCGGGATGGCTCTCCCCTCTACCTCCAATCATGCTCACGCTTCGCGGCTCATCCGCCCTCTCCCCCTTTCGCCTCGAAAAGCTCCTCAAAACCCTGCGCAGCGAGCACGGCCTGCCGGTCAACGCAATCGACGCGCAGTTCGTCCACCTGTGCGACATCGACAGCGAGCTCAGCCCCGAGGAGCGCGCCGTCCTTGAGCGCCTCCTCGAATACGGCCCCACAAACGCGCCCGAACGGCAAGGCCCCGACGGCGAGGCAACGGACGGGCCACTATCCGCCTGCGTTGGGCAGACGGGCCGCCAACAAGCGGCCCGCACAATAAACCGGCCTTTGGCCGTGGGGCCGAGGGCGGGAACGATCTCGCCCTGGTCGTCAAAGGCGACCGACATCGCCCGGCTCTGCGGCCTCGCAAAAATCCGCCGGATCGAGCGCGTCATCACCTACACGCTCACGCTCGAAGATGGGGCTGCCGCCCACGCGCAGCCCGAAAGCCATGACGTGCGACCGGAGACCGCCCAGCCCCTGACAGGCCGCCAACGGGCGGCCTGCATAATAAAAGAAGCCGCCGCCCTGCTCCACGATCCGATGACGCAGGCCGTCTTCGACTCGGTCGAGGACTGCGCCGTCCTCTTTCGCCGCGAGGAGCCGCGCCCGCTGCGCACAGTCCCGCTGCTCGCCGAAGGTCGGCCCGCGCTCGAAGCCGCCAATCGCGAGCTCGGCCTCGCGCTCGCCGAAGACGAGATCGACTACCTCGCCGCTGCCTTTGCCCGGCTCGGGCGCGACCCCGCCGACGTCGAGCTCATGATGTTCGCGCAGGCCAACTCCGAGCACTGCCGCCACAAAATCTTTAACGCCACGTGGGACATCGACGGGCAGCCGCAGGATCGCTCGCTGTTTGCGATGATCCGCAACACCTACCAGCTCCACAGCGATGGCATCCTCTCCGCATACAAGGACAACGCCGCCGTCATCGCCGGCAGCGAGGCGGGCCGCTTCTTCGCCGATCCGCTGACGGGCGACTACACCGCGCACCGCGAGCCGATCCACCTGCTCTGCAAGGTCGAAACCCACAACCACCCGACCGCGATCTCCCCCTACCCGGGCGCCGCGACGGGCTCCGGCGGCGAGATCCGCGACGAAGGCGCGACGGGCCGCGGCTCGCGCCCCAAGGCCGGCCTGGTCGGCTTCACCGTCTCCAATCTCAAAATCCCCGAAGCCCCGCAGCCTTGGGAGAAGGACTACGGCAAGCCCGCCCGCATCGCCTCCGCGCTCGACATCATGATCGAGGCCCCGCTCGGCGCCGCGGCCTTTAACAACGAATTTGGCCGCCCCGCGATCAACGGCTACTTCCGCAGCTTCGAGGCCGAAGTCCCGGGCAGCGACGAAACGGGGGAGAGCGAGCCCACAACCCAGAGCGCAAATGCAGACGGCGAGGCAACAGACGTGCCGCCAACCAGCGGACGAGGGGCGCAGCACACGCCAAGTGGCGAGCCCTCGTCATCTTCTACCAATAAACCGCTCGAACGAGCGCGCCCAATAGAAGGGGCAAAGGCGCTCCGCGGTTACCACAAGCCCATCATGCTCGCGGGCGGCCTCGGCAACATCCGCGCCGAGCACGTCGCCAAAGGGCAGATCGCGCCGGGCGATGCGCTCATCGTTTTGGGCGGCCCGTGCATGTTGATCGGCCTAGGCGGCGGCGCGGCCAGCTCGGTCGCCAGTGGCGCGGGCAGCGAGGCGCTCGACTACGCCTCCGTGCAGCGCGACAACGCCGAGATGCAGCGCCGTTGCCAGGAGGTCATCGACCGCTGCTGGGCGATGGGCGCGGATAACCCCATCTCCTTCATCCACGACGTCGGTGCGGGCGGCATGGCCAACGCGCTGCCCGAGCTCGTCAACGACGCGGGGCGCGGCGGCTGCTTTGACCTGCGCAAACTCCCCAACGACGAGCCCGGCATGTCGCCACTGGAGATCTGGTGCAACGAGTCGCAAGAGCGCTACGTGCTCTCGGTGCCCGCCGCTCGGCTCGACACCTTTCGGGCACTCTGCGAGCGCGAGCGCGCGCCCTTCGCCATCGTGGGTGAGGCCACCACGCAAAAGCACCTCGTCGTCGAAGATCCGCACTTCGCAAACCGCCCCATTGACCTGCCGCTCGATGTGCTCCTCGGCAAGCCGCCGCGCATGCACCGCCGCGAAGCCACGCTGCGCCGCCCCACTCGCCCGCTCGACCTCGGCACAGTGAGCCTCGCCGAAGCCATCCGTCGCGTGCTCTCCCACCCGACTGTCGCCGACAAGGGCTTCCTCATCACCATCGGCGATCGCTCCGTGGGCGGCCTCGTCGTGCGCGACCAGATGGTCGGCCCGTGGCAAGTCCCCGTCGCCGATTGCGGCGTCACTGCCGCGGCCTTCGACAGCTACGCGGGCGAGGCGATGGCGATGGGCGAGCGCACGCCTGTGGCCGTTAACAACGCCGCCGCCAGCGCGCGCCTCGCCGTGGGCGAAGCCCTCACCAACCTCGCCGCCGCGCAAATCGGCGAGCTCGGCAAGGTCAACCTCTCCGCCAACTGGATGGCCGCACCCGATGTCCCGGGCGAGGCCGCCGAGCTCTACGCCGCCGTGCGCGCCGTCGGTATGGAGCTGTGCCCTGCGCTCGGGATCACCATCCCCGTGGGGAAAGACTCGCTGTCGATGAGCACCGTCTGGCAGGACGAGCGCAGCGGTGAGGAGCGGCGGATCACCGCGCCCGTCTCACTCATCGTCTCCGCCTTTGCCGCGGTAAACGATGTGCGCCTCTCGCTCACGCCGCAGCTCGCGCGCGAGCCCGACACCGCGCTGCTGCTCATCGACCTTGGCCGCGGGCAAAACCGGCTCGGCGGCTCCATCCTCGCGCAGACCTTTTCGCAACTCGGCGAGGCCACGCCCGACGTCGACTCCGCCGCAGACCTCAAAGCCTTCTGGACAGTCATCCAGCAGCTCGGCCGCGAAAAGAAACTCCTCGCCTACCACGACCGCTCCGACGGCGGCCTGCTCGCCGCCGCGGTCGAAATGGCCTTTGCCGGACACTGCGGCCTCGAGCTCACGCTGCCGCGCGCCAAGGCAAACGAAACCGCTCGCAGCGACAGCGAGGTAACGAACAGGCCGCCAACCAGCGGACGAGGTGCGCAGCACACGCCAAGTGGCGAGCCCTCGTCATCTTCTGCCAATAAAGCGGTCGAACGACCGCGCATGATAGATGGGCCTGCGGCCCCTCTATTCGCCGAAGAGCTCGGCGCCCTCATCCAGGTCCGCTGCGCCGACCTGCCCGAGATTCGCAAAACGCTCGCGGCGCACGGCCTCGACGCCTGCACGCACCAGGTGGGCCGCCCGCTGCTCGACAGCCATCGCGTCCGCATCTCCCAAAACGGCGAATTGCTCTACAACGAAGACCTCTTCGCCCTGCGCGCCCTGTGGTCCGACACCACCCGCCGGATTGCGCAAAAACGCGACAACCCCGCGTGCGCCGAACAGGAGTACCAGCTCAAACTCAGCGCCGATAACCCCGGCCTCACGCCGCGGCTCACCTTTACGCTCACGAAACCCGAGTGCCGCGCAGTGGCGGAGCCAGCGACAGACGCGCCCACATCCCCCACAGCACAGGCGCAAGCGGCGCCGCACGCACCAAGTGACGAGCCTTCGTCACTTGCTCCCGAAAAAAATGCCGAGGAGCCGCGCAAAACAAACACCCGCCGCCGCGCCGCCGTCGCCATCCTGCGCGAGCAAGGCGTCAACGGGCAGGTCGAGATGGCCGCCGCCTTCGACCGCGCGGGCTTCCGCGCCGTCGATGTGCACATGAGCGACATCCTCTCGGGGCGCCGCTCGCTGCGTGAATTTGCGGGCCTCGCCGCCTGCGGCGGCTTCAGCTACGGCGACGTCCTCGGCGCGGGCGAAGGCTGGGCAAAGACGATCCTCTTTAACGAAAAGGCGCGGGCCGAGTTCGCCGCATTCTTCGCGCGCGAAGACAGCTTCACCCTCGGCGTGTGCAACGGCTGCCAGATGCTCAGCAACCTGCATGGCCTCATCCCCGGAGCCGAAGCCTGGCCCCGCTTCGTCCAAAACAAATCCGAGCGCTACGAAGCGCGGCTCGTCTCGGTAAAAATCGAAGACAGCCCCAGCATCCTGCTGCGCGGCATGGCGGGCTCCGTACTGCCCGTCGTCGTCGCCCACGGTGAAGGCTTCAGCGAGTTTCCCAGCGCCGACGCCGCGCACACCCTTGAGCGCTCCGGCCTCGCCGCCGCGCGCTTCGTCGACAACCACCACCGCCCCACCGAGCACTACCCGCTCAACCCCAATGGCTCGCCGGGCGGACTCACCGCGCTGACCACGCGCGACGGCCGCGTCACCATCATGATGCCGCACCCCGAGCGCGTCTTCCGCACCTGCAACCTGAGCTGGGCCCCCAGCGACTGGCTCCGCGACGACGACTCCCCCTGGATGCAGCTCTTCTACAACGCCCACCACTGGCTCAGGTAGATCAGGGGTCAGGTAGAAAACTGAGCACACGGCAGCACATGGAGCCGCCACTCCGTGCGGGGGCGGCCCTGCGCGGGCGGCGGCAGGCGGTGCCTGCACCCATTTACTGTGCGGCTTGCTGCCGGGCGTTCCGCCCGACGAACAAGCCGCACAGTTGAATGAACTCCCTGAACGGAGCTCAGGTCGGAGTTTAACCCGTAAACTTTTTCGCCGCGCCCAAATGGGTTTCCGCTCCACCCGCGATTCAGGCGTCTTCCCCTGTCGTGAAACGACAGGGAGGAGTCTTTTAAATTTGGGAATCGCGCTTCGTCGCGTAAGCGACGGGGCCGATTCCCAAATTCAATGGCACGTGGCGCCACGCCACCGCCGCCTGCGTAGGGCCGCCCTCCCGCCCCCGCGCGCAGCGGAGTTTTCGGCACCTATGGGGCGACGAAGAGGCCGTCGCGCATGAGGCGCACGGCGTCGCAGGCCCCAAAGTAGCGGGCAGCCTACGCGCCGCAGTGGTCGGTGCCGTCGGGGCCGTGGGCGTGGCCGTGGTGCAGCTCTTCGGTACTCGCATCGCGCACGGCGACCACCTCGACATCGAAGTCGAGATCGACGCCTGCCAGCGGGTGGTTGGCATCGAGTGTCACGCTCTCTGCATCCACAGCGACGACGGTCACCACGGGCGCGTGCGGATCGGTGTCCGTCTGGAAACGGTCGCCCACATTGAGCGCGCCCTCCACGGGGATTTTCTCGCGCGGGAGTTTTTGCACCTGGGCTGGATCGTGAGCGCCGTAGGCCCGCGCAGCGGGTACATTCACGCGCTGCCGAGTCCCCGCAGCGAGTCCGCGCAGGGCGGCGTCGAGCCCGTCGATGATCTGCCCCGCACCTTCCAGATAAGTAATCGGCGCGCCCCCCGAAGAGCTATCGAGCACACGGCCTGCGGGATCGCGCAGCGTGTAGTGGAAAGTCACGACCTTGGCCTGTGGCTTCATTGGCCGCCGGTCAGCGAGTTCACGTAGTTCATCAGCGGGCGCACCTCCTCGGCCGGAGTCACCCAGTTGCTGTAAAGGATCTCGGGCAGCGAATACTGCGTGGAGTAGAGGCTGTGGTTGGCCTGGTCGTTGCTGCTGAGGTAGCCGGCCTTGAAGGCGGCTCCAGCGTACAGGCCACGGTTCTTCGAATAGACGAGGATCGGCTGCGCGATGGCATCGGCCAGCGTGTATTCGTTGGCCGCACTCTTGGGGCCAGCGACAGCTTTGGCGTCGGCTCCGATGTGGAAGCGGCCTTTGAAGAGCAGGCGCGGCGTGGACTCATCATTCAGGACGAAGATCGTCTCGTTAGCGCTGGCTCCGAGCTGGAGGCCGAGGCTGCCTTCGCCCGCGGTGAGCAGCGCAGGCACGCTCCAGGAGCCATCGGCGCGGCGCACCATGATGACGCCCCAGCCGTCTTTCACGCCAAACAGGAAGCCCGCGCTAAACTGGTTAACGATGATGAGCCCCTTGGCGTGTTTGAGCACTTCGCGAGGGATCGCATGGTCGGGCGAGGCCATGAACTCTTGCAGGATGGCCTCGCAAGTCTCGACACGGCGGACGTAGTCGTCGCGCTTGGGACTGGCGGCATGGAGGCTGCCAAACGGCGCGACGAAAAACAGGGCGAGAAGCAGCAACAAAAAGGAAGGTGTTTTCATGGGTCGCCCCTCCACTCACGCTCTCGCGGCAGGATGTGGCAAGTAACATATTCTGCCGATGGCGGGTCACCGTTCCGCTCCTGCTCTCGGCGGGGCCTTAGCCTCAGCTCCCGCGCTTACTGAAGCGGGCCACTGCGCGAGCGGGGGATACGTCACGCGTCACAGCCTGCTCGCGCGAGCGTAAGCGGGAGAGCTTGCCGAGCTCCGCAGGTAATCACAGAGCGCGGCGAGGGCGGCAGCGGTGACGGTTTCCTGCACGGCGAGGCGTGACAATGCGCCGGGGCAGGCCACGCGCCCGCTCTGCACAAAAAAGTCGGCGCCGCTGGTGTTGGCGCTCTGCATTTGCTCGCCCCTCCCGCCGCTCCCGCCCTTCCCGTCCCCCGCTCGCCCGTGCCAGCGGGCGAGGGCCCACCACGCGAATGGCTCGCTCACACCGTGTTCGGGCGAGGGCTCGGCGTAACCGGTGGTCGCCACTGCCAAGTCTGCGCCGAAGAGTCGGCACGCGCCGCGCGCCATTTGCTCGGCCACCGCAGCGGACACGTAATTCACGGGCTCGCCCTCCGCGCGGGAGACGCCGAGATGGGCGACTTTTTGCGCGCCCGAGTAAGCCGTCAGCCCGCCCAGAAAAAACTGCGATGCGCCAGAGATCGCCCCGATCGCCGCCTGCACCCGGCCACAGGTCAGGCTCTCCGCCACGGCCAGGGTGAGCGGCGGCTCGGTGCGCAGCAGCAGTGACTTCAGCTCGGTCATGGTCGGGAAGCGCAGCGCGTACGCCTGGCTGATGCGGCGCTCGCCCCAGCGTTTTTTTGGCGGATCGCCCGCGCGGAGGCCGCCCGCTCGGCTTTCAGGATCTTCCGCACGCGCCAGCGATGTTTCTGGTGCACGATGTAGCCCACACATTTGGGCGAGCCGCAGCGGCAGGGGTGGTTGCGCCATTCTGCGTAGTCAAAGCCATAGTCGTAGCTCAGCTCCTCTCCCGCTGCGATGTCGCGCGAGGCGATAATCCAGATGTGGCCGCGGATGATGTCCGTCTCACAGTTTCCCTCGCAGGAGTGGTTGATCAGGCGCGCAAGATTCCACGGCACGTCGCCATCGATATCGTAGCGCGCATTGAGCTCGAAGACGTAAACGCTGCCGCCCGCTGCCAATCGCCGCTGCTCGCGGCGCAGGGCCTCGGCCTTCGTGATCCGCTCGCCTACGTACTCGATCACCCGGGTGCCCTTGGGGATCGGCTTTCGCGCGTAGAGGCCGCCACCGTGAATCCTGGAGCGGCCGCGCCGCACCCATTCCGAGCCCACCTTGGGCGGCCGCGCTTTTGCAGCAACAGGCGACTGCGGCCCCGCCAGCCGTAGATCGGCCCTCGCAGTGCGCGCCCGCAG
The DNA here is from genome assembly GCF_001580015.1 of Cephaloticoccus primus. Lineage (GTDB taxonomy): Bacteria > Verrucomicrobiota > Verrucomicrobiia > Opitutales > Opitutaceae > Cephaloticoccus > Cephaloticoccus primus. Next base: position 52,725 of record NZ_LSZQ01000049.1, read on the forward strand.
ATCCGTCGCCCCACTCATCACGCCAACTCCAGCTCAAGCCCGACCGGACAGTGGTCGCTGCCCATGACCCCGGGCTCGATCCACGCGCGCTTGAGCTGCGGCGCGAGTGCCCGGGAGACCATGAAGTAATCGATCCGCCAGCCGATGTTTCTGGGGCGCGCCCCCGCGCGATAGCTCCACCACGTGTAATGGCCGCCGCCGCTCTCGAAGTGGCGGAAGGTGTCGATAAACCCCGCGTCCAGATAGTCGCGAAAGCCCGCGCGCTCTTCGTCGGAGAAGCCGGGGTTGCCCACGTTTTCCTTTGGGCGGGCGAGATCGATCTCCTCGTGCGCGACATTGAGGTCGCCGCAAAACACGACCGGCTTCGTCTTCTCCAGCTCGCACACGTAGTCGAGGAACGCGCGATCCCAGGCCTGGCGAAAACCGATCCGCGCCAGCCCGTCCTGCGCGTTGGGCACGTACACGCCCACGAACCAGAATGCGTCGAACTCCGCCGTGATCGCACGGCCCTCGGCATCGTGCTCGGGCGAGCCGATCCCCGAGCGCACGCTCAGCGGCTGCGTGCGCGTAAAAAGCGCCGTGCCGCTGTAGCCTTTTTTTTGCGCGGCGTTCCAGTGCAGCCCGTAGCCGCTCGGCCAAGCCACGCCCTGCACATCGCCCGGCAGCGCCTTCACCTCTTGTAGGAAAATCACGTCGGCATCGGCGCCGTGCATCCAGTCGAGGAGCCCCTTGCCCAAAGCGGCGCGCACGCCATTCACATTCCACGAGACAAGTTTCATTCGCCCGGGCAGTGAAGCGGGGCCGCACTTCATGACGCAAGCGGGGATTGCCTCGGCCCGCCGCGATAAGCGAGGCTGCCCGTTTTTACATGGCGTTCCAACCCATCCCCCTTGGCCAGCCCATCCCTGACTTGCCACACGCCGTCTCGTGTAGCCTGCCCACCATGCATGCCGTCCGCGGTTACGAGACCAAGGCCTCCGAGATCATCGACGCCATGCGCAGCGGCTACCCGCGCTTCGTCCTGAATCGCTTCGTCAAACAACTCACCGCACACTACGCGCAGCAGCGTGGCTGCGCCGCGGCGGCCAGCGGAGCACCCAGCCCAGACGCAAACGCCGCGCCGCGCCGCCTCTGGCTCACCAGCTCGGCCCCTATGGCCGCCGCCCTCCAGGCCGAGCTCGCCGCAACTGCCAGCGGTGCCCCCGCAACTCAAGGCGCCCAGGCAGCGGATACCGCTCCTGCCCAAACCACGCGCACACCAAACATCGAGCTCCACGACTTTGACGGAATCGCGGGCCTCTCGCATCCCGACAACCCCGCACTCGCGCAGCGTGCCCACGTCTTTTTGCAAAACACGGGCGGCTTCCTCTCTTCGCGCGCCGCCGAAGATCGGCTCCACGCACTCGGGCTGGCGCCTGCGCCGCAGCACGAAGCCGCGCGCCCGCACGCTGAAGCACTCGCCCACATCCGGCGCGCACTCGCGCCGCTATTCGCGGGCTGCGCGCCCACAACGCTGCTCCCCGCAAGCTGCGGGATGAATGCGCTCTACGCCTCGTTTTGCGCGCTGGCCGAGCGCCAAGCCGCGCGCGGTCGCCGCACATGGGTGCAGCTCGGCTGGCTGTACCTCGACACGATCGCACTGCTCAAGCGGCACGCGCAGCAGCAGGCGCAGCCCGGCGACTACATTTACCTGCCCGATGTCTGCGACCTCGCCGCGCTCGAAACGCTCTTTGCCCGACGCGGTGCGGAAATCGCGGGCATCGTCATCGAAGCGCCAACCAACCCGCTGATCCAGACGCCCGACCTCGCCGCGATCTACACGCTCGCGCGACGCCACGGCGCCGCCGTGATCGCCGACCCCTCGGTCGCCTCCGTCTACTCGGTCGACGTGCTGCCACATGCGGACGTCGTCGCCACCAGCTTGACCAAATACACGGCCAGCGAAGGCGACCTCGTCGCGGGCCTGGTCGTCGTCAACCCGCAGCACCCCGAGGCCGATTCGTTGCGGCGCGACATCGCCGCGCGGCTTGAGCCCGTCTACCCGCGCGACCTCGCGCGACTCGCCTGCCAGATTGATGACACGCGCGCCGTCCTCGCACAGATCCAGCGCAGCGTGCCCATCGTCGCCGCGTGGCTCCAGGCACACCCTGCGGTCAAGGAAGTCGCCTGGGCGCACTCGCCGAAAACGCGCGCCAATTACGAAAAAATCGCACGCGCCCCCGGCGCCGTTGGCGGCCTCATCTCCTTCGCGCTGCACGCACCGATTGAGAAGTTCTACGATGCCGTGCCGCTACCAAAAGGCGCGAGCTTCGGGATGAAAACCACGCTGCTGTGCCCCTTTATCTACCTCGCCCACTACGATCTGGTGACCAGCGAGGCGGGCCGTAGCGAGCTCGCCGCCAGCGGCATTGCACCCGAGCTGCTGCGCCTCTCGGTCGGCACCGAGCCGGTCGAGGAAATCCTTGCCGCGCTCGACATCGGGCTGCGCCAACCGGGCAATGGCTAAGCGCAACACACTCCAAAGCCGCGCGGCAAATCGCAGCGCAAGCGCGGGCAGCGCCAGGGCCAAGGGCAGCGCAGTGCAAGCACCGGCCGAAGCGCACGCGGCGACTCACTGCCTGTTGACGATCAAGGCCGTGCCCAATGCACCGCGGAGCGAAGTCGTCGGCTGGCTCGGCGATGCGCTCAAGGTGCGGCTCAAGTCGCCGCCCGTTGACGGCAAGGCCAACGCCGAGCTGTGCCGCTACCTCGCCGAAGTGCTCGCGCTGCCCAAGTCCGCCGTGGCGCTGGCGACCGGCGGCGCCTCGCGCGAGAAGCGGCTGCGGATCGACGGGCTAAGCCTCGCGCAACTGC
>NZ_LSZQ01000050.1 GCF_001580015.1 Cephaloticoccus primus
CTTGGGGCAAACTAGGCCGCCCGCTCCATCTGCCCGATGCGCACGTAGAGCCGCCGCGTGAGCAGGATCGCGGCCAGCAAAGCCTGACTCGTATCACCTTTGGCCTTCGTAACGAAACCCAAACCCAATCGGGAACAATGGCCTCTCAGAATCATGTGGTACATCGGAACTTTGTGCTTCGACTGCTGCCATTGACGACGGTAGTTCAAATGGCAATCGGCCCTTAGGCTCAGATTTGCCGAGCACGACATCGAGAAAAGCTTCATGGGTAATCCCGAAATCACCAAACAGAGCTCGGACATGCGGGAGTAGTGCAGTCAAAACCGCAGGACGCTCCAAATTTACGCTAGCGATTACCGGCACCCCTCTAGCCGCCAGTGATGCTAGCTCATCAAAATCCTTCTGCCCGGCCTCAAAAGCGAGATTACCTTCTGCCATACTGCGTCCAAATCGGGAATCGGGATGGAGCACCTCGCGAGGCGCCTTTAGTCTCACAATTGCCAAATCTGCCTGTGCAGGGTCAGTCACCACCTTGAGCCCTCGCGCCTCAACTGCTGCCGCATCAAGCTCAACCCCCAAAAAGTAAATCCGGGGAGCTGCCGTTTGCCCACTCTCCCCCGTAATACGCAGCGGCAATAGCGCCCCCTCGTTCTTCAGAAGAACCAAGGAGTATTGCTGTGCGGCCAGTCCCGCTGCCTGAGCCTCAGGATTACTTGTGACCGTCAATGCCTCCTCTGGGGAAACGTACGGATTTTCAAATAGCCCGATCCGAAACTTATCCAAAAGTATCCGTCGCACCGACACATCAAGCCTCCCCTCCTCCAATAATCCGCGCTCAACCGCCTCAATCAGGTACTCAGGCTCTTCCGAACCACCAAGCTGGTCAACTCCAGCCTCTACTGCCTTTACGTAGCGCTCCAACTTACTTGCTTTTTCCATCCCCCAAGGAGTCCCCCCCATCACATCCCGATTCACCCCTCCCATACACTCACAGTTACAATCTTCAGTAATCCCCCAGTCCGAGAGGATCATCCCGGTAAAGCCATATCGACTGCGAAGTAGATCACCCAAGAGGTAACTATTGAAGCCACCACCAACAGGTTCCATCGGATGCCCCTCGTAGACGAAGTCTCGTAAAATCGTATAGGTCGGCATCACTCCAGCGGCCTGAACCTCAAAGGCTCCTTCAAAGGCTTGCAAGTGTTTCTCAAAAGCCCCGCCAGGGAATCCCGACCAACGCCCATAGGCCATGTGTCCATCAAACCCTTGCTCAACTGCTGCGCCATAGCCGGCCCAGTGTTTAACGACGCTGATAACCCCGTCATAACTAGGACCACTCCTCCCGCCTTGGATCCCCTCAACATAAGCACGAACCAAGTCACGAACCCGCTCTGGCTCTTCCCCAAAGGTGGCACTGATCCGCCCCCAGCGCGGCTCAGTCGCCAAATCAGCCATTGGTGACAATGCCATATGAATCCCCACTGCGCGATACTCTAGGCGGACGATTTCTCCCAAACGGCGAACAATCTCCAGATCACCAATCGAAGCTAGCCCTAAAGGCTCCGGCCACATGGAAATAACAGGGGCTGCCCTGTAAGCACCCCACCTCAGGTAGTTGCGCGGATCCGAGGAAAGCGTCAAAGGGATTCCTAATCGACCTTCTTCTGCAAGTTCCTGCAAACTATTATTTTGCCTAGCTAACTCTGATGGCTCTATCTCTAGCCTAGTGATCGCACTTGTGATGTGTTTCTCCAGCAAAAGCCTACGCGTGCCATCCAAATCATACTGCCCCTCGGCAAACTGAACTGTACCGTGCAACATCGTTCCAACTTTCTCAGCTAAACTCATTTGCGAAACGAGATCCGCACTGCGCTCCTCAGCAGAAAGCCTCCAGTCTTCATAAGGATCAATTCTTTCATTGCGATTCAGGTCGCGAAACCTTAATCCATCAACCGTCAAAATAGGAATACTCCGTGAGCCAATTTCCGGTTGCTGCTCAGGTTGAGCGACTACCTCCTGAAAAAAAATTAAACTGATAGCAAAGGACAAAAAGAAAACGGAACTACTGTAGCAGGAAGGTTGGTACATATTCATAAGTGCTTAGAAAATGGACTTTTGCGAAGTTAAAGACAGCGAAAAAAGAGAAAGTTCCATCGCACAGCCTCATTATGGGTCATAATGCATCACCGCCAAGGGCGGCCCACCTTTCCTATAAAAAATGGATATTAGGAAGCAGAATGGGGTATTCTGTTTCTTAAGCCCCTTGAGAATAGAAGTAAAAGTGTGGGAAACTGGAAAAAAAGCTTGCATTGAGAGTGCCCAAGCTCATTGAGACTGGCTCAGCTTCCACCCCGTCCCCCCCCCAAACTATGCCCCCTGTTTGGACAACTCTGCTGAGTCGTTCCTTGTGCGTGTATTTCGCGCGTCTGGCGGGGCTGTGCGCAGCTAGCAAGAGGGGTTCTTTCGCCCTAACGCCTAAGCTCGCTGTCGAGCTGTCGAGCTGTCGAGCTGTCGAGCTGTCGAGCTGTCGAGCTGATTTTGACGCACGAGTGCGCCTGTCAAGCCTTTTATTTAGAGCGGGTTGCGGAGTTTTTCCTCGGCTACCTGTCTCTCGTGCCCGCTTCATTCGCCGGACTGTTTAGGCGAGCAGCGGGCTTTTTTTGCTTCCCCTAAGCCGCTCCACTCTGGGATCGGCTCCTGTATAACCATAACCCCAAACCTAAAAAGCATATGAAACTGCAAGCTTGGCTTGTGCCTACACTACTTGCTTTTGGCGTGCCGCTAGCAACCCACGCCCAAAGCAGCCCCAGTCGCTCCCTCGCCGACCAGGTCGACGACGACGATCCCGTCTACCTCTCTCCGTTTGAAGTCTCTTCTGATCGCGTCAGCGGCTATCGAAGCACCGAGTCAGGTGCATTTCGTTTCCGGCGTGACTTGATTGATACTCCACAGTCTATCACTGTTATTACCAATGACTTCATTCGTGATATTGGAGCTAGCTCAATTATTGATGCTACACAGTATGTATCGGGTGTTAGTCATGGAGCACTAGCTGGGCCTAACGGTATATTTAATCGCCAAGTATTGCGAGGTTTTGAAATCTATCACGGCACGGTCGATGGTATTGGTGGATCTGCCGCAAACGTCGACCCTGATATCGTTGAACGTATTGAAATCCTAAAAGGCCCCAACGCGCTTATCGAGCCTTCGGGCTCTCCCGGAGGAGCATCTAATATCATTACTAAATCTCCAAAGTTCGAATCTGCTCAAGTAGTTAAAGCCGAGTTTGCGAGCAAATACTTTGGCAGCAAAGGAGTCGTAGACTCTACTGGCCCAATACCAGGGACAGAGCACTTCGCCTACCGCCTCATTGGAACCTACCAAGATGCATCCTCATTTGTCCCAGGTAGAATTTTCAATAAGACACTCAATCCGATGTTAACCTGGGCAATCACTCCCAAGGCTCAATTGAAACTAAAAGGGCAGTTCTTTAACTGGAGACAGGTTGGCTCGGTTGCTGCGAATCAGCATAATATTCACTTCCGCGATGATCTACCTCAGGGGGCGACAGTTTCGCTCGCTGATATCAAGCCTGGATACAAATACGGAGGGGCTAATGGTCAGCCAGAGTGGAATGAGCGCGCAATGAAAATCCGTAGAGGTCTGGCCGAGTTCACTACTGCATTGAACGATAATATCAACCTAAGGCTCGCTCATCTGAGACTCTACTATCACTACTACGGTAATGGCGGTGGTTTATTTCAGGCCTACGACAACATGTTCGGACTCAACCGCAGGGATCCACACACAGGTTTTTACACTCATTCCGAACACTGGCAGCGGCTTGACCCCAACCTGCCCTATGATGAGGCGAGTAATCCTTATATTTCCACCCCTGTCGACCAAACAATTTACGGCGCTTGGTTAAATGAAGGCTTTAACCACGTCTGGAGCCAGCAAACGCACTATCAGGCTGACTTAACCGGAAAATGGAGCTTCGGATCTTTTGGCGGGGCGCCTATGGCCACACTCAGTATCCTCACAGGGGCATCGCGCTCGGCAGACTGGGCTCATCTTAAAGGCTGGACTAAGCCAGATGACATGATTGTGGGCTGGGATTTTAATAAAACTGTCTACACTCCCACAGCTACCCTACCAGCCTTTGATTACGACCTCACAAACCCTCCGCAGTATATCAATAACGTCCCTCGCCCCAGAACTGCACCGTTTTTGAGTAGCGAGAGTAAAAATCCAAGAGTCTATCAAGATCAGATTTACATTAACGGACAACTCGATATCCTCCAAGGGAAATTAATTATCACAGGAGGCGTCTCGCATCAGCGGAGAGATGCGCCAGGCGGCATTAATTTATTGACGGGAAATATTGGCGGCAGTTTGAAAGGAACAAAGAATAGCCCGTCCTTTGCAGCCCTATACAAAGTAACCCCTTGGAGCTCGCTGTATGTACATCACTCGGAAAATGCAACATCCACCACGTACTTCGACGGCAACGTCGATACCGTTTTGTGGCAAGATGGCAAACAGGAAGAGCTCGGCTTAAAACTCGATTTTTTTGACCGGAGGCTCTCCTTCACCACTGCGTACTATGAACTGAAGCAAACCAATGTAGCTACACAGCATCCAAACCGCTGGTTCGACCCGACACTCCCCGATCAGTTAGCCGATATCACAAACGAAGGCTTTGAGTTCGACATAATAGGACAAGTCACTCAAAATCTCACAATACTAGCCAGTTATACGGATATGAAAATGAGAGATCAACTTGGACGCCAGCGAATGGGCATCGCAGACAGGTTCTACAATGGACTCGTCAAATATGCATTCCCAACTGGAACGGCAAAAGGATTAAGTGTGTTCGTCGGATTCAACCATGTTGGGAAACATGCAGGAGAGAATCCTCCCGATCGTACCCCTCTTGGTGTCGTAGTTCCAGTCAGCTTCTACATGCCCTCTCGTACAATATTTAATGGAGGCGCAAGCTACGAGTACGGGCTGGCACGCTTTCAAATTAACGTTGAAAACCTCTTCAACAAGAAGACACTCTGGCAGCCTGGAGGCCGAAACGAGTTAACCGCCTTCCCAGGAACGAACATACGATTAACAACTACTTTTACTTTTTAGATCCCTGCTAAACCCAGACTAGCCTCACCAAACGAGCCGCCTTCGGCGGCTCGTTTTTGAAATCACAAATCTTAATAATTCAAACTCCCTCTCAATTCTCCAAAAATTATTATTTTCTCGTCAGGATACTCAATGAAAATATCGCCCTCCGATAGCCCATGAGGCAGCCTATCCCTATCATGCTTCACAAAATCGGCATCTGGAAATACATTTTGGGAAAAGTACAGAAAATAACGCGGGCTCTCTCTTCCTTTCGCGTCACCATGGTTACACAAGACCCTTATAAAATTATACCTATTTCTATCGATATAATAAGATACTGACTTCTCAAATACGCTCTCAATTTCCAAAGCCATAACCTGCCCCTCGGCCTGCCCTTTCGCATTAATCATCTCTAATATTTGGGTAGTATGAGCATCAAAATCCCACAACGTAGTTTTGTAAAAATTTGCCCTCGAAATAAAATTCATAAAGAAAGCTGACACTAACACAGCTAATAAACTCATACTAACCCACCTACCTAGGCTGTATAAACAAAAACAGAGTGAAAGAATCATGAGCGGATATAGAAACAAGCCTACTCGATCTATCGGATACTTTACCCCAGCGAGATGATGCGCGAGAATAATCAGAGAAACAGACAAAATAGTCACACCAACAAATAATCCTGACATAGGAGCTCTCCACTTTCTAAAGAAGGAAAAGCCTATACCAGCTACACTAATTAACAAAAACGAGTTCAATAGGAGTGGAGCAAGCGAAGAAGGCTTAAAATCACCTAGACTATACCTGGCAAGAGACATCAGTGTATCGCGATAGACCCCACACTCCCCTCCATAGGACAGCCCCCTATGTTTTTCCAGCCTAAAAATCGGAACTGCGATTACCAAGAGCAGTATAATACCTACTAAGAAGCTATGCAATAAGGACTGTTTAAGCGTCCTCCTATCCTTTTTCAAGAGAACCGCTATATTTAGAGTTAGAGCTAGGGCCAGCTCAAAATAGACCATAGAAAATATACTCAAAACCGAAAAAGCTCCAAACCCCAAGCTTTTGTATAAGCTGGAAACTGAAAAATCCTCAATATTTTGGGATGCAAAATACAAAGCCCCCATCATAAACGCAAATGACATCCCGTACCCTCTCGCGAGACTGAAAAACTCAAGCATAAAGGGATTGCAAATTAAAAGCGCAAAACACCCGACCCCATAAACATGTGGCAGGCGATTCAACAAGAGCCTGTAAGAAAAATATATATACATCAAAAGAGACACGAGCCCAGGAACCCTCGCCCAAAACAGTGATTCATTCCCAGACAGGAACAGAAACTTAATAACCACTGTGTTAAGCATGTGATTATTGGCTATAGGTGATGCCTTAAACAATATGCTGTGCAGTGATTGAGGTACAAACTCCTGCAAAGTCACCACTTCATCATACGTCACCCCCACCTTTATCGCTCTTACTAAGGCATAAGAAAAGAAAGTCAGCCCTATTACAGTATAAATGATTGCTATCTTATTTATTTTCACAATCCCAATTGGACAGATAGGCAACCGCGAAAGATCCCTCACTTCTGAGTATGACCCAGTCCCCATAGGTATCTCTACGGCGAATAGTTCACCTGAATTTAGAATAGCCCGTAAAGCTCCTCATTCACTGAAGCGCAGACGCAAGTCCGCCGTGGTGCTGGCGACCGGCGGCGCCTCGCGCGAGAAGCGGCTGCGGATCGACGGGCTAAGCCTCGCGCAACTGCGCGCGCGGCTTGGGGCAAACTAGGCCGCCCGCTCCATCTGCCCGATGCGCACGTAGAGCCGCCGCGTGAGCAGGATCGAGGCCAGCGACAGCGCACACGCCAGACCCACCCACACGTGCAACGGCTCCAGCAAGCGCACGCCAAACACATAGGCTGCGGGCATCCCGATCACCCAGTACACCACGCCGATGATGACCGTCGGCACCTTCACATCGGCGAGGCCGCGCAGGCCTCCCGAGGCGATGACTTGCCCGCCGTCGAAGAGCTGAAACACCGCCGCCACGATCAGCAGCCGCGTCGCCAGCTCGACCACCGGCAAATCAGGCGTGAAGCCCGAGGCGATCAAGCGCCCCGCCAGCACAAAGGCAATCAGCGAGCACAGCGCGTAGCCCGCGCCCACGGCTTGCGCACCAATCACGATCGGTCGCAGCGCACCGCGCTGCCCCTCGCCCACCGTGCGCCCCACACGCATCGCCAGCGCGATCGACAGGCCAAGAGGTATCGTGAAAGTAAAGCCCGAGCAGTTAAGCGCGATCTGGTTGGCCGCCAGCGGCACCGTGCCGATCCAGCCCATCATCAGGCTCGCCATAGCAAAGGCGCCGCCCTCGAAAACGAGCTGCACGGCGACCGGCACACCCAGCGCCAGCATCTCGCGCAAGTGCGACCAGGACAGCCGCGCAAACCACGCCGAGTTTTCGGAAAGGTCACGACCCGCTGTGGAGCCGGAGCGCGGCTCACCCACATGCGGCGCACTCGCGCTCGCGCGCAGCTCGGCGCGGAGGCGGTGGCCCCCTCCCGCCTTCCCGGGCCACTCGGCGCGAAACGTCTCGCGCCCGCTCAACCACCACCACAGCGCGACGAGCGACACAATCCGCGCGGCCAGCGTCGCCCAGCCCGCACCCGCCAAACCCAGCGCAGGCGCGCCCCAGTTTCCATAAATCAGGATCCAGTTGAGCAGCACGTTTAGCGCGACGCTCGACAGCAAGATCACCATCCCGGCCCATGGGTGCCCCACCGCTTCGCTAAACTGCCGCAGCACCTGGAACAGCAGCGTGGGCACCAGCGATACCGCGATCAGCTCCAGATAAGGCCGCACTGCAGCCAGCACCTCCGGCGGCTGGCCGAAATGGCCGAGCCACGGGATGAGCGCAAAGAGCAGCGCACAGCCCGCCACCGACAGAAACAGCGCCAGCCACATCCCGTGGCGCACATACTCCGCGCACTCGCGCGACTGCTTCGCGCCATGCGTGCGCGCCACCAGCACCGAGACCGACGCGAGGATGCCGATCCCCACCATGAAGCCCGCTGTGAACAATACGCCCACAAATGCCGAGGCCGCCAGCGGCACCGCGCCCAGCCGCCCCACCATCACGCTATCGGCCACGCCCATCAGCATCTGGCTGAGCTGCCCGACGATGATCGGAAATGCCAACGCCAGCGTCGGGCGCAGCTCCTTTAAAATCAGTCGCAAGTTCATAGTCGGAAATCCGAAAACCCCTCAAAATCCCCTGCCACCAGCCCGCCCGCTTTCGGCGAGAGCTGCCGCAGCGACGCAGCGCCCGAGGCAAGCAGCCCGCTCGTAAAACCGATCCGGCAACAAGCGCACATGCGCGGCGCAGCGCGGACTAAAAGATCAGGCGGGACATTCATAAAATGCGCCACGCTGCGCGACACACGCCCACCCTCAAGCGAAAGCTCGGGAAAACCTGTCCCCTCCATGCCTCAGCCGAGGCGACAACGATTCCTCGCCAAGTAGAAGGGGCGGGCGACGTGAACAAAACCACTCAAAGGCCCCGCTATTTTTTCTTCGCAACAGGCCTGGAAAGTTTGGCCACCAACGCGGCAGGGGCGCTCGGGCGCAGCAACTCACGCCCTTTCGCGTGAACTATTTGCGGCCCAAATTTGAGCGGCTCGCCCTTCTTGTGGATGGGCCCATCAGATTGGTTGGTTTGCCAGTCATACACGAAGACCGGCCCTCCCCCACATCCACGAGCTTTCCCTCTTTCGCCCGCCAACACCGGCTCATCAGAGTAACACGGTCGAAAGCACGTACGGATAGCGCGTGAGTGGAAGGAATACCTCTTCTCCCACAAAATGGGCGTGTGTGCGCGGGACGGATTGTTAGCGTCGGCGATCTCATGCGGAATTTTGCAGTACCCGTTCTCCTCGGCCTCAGTTTGCTCGCGATTGCGATTGTCGTGCGCTATGGGCTCCTCGCCCGAGCCAATCCCGGGCGCCCGATTAACAGCGCCATGCGCCAAGCCCTCGAAGGCTCGGGCCAGATGGAGCTCAGCGCCGAGGATACCCTGCTCGTCGATTCCCAATTCCCCGGGAAGCACACGCAAAAATCGGGGCTCATGTACGTGCCCCGCGCAGCGGGCAAGGGCCCCACGCCCGATGTCGGTGACGAGCTGGTCGTCCACTACGAGGGCCGCCTCCTCGAAGGCAGCGTCTTCGACAGCTCGCGCGCCGCACACGGCGACCAACCCGGGCAGCCCCTGCGCTTCCGCGTGGGCCTGGGCCAAGTCATCAAAGGCTGGGACGAGGCCTTCCTCAACATGCGCGCGGGTGACAAGCGCACCCTCATCATCCCCTACTGGCTCGCCTACGGCGTACAGGGCCGTCCCCCGCGCATCCCGCCCCGCGCCACGCTCATTTTTGACGTCGAGCTGCTGGAAATCCACCACGGCAAATAACTACCACGCCAAAGCTCACCGGCGGGGCGCACACATATCGGGCCGCACGCGTATGTTTCCCACTCGCCTGCGGGCCCGGTGGCTGACCGCGCAACAGCGGACGACGCGCAGTAGGCAGCCTTAGCTCCCGAGCAAGAGGCTGCCGTTTTGTTTGAGCCAACTTTCGGCGCGTTCCCACTCGGGACAAACCACGGCCACCTGCGCCCAAAATCGGGCCGAGTGGTTCATCTCCCGCAGGTGCATCAACTCGTGGTAGATGATGTAGTCGCGCACGAAGTCCGGCGTCTGCACCAGCCGCCAGTTCAGCGAAATCGTCCCCCGGCCGGAACACGAACCCCAGCGCGAGCGTTGATCGCGCACGACCACGCGCGCGAGCCGCACGGCGGGCTTCATTACTCTGGGCGCCGATTCAACCTCGCTCAAAACCTGCTGGGCGCGGACCGCGAGCTCGCTCGTGCGCAGTGGGAGCTCCGCCCGCGCGAGCCGCGCGAAATGCGCCTCAAGGGTCGGGCGCAAGTCGCCATCGAGCCGCGCTACGCGAAACAGCTCGCCTCCCAAGCTCACCTGCACGCGCCACTTCGCCCCGCCGAGCTCAGCCGCTGTCGCTGCCCGGATTTCCTCAAAAACGCCGCGCCAGAGTACTGCGGTGCCAAGCGTCCAAATCCGGTCAGCCTGGGGACGCTGCGCCTGCCGTTGGCGCGCGCGCTCAAGCCACTGTGCGTGCTGCGCGGCAAATTGCTCCGCGGCGCGTTGGGAGCCGCGCGCAGGGATTGTCACAAGGGCCGTACCGTCGCGCCGCAGCGTAAGCCGGTAATGCCGCGCTCGGGCGCTGCGTTGGAAAACAAGCGGAGCAGGTGCGCTGGCTCGGGCAAGCCCCATCCCCGGACTCGCAGGCGCAACGGGATTCGGAGGGATTTCACTGACTTCCCCACATTCAACGCGCTCGCCTTTATCCGGCGGCTCAGAAAATGCGCCGGGAGCGAGCGGAGGCGGCGCGAGTGGCTGCTGCCACAGCTCGAACAAGTCGCCCTGGATGGCCTCAGGGAGAGCGTCTGTGGGGCCCTTATCTCCAGGCGACGACATGGGCGCTCAGATAGAAACCTGCTCCCAGCGCGTCAACTGCCCGCCCTCAACTTCCAGCCAGGCGAAGCCCGCACGCGAGCCACCACGCGGCTGCGATGCACTGCCCGGGCTCAGCCAACGCCGCCCGCCGAGCATCTCATCGCGCGGGTAGTGCAGGTGGCCGTGCAAGACGACTTGCGCGTTTCGCGGCACCTCGCGGGGATGCGGCGGGATATGCGTGAGGTAAAAAACGACGCCCTCGCGCTCAAGCGTGCAGCTCAGCGGCCAGCGCAGCTCCCAGTCGCAGTTTCCCCGAATGACAACGAGCGGTACCCCGAGCTGCTCACACTCCACTAAACCGGATGGCTCGCACACATCGCCCAGGTGCCAGATCTCGTCTGCCCTGCCCACCACGAAACGCTCCGCAAAGCCCGGCGGAAACCGGTCGTGAGTGTCGGAGAAAACTGCGATTCGCATAGGGAAATGAGCTTGGATGTGGACTTTGACGATACGAACTCAAGCCTGCTCAAGAAAGTAACGATCAATGTAAAGCCCGCCTCCTGATTCAAAGATGCCCGCCTCCTCTGCGAACAAAGCCACCTCCTCCGACTCAAAGGAAAAGCCCTTCCCGCTACGATTAGTCTTTCTAGCCGCACTGGCTCCTGCACTCTTGGGTGTTTTCTGCGCGGGCTTCATCGCGCCACCGATGCTCAGCCCCGATACTGCCAATGGCCTCTTCGCTTGGCATAACTTTGTAGAAGGAGGTACCTGGAATACGATTCGTACAGTCGATCCCGCGAATATTGCACAAAGCGTGGAGTACCCAGTTTCATGGTGGGCACCTGGGCAATATGTCCCTCTCGGGCTGCTGCACTCAGCGGGACTCCGGCTCGGGACCGGGATAATTATCATCTCAACAATCAGTATTCTAATTTTTGGTTTAGGAGTCGCTGCCCTCGCACACGTCATGAAGGCGCCCCAACGCACACTCCCGTGGATTACTCTATCCGCCTGTGCCTCCTACTACATGCTATACCCATTTGGCTTCTTCATAGGGGGCGAGGTGGCTCAAATTACCGTTTGGCCTTGGGCCATCTTCACCGCATGGACGCTGCGCAAGCGCACGGCAGCACTTATTATCATACTCTCTTCCATTCTGCTCATCGGTGCCTTTGGGAAACATTCCTTTGCGATATACGCACTGACAATCCTCGCTTTTCTTTGGGCCGAAGCATTCCGTGACTCAGCCAAACTAGGAATGCTCCGGACTCTATGGGGCAGGCTGTGGTCAACAACACTCACCCTCTGTGCAGTGGGAGTGCTATTTCTTCTGGGGCGCTACATTCTGATAGATACCAGTCATACACCGGGAACCTTAGGCATAACGCCACATGGCTTCCTTGAATCCTGGGGATATAGCTTTTGTGGGCCGCTCCTCGGGGTATCGGGAGTAGATAGAACCCTCGGTTATATTTCCTACCAATTCTTCACAATAAAAGGTGAAGACCTATGGGTAAGCCTGGGTACCTTACTTAGCGTGCTCACCCTCCCAACCCTATACCTCTACGGTTGGTTGATTTCGAGAAAATCACCCATAGAAAGACTTACGGGCAGCGTCGCATTAACGGCTGGAGTAATATTTTTCATTCTTTTATGGAGAGGTGGAGCAATAAGCCTGGAGAGCCGCCACTACCAACCCGCTGCTATACTTTTCCTGCTAGTATTAGGAGCGCGAGCCTTGGAGAAGAATCGGGTGATCTCCATAGGCTCCCGTATATTACTCTCATGGGTGGTCTTGTTCGGCTGTGGCACGCTAATTCAGCGTCATATCAAAATGAGGTCACCTCAATCAGCCAGTTACTCCAACCAAACAGAGAGGCTAACCTTGGGCAATATGCCGAAATCGGTGCAGGAATCACTGGAGGGACTGGCTAGCCTGGATCATTCGCTCATCGTTATAGATACTCCTGCGCAAGGGAATGCGCTATATAAACTCCGCCACCCGACGACCCGTTTTCTACTGGTAGATAACGAAACCGAGTACACGAGTGACAACGAGCGCTATGGGCGGGTGCCGCGGCTGGTGATCGCACTGCAAAACAGGGAAGTCGATAAATCCCGGGCCAAGCAACTGCGCGAGAGTTTCAGGGATTATCGTGAGGACGAATGGTCGAGCCACGAGCTGGATGGCTGGGTCATCTGGCAAGCCGGAGATGCGGTGGCAGTAACCACAAACCCCAGCCAAAGCTGACAGGGGCCCGACTGGACACGCTCAAAGCAAGGGCCTGCTCCCTAGCGCGTCTACTGCCCGCCCTCAACCTCCAGCCAGGCGAAGCCCGCACGCGAGCCACCACGAAACGCTCCGCCAAGCCCGGCGGAAACCGGTCGTGAGTGTCGGAGAAAACTACGATTCGCATAGGAAATCAGCTTGGATGTGGACGTATGACAGTATGGACTGAAGGTTTCTTATATCCAGCGCTCTCCAGCACAGGATCAACACAAAGCCCCCATTCGCACCCTAGCAACACATGCCCCCTTTCCCTGCCACCGAAGCGCTGCCCGTGCTCCAGTCAAAAGAGCCCTTCCCGCTACGATTAGTCTTTCTGGCGGCACTCGTACCCACGCTCTTGGGCGTTTTTTGCGCAACCTTCATTGCCCCTCCAATGCTCAGCTCCGATACCTCTGTCGGACTATTCACATGGTATAATTTCATGGAGGGTGGGACTTGGAATTCAGTTCGCACAGTTGATCCCAGTAATATTGCACAAAGCATGGAGTATCCAGCCGCTTGGTGGTCTCCCGGACAATATGTTCCTCTCGGGCTGCTTCACTCAGCAGGAGTTCGCTTAGGTACTGCGATTACTATTATCTCCGCAGCAGGCACTCTGGCCCTCGGGTTAGGGGTCGCGGCCCTTGCATGGTCAATGCAAGCCCCTCGCCATACACTCCCGTGGATTACGCTCGCAGCTTGTGCCACTCACCATGCGTTTTATGCCTTCGGGTTCTTCTATGGGGGCGAGGTCGCTCAAGTTGCAGTTTGGCCTTGGGCTATATTTCTCGCATGGAGGCTGCGAAAACGCACCTTCCCACTTATTATAATACTCTCTACCATTCTCTTGATAGGTACTTTCGGAAAGCACTCTTTTGCCATATATGCGCTCTCAATACTCGCCTTCCTTTGGGTCGAGGCATTCCGTGACTCAGTCCAAAAAGGAATGCTCCGGACTCTATGGGGCAGGCTATGGTCAACAACACTCACCCTCTGTGCAGCAGGAATACTCTTTGCACTCGGGCGGCACTTCCTGATCGATACAAGTCATACGCCTGGGACTCAGGGAGTAGTCTCTCGCAGTTTCCTCGAGTCTTGGGGTTATAGTTTCTACGGCCCAATTCTTGGGCTATCAGGAATTGATAAAACTCTTGGATATGTTTCGTATCAGCTCCTCGGGATTAAAGGCGAAGATGTATGGAGTAACTCAGGACCGCTGCTCAGCTTACTATCGCCACTTGCCTTAGGCCTCTATTTCTGGCTGCTCTTGAAAAAAGCTCCTATGGAGCGACTTGCAGGGGTCGTCGCGCTTACAACAGGCGCTATATTCTTCCTCCTTCTATGGGCGGGAGGAGCGATAAGCCTGGATAGCCGCCACTACCAGCCGACAGCCATACTGCTCTTACTGGTAACAGGAGCCAAGATTCTAGACTCAAATCGAATTATTGCCATAGGCGCTCGCCTGTTACTAGGGTGGAGTATTCTTTTTGGCTGTGGCACAGTAATACAAAGACACATCAAGATGAGCTCACCCCTGTCAGACTCTTACAACAAGAGTGAAAATCTAACATTAGGAGATATGCCTCAACCTGTGCAAAATGAGTTGGGGAGGCTGGCAGGCCTGGATCATTCAGTCATTACCATGGAGAATTGGGCACACGGGAATGCGCTATATAAACTCCGCCACCCGACGACCCATTTTCTACTGGTAGATAACGGAACTGAGTACACGAGTAACAACGAGCGCTATGGGCGGGTGCCGCGGCTGGTGATCGCACTGCAAAACAGGGAAGTCGATAAACCGCGGGCCAAGCAACTGCGCGAGAGTTTCAGGGATTATCGTGAAGACGAGTGGTCGAGCTACGAGCTGGATGGCTGGGTCATCTGGCAAGCCGGAGATGCGGTGGCAGTAACCACAAACCCCAGCCAAAGCTGACAGGGGCCCGGCTAGGACGCGCATGGCAAGGGCCTGCTCCCATTTATTGGGCCAATTACCCGTTAACCAAAAAAATCGGCCCAATGGGTTCCCACTCTGTTCGCGTCTTGGCCGAGCCCCTGACGAGCCGCCAACGAGCGGCTCGCCGAATAAAAGAGGATCTGCGACTCTCGCACTGCGAAAGGGGGAATGGCTTCGTTTGATCGGGGAGCCGTGCTTCGGCGGGGGCGCAGACCTGTTTTAGCGCCGAGGCCGATTCGCCAATCAAATGACAGGTGGCGCCCGCCACCCTGCCGGCCCGCGCAAGGCCGCCCCGTATCCGGATGTAGTCGCTATCGCAGGAAGGCTTCGTGGAGGCCGCCGTCTACGGTGAGGATTTGGCCAGTGGTTTTGCTGAGGCGTTGGCTCACGAGCAGGAAGTAGGCTTCCGCCTGATCGGCGGGCGTGATGGGCGACTTGGTCAGCGTACGGTCGGCGTAAAACTGTGCGAGTTTCTGCACGAGCGATTCGGTCGCCTCTTCTTCCGTGTAGGGGATCTGGTATTTGGCAAGTGAGCCGATGACGCGGTCGCGCGGAAACATGGCGGAGCCTTTTACCACGGTCGCCGGAGCCACGCCGTTGACGCGCACGAGCGGCGCCAGCTCGATCGCCAGCTCGCGCACGAGGTGGTTGGCCGCCGCCTTCGAGGTGTCGTAGGCGAGCGAGCCTTTTTTGGCGACGGCTGCATTGGCCGAGGTAGTGAGGACGAGTTGCCCCTTAAGCCCTTGCTCGCGCCAGGTCTTGCCCGCTTCGTCGCCGACGAGGTAACTGCCCGTCACGTTGACGCCGAAGGTGAGCGCCCACTTGTCGTCGGGGATGCGGCCGCTGGTGTCGCTCGGCCAAAAAACGCCCGCAGTGACGATGATCGAGTCGAAGCCGCCGTAGGCGAGCGCGACTTCGTCGAGCATGGCGCGGATGCTGGCGCGGTCGGTGATGTCGGCGCCCAGCCCGATTGCCGGGCCGCAGCCGGAAATCCCGCTCCCGGCAACGCCGATGCCGATGCCGAGTTTTTTGCTGATCTCTGCCGCGGTGGCCTCGGCCGCTTCGCGCTTCATGTCCACACACACGATGTTGGCACCTTCGCGCGAGAGGCGGTGCGCCGTTTCTTTGCCAATACCGGAGCCCGCGCCCACGACGATGAGCGTTTGCCGCGCGAGCTCTTTTTCGGCGGGCATGCGCTGGAGCTTTGCCTCTTCGAGCAGCCAGTACTCGATGTCAAAGGCTTCCTGCTGCGGGAGCGCGATGTAGCGGTCGATCGCCTCGGCGCCGCGCATGACCTCGACTGCGCAATTGTAAAACTCGGCCGTGACGCGCGACTCGGACTTGTCCTTGCCCCAAGCGATCATGCCGAGGCCGGGAATCAGAACGACGGTTGGATTGGGGTCGCGCATCGCAGGCGAGTTGGGCCGACGGCAGGCCGCATAGTACGCCGCGTAATCGGCGCGGTAGCGGTCGAGGCCCGCAGCGAGCTTCGCCTTCAGCGCAGCGAGGTCCTCGCCCTGCGGATCCCAGTCGACGTAGAGCGGCTTGATCTTCGTGCGTAAGAAGTGGTCGGGACAGCTCGTGCCGAGCTCCGCCAGGCGCGGGACATCGTGCGAGTTTACGAAACGCAGGATCGCAGCGTCGTCCTGGATCGTGCCGACGAAGCGGCGCTGCTGGGAGACCTGGCCGCGCAACCAAGGAAGGATCGCCGCGAGGGTCGCGCGGCGTTGCGGCTCGTCGAGCGTGCGATAGCGCGCCCCGCCAAAGGCCGCCGCGTCGCCGCCCTTGGCCGCGTACTTTTCCTCGATGTAAGCAGCCGCACGCTCAATGCAGTCGAGCGTGTAGGTGTAGCAGCTCTTGTCGTCATCGGCCCACGAGATGAAGCCGTGCTGGCCCATCATGATCGACTGGAGGCCGGGGCGCGCGCGGGCGATCTCCTGCATGGCGAGCCCGAGCTCGAAGCCCGGGCGCATCCACGGCACATAGGCCATCTCGCCTCCGAAAATCTCCTTCACGAGCGCCTCGCAGTTGGCGCTCGCGGCGACTGCGATCACCGCGTTCGGGTGCATGTGGTCGACGCATTTGCCAGGCAGGAAACTGTGCAGCGGCGTATCGATTGATGTGGCGCGCGGGTTGAGGTTAAAAGTCGCGTGCGGGTACATGCCGACCATGTCGTCCTCGGCCTGCGACTTGAGGCCCTTGTCGGCGCGCGCGGCGTAGCTGTGCTGGAGGCCGAGCAGCTTCTCTTGATAGAGCGAGGCGAAGTTCTCGCGCTTGCTGGTGCGCAGGTCGCCACCCGAGCCCTTGACCCAGAGCACCTCGACCGGCTCGCCGGTCAGCGGATCGCGCTCGGTGAGCTTTGAGGAAGTATTGCCACCGCCGGTATTGGTGATGCGGCGGTCGCTGCCGAGAAGGTTGCTGCGGTAGACGAGCCGCTCGACCGGATCGGCGAGGGTCGCCGCGTGCGCGTCGTCCCAGAGATAGTCCACATGGGTGTAGGTCTTCATGAAAAGAAAGGGGATTTAAGGGAGGAGAGAAGGGCGGATCGGGGAAGAAAGGGAAAGGATGGCCGGTGCAAAAAACAGCGCAGGACTTGCGGACACCACACGGCAGTCGGCCGATAGGCGCGCGCCGCGCAGCCAGTCAACACAGGCCGAGGATTTGCTCGCGGTACTTTTCGTCCGGGCGGCCCGCGATGCGTGCGACCTGCGCCGCACTCAAAAAACGCGGCCCGCCGAGGCTCGCCGCACCGAGAAAAACCTCGGCGGCCTTCGTCGCCATCAGGCTTGTCGCCAGCACTGCCGGAGCCGTCGCCCCCAACGCGATGAGGCCGTGGTTTTCGAGCAGGATCACGCGCGGCGGCTGCGCGTGCTTTTTGACAAAGGCGAGCACGGCGCGGCGAATCGCTTGGGCAAGTTTGAGCCCCGGGTCGACGTAGGGAACGAAGACGGAAGCGGGCCCGCAGCACACGATCTCATCGGGAAACAAACGCCGCGCCGCAAAAGTTCGCGCCCGCGGTGAGCACAGGATTGCGTTCACCGCCACAGGATGCGTGTGCCCGACAAAATTCACGCCGGGCAGGGTCAGTAGCCACGCGTGAAACATGGCCTCGACCGAAGGCTTGCGCGCGGCCTCGCCTGCCACGCGCGAGGCGAGCAGCGCCGCGTCCACCTGCGCGTCACTCATCCCCGCACGCTGATCAAGCGCGGCGAGCAGCCCACCCGTCCGGCACTCGGTCAGTCCGGCAGCATCGAGTGTCGCCAGATTCGAGCCACTCGCTTTTACGAAAAACGTAGCCGATCCGGCGGCCCCTGCCGCACCACCGTCACCGTGTGCCGCAACCACTCGGGCCGAGACGTTGCCCTCACCGAGAATCGCGAGCCGCCGCTCTTCGCGGCCGAGCTCATGGGCCAGGTTAATTAATGTAGCGAGTGAGGAGGATGTTTGGGGCAGCCGAGCCATAGCGTTTATTGTGCCCCCTTGTGCTAGCCGCACAGTCAGCGACCTCAACTCTTTAGGAAGGATCCCCTCCCGGCCACTGCGCGTGGGGCGGTGGTCCGTGACCACTTCCATTTACTGTGCGGTTTGCCCGTCGGGCGTTCCGCCCGACGGGCAAACCGCACAGTTGAGAACTCCTGACCTCCGGTCGGCAATGTTCAGTCAAATTTGAAGATCGTAAGCGGAACGAGGGAACAGGACGGCGCACCAACGAGTGCGCCGTCGGCTTTGACTCGTTTATCGGCGGCTCGTTGGCCGGCGTGCTTACAGGAGGATGTTGTCGACGAGGCGGTGTTCGTCGACCCAGGCGGAGATGGCCAGCAGGGACTTGCCGGGGAGGACTTCGCGCAGCGGTTCCATCGTATCGGGGTCGACGATGGCGATATAGATTACCCGCAGTCGCCGTTCTTCGCCGAGGATGTGGGTGGCTTCGGCGATGAGCCGGTCGGGGCTGCGCACGCCGGCCTCGACCATCGCTCTGGCCTTGGTCAAGGCGCGGTAGACGGCGAGGGCCTGCGAGCGCAGTGCAGCGGTAAACTCGCGATTCACCAGACCGTAAGCCAGCCCGTCGGGCTCGCGCTCGGTGGGCACCACCGCCACCTCGACCGAGTAGCCGAGGTCGGCGATCAGCTTGCGCACGACGGCGACGCGCTGCGCGGTCTTTTGCCCAAAGTAAATCACCTGCGGTTGCACGATGTTGAGCAGCTTGGTGGTGAGGGTTGCCACACCGCGAAAGTGCATCGGGCGCGATACGCCGCACAGCGGCGCGGCGAGGCGCTCCTCAGTGACAAAGGTCGAGTAATCCGGCGGGTAAATCTCGGCGGCTGCGGGAGCGAAAAACACATCGGCGCCCGCCTCCTCGCAGAGCTGCCGGTCGGCCGCAGGATCGCTCGGGTAGTGCTCGACGACCTCGTTTGGCGAAAATTGCAGTGGGTTTACAAAGGCCGCGACCACCACCACATCGGCCGCCGCGCGCGCCGCGCGGATCAACGCAGCCTGCCCCGCGTGCAAGCCGCCCATCGTGGGCACCAGCGCCACGCGACGCTGCGCCTGCCGCCACTCGCGGGTGAGCGGCTGCATCTCGGAAATACTGTTAACGGTGTTCATGGGCAGAGCGGCGGCGGGAGCGGTTGGCAGGTGAGTTTTTAAAAAACAGGAAAAGTGTAGACGAACACGGGCCGTAGCCCGGAAGGCCAAGCTCGCGCTTGAACTCGGTGCAACGCAACCGTTTCCTCGCCGGCGTCTGCGGCACTTCCATTTACGCTCCCGCGATTGGGAGAAACACGCAGCCACCGCGCCTTCCTGCTCGCGCAGGGGCCGCGTTCAGGGAACGCCCGCATGCGCCCCTTTTTCAGCCTCCCCTTTTTACCAACATGATCCGCATCAACGAAAACTTCACCAAACTCAAAGCCTCCTACCTGTTTAGCGACATCGCCAAGCGCGTCACCGCCTACACTGCGGCGCACCCCGACAAGCCGCTGATCCGCCTCGGCATCGGCGACGTCACCGAGCCCCTGCCGCCCGCCTGCGTAGCCGCGCTCCACGCCGCGACCGACGAGATGGCTAGCCGCGACACGTTTAAAGGCTACGGCCCCGAGCAGGGCTACCCCTTCCTGCGCGAGGCAATCGCCGCCCACGACTACGCCGCGCGCGGCTGCCCGATCGAGCCCAACGAGATCTTCGTATCCGACGGCGCCAAGTGCGACTCCGGCAACATTCAGGAAATCTTCGGCCCCGACATCCGGCTCGCCATCCCCGATCCCGTTTACCCCGTCTACGTCGATACCAACGTCATGGCAGGCCGCACCGGCCCCAACATCGACGACCGCTACCAAGGCATCACCTACCTGGAGTGCACCCCGGCCAATGGCTACGTGCCCGCCATCCCCAGCACGCCCGCCGACCTCATCTACCTGTGCTTCCCCAACAACCCTACTGGCGCCGTCGCCACCCGCGAGCAACTCGCCGCCTGGGTCACCTACGCCCGCGAGCACCGCGCCATCATCCTCTACGACTCCGCCTACGAAGCCTTCATCCGCGACCCGCAGATCCCGCGCTCGATTTACGAAATCCCGGGTGCGCGCGAGGTCGCAATCGAGTTTCGCAGTTTTTCAAAAATCGCTGGCTTCACCGGCACCCGCTGCGCCTACACCGTCGTGCCCAAGTCGCTGCAAGCCTACGACAGCAGCGGCGCCCCCCACTCCGTGCACGCCCTGTGGAACCGCCGCCACACCACCAAGTTTAACGGCGTCGCCTACCCGATCCAGCGCGCCGCCGCCGCCATCTACAGCGAGGAGGGCCAGGCACAGACCCGCGCGCTGACCGACTTTTACCTGGGCAACGCCAAGCTCATCCGCGAGGCCATCACCGCGCTGGGCCTGCCCTGCATCGGCGGCGACAACGCCCCCTACATCTGGATCAACACCGGCACCGACTCCTGGGCCTTCTTCGACAAACTCCTCAATGAAGCCCAAGTCGTCTGCACCCCCGGCGCCGGCTTCGGCAAATGCGGCGAAGGCCACGTGCGCATCAGCGCCTTCAACTCCCGCGCCAACGTCGAAACCGCCCTCACCCGCATCGCCGCAGCACTCAAGAATCGGTGACACTCACGCTCGCGCGGAGCTCGGAGCAAGCAGCTCCCTCCTCCCTGCGGCGCAGGGGCAAGACTTCGTGAGCGCAAGTGCGGCGGGGTCCTCGCCAACAAAGAAGCACCTGCGCCCCGCTCCGCGCGCGGCAGGAAAACACCATGTGCTCAAACGCGCTTAATCCTACGCGGTACGGCCAGGCATCCCTGGCCCAAGGCATATCGACTGTGCTGCTCGATCTGGATGGGACGCTGGTCGATGCGTTTACGACGATTCACCGCGCCTACTGCCACACGCTGCCACAGTTTGGCCAGGCAGCGCCGACACTCGCCCAAGTCCGCCGCGCAATCGGTGGCGGGCTGCGCGAGGCGATGCGGCACTTCCTGCCCGAGGATCAGATCGAAGCCGCCCTGCCCATCCACCGCGCCTTTACCCAGAAAATCTTGCTCGAAGACCTGCGGCCCATGGCAGGCGCGCTGGAGCTCGTCCGCGACCTGCATGCGCGCGGGGTGCAACTCGCCGTCTACACCAACAAGGACAGTGCAACTTCGCGCCGCGTGTGCGCGCACCTCGGGCTGACTCCGCTCCTTGCGGGCATCTATGCGGCGGGCGACACGCCCTGGCTCAAACCCGCAGCCGAACTCGCCGCGCATGTGCTCGCCCAGCTCGGCGCGGCTCCTGCGGCAACGCTGCTCGTGGGTGATTCGCCCTTCGACGTCGAGGCCGCTCGCAACGGGGGCTTCCCCTGCTGGGCAGTGACGACGGGGACGCACTCCGCCGGGGAGCTACGTACAGCAGGCGCAGCTCGCGTCTTCGCCGGCCTGCCCGCACTGCACCAGGCGCTGACGCAAGTGCCCTGACCTTTCCTTTCGTTCGGCGCCGCCACTCCAACCTACTCCAGGGCTCCTTGGAGCTCGGCGGCGCAAGAGAGGGCGAGCTCCTCAAGGGCGCCGCTCATGAGGGCGACCAGCTCCTTTACGTCGCGGCCGTCCCATTCGCGCGGAGTCGAGCGGAAGGCTGCGCGAGGGAGCCCGTCGAGGCTCCACTGGGCGGTGAGCTCAATCCGTCCGCCGCGCTCGCCCGCGCTCTCGCGCACGAGCTCGAAGCGTTCGATGCGCAGGCCGACGAGGCGCGGCGCAGGCCGAGGCGGCGGCGCGTTGAGGCGGGTACGCGAGCGGCTGGCGAGCTGGGCACGCAGGGCGAGCGTGATCATTTCGTCGAGCGGTTCGGTCCAGCGCACCGACTCATCGTAGATGATCTCGTGCTCGCCCACGCGGATCGCAAGCGCGCGGTTGCGCAAGTGCCCGGGCAGCGAAATGGGCGCCAGTTTAAACACCGAGTCGCCCGAAGGCTCGCCCACAGGCTCGCCGAGCGTGAAATAGCGGACGCGATCGGGCTGTGGATGGAAGACGCTGCACGCGCTGAGCGCGAGCAGCGCGCTGCTCATCAAGAGGGCACGGGCAATGCAGCGACACCGGCGCGGAAAGAGCGGAGCCCCCTTTATTTTGCGCGGCGGCGAGCTCGTAAACCGAGCCGCCGCGGCCCTCAGTGCCCTTATCTGATACGACAGGGCGGAGACGGGGCGGACGGGTTTGGACTGCGCCAAGATCCTCGGCGGGAGGAAAGGCTCGGACGTGGAAGCGAAGGGGATCATTTGGGCTCTTTCTTTTTACCCACAAGAAGGGCGTTGGGGTTTCGTGAGAGTGTATCGGCGAGCCGCTCAGCGGCGGCCGCCGCATCAGCGAGGCGACGCAGGGCGAGGGTCGCCTCTTCGCCCAGGTCGCGGTTGGTCTCGATAAACTGGGTGGCACGAAGGCTGGCTGCATTGAGGCTTTCGAGCGTGGTGCGGGCTTCGACCAACGCGGCGTCGAGTCCTTGTCCGCTGCTGTCGAGCTGCTCGTCGAGGCGCACGAGCACGTGGCGCAGCTCGGTGAGCGTTTCGTCAATTGTGGGCAGCAGCGTGGCCGCCTCGGGCTGGGACAGGAGCGCTTGCAGGCTGGAGCCGACGCCGCGCCACTCGGTGGCGAGCGCCTCGATTTGCACGCGGGTGCTCACCGTGAGCGCACGCAAGTCTTGCGAGAGACCCGCGAGGTCGACGCCTTTCAAGTTGGCGAGGAGCTCGGTGAAGTTGACCTGAAGCTCGGCGAGCGTGGAGCGCAGCGCGGGGACGACGACGTAGCGGCGCGCACCAGTCGCGGGGCTGGGAGCCGCGCCAGCCTGCGGTCGCGCATCCGCGTGTCCGGCGACAGGGAGGGGCCGAGCGGCGGCAGGCGCGGGCGTGGAGGGAGAAGCGGGCGGCTCGGCAAAGTCGAGCTCCACATAGAGCAGGCCGGTCGCCAGCCCGAGGATGCCGAGCTGCGCGCGCAGCCCTTCGTCGACGAGGTGCTGGATCGCCGCGGGGTCGCTCACATCGAGCTCCACTCCATGTGCATCGGTGATGACGGAGCGGTTGAACTCGCAAAAAACGCTGACGACGGAGCGCTTGGCCACCTGATCAAAGCGCACGCTCAGATCCACCACACGGCCCACGCGCACGCCGCGCAGCTTGACGGGAGAGCCGAGATCGAGGCCGTGGATGCTCTCGTCAAAATCGACGACGAAGCGCTGGGGTTTGTGGAAAAAGCTGATCCCGCCAAAGGACAGCAGGCCGATGACGCCGAGCGCGAAGGCACCGATCACAAAGGCACCGATAGCAGCAGGACTGAGTTTGGTTTTCAAAGGCTTCGACTGGTTTATTTGGCGAGGTCGCGGTCGTTAGACCGGTTCATCTGGCGGGCCGCTCGCTGGCGGCCCGTCGGGCCAAGGGAGAGATGCCAACCAGTGGGTGATTTTTGCGCCGGAGGAAAGTTGATGTCGCGGATCATGAGGTAATGGGGGCTTGTTGCAAAAATTCGCGCACGCGGGGATCGCTGCTCGCACCGGCGAGCTCGGCAGGCGGGCCTTCGGCGATGATACCGCGGGCTGCCGGATGCAGCAGGATAAGCCGATCCGCGACGCGAAATATCGAGCCCAATTCGTGAGAGATCACGACGAGCGTCGTTCCGAAGAGGTCGCGGATTTGCAGCATGAGTTCATCGAGTTTGCGGGCGGTGATCGGGTCGAGCCCTGCCGAGGGCTCATCGAGAAAGGCGATTGGCGGATCAAGTGCGAGCGCGCGTGCGAGGCCCGCGCGTTTCTTCATGCCGCCGCTGATCTCCGAAGGGTAGTAGTCTTCAAAGCCGCAGAGGCCGACCTGGCTGAGCTTGAGCGTAGCGAGCTCATTGATCTCGCGCGGGCTCAGGCGGCTGTACTCGCGCAACGGCAGCGCGACGTTTTCACGCAGCGTGAGCGAGCTCCACAACGCGCTGCTCTGGTAGAGCACGCCAAAGCTGCGGCTGCGCCGCCGCAGGCACTCGAGATCGTTACTGCCGAGCGACTCGCCAAAAAAACGTACTGCGCCCGCGAGCGGCTGCACCAGCCCGATGAGGTTTCGCAGCAGGGTGCTCTTCCCGCAGCCCGAACCGCCAATAATGAAAAAGGCCTCTCCGGCCCGCACCGAAAAGTTGAGATTCTCCAAAACCGCCTGGCCTTCGTATCCGCACGCCAGGTCGCAAACCTCAAGCGGGGGCACAGCCCCACTCATTGTGCGCGGCGTCGTTGCCGCCGCGTCCTTTGGCTCTTTCGTTGGGCGCAGTCGTTCGGCTGGCCTTTGGGCGTACCGCTCGTTGGCGACGCGTCCCGATGGCGGCACGCCCATTGTCTGGGTGCGCTCGGCAGATTTTTTTTCGGCAACGGAGACAGGCATTTTTCAGACTCCCAAGATGTCGAAGAGCACCGCGTAAACGGCATCGGCAAGGATGATGAAGAGCAGCGCCGTGACCACGGCCGAGGTCGCCGCGAGCCCGACACCCATCGCGCTGCGCTCGGCCTGGAGGCCGCGCAGGCAGCCCGCGACTCCCACGATCGCGCCAAAGGTCGCCGCCTTGATCAGGCCCGCCGCGAGGTCGGACATGTCCACGATGGTGAGCATCTCGACCCAGTAGGCTGAGGGCGAGATGTCGAGAACCGTCGAGGCAATGAGCATGCCGCCGAGGATGCCGAGGCAATCCGCGTAGAGCGCGAGCAGCGGCATCATGACCAGCAGCGCGACCAGCCGCGGCATCACGAGAAAATCGACTGGCGAGATGCCGAGTGTGCGCAGCGCGTCGATCTCTTCGCCTGCCTTCATGTTGCCGAGGTGCGCGGCAAAGGCCGCACCGGAGCGGCCGGCGATCACGATCGCGGTCATGAGGGCGCCCATCTCGCGTAGCATCGATATGCCCACCATATCGGCCACGTAGATCTCGCCGCCATACTGCCGCAGGATGAGCGTAGCGGTGTAGCCGAGCGTGAGCCCGACCAGCAGGCTGATCAGGCTCACGATGGGCAGCGCCATCGTGCCGCAGAGCTGCATCTGCTCCAGACAATCGCGCCAGCGAAACTTGCGCGGCTGCTTGAGCAGCGCCGCCGAGCTGATCGCGCACTCGCCGACAAAAGCCGACAGCTCGCGCACCTTGCACAGGGCATCGAGCGTCTCGCGCCCCACGGTCGTAAAAAAGTTTTCCGAGCGGTCGCGCGGCTCGCTGCTTTCGTGCGAGCGGGCGAGCTGGGCAAGCAAGTCGCGCAAGCTCGGCGGGACGGCGGCCAGGTCGCACTCGATCTCGGCCCGCTCGCAGCCGCACTTGAGGTCGAAGACAAAAAGCAACAGCGAGCTGTCCCAGGTAGCCGTTTTGGAAAAATCGAACCGCAGGCGGGTGGTGTGGCTCGCCGCGAGCTCGGCCAGGGTCGCCGCCGCACCGGGGCAAGGCTCCATGACACTCCAGCGGCCCGATAGCACGAGCGTCGCCGTCCCTGCCGAGGCAGTCGAGAGCGTCGCACGCGCGGGGTTTGCCAATGCCACTGTCATGTTCCGGGCAGCCTAAAAGCTGCCGATTTGCGGTCAAAGACCCTTTTACTACGTAGCCACACGGAGTGGGAAAAAGAACGAGGAAGGCTTCGGCGAATCGCAGCTCGCGCGCTCCGCAAAACACCGACGCGAAATGCTGCGGAGCGCTGCACCGCATGCGCACGGTTCGCGACGCCAGGCGTGCACAAAAAAAGCGCATCCGGATCGGATGCGCTGGGGGAGGCAAAACAAGCAGGAGCGGAAGCTGTGCGAAAAGCGCCGGGAGCAGCGGCTAAATGCGCCAGCGACTACGACGCGGCCTCAAGCTCTTCGAGCGAATGAACCACCTCAAACAACGTAGGGCTGCCCGGCTTGGCAGGCTTGTAGAGAAAAGCCTCACCTGCGCGCAAATCATCTTCGATCCTTGTTTTGGCAGAGGTATCGTAGAGCGAATTGTTGATGGCGAGCTGTGGATCTTGAGTGCAATTGATGTCCAGCACCTTGGCCATAAGGGCGTCATCCACCTCGAGTGTGAGTTTCATGGCACAGAAGCGATAGGCGCAGCGGGGCGTTTCCGCAATCGAAAGGGCCGGCGAGGCAAAGGGCTGCCGGGCCGGACACCAGAGCCCGGCCCGATAACGAAATGGGGGCCGGACGACGGGCAGCAGCAGCAGCAGCCACGGCGCCGTTGGCGAGCCGCGCTCGCTGCGGATTTCGCTTAGATGACAAAAAACGGATTCCCCCGTTTGTCTTACGCGGCTAGCGAAGCGCACGAAAAACACGCATCGGCGCGTGCCACTTCTCAGCAACGAATGATTCCAACACCTCACCACTCGGCAGGCAGTGATTCGGCGAGCGACTCCGCGCCCCACTCCACCGCCTCTGCCGCCCACTCCTCCACAAACGCCGCTGTCCAGACCACCCCGACCGACTGCGCCCAGCCGCGCACCACCGCGCATCCCCCCGGCCTGCGCACGCTGTTTTTCACCGAGCTTTGGGAGCGTTTTTCGTACTACGGGATGCGCGCCCTGCTCGTCCTGTTCATGACGACTGCCGCGGCAGAGGGTGGACTCGGGTTTAGCACCGAGCGCGCCGCGCTGGTGTACGGCTACTACACGATGCTCGTGTACATGCTGTCGATTTTCGGCGGCTACATCGCCGACCGGATCATCGGCGCACGCCAATCCGTGCTCGTAGGCGGAGTGATCATCGCCTGCGGGCACTTCACCATGGCGCTGCACTCGACCGCGAGCTTCTACCTTGGGCTCGGCCTCGTGGCGATCGGTACCGGCCTGCTCAAGCCCAACATCAGCACGATGGTCGGCAGCCTCTACCAGCCCGACGAACACGCGCGGCGCGACGCCGGATTTTCGTTTTTCTACATGGGGATAAACCTCGGTGCGCTCGTCGCCCCGCTGATCACCGGCTTCCTCGCGCAACACGCGTGGTTCCAGGCCTGGCTCACCGCGCGCGGGCTCGACCCGCAGCACAGTTGGCACTGGGCCTTCGCGGCGGCAGGCATCGGGATGACGATCGGCCTGATCGTCTACCTGCGCAATGCGCGCACGCTGCGCGGCATCGGCGACGGACCCGCGATCTCTGGCTCTCAAAAACTGGGAAACTTCGCGCGCAGCGGCCTCTACCTCGCCCTGCTCGGCGCTCTTGGCTGGGCCACGAACCAGGTGCCCAGCCTCGTTGGCGTGCTCGCTGCAGCGATCACGCTCGCGGTCATCGTTTACGCGATTTACGGCGGTGAAAACGGGCGGCGGACGGCGGCGATTTTTGTGCTCTTCGCCGCGAGCATCGTGTTCTTCGCCGTGTTCGAGCAAACGGGCTCCTCGATCAATCTCTTCGCACGCGACTTTACGGACAACCGCTTCCTCGGCCACGCGTTTCCCTCCGCCTGGTACCAATCGGTAAACTCGGTATTCATCATCGCGCTGGCCCCCGCGTTTTCATGGCTGTGGCTGCGGCTCGGGCAGAGGCAGCCCTCTGCACCGCTCAAGTTCACCTTTGGCCTCGGCTTCGTCGGGCTCTCGTTTGCACTGATGGTGCCCGCCGCGCGGCTCGCCGATCAGGGACTGGTCAGCCCGCTGTGGCTGATCGGGCTGCTGCTGCTGCAAACCGTTGGGGAACTCTGCCTGAGCCCCGTCGGGCTTAGCACGGTCACGCAGCTCGCACCTGCGCGACTGGTCGGCGTGATGATGGGCGGCTGGTTTCTGGCGACCTCCATCGGCAACTTCCTCTCCGGCTACCTCGCGCGCACTTTTGGCAACGAAGGCGGCGGCGAAGGACTGGCCGACTTCTTCGGTCAACAAGCACTCCTCGTCTTCGCCGCCACCGCCGCACTCCTGTGCCTCGTCCCACTCGTGAAACGATTGATGGGAACAAGCCAGTAACGTTTCACCACCACTGCGAGCGCGCCTCTAGAACGTGTAGGTGACGGAGGCGGAGACGTTGCGGGGGTTGCCGACCTGGATGATGCTGCGCGAGAGGCTGGTGTAGTGCGTCTCGTCGGTGAGGTTGTTTACATCGAGCCGGTAGCTCCACGCGCCGCGCGCGTAGCTCACGTAGGCGTTGGCGAGCGTGCGCGAGGGCAGGTAGAAGGAGGGCAAGTTCGGGATGAGGTTATCCGGAGTGGAAAGCGCCGTGTAGCCGCCCGGGGGATTATCGCCCGCGCGCTTGCTGCTGTAGTTTACGCCGATGCCTGCGGAGAGGCCGGCGAGCGGGCCGCTGCTGACGCCGTAGCGCACGAAGAGCGCCGCCGTATCTTCGGGAGAGCCGCGCAGCATGACGCCGCGCGGGTCGCGGTTTTTCGTATCCGCGTAGCTGGCGATGATCGAGAGACTGGGCGTGAGGCTGCCGGTGACTTGAAACTCCCAGCCGCTGGCTTCGCGCGAGAGCACGAGGTCGGGGAGCTGCGGCGTGGGCGGCGGCACGGCGAGGTTGGCGGGGTTGAAGACAGCGTAGGAGCTCTGGTCGATCTCGTAGTAGGCGATGCTGGCGATGAGCCGGTTTTCAAAGAGCTGCACTTTCAGGCCGACCTCGTCCTGCTTGCCCACGGAGAAGTTGGGCCGCGTGCCCAGGTAGACCGCGCGGCCGGT
The DNA here is from genome assembly GCF_001580015.1 of Cephaloticoccus primus. Classification (GTDB taxonomy): domain Bacteria; phylum Verrucomicrobiota; class Verrucomicrobiia; order Opitutales; family Opitutaceae; genus Cephaloticoccus; species Cephaloticoccus primus. Next base: position 28,973 of record NZ_LSZQ01000050.1, read on the forward strand.
GGAGGGGTTTGCGCTCTCGCTGTGGCCGTAGTAGAGCGCGGCGTTGGGCAGCGCCTTCACCACGACGCCGTAGTTGCAGGTCGCCTTGCTGCCGGAGGTCGGGTAGAGCTGGCCCGCGACGGAGTCGCTGGTCGCCGCCGCGAGTTTGTTTCCGTTAAGGCTGTTAAAGCTCACGTGCGAGACGCCGCCGCTGAGCACGAGTCGGTGGTTAAACAGCTCCAGCACTTCGCTGAGGTAGGCCTGGTAGCGGGTGGTAAGGCCGCGGTTGTCGGTCGTGACCGGATCGCTGACGGGCGCGGTGCCCGGGCGCGAAAATCCGGCAACGGCAAACGAGGGCAACCGCTGCGTGTTGTTTTGCGAGTTTTGGTGACCGTAGCTGTACGCGAAGCCGAGCAGGGTCGTCGATTTGGCGAGGTCGCTGTCGACGATGTACGACCAGTCGTTTTGCAGGTCGCGCTCGCGGCGCCACGCGGTGCTGTAGGTGCCCACGTGCGTGATGGTGTCGCTGAGCGCGGGGGCGGGATCGGCGACCCAGTTTGGGGCCAGCGGGTCGGTGGAAGCATTGCGCCAAATGACGCCGCCCTCCCACGCGCCGGTGTGGGGATTGCGGCTGCCGCCCGGCGTGGAGAGGCCCCAGCGGAAGTCGGAGTTGGGCGTATCGATCTCGGCGATGCGGCCCGCGAGGCGCACCGAGAGGTTTTCGGTGATCGTCGAGGTAAACAGCACATTGAGCGCGTGTGTGAGCCCACGGCGGAAGGAGTACCTGTCGTCCGGCGCGGAGTTAAAATCGAGCGGGACGCCCTCCAGCGTTTTGAAGCCCGTATTCGTGCCGACGGAGGGATCCACCGGGATGCCCTCAAGGTTGGACGACTCCGCATCGTAGTACTCGTAGCGGGCGGTGAACTGCGTCTGCGGGGCGAGGCGCCACGTCAGCGAAGGCGAGAAGAGCCAGGACTTGCTGTAGGTGTCCTTCACGTAGCTGTGGCTGTCGGTCGCCGATGCGATGACGCGATAGGCGAAGCGCTCGCTGATCGGGCCGGTGACGTCGGCCTCGATCTTGTTGGCATCGTACTGGCCGAGGCGGAGCTTGAGGTAGCCGCCGGGCGCGAATTGGGGGGCTTGCTCACGAGGTTGATCGTGCCGCCCGGGACGCCCGTCGGTGAGAGCAGCGCATCGGGCCCCATGATGATCTCCATGCGCTCGATCACCGCCGGATCGAAGTTGGCCTGCGCAAAGGTCGAGAAGCCATCAATGCGGCGGCCCTGCGACTGGAAGCCGCGGATGTTTACCGCATCCAGCCCGTTGGGGAAGGTCGCCTCCGAAACACCGGCGACGTAGAGCGCGGCATCGACGATGCGGCTGCCCCCCACGTCCTGGAGAAACTCGTTGGTCAACACGGTCACGGTCGAGGGCGTGCCCATCACCTGTGCGCGGATGCGCCCGCCGGAGGCCGCCTCATCGGCCTGGTAGCGGGCGGGCTGGTTTACCGAGACCTCGAAGGGGGAAAGTGTGACGGTGTCGCCCTCGGCGCGGGCGGGCGAGGCGCGGTTACCATCGCCGGATGCAGCAGCGCGGGAGGCTGGCGCAGACTGCGCCTGCGCGAGCGCGGTAGCAGCAAACACGGCCGCAGCCAAAACAAGCAGCCGCGAGAAACAGAAACGTAGCGTCATCGAAGAAGGGGTTAGGGTTTGCGGTGCGCCTCAAGCAGCGAACGCAGCGAGGGCGCTTGCTACGGGGCGGTAAAAAGGGCCGCGGATATTCCGCCCGCGCCAGGCCGCAACAAGGACAAAAGCCCCGGCTCCGTAGTATCCCTGAGCCTCTTGATATTCACCGCAACGGCCGCCCTGCCCGCCCCGAAAATGCGCCCTGCGCATCGTGCAGGGCCTCTCCGCGGGTCGCCCTCCCCCCGCCCTCTCAGATAAATGGCGCAGTCGAGTCGGGCAGCGAGCGGCGCACCTCCTGGTGCAGCACGCGCAGCGACAAATAAATATCCCGCAAAAACAGAAACAGTGCCGAGATCAGCATCAGCACGCTCGCCATGAACAGCATCAGCATGAGCACCGCCAGATCCTTCTCCAGCAGCGCGGAGATGAAGATCACGATCACCAGGCAGCAAGCCACGAGCATCGTCAGCCCCGCGCAAGTCACCGCCCTCCGGATCAGCTTTGAGCGCGTCCACAAGATCGCGAGCTGGCCCACGAGGTGCTGCCGATCCTCGCCCTGCACCTGCCACACTTGAGCGGCCAGCGTGCGCGTGCGGTCAACGATCCGTGCCATGCGGTTGGTCAGCGTGATCATGAAGGCCCCGATACCCGAGATCAGGATCACCGGCGTGATCGCCAGTTGGATAATAGACAGGAGCGTGGAGCTATGCAGTTCGTCCATAAATGCGCAGCGGTTAGGAATTGGTTGGGCGCAATAAATCTCGCGCGCTCCGGTAGCACAATCCAAAGCATGCCTTTCGCAAACGCGGCGCCCACCCACACGCGCCCGCCTCCCGTCCCATGTGCGCCGCCCCCACCAACGCAGAAACACTAGTCGGCGTCCTCGAACGCATCATCTTCTTTAACGAGGAAAACCACTACACCATCGCCGAGCTGCGCCCCGAAGCCCTGCGCGGCGGCCCCGCCCACACGCGCGACGAACGCGACGGCGAGGAGCCCAAGGTCACCATCGTGGGCGCCCTGCCCGGCGTCGAATGCGGCGAGACCCTGCACCTGCGCGGTGAGTGGACGCACCACACGCAGCACGGCCCGCAGTTTCGCATCGCCGAGTTCAAGAGCGAGCTGCCCGCCTCCGTCTACGGCATCCGCAAGTACCTCGGCAGCGGCCTCGTGCCCGGCATCGGCAAAGTCTACGCCACCAAGATCGTCGATGCCTTCGGCGCCGACACCTTTCGCGTCCTCAGCGAAGACTCCGGGCGCCTGCGCCGCGTCCCCGGCATCGGTAAAAAACGCGCCACTTCCATTAAACAGGCCTGGGACGAAAAACGCGCCGAGCGCGAGCTGTACATCTTCCTGCAAACCTACGGCGTGACGCCCGCGCGCTGCGTCAAACTCGTCAACCGCTTCGGCGCCGAGGCGAAACAGATCCTCAGCGAAAACCCCTACCGCGTCGCCCGCGAGATCGACGGCATCGGCTTCAAAACCGCCGACCAGATCGCCATCAACCTGGGCTTCGCCAACGACGCGCCCCCGCGCCTCGACGCCGGCCTGCTCTACGCCCTCGAAACGCTCCAGGAAGACGGCCACAGCGCTTACCCGCGCTCCGAGCTCGCTGCCCACAGCGCCGCACTCCTCAACACCGAGCGCGACCTCGTCGAAGCCCGCATCGACGCGCTGATCGCCGCCCGGGCAATCGTCGCCCACGACGCCCCGCCCCGCGCCACAAACGCGCAAGGCCAGATCCTCCAGCTCCCGCTAAACCACCGCGCCGAATCGCGCATCGCCGCCGCCATCTCCCGCCTCCTGCAAACCCCCAGCGGCCTGCCCTCAATCAAGATCGACGCCGCGGTCGACTGGGCCGCGCAAAAGGCGGGCTTCACCTTCCACCCGCTCCAGGCCAGCGCGCTGCGCGCCGCACTCGCGCATAAAGTCTCGATCCTCACCGGCGGCCCCGGCACGGGGAAGACCACGATCCTGCGCGCGCTGGTCGACATCCTGCGCGCGAAGAAAACCCGCGTGCACCTCGCCGCACCCACAGGCCGCGCTGCCCAGCGCCTCGCCGAAACCACCGGCGGCTACGCCTCCACGATCCACCGGCTCCTCAAGTTCGAGCCCGCCAAAGGCCGCTTCGCCGCCAACGAAAACTCACCGCTGGCGACCGACTTCCTCATCGTTGACGAAGCCTCGATGCTCGACGTGCGGCTCGCCGCCGCGCTCCTCGCCGCCGTCCCCAACCGCGCACACCTCCTGCTCGTCGGCGACACCGACCAGCTCCCCAGCGTCGGCGCCGGCGATGTGTTAAACGACCTCATCGCCGTCGCCCAAACTACGGGGGACGCGCCCACCGCCGCCGCGGCCGCAGCAGCAGCGGCGGCAACGGCGGCGACCACGGCAACAACCTTTCCCGTTACGCGGCTCTCCGCCATCTACCGCCAGAAAGGCCAAAGCGGCATCGTCACCACCGCCCACGCCATCAACGCCGGAGACCCCGCCACGCCGCCCCTCCATCAAGACTTCGACACGCTCCAGGCCTGGGCCGATCTCTCCTTCATCGCCGCGACAGACGCGCAGGACTGCGTCGCCAAAATCCTCGACCTGTGCTCCCAGCACATCCCCCGGCTGCTCCGCTGGCCGCACCCCATCCGCGACCTGCAAGTCCTCGCGCCCATGCACAAAGGCGCCGCCGGAGTCGCCAACCTCAACGCCCAGCTCCAGGCCGCGCTCAACCCGCAGCCCCAAGGCATCCGCTGGAGCGGCATCGAGTTTCGCGCGGGCGATAAAATCATCCAGCTACGCAACAACTACGACCTGAACCTCTTCAACGGCGACATCGGCACCATCACCGCCATCGATGGTCGCGAAGGCACGCTCAGCGCCGACTTCGACGGCGAGACACACACGCTCACCCGCCGCGATTTTGGCGACCTCGCCCACGCCTACTGCATCAGCATCCACAAGTCCCAGGGCAGCGAGTACCCCATCGTCATCATCCCGCTGCTCAAGGCGCACTTCATGATGCTCCAGCGCAACCTGCTCTACACCGCCATCACCCGCGGGAAGAAAAAAGTCTTCCTCGTCGGCGACCCCACCGCCTACGCGATGGCCGTGCGCAACGCCGAGTCCAAACAACGCTGTACCCACCTGCGCCCCGCCCTGCACACCGAGCTCGGCAGATGATCCGGCGCGCCAGTAGCCGAACCGGATCAGAGCGAAAGCTGCCCCGCGCTGTTCACGGCATTGACTCCATCGTGATAGGCCATGACTGCGGCAGGCCATTGGTAAATGCGCACTCCCTCGACCTCTGTATTGGAAAAAACGCCACGCGTCGTTGCCCAGACTTCTGGTAATGCGTTTTGCCGGGCAAACCGGATGAGCCCCCGCAACTCTTCGGGCCGCTGCGCATTCCGGTCACTCCACTTGATCTCCAGAGCCCCTGTCGGGCGCAGCCCTTGGGAAGACTCCACAAGATCCACCTCGTAATCGCGTTTCCCCCAACGCGCGTAGTTGAGCCGCGCACTGGTGTGAAAGCGCTGCGCGAAAATCGCCGTTTCGACCAAGTGCCCGAACTCGGCATCATCAGCACTCCTCGCGCCAAACAGTCCGGCGAACATTGCTGGATTGGTCAGGTAAACTTTAAAACTCCGCGAGCGCTGATAACGCCTCCCGTCCTGATCCACGCGGAAAACCCGCCTGATCAGGAAGGCAGACTCCAGGTACTCGATGTAGCGTTGTATGGTCGGTTTCCCCACACCACTGCGTTGTGAGATCTGCTCTAGGGAAACCTCTTCGGCGGTGTTGAACGCCAGCAGCGTAAACAATGCATTCAGCTCCTGAATATCCTGGATGCCATAGAGCTGCGGGAGATCACGCAGGAGCACCTTCTCGACAATGTCGCTCTTTACGAAGCGCACGGGATTCCCCCGCACCGTGTCCGACAAGGCCAGCTCAGGATAGCCCCCGTAGTTTATGTAATCGGCAAACTGCGAGTTGAGCCTGGCCAAATCCCGCACGCGATACCTCCCATGCTGCGGCGCATCGCCCGCGGTATTTTCTCCCTCCTCGATCTCGCTGGGCTCCTCGCGCAGCGACAGGTACTCATCAAAAGTCAGCGGAGGGAGCAGAAAGTCCGTAAAACGCCCCGCCCCTGATTCTGTACTCTGGCGCTTAAGCGCAGCGGCCGCCGAGCCCGAAACGAGTAGCCGCAAATCAGGGCGGTGATCGACCAGCGGCTTCAGGTGTTTTTCCCAGTCCTTGTGGGATTGGATTTCGTCGAAAAACAGAAACCTCAGGCCCTGCCCCTGTGGCGTAGCCTGCTCTATCTGTGCGATAAGGCTCTCCAGCGTCTGCCCATGTAAAAGCGGATGATCCATCTCCACATACGCACAGCACTGTCCGGAAATCCCTCTGCGGAGGAGCTCACCTATCAAGTGCTGGATGAGAATTGTCTTCCCCACCCGCCTGGGCCCCAGCAGCACCACCGCCCGGTGCAGTGACTCATCACTTAACAAGGCGAGCACCTGCCCCAAATAGGCCCGGGGTCGCAGCCCGGCAGCCGGAAAATCGAGTTTTCCCGTCTCCCACCACGGATTCAGCCGTTTCAGGTGCACCTTAATCTGTTGATCTAGAAAATCTTTCATCGCAAATGCCGGTTAAGCATAGTCCACTATTCTTAAGTGACCTGCGGGGAGCCAGCGCATATTTCCCGCGCGTGTGTGGGTGGTTGCTGCGCGGTTTTCTCTCCGCCCGCTCTATTCGTAGAACAGGGCGATGGGGCGGGTGCCGATCCGGTGGATGCTGATCTCCATGTCGTAGATCTGGCCCAGCATTTCGGGCTGGATGATGGTCTCCACGCTGCCGCTCGCCCAGACTTTGCCTTCGCGCATCGCGATGATGCGGTCGGAGTACCACGCGGCGAAATTGATGTCGTGCAGCACGAGCACGACGGTCTTGCCCAGCTCGCGCGTGGCGCGGTGCAGGATCTTCATCATCCCGCGGGCGTGTTTCATATCGAGGTTGTTGAGCGGCTCGTCGAGCAGCACGTAGTCGGTGTCCTGGCAAAGCACCATCGCCACAAAGGCGCGTTGGCGTTGGCCGCCGGAGAGTTCGTCGAGGAAGCGGCCAGCCAGCGGTTCGAGTTCGAGATAAGCCAGCGCGCGCTCGATGTAGACCTTATCCTCGGTCGTCAGCCGCCCTTTGGAGTACGGGTAGCGGCCGAAGCTTACGAGGTCGTGCACGGTCAGGCGCGAGGACAGGTGGTTGTCCTGGCGCAGGATCGAGAGGCGCTGCGCGAGCTGCGCATCGGGCGTCTGGGTGACGTCGAGCCCATCGACGGTGACGGTGCCCGCATTCATCGGCAGCAGCCGCGCCATGAGCGACAGCAGCGTGGACTTGCCCGCGCCGTTGGGGCCGATGATCGAGGTCAGGCCGCCGCCCGGGATGGTAAGCGAGACGTTATCGACGACAAGCGTGCGGCCATAGGCCTTGGAAACGGAGTGGGTGACGATCATCGCGCGCGGCTTTGTTTGAGGATCATGAGGATGAAGACCACGCCGCCCAAAAACTCGATGACGATGGCCAGCGCAGTGTTAAACGCGAATACCCGCTCAAGCACGACCTGGCCGCCGACCAGCAGCACGACCGCCAGCAGCACCGCCGCGGGCAGCAGGTGCCGATGCCGGTGGCTGCCCACGAGATAATGTGCGAGCGCGGAGACCAGCAGGCCGAAAAACAGGACGGGGCCGACCAGCGCCGTAGACACGGCCACGAGGATGGAGACCAGGATCAAGACCAGCGTGACCACGCGCCGGTGCGCCACGCCGAGGTTGATCGCTGTGGCGCGGCCAAGCGCGAGCACGTCGAAAGTGTGAAACAACCGCGCACCCGCGAGCGTGACCAGCGCCACGATGAGCGCCGAGATCGCGAGCAGCGTTTTATCAATCGAGTTGAAACTGGCGAACAGCGTGTCGCTCAGGACGGCAAACTCGTTGGGGTCGAGGATGCGCTGCACGAAGTTTGCCAGGCTTCGAAAGAGCACGCCGAAGATGATGCCGACGAGCACCAGCAGGTGCAGGCTGCGCTCCCCGCCCGAGAAGAGCCAGCGGTACAGCAGCCCCGCAAAAACGACCAGCAGCACGGTGTCCGCGAGAAAGCGCAGGCGCGGGTCAATCGACAGCGTGGCCTGCGAGCCGAGCACGGCGAAGAGCAGCGTCTGCCCCAGCACGAAGAGCGAGTCGAAGCCCATGACTGCCGGAGTCAGAATGCGGTTATTGGTCACCGTCTGAAACAGCACGGTGGACACCGCCACGGTGTAGGCGACGAGCAGGAGCGCCGCCAGCTTGGTCGCCCGAAAGGGCAGGATGAAACTCCAACTGCCCTGCGCCCCCAGCGTCATGAAGGCGAACATCGCGGCCAGCGCCAATACGAGGAGCACCGCCAGCACGACTCTCGGCCTGCGGGGGTGCTCGACCCGCTTATTGGCCGCAGTGTCGCGGTCGCAGGCCGGGCCACTGCGCGCGGCAGGCGCGGCCTGTTTGCCCTGCGCGTTCCCGTTGGCCGCACGGGGTACTCCGCCCTCTTGATTATGCGCGCCCTCGCCGGGAACACGTCGGGCGGCCTGTTCGCTGGTCGCGGCACCAGCCCCGCTGTCCGCACGCGCGGGTGCGGGCACTTCCTCTGGCGCGGGTTTGGCTGAGACGTCAGTTGGCATGGCGGCGCTTGCGCAGGAGCAGGTACAGAAAGAGCGCGCTGCCGGTCACGCCCACAACTGTGCCGATCGGGATTTCATAGGGCGCACGGATCGTCCGCCCCAGCATGTCGCAAGCCAGCACGAAGAGGCTGCCCAATATCGCGACCCAAGGGATCGCGCGGCGCATGTTGTCGCCGATGACGAGGCTCACGATATTCGGCACGACCAGCCCGAGAAAAGGGATCATGCCCACCGTCACCACCACCGTCGCACTCACCAGCGCGACGATGAGGAAGCCCAGGTTGACGACACGCCGGTAGTTGAGCCCCAGATTCGTCGTAAAGTCGCGCCCCATGCCGGCCACCGTCAACCGGTCGGCCAGCACATAGGCAGCTAGCGCAAAAACGAAGCCGAGCCAGAGCAGCTCGTAGCGTCCGCGCAACACGCCGGAGAAGTCGCCCGTCGTCCACGCGAGCAGCGATTGCAGCAAGTCATAGCGATACGCGAAAAACGTAGTCACCGCGCTGATCACACCGCCCAGCATGATGCCGATCAGCGGCACCAGCAGGATGTCGCGCAGCGGCACCGCACGCAGGATCCGCAAAAACAACAGCGTGCCCGCGAGTGCGAAACCTGCCGCGACCAGCATCTTCCCGAACACGGAAAGCCCCGGCGCAACGAGCGATACCACCAGCAGCCCGAGGCTCGCCGATTGCAGCGTGCCCGCCGTCGCGGGCTCGACGTAGCGGTTGCGCACAAGCATCTGCATGATGAGGCCGGCGATCGCCATGCTGCTGCCCGCCAGCACCAGCGCGACCGTGCGCGGCACGCGGCTCACGAGCAGCACCCGCCGGGCCTGCGCAGCGGTATCGCCCCGCCACAGCGTGTCCAGCGACACGTCGCTCACGCCGATAAACAGGCTCCCCCCCGCCCCC
>NZ_LSZQ01000051.1 GCF_001580015.1 Cephaloticoccus primus
CAGCACGACAACGGCGAGCAGGGCGAGCGCGAGTGACTTGCTCATGCGGAGAGTGAGGACGAAGGCGGTGTGAATCGCGAGCAAATGTCATCCGATAGCGAGGGAAAACGCGGAGGCGCGAAGACGCCCTGCGCGGGCAGCGGTGGTCGATGACCACTTCCATGTAGTTTTCGATTTTGTTCGTGCGCTTCGCGCCCAAACAAAATCGAAAATTTACATAAGCCCCCCTGTCGCGTTGCGAGGGGCGCAGTGGAAGTGCGTCAATCAATTGACCACACGCCCTACTTTTTGCCCACCTTGCTGGCGACGAGCGCGTCGTGCACCTGGCCGAGCAAGTTGCTCAGCGCCTGGTAGCCGCTGCCGACGATGTAGGCCGAGGGCGGGTCGAGGTACACGATCTGCTGCTTCTTCCAGGCCGTGGTCTGGTGTGTGAGCTCGTTGTCCAGTACCTTCTCCGCCGCGTTCTCGGCGTTGCGCTGGCCGATGGCCGCATCGCGACTGATGACGAAGATCCAGTCCGGATTTTTCTCCATCAGAAACTCGAAGGAGATGATGTCCCCGCCGTGGAAACGGTCGTCGATGTTATCCATCACCGTGTTGAAACCCACCGTACTGTGCAGCCAGCCCAGCCGCGAGCGCGGCCCGTAGGCGCCGATGCGCCCCGCGTTGGTGGTGACGATCACCGTGCGGCCCGCGCCGGCGGCGAGCCCCTTTAGCGCGGCGAGCCTGGCGTCCAGTGCAGTGTTCAGCTCGGCGGCGCGGCGCTCCTTCCCAAAAATGCGGCCCAGCGTCGCGAGGTTCGCCTTCGCGCTCTCGATATAGTTGTCCGCATCCACGCTCAGGTCGATTGTCGGCGCGATTGCGGCCACTTCCTTGTACTTCGAGGAAGAGCGACCGCCGATGATGATCAAATCAGGCCGCGCCGCATTGATCGCCTCGTAGTTGGGCTCAAACAGCGAGCCGATCTTCGCGTATTTGGCCGCCTGATATTTCGCCAGATAGGGGACGAGATTGCCGTCGGGCACGCCCGCGACTTCGACGCCCAGCGCGTCGAGGTTGTCGAGGCTGGGCACATCGAGCACGAGGACCCGCTTCGGCACCGCGGGCAAGACGAGCTCGCCCTTGGCATGCGTGATCCGGATCGGCTGCGCCTGCGCGAACGGCGCCAAGAACAGCGCGAGACCAGCCAGCGCACAGGCGAATAAGAAGGGATGTTTTTTCATAAGAAGACTGCGGTTTGGATGACGAGGAAACGGATTACAGAACAGGAAGAGCCCCTATCGATACTGAGATTAATTCCCGAAACCAGCTCCTTTCGAAGCTATCCTGCACATTTTCCCCTGCCCTACACTGCGCGCGGGGCAGTCCGTGACCGATTCATTGGGCGGTGGCTTCTACCGCATCCAGCGAGGCGACAACGCCGTCTCGCCGATGAAAGGGCCTGCGGCTCGCCTCGTTCGCGCGGCGGCGGCGCCACGCGACTACCGCCACACCGAGCGCACCGAGGATTGCGCCGTAGGTCGCCGGCTCGGGGATAAAGGGGGTGATTTCAATAAAGTCCTTATCATATTCTCTCCACTTGGTAGGCCCCTTATAGCCTTCGAAGCTGATGTTGTTTAAGCGGGCGAAATCGAAGCTGCTCTTCCTCACCAACAGGATATCTTCATATTCCCTCCAGTTTTTCATAAACAGCTTCGCATCGGGCCCGCTAAAAGTCAGCTCGTCGAGCCACAGGATGTTGGCAGCCTTGTCGTAGCCGCCCACCCAATCGATTACGCCCTGTTTTTCGATATGCAGCTTGGCGAGCTCTAGCTGTGTACCACCTCCCATTTCGAGAACTGCGCCTCCGCCCTCCTGCATACTCTCATTCCCACTTAAGATAATCGTAGGGTGGCCACCGCCTCTTTTCTGAATTTGGTTTCGCCGACTTCCCGCCAGTCTCAGCTTATCAGTACCCAAACCATCACCTACAGTGATAGGCCCAGAAACAAATAACACACCCTCTTTCAAATCCAGAACTCCTTGATGAATATATACCGCGCCGACATCATGCGTTACCGAACTATTCAAGCTCAAAATTCCTTCTCCTGTTTTCACAATATCCATCCCACCAGTCAGCTTCACCTCTCCATTAATATCCAGATTAGGAGCCTGACCGTGAATATACAGAGGGCGATGCTTAGCAGTAGTAATCCGACTGCCAGCACCTCCACTAATACTGAAATGACCACCATTGTGAATTAACCCTCCAGAGTTTATTGTAAGGCTCTCTCCGTTAAAATTTACATCACCACTATTCCATAGTGTTAGAGAGTTAACCACCTTGGAGCCACCCAGATAACTTATCCCCCCACCTATAAGACCATTTGCTGCGCTATTCCACAAATCTCGCCTTCCTTCAAGGAAAGCGGAATTCATTTCCTCTAAGTGATATCCCCGATGGTCTTTCCGGATAGCGGCAAATTCATAAAGATCGTCACCACCTCCGAAGTTATTTACTACTGCCCAAGGAATAATAGCAATACCACCTCCGTCATTTATGGCATACTTACTGACATCCCTCTCAAAGATCAAATTACCTAGCTTCTCATAGAAAAAAGTACTTCTTGATAAGTCAGAGCGAACCAAATCCATAGCATAGATACTCACATTATGCGTATATAGATAATTACCTCCCCCTATAAACCTGACATTCCCTCTGTAAATATCTATATTCTGCCCCGCATTATCCATACTCACAAAAATACCATCCAGTACAATATCGGAACCAGCCTGAGCTCTAGCTTGTTCTTCTACTACCTCCCCTTGCTCTTTATTAATTAATTCTTCATGGGTCATATCAAGAGTATCCCCACTCGCATCCTCTGCTCCCTCCGCCCAAGCAATAAGCTCTGTTGGTAAAATAATCTGCGCATTAACGGGAGAGCATACCATCCCTATAAATACACATACCCCAACCACCAAACCCGCACAACACCATGACTTATATAAAGTTATGCTCGGGGGGGGGGGGGGGGGGAAAAAAAAAACAATAAAAAAAA